>JBKBRJ010000014.1:3830-36085 GCA_046292285.1 Mesorhizobium sp. | reverse complement strand
GCTTGTCGGCGGCCGCCCCCCCCAAACAAAAAAAAAAACGGCCGCCCGGCGTGGGCGCGCCCCACCGCAGCCCACCGCCAGAGGAAACGGAGAATGACCATGAAGGCCGGAGACATCATGACGGCGGGCGCCGCCACCATCGGCGCGGAGGCGAGCGTGGCCGACGCCGCGCGGATGATGGTGCAGCACCATGTGAGCGGCATTCCGGTGGTCGATGCCGACGGGAAGCTGATCGGGATGGTGACCGAGCGCGACCTTCTGCGCCGCGCCGAACTCGGCACGGAAAAGCACCGCCCGCGCTGGTTCGACCTCTGGGTCACGCCGGGCGACGCTGCCGACGACTATGTCCATGCGCATGGCCGCACCGTGCGCGACGTGATGAGCCCGCAGGTGGTTTCGGTGTCGGCCGAGACCCCGCTGGAGGAGGTCGTCTCGATCATGGAGAAGCGCGGCTTCAAGCGCCTTCCCGTCCTGCGTGACGGCAGGATCGTCGGCATCGTCAGCCGCGCCAACTTCCTGGTCGCCCTGACCCACCGGCTTTCCGACGAGCCCGCGCCGGCCGCCGACGACATCGCGGTCCGGCGCACGATCCTCGACGAGATCGAGGACCAGACTTGGAGCGGTCTCGCCATGGTCGACGTCGAGGTCGTCGGCGGCAAGGTGCAGCTTCGCGGCACCGTCACCGACGAGCGCGTCCGCCGCGCGGTGGTGGTGGCCGCCCAGACCGCTGCCGGGTCGCGCCCGGTGACCGACAGCCTGACCGTCGTTCCCTTCGCGCCGATCGGCGTCTGATCAGCGCTGCCGGCCCGGGAATCCTCGATCCCGGCCGGTATCGCGGGTCGTCGCTCCTCGGAAAGCCTGCCGGGGAAAACGGGCGCCCGTTTCGAAAGCCGCTCCGGCGGAGCGGATGGCGGCGGTCCCGGGAACCGGAGCGAGGCGGACACGGGGTCCGCGAGCGCCGATCGCGCGGAAATCGCCGCGGCGACGGTCGGGGTGAGTTTCGGGCGGGCTCTCGAGACCGCGAGGCCGGTCCCGTCCGCGCATCCTTCGCATCGGCGACAAGGCCGAAGGCGCCCCGTCCCGCCTGCCGGCGAACCGCGGGAAAACCGCCGCCTTCGCGCTTGACAGCGCGCGCGACCGCCCACTATATCCGCCCAGCCTCGGCGCAAGCCGGCGCGGCGCCTCACCTCGCGGCGCCGTTTCGAAAGGGGCGGAGTAGCTCAGTTGGTTAGAGCAGAGGAATCATAATCCTTGTGTCGGGGGTTCGAATCCCTCCTCCGCTACCAAAAAAAATCAAATACTTAGCGGCTTGTTCCTTTCCACCTCCAACCGCGTTCGGACGACGCTCGCCGGAACGAGCGCCAGGCGTTTTCAATGGATTTCATTGAAGACAATCGGGAGTCGGCACACGCTCGCCACCTGATCCCGCGTGACATCGCTGGGAGCCTTCCAGCTTCTATCCGAACCGGCTCGAGGCGGAGAATCGGTCATCTCCGCCCGTCGCAGGAAAAGCGTCTGAGAAGGCGCTGGCGCCATCCCGCGTTCCGTACTCACCGGGGGACGGTGGCCGCACGAAGACAAGCCAAACTCCAGGCCCTTCCTGATTGACGTACCTCAAACTATTCCCGATACAGTGCTCCGAGGGGGAAGCATGTCGCGTCCGACGGTCAACGATATCGCCAGGGCGGCGGGGGTCAGCCTCGCCACGGTGGACCGCGTGCTCAACCAGCGTGCGGGCGTGACGGAAAAGACGGTGGGGCGGGTCAACGCGGCGATCGATGCGCTCGGCTACGTGCGCGACGTGACGGCTGCGAACCTCGCCCGACAGCGGCGCTACCGGATGACCTTCGTGCTTCCGGAAACGCCGGTGCTGTTCGTCGGCACGCTGCGGGAGGCGATCAGCGAGGCGGTGCGTGGCTCGGCGACGGATCGCACCGACGTGCGCATCGTCACGTTTCCCGCCAACAATCCGCACGCGCTGGTCCGCTCGCTGCGGTCGATCTCGCGCGCCAACACCGACGGCATGGCGATCTTCGCGCCGGAGACGCCGCACGTGCGCGACGCCATCGCTCGGCTCAGGGCCGACGGCATGCCGATCGTGGCGCTGGTCTCGGACCTGCCCAACACCGACCGCGATCATTTCGTCGGCATCGACAACGTCGCGGCGGGGCGCACGGCGGGCGTGCTGATGGGCAAGTTCCACGGCCGCCAGCCTGGCGCCGTCATGGTCCTCGTCAGCTCCATGCAGGCCCGCGACAATGTCGAACGCCGCCTCGGCTTCGACCGCGTGATGGCGGAGTCGTTCCCGCGCATCGAGGTCCTGCCCTCCGTCGAAGGCCATGACGACGACGCGGTCACCGCGCGGGTGGTGACCGCGGTTCTGGACAGCCGGCCCGACATCACCGGCATCTACTCGATCGGCCATGGCAGCCGCCCCCTGCTCGACGTCCTGCGCGCCCGCGTCGAGCCCGGCGCGCTGACCGTCGTCGCCCACGAACTCACCAGGGTGACCCGGGAGGCGCTGGCATCGGGCATGTTCGACGCCGTGATCAGCCAGAACGTCGGCCACATCGTGCGGAGCGCCCTTCGCGTCCTGAGGGCCAAGAGCGACGGCCTCGGCATCGTGCCCTCGCAGGAACGCATCCGCATCGAAATCGTCGTGAAAGAGAACCTGCCCTGACATCGGGCGCGCGCTGCCCGGCTCGCCCCGGCATCGGCCGCGGCTGCGTTCCTCGCGCTGGAATGTTCTGCGATTGCGTCTCCGCCGTGCCGAGACCAGCAAGTTTCACGCGCCGACGGCGATGGCGTGTTGCCGGATCGGCAACGGGCGTTCCGAATCATTCTACTTTATTCGAACGTCGCTTGGTCACATCATCCTCCCCGACCCGAGAGCTCAGCCGGCGCATGGGAACGCGCCAGGGTCCATCAACGGGAGATCGACATGCCTGAATTCCGCAGCACGCGCCGTCAATTCCTCCAGACAGCCGCCACGGTCGGCGGCCTGGCCGCCACCCACAGCCTGATCAGCGTTACGCGCGCCACCGCGCAGTCGCCGGCCAAGATCAACATGCAGCTCGGCTGGCTCGCCTCCAACGGCATCCTCGGCGAAGTGGTCGCCATCAAGAAGGGCTTCTACGCCGAGCAGGGCGTCGAACTCCAGATCACGCCCGGCGGTCCCAACGTCGACGGCGTCGCGAGCGTCGCCTCGGGTCAGGCGCTGGTGGGCCAGACGTCGTCGAGCCCCTCGGTCATGCTTGCCCGCTCGGCCGGCATCCCCATCAAGGCGATCGCGGGCGGCTACCAGAAGCATCCCTTCACCTACTTCTCGCTTGCCAAGGACGCGATCCGCGAGCCGAAGGACATGATCGGCAAGACCATCGCGACCCAGCCCACCGCCTACATCCTGGCGCGCGCGCTGCTCGCCAAGAACGGCATCGCCGAGGACCAGGTGACGCTCGTCAACATGGGCGCCGACATGAACCAGTTGCTGACCGGTCAGGCCCAGGCGGTCACCGGCTGGCTCACCAACACCAACGCCCTGAAGATCCTCGGCGACGACCGCGTCGACATGATGCTCTGGGACACCGGCATCCAGCTCTACGCCAACGTCTACTTCGCCACCGACAAGGCGATCACCGAGACTCCCGACCTGCTCGCCAAGTTCATCTCGGGCTCCGCGATGGGCTGGGGCTACGCCAAGGACAATCCGGAGGAAGCGGTCGACATTCTGGTCGAAGCCTATCCGAACCTCGACAAGGCGAGCGAACTCGAGGCCGTCAAGCCGGTGCTGGAGTTCAGCTTCGGCGAGACCACCAAGGCCGAGGGCTGGGGCGCGATGAACCGCGCCAACTGGGAAGCGCAGCTCAAGACCTATGCCGATCTCGACCAGTTCAAGGGCGCCGTTCCGACCGTCGACGACATCATGACGCTGTCGATCCTCGAAGCGACCGCCGACATCCGCAAGAAGGTCGGCTGAGGTCATGGGAGCGAGCGCGCTGGCCCGGCCGGTCGCCATGCCCGCGGCATCCGAGCACAAGGCGAACGTCGCCGTCGCGGTCCGCGACGTCGACGTCGTCTTCGGCGAGAGGGACAGCGCCGTGACCGCGTTGTCGGGGGTGTCGGTCGACATCCCCGCCGGGTCCCTGGTCACCATGCTCGGACCTTCGGGCTGCGGAAAGTCCACCCTGCTGCGCGCCATCGCCGATCTCGTGCCCGTCAGCGCGGGCGAGATCACGGTGCTCGGACGCACGCCGGAACAGGCGCGGCGCGAACGCAACTTCTCCTTCGTCTTCCAGGACGCGACGCTGCTGCCCTGGCGCAGCGCCATCGACAACGTCCGCCTGCCGCTCGAGGTCGGCGGCGGCGGCTCTGCCCATGCCGAGCCCGCCGAACTGCTGGAACTCGTCGGCCTCAAGGGACGCGAGAAGGCGCTGCCGTCCGAACTCTCCGGCGGCATGCGCCAGCGCGTCGCGATCGCCCGCGCCCTCGTTTCCCGGCCGAAGATCCTGCTGATGGACGAGCCCTTCGGCGCGCTGGACGAGATCACCCGCGACAAGCTCAACGAGGAGTTGCTGCGCATCTGGCGCGAGACGGGCACGACGATCATGTTCGTCACCCACTCGATCCCGGAAGCGGCCTTCCTCGGCCAGCACGTGCTGGTGCTCGCTTCCCATCCCGGCCGCGTGAAGGAGTTCGTGACGGTCGACCTGCCCGCCGAGCGGCGCCTCGCCATGCGCGACACGCTCGAATTCGTGCAGATCACGGCGCATCTGCGCCGCCTCCTGGAGGAATGCTGATGGCCGACATAGCCCATCGCTCCCCTGCCCTGCCGCAGACCGGCTTGTTCGGCTTCGCCGACCGCTTCCGCGACAAGCTGCCGGCGACGCTCGCCGTCATCGGCCTCATTGCCGGCTGGCAGTTCATCGTCTGGGCCTTTTCGGTGCCGACCTACATGGCGCCCGGCCCGCTCGACGTGCTGAGGTCCTTCCGCGACGACGGCTGGACGCTCTGGAGCAATTTCTGGCCGACGCTGTTCGAGGCCGTGCTCGGCTTCATCTTCGGCAACTTGATCGCCATCCTGCTCGCGATCTGGTTCGTCCATTCGCGGACGGCGGAGAAGGCCTTCTATCCGATCGCCGTCTTCATCAACACAATCCCGATCATCGCCGTCGCCCCGATCCTGGTCCTGATCTTCGGCAGCGGCTACCTGCCCAAGGTCATCATCGCGGCGCTGATCTGCTTCTTCCCGACGCTGGTGAACATGGTGCGCGGCCTCAAGGCCGTGACGCCGGCCACGCTGGACCTGATGCGGGTCCTGTCGGCCTCGCAGTCGGAGATCTTCTGGAAGGTGCGCATCCAGAGTTCGCTGCCCTTCCTCTTTGCCGCGTTGAAGATCGCAAGCACCACCTGCGTCATCGGCGCGATCGTGGCGGAATGGATCGGCTCCAACTACGGCCTCGGCGCCCTCATCATCGAGGCGACCTACAATTTCCGCTCGCCGCTGCTCTACGCGACGGTCTTCACGGCGGCGCTGCTCGCCGTCCTGCTCTTCACCCTCGTCTCGGTCGCCGAGACGCGCCTCATCAGGTGGAAGGCGTCCGACGTCCACTGAGACCGGACCGCCTGCCGAACAAAAACCGGAGGAACACCATGGTACCCGCGACCATTCATGAAGCCGCGCGCGACGCGAAGGTGGCCGACCGCTCCGACGTCGTCGTGGTCGGCGGCGGACCGGCCGGCATCTCGGCTGCCGTCTCGGCCGCCCGCAACGGCGCCAGCGTCACCCTGCTCGAGCGCTATCCCTATCTCGGCGGCCTCGCCTCCGGCGGCATGGTACTGGTGCTGGACGACATGCACAACGGCGAAGAGATCACCGTTCGCGGCATCTGCATGGAGATGATCGACCGGATGCGGTCCTGGGGCCTGTGCGTCACCCCGCCGGAAGAGGACCTGAAGCCGGGCGTCCGCGAGACCGAGGCCATGTGGCGCAAATGGGCGCGCTGGGGCCTGTTCGACTTCCACACTCAGACCATGCCGCATCCGGCCTGCTTCGCGGCCGCCTTCGATCCCGACGCCTTCAAGCGCGCCTCCTATGCCGTCATCGGCGATGCCGGCGTCAAGCTGCGCGCCCACTCCTGGTTCTCCTCCGCCATCGTCGAGGACGGGACCATCAAGGGCGTCATCTGCGAGACCAAGGAAGGCCGCCAGGCGATCCTCGGCGACGTGGTGATCGACGCGACCGGCGACCTCGACGTCGCTTCGAGCGCCGGCGCGAAGTCGCAGGAGAGTTCCTTCATCCTCACCACCGTCTCCCGCTGGGGCGGCGTCGACACCGACCGCGCCGAGGCCTTCCAGTTCGAGCGGCCGGAGGAGTTCGCGAAACTCGACCACGAGGCCAAGCGCATCATCGGCGGCTGCTGGAACTTCTGGTGGCTGAAGACGCCGCTGCCTGGCGTCGTCTGGCTCAACTGTCCGCACGTGCCCAAGCTGCACGGGCTGAGGGTCGCCGACCTGACCGCCGTCGAACTCGAGGGCCGCGCCCGCATGGAACGGCTGATGGACTTCGCGCGCCGGAACATGCCGGGCTTCGAGAAGGCCTACGTCGTCGATTTCGCGCCGCAGACCGGCGTGCGCCAGACGCGCATGCTCGAAGGCGAGTACGTCGTGACCAAGGACGACGTAATGCAGCGCCGCCACTTCGCCGACACGGTCTGCCGCGGTCGCGACTACTACACGCCCTACCGCGCCATGCTGCCGCGCGAGGTCGACCAGTTGATCGTCGCGGGACGCCACTACTCGGCGACGCCGCAGGCGCAGAAGTCGAGCCGCGAGATCCCGCCCTGCATGGCCATGGGCGAGGCCGCCGGCATCGCCGCCACGGTCGCCCTCAACGCGGGCGTCAAGGTGCGCCACGCCGACGTCGGCGCCATCCAGCGCCAGATGCGCGCGCAGGGCGCCGATCCGGGCGACGTCCCGTCCGAGAACGCCATGCTGCTGGAGGCCGCCGAATGATCCCTCTCCCACTCGACGGCATAAGGGTGGTCGACTTCACCCAGGTGATGATGGGGCCGTGCTGCACCCAGATGCTCGCCGACTACGGCGCCGAGGTCATCAAGATCGAGAAGGACAAGATCGGCGACCTGTCGCGCTGGTCGCTGGGCTCCGATCCGGACGGCCTGAACAACCCTGTCTTCTGCTCGCTCAACCGCAACAAGAAGAGCGTCGCGCTCGACCTCAGGTCGGACGAGGCCAAGGCGCAGGTGCTGGCGCTGATCGACGGCGCCGACGTCGTCGTCAGCAACTTCCGCCCCGGCGTCATGGAGCGCATGGGCTTCGGCTACGACGAACTGAAGCGGCGAAATCCGGGCATCATCTTCGCCATCGGCTCCGGCTTCGGGCTGGAAGGCCCGAACGTCCACAAGGGCGGCCAGGACGTGCTGGCGCAGGCGATGACCGGCGTCATGGCGCGCAAGTCCGACGCCTCGCAGCCGACGGCCATCTACTCGACCGCGCTGTGCGACTACTCCGCCGGCATGCATCTGATGCAGGGCGTGCTCCTCGCGCTGCTCCAGCGCCAGAAGACCGGCCTCGGCCAGGTCGTATCGGTGTCGCTCTACAACTCCATGCTGGCCATGCAGATGCAGGAGGGCGCCGCCCACATGATGCGCGGCAAGGACCTGAACTGGGGCGCCTTCCCGCTGACCGGCGTCTTCGAGACCACCGACCGGCCGATCGTCATGGTCGGCGCCTTCAAGCAGAACCCGCTGCGCGACATTTGCGAGGCGCTGGAGATCGAGGACCTGTCGCGCGAGGAGCGCTTCGCCGATCTCGACCGGCAGATGGAGCACAAGCCCGAGCTCCAGGCCGTATTCCGCGCACGCTTCGCCGAAAAAAGCTGCGACCATTGGCTGGCGCGGCTGGAAAAGGTCGACATCCTCTGCGCGCCGGTGCGCACGCTGGCCGAGGCCCTGGAGGACGAGCAGACGCTCGTCAACCGCATGGTCCTCGAAGCCGGCCGCACCCCGTCCGGCCCCGTCCGGCTGATCGGCAGCCCGATCGACATGTCGGCCGCTCCGGTCGTGGTCAGGCAGGCGCCGCCGCGCCTTGGCGAGCACAATGACGAGGTGCTCGGCGGCATGGCCGAGGAACGCCGCAGGGGGGCGGCATGAGCATCCGCCTCGACATCGCCGACCGCGTCGCGCGCGTCGTCATCGACCGCGTCGACCGACTGAACGCCATTGACGGCGCGCACGAGGCCGAACTCGAGGCCGTCTGGCAGGAACTCGAACGCCGCCACGACATTTCCTGCATCGTCCTCACTGGCGCTGGCGAGAAGGCCTTCTGCGTCGGCGCCGACATGAAGAACGTCGCCAAGTCGGGCCTCGAATACTGGGCCGACGCGCGACCATGCGGTTTTGGCGGCATCGCCTACAGGCGCACGCTCGACATCCCCGTGATCGCCCGCGTCAACGGCTACGCGCTCGGCGGCGGCTTCGAGATGGTGCTCGGCTGCGACATCGTCGTGGCCTCCGACAAGGCGCAGTTCGGCCTGCCGGAAGGCCGCGTCGGCCGCATGCCGCTCGATGGCGGCATGGTCCTGTTGCAGCGCAAGATCCCGCACAACCTCGCCATGGGCGTCATGCTCACCGGACGGCGCTTCTCGGCCACCGAAATGGCGAGCTTCGGCATCGTCAACGAGGTCGCCCCGGCCGACCTGCTCGACGCTGCCGTCGAGCGCTGGGTCGCCGACATCGTCGCCAACGCGCCGCTGTCGCTGCGCGCCATCAAGCAGACGGTCAACCGCACCGGCCATCTCTCCCCGGCCGAGGCGCAGGCGCTGCGGACGCCCGCACTCGTCGCCGCGCTCGCCAGCGAGGACGCCACCGAGGGCGTGCGCGCCTTCAACGAAAAGCGTGCGCCGGTGTGGAAGGGGCGTTAGGGTCGCGCCGACCATAGATAGGGGGAGCGTCCCGGAACCATGCACGCAGCCGTCTTGCGCTACTTCGTCGCCGTGGCGCGCGCGGGCTCGATCCGCAAGGCCTCGGAGGAACTGCACGTCGCCAGTTCCGCCGTCAGCCGCCAGATCCAGAAGATCGAGGATGAACTCGGCACGCCGTTGTTCGAACGGTTGCCCAGCGGCCTGCGCCTGACCCGCGCCGGCGAGATCGCGCTGCGCCACGCCCGCGACACGCTGCACCAGTTCGACATTATGCGGGGCGAACTCGGCGACCTGAAGGGCAAGAAGACCGGCCGTGTCCACGTCGCCTGTCTGGACAGCCTGTCCGTGCAGTTCCTGCCCGAACGCGTCATGACCTTCCATCGGCTCCACCCGGCGATCGACCTCAGGATCCGCAACGACAACTACAGCCAGATTTTCGGCTTCGTCGCCGATGGCGACGTCGACGTCGGCATCACCTTTGACCTCGCCCGTCCGGAGGACATCCGCCGTGTCGCGGGCGTGCCGATGCCGCTGATGGCGATGGTGTCGCGCAATCATCCGCTGGCCAGATCGAAATCCGTCACCCTGCAGGAATGCGCGCAGTTCAACCTGCTGCTCCAGCTCGACAACGAGGTCATGAGTTCGATGATCTCGATCGAGCTCGCCGCGCTCGACCGAACCGGCCGCACGCTGGTGGCGACAAACAACCAGATGATGCTGAAACCGCTCATCCTGGCCGGCGTCGGCGTCGCCTTCTTCACGCCAATCGGTTTGCTGAACGAGTTGCGCGAGGGCAGCGTCGTGGCCTTGCCGATCGCCGGGTCCAGGCTGCAGGAGCTGGAAATTTCCGTCATGGTCCCCCGAAACCGGCCGCTGACGGGAGCCACGCAGGCCTTCGTCGACTTCATCGCCACCGAATTGGTCGCCTACAGCAAGGACATACACGAGGTGCTGAACCGATGAGCGTCACCGTCGCCGTCGAGCGCTATCTGGCGACGCCGGGCCACGCGCCTGCCTTGCGCGATGTCGAGATCACCGCAAGCGCGGAGGGCCTTGCCGCGACCGCCGGCGGCGCCGCCGGCGCCGGGCTGCTGGCGCTTCCCGCGCCGGTCAACGCCCACGATCACGGCTACGGCATCCGGCCCTATGATTTCGGCGGCCTCGACGATGCGCTGGAGCCCTGGATTGCCTTCATGCGCCTGCGCCCGCCGACCGATCCCTGGCTCGAGGCGCTGGTGGCCTTCGGCCGGGTCGCCCGGTCCGGCTGCGGCGCGACCATGCATTGCCACAATTCGCTCAACGTCGCGACGCTGGTGGATGAGGCCGGCGCCGTGGTCCGGGCAGCGCGCGACGTCGGCATCCGGCTCGGCCTGTCCTGCCCGCTCCTCGACGACTCGCCCTTCGTCTATGGCGGGCTGCCGGAACTCTTGCCCGGCCTCTCCCCCGCCGATCGGGCCCGCGTCGAGCGGCTGGCGCCCCGCTATGCGCCGATCGCCGAGCAGCTCGCCGCCGTCGATGCGATCGCCCGCGCGCATGGCTCCGGCATGGTCGACGTGCAGTACGGTCCGATCGGGCCGCAATGGGCCAGCGACGCGTTGCTCGAAGCCGTCGCCGACGCTTCGGCGCGAACCGGCCGCCGCATCCACATGCACCTGTTGGAGAGTCCGCGCCAGCGCGCGTGGCTGGACCGGCGGTTCCCGCAAGGAGTCGTGAGGTTCCTCGACGACATTGGTTTCCTGTCGCCGCGCCTCGCGGTGGCCCATGGCGTGCAGCTGCGGCCGGACGAATGCGAACTGCTCGCCGAGCGCGGCGTCGTACTCGCCAGCAATCCCTCCGCCAACCTGCGCCTGCGCTCCGGCGTCGCGCCGATCGATACGGCCCGCGCCGCCGGGCTCGCCTGCGCCATCGGTCTCGACGGCACAGGCTTCGACGACGACCAGGACATCTGGCGCGAGATGCGCCTGTTCCATCTCCTGCATGGCGGGCGGGGGCTCGAGCCGGCGATCCCTCCGGCGGACATTTTCGATGCGGCGATCCGCCATGGCGCGTCGGTCGTCAACCAGCCCCCGGCCGGCGACCTCGTGGTCATCGACTATGCCAGTCTCGTCGAGGACGCGATCTTCGACGACATGGACGAGGCGTCGATGCTGCTCGGTCGGATGACCGCCGGCCATGTTCGCGCTCTCGCGGTCGGCGGCCGCTGGATCGTGGAGGATGGACGGCTGGCGACGGTGGATTTCGAGGACGCCCGGCGCGAGCTCGTCGCGCAGGCGCGCGCGGCAGCCTCGAGCTTCGAAGGCCGGCGCGAGGATGCGCGCTTCATCGCCGGCATCGTCCGGCGCCACTACGCCGGCTGATCCTCCGTCCGCAACGGCCAGCCGGCCACCAGCGGATGATCGAGCTCGGTCTTGCGGGTCACGTCCCAGCCGCCGGGCGAGTGCCAGCCGGTCACGTCGTCGCCGAAGAAGTCGCGATTGGCGATCTCGAAAACCTTGTGCTGCGGCTTCATCTCGCCGTCCCAGACGATCGCATCGACCGGACAGATCGACAGGCAGAGCCCGCAATTGATGCATTCGTCGGGATGGATGTAGAACATCCGCCCGCCTTCGTAGATGCAGTCGACCGGACACGCGGCGGTGCAGGCGCCGTCCTTCACGTCGATGCAGGGCTCGGTGATGATGTAGGCCATCGTCCTTCGTCGATCCTCCGGTCGTTGGAGAATGTCGCAGCCGGGAGCGTTGCGAACAATCATCGATTCTCGCCCTCCGCGTTGCCGATCGGGCAACGGCAGGACGAGACGGACCTTCGCTCAGCGATCCTCGTAGCCCGTCATTTCGAGGTAGCCGCGACCCGGATGGCTGCCGGTCACCGTCACCGGCCCCTCCCAATAGGGGACGGTCAGCCCCATCCACGCCTGGCTGTTCAGCGCGGCCACCGTCACGTCGAGCCCCTTCTCCGGCAGGGTCACCCGCCAGCGCGTCGGCACCTCGCGGCCAGCGACCCGGCTCTCCTCGAGCGGCGTCGCCGTAAGCGCGCCATCGCCATAGGCCGTCGTCGTACCGTCGGCGCCAATCCACGTCGCCGACGTGAAATCGCCGCCGGCCGAATCGCGCAGCCGGAAACCCATCAGCTTGTCGCCGTCATCGAAGGACAGCGAGAACCAGTCCCAGCCGGACTGGTCCTCCGCGAGCGGCTGCGACGACCATTCCCGGTCGAGCCAGGCCGAACCGCGCACCGGCACGTCCCCGTCCGGCAGGGTGAGCGTGCCTTCCACCTCGAAGAACGGCTGCGAATAGTAATAACTCGCCTGCCCGGCCGCCGACTTGACCGAGAAACCGTCCTGCCCATGGAAGACGAGCGGGCCCTTGGCGCGCATCGTGACGTCGTAGGCGAAATCCCTCCCCGTGGCCGTCAATTGCACTGCGCCAGCCAGGTCTCCCGCCATGCGCCAGTCGTCGATCCAGGCCTCGAACGGTTCGGTCGTCACGCCGGCCTGCCCGGTTCCGCCGCGTCCGAAACGCTCGACGGCCCTGTGCGTCGTCGCGCTCGTCACCGCCGCATGACCGAACCAGATCTGCGGGCTCTCCCACCCATCCGCCTCGCCCGGTTTCAGCGCGGAGCGGAACAGCGTCCATTGCAATCCGTAGGCGGCTCCGTCCGGACCCGCCAGGTTGGCCGTCACGTACCACCATTCGATCCGGTAATCGGGATGCGCGCCGTGGTCCCGCGGAAACGCAAGCGCGCGCCCCGGCTGCGGCATGGCGAATCCCTCGGCATCGGTGCCGAGCCCGGCGAAGCCCTGCGCCAGCGCCGCGCCGCCGCAGGCGAGCCAGAGGATGGGAAGCAGGAAGCTGAGCCTAGCGTTCATGGGCGAAGACCTTGAGCAGGCCTGCCGGCGCCATGGCCGACAGCCGCCAGGCGGGCCAGGACGCGGCGGCGAGCGCGGCGACGAGCGTCAGCAGGACCAGCCGCGCATATTCGAACGGAAACAGATACATCGGCAGGCGCCAGCCGAAGGCCTCGACATTGACGATGGCGAGCAGCACCCAGGCGAGCAACAGGCCGAGCGGAATGGCCAGCACCGCCGTCAGCATCGCCAGGAGCACGGTGCGCAGCACTTCGACACCCGCCAGCCGATTTTGCGTCACCCCCATCGCCCAGACCGGAGCGAGTTGCGGCAGCCGCATCGCCGCCAGCGTCAGCAGGCTCATCAGGATCGAGAACGCCGCGACCGCCAGCGTCAGCACGTTGAGCGCCTCGGTCACCGAGAAGGTGCGCTCGAACACCGACAGCGAGAACCGCTTGATCGCCGCCTGGTCGATGATGGAAGAGGCTGGCAGCCCGAGCTCTTCGATCAGCGCACGCCGCAGGGCTTCGGGATCGCTCGTCCGCAGGCCGAACCGCGCCGGCGCCACCGCCGGATAGGCCTGCCGGAACAGGTCCTCGCCGAGGATCGCCTGGCCGATCGGATTTCCGTAGTCGCCGACGATGCCGGCGATGGGAAGCGTCACGTCGGGCGCAACCGCCAGATCGTCGCCGAGGCCAAGGCGGGCGCGGCGCGACAGCTGTTCGTTGACGATCACCGCCTCGCCTTCCGCCACGCGGTCCCACACATCCGCCTCGGCTTCGAGGAAGCGCCAGTTCTCGCGATAGGTCGATCCGACCCGCGCGCCATAGAGTTCGGCCGGAAGCCCGGCGAGCTGGGTCTCCACCGACAGGATCGGCAGTACGGCGTCGGCCCGCGCATCGACGAAGCTCTCGAGCGCCGCGCGATCGGGCGCGCCGGCCGCGTCGACGTAAAGCTCGGCCGAAAGACGCTGGTCGAGGAAGCCGATGAAGGTCAACCGGAAGCTGGACACCATGGTGGAGACGCCGACATTGGCGGCCATCGCGAGAAGCAGCGCCATCAGCGCCAGGCTGAGGCCGGGCAGCTGCTGCCGGCTGTCCGCCCAGAACCATTGCCGCAGCACGCCCGACGACCAGCTTTGCCCCGTCTTGAGGACTAGGGCGAGACAGAATGGCAGGGCCAGCGCGCCGCCGAGGAACAGGCAGGCGAGGATGGCGAAGCCTGCGACCAGCCCCGAGCCATGCAGCGCAAGCAGGCCCGCCAGGGCGAAGAGGCCGAGCGCGGTCAGCGCCTGCAGCACCCGTCCTCGGCCCGAGGCAACCGCCCAGGCCCGCCCGCCGGCGCTCGCCAGCACCGGCATCCGCGCGATCCGCCACACCGGGCTGGCCGCGGCGAGGAGCGCGCCGCCGACGGCCATGGCGAGGCCCGAGATCCACCAGACCGGACGGATCTGGAGCGTGCCGGCCACGTCGGCTCCGTAGAGGCCCCGGATCGTGGCGGCAACGTCGGGCAGAAGGACGGCCGCGACGAGATAGCCGAGCACGATCCCGACCGCGCCGGCGAGAGTGGCCAGCACGACGAGTTCGAGGATCATCAGCACGATCAGCCGGTCGAGCGGAACGCCGAGGGCCCGCAGCGTCCGCACCATGCCGCGCCTCTGCTCGAAGGCGAGGCCGATCGCGCCATGGACGATGAAGAGGCCAACCGCGAAGCTCAGGAACCCGAAGGCAGTCAGGTTGAGGTGGAAGCTGTCGGTCAGCCGGCCGACGTCGCGCCCGCCGTCGGCGCCGCGCAGGGCGAGATCGGGCGCCACGTCGGCCAGGGGCCGTTGACGCAGCGGCTGCACCGGGGAGACCACCAACCGGCTGATGCGGCCGGGCATGTCGAGCAGCCGCTGCGCGACGCCGATATCGGCGAGCACTGTTCCCGGCGCGATCGACGCGTCGGCGATCACCGGGTTCGGCAGGAAGCCCCGAAGCGCCTCCGCGGCGTCGGCATTGGCCAGAAGCGTCTCCGCTTCCAGGAACCCCGAGAGGTCGGTCTGGGCAAGGGCTATGCTCGCCCCGGCGCCCGCCGGTGCCGTCAGCGGATCGATCCCGACAAGCCGCAGCGTCACGCCGCCCACTCGCAGCCGCCCCTCGACGACCGGGCTCACCAGCCATCCGGCGCGGCGAAGCGCGACGAACCGCTCCTGCGGCATCGTTTCGCCGGCCGCCGGCAGGATCTGGTCCAGCCTCCCCTCGCCCAGCGTCGCGGCCGCGGCGTCGTAGCTTGCGCGCGCCTCCGCATTGATCGCCTGGACTCCCGACCACAGCGCGGTCGCCAGCGCCAGCCCCACGACGAGCGTCAGGAACTGGATGCGGTTGCGCGTCCAATGCGAGGCGAGCGCGGCCAGCGTCGCCGCCGTCATGCGAGCCGGCCCTGGCTCAGGTGCGCGTGACGCCCGAGCTTGGCCGCCAGTCGCGGCGAGTGCGTCACCATCAGGAGCGCCGCGCCCGTCTCGGCGACGAGCGCCAGGAACTGGTCCATCACCTCGTCCGCCGTCTTCTCGTCCAGGTTGCCGGTCGGCTCGTCGGCGAGGATCAGCCTTGGCCGCGCCGCGAGCGTGCGGGCAATCGCGACGCGTTGCTGCTGTCCCCCCGACAGTTGTTCGGGATACTTGCGCAGGTGCGGCTCGAGCCCCAGCGCCTTCGCCAGCCCGTCGAACCGGGCCTCGTCCATCGAACCGGCAAGCCGCGCCTGGAAGGCGATGTTGGCGGCGATGTCGAGCGAGGGGATCAGGTTGAACTGCTGGAAGACGATCCCGATCTCGGTTCGCCGCAACGTCGCGCGGCCACGGTCGTCCAGCGCCGTCACGTCCTTGCCGTCGAACAGGATGCGCCCCCCGTCGGCCCGGTCGAGACCGCCGACCAGATGCAGAAGCGTGCTCTTGCCCGAACCCGATTCGCCGGTCAGCGCCAGGCTTTCGCCCGCCCCCAGCGCAAGCGACACGCCGCGCAGCACCGGAACCGGCCCCTCGGGCCCGGGATAGGATTTCGTCAGGTCGTCAATGTCCAGGAGCATGCGCCACAGCTATCGCATGCTGGCCGAATGAAAAGCCATGTCGGCCGATTTTCTTCGAAGCTGGTCAGGGTCGCCCGAAATGGCCAGCCGGGAAACCGCTGGCCCGCGTCATGCCCCGCGCGGCGTCGCCAGCCAGATCACGTGGCGCGCCCCGCCCCCGCCGCGCCGGGCCCGCGCCCGCGTTTCCTCCACGAAAAACCCCGCCTGCGCGAGCCGGCGCGTGAACCCGGCATCGGGCGTCGCCGACCAGACCGCCAGCACGCCGCCCGGGCGCAGCGCCGCTCGCGCCGCCGCAAGGCCCGCGTGATCGTAGAGCGCGTCATTGGCCTTGCGGCTCAACCCCTCCGGCCCGTTGTCGACGTCGAGCAGGATCGCGTCGTACGCGCCCCTCGCCGGCCGGATCAGTTCGGCGACGTCGCTCTCGCGGACGACGACGCGCGGATCGTCGAGGCAACCCTCGAACACGCCGGCCATCGGCCCCCGCGCCCAGGCGACGACCTCCGGCACCAGTTCGGCGACCGTCACGCGGGCGTCCTTCGGCAGTTCCGCCAGCGCCGCGCGCAGCGTGAAGCCCATGCCGAGACCGCCGATGAGCAGATGCGGCGCGGCCCGACCCCCGAGCCTCGCGCAGGCAAGCCGCGCCAGCGCCTCCTCCGAGCCGCTCAGCCGGCTGTTCATGAGTTCGTTCGTCCCGAGCATGATGGAGAATTCGGTCCCGCGCTGCTTGAGTCGCAATTCGCCGCCACCAGGGATGCGGGCGCTGTCGAGTTGAATCCAGGGTATCATCCGACCTCCATAGGCCGCCTCGCCCCTCCCGACAACGCCGATGCCGGCCGATGGCGAAAGGCGGCCAACCGCAACGCGGCTTGAACGAGCGCCACCCTCTCGTGCTAAGGCGTGGTGGTGGATCGGGCCCATCGGACATCGGGGACCGACAGGCGCTATGGGAGGCGACACGACGTGCGGGAACTGGAATGCGTAAGGGACGGCGGCATCCTGCGCCTTACCCTCGATGTACCGGGCAAGAAGAACGCCCTGACCGACATACTGCGCGCCGAACTGCGCGAGGCCATCGCGGCGGCGCAGGACGATGCCTCCGTCACCGCCATCATCCTTTGCGGCGCCGGCGGCAGCTTCTCGTCGGGCGGCGACATCTCGGCCATGACGAGCGATCCCGACGTCGCACGACGCCGCATGTCGATCCTGCACGACACCGCCCGCATGCTGATCGCCGGGCGCAAGCCCTCGGTTTCGGCCGTCGCTGGCCCGGCATTCGGCGCTGGCTTCTCGCTCGCGCTCTGCTGCGACGCCGTGATCGCCGACACCAGCGCGAAGTTCTGCGCCTCGTTCGGCCGCATCGGCCTGCCGCCGGACCTGGCGCTCGGCTGGACACTGCCGTCCCGCGTCGCGCCCGCCAAGGCGCGGCAGCTGCTCCTGTCGAGCCGCGTCGTGGAGGCCGCGGAAGCCGGTACGCTCGGCATCGCGGACGCGGTCGTCGAACCCGCCGCCCTCATGGAAACCGCGCACCGCTGGGCAGCGGAACTGGCAGCGAACCTGCCCGGACCCAAAGGCCATCTGAAGGCGCTGCTCGCCCTCGACACGCTCGACCGGGTGCTTGCCGCCGAGATGGAGTCCTATGTCGCCTGTTTGGCCTCGGAGGAGCACCTTGCCGCGCGCCAAGCGTTTCTGTCGAAAAGCAAGGCGCGGACTTGATAGACAGGCTTCCCCTCGCCGCTCAGCCGGCGCTGGCGCGACGGGCTGCCGGGGCTTCGGCCTGCGCCAGCCTGCGGCTGACGAGTTCCTCGATCGGCTCGGGCCGGTGGAACAGGTAGCCCTGCCCGAACTGCACATGCATGCCCTGGAGGATCCGGACAGTCTCCGTGTTCTCGATCTTCTCGGCGATGACGTCATAGCCAAGTCCGCGCGCGACGCGGCTGATCGACGAGACGATCTGCCGATCGAAGCGGCTGGTCGGCAGGTTCTCGATGAAGGATCCGTTGATCTTGAGACTGTCGACGGGAAAGCGCCGCAGATAGTCGAAGGACGACAACCCAGCGCCAAAATCATCCAGGCTGATCCGGCAGCCATGCGCGCGCGCCTGGCGCACGAAGCGGTCCGCGGCCTCGAAATTCGTGACGGCGGCGGTTTCCGTGATCTCGAACACCACGCGCTCGGGACTGGCCCCTGAATCCTCGACGAGCCCATGCACATAGTCCCACAGCCGGGGATCGCTCAGCGTCTGCGCAGAAAGGTTGATGCCGACCGTCAGTCCGCCTTTCCGCATCACATGTCCATGCTCCCGCAGCACCCTTGCGATGATCCACCGGTCGAGCGCCGCGGCGCGGCCGAACCGTTCGGCAGCCGGAATGAAGGTGCCCGGCGGCACGATGTTCCCGTGGCGGTCGACCAGACGGGCAAGGATCTCGATTTTCTCACCGGGCGCGGAGGGATCGCGAAGCGAACGTATCTCCTGGGCATAAAGCTTCAGCCGGCCATCCTCCTTGGCATCGGCGATATCGCCGACGAGCCGGGCGGCGGACAGGCGCGACACGAACGGGCCGTCGGCCTGGGCGTGCGCGATCATGCAGTTGCGGCCGGCCGACTTGGCGGCGTAGCAGGCGTCGTCGGCGTGGGCGAGCACATCGGGTGCATGCAGAACGTTGTCGGTCACGACGATGCTTCCGATGCTGGCGCCAAGGCGGCGATAGCTCGCATAGCTGCCGAGATCGGCTTCGCGAACGGCCGTGAGCACCGCCTCGGCATATCGCTCGGACTCGCGGACATCGGCGCAATCGACGATGGCTGCGAACTCGTCGCCGCCAAGGCGCGCGACGGATGAACCGGCCGGCAGGCTGTCGACGATGGCCTGCGCGATCAGGACGAGCGCGCGGTCTCCCGCTGCATGGCCGGCGAAGTCGTTCAGCGCCTTGAAGTGATCGAGATCGATGTAGAGCAGGGCAAACGGCGCCACCTGCGCGGTCGCCACGCGCATCTGGAGGATTTCCTCGAAGGCGGAGCGGTTGTAGAGGGAGGTCAGCGAGTCATGCCGCGCCGCGTAGGCAAGTTCACGCTGCTTCTTCTGCTCGTCGGTCACGTCGACCAGCGTGTGGACGAAGCCGCTGACGCTGCCGTCGGCGCGGGTAACGGCATTGGTCGTGCAGCGTACGAGGATACCGCGTCCATCGCTGCCGGGAAGCACGACGAGCCCGGCGGCCGGCCCATCGAAGTCCGGCAGGTCGAAGACCACCCGTTGCTGCAGGAACAGTTCTGCGCTCTGGCGTCCGATGAGCGCCTCTGACGCCATGCCGATCATGGCGGCCGCGGCGGAATTGACGAAATTGATGTGGTCTGCGTGATCCGTGCTCACCACGCCGTCGCTGATGGATTCAAGCGTGACGCGCAGGCGCTTTTCCTCGATGCGCAGCGCCTCGGCGGCCAGGACTTCCTCGGTGATGTCGCGAACCGTGCCGACGATGCTTCCATGCGGTTTCGGATCCTTGGAGAAACGCGCGAGAGTTTCGAGATGCCGGACCTCGCCGTCCGGCCGCACGATGCGATAGCGCATCTGCCGGTCGCCGTGGTCGAACAGCGACAGATCGGAATGCGTCGCCAAGGCTGCTTCACGGTCGTCGGGATGCAGGAAACCGGCCCAGATATCGCTTTCGACGGTGCGCTCCTGCGGCGGCAGTCCCATGATGATGTGGGTGTGGGTATCCCAGAAACTCCGGCGGGTGCCGATGTCGAAGTACCAGATACCCGTCCGGCTTGCCGCCAGCGCGAGGTTGAACCGTTCCTTCATGCTGTGCAGGGCCGCTTCCGAGGTCTTTTGGCCGCTGATGTCGGTCTGCACGCCGACGACCCGCAGCGGCTGTCCGGCCTCGTCGCGCTCGACGACGCCACCGCGGTCGAGCACCCAGACCCAGTGCCCGGCCTTGTGTCGCAAGCGCATCTCGGCTTCGATGAGCGGGGTCTCGCCACGCAGGTGGCGATCGCCCAGCGCGATGGTCTTCTCGCGGTCGTCGGGATGCATCAGCGCGACCCAGAGATCGCCGCTCTGGGGCAATTCCCCCGGCTCGTAGCCGAGCATGCGAAACCAGGTATCGGAATAGATGCAGGCGCCGGTGCGCAGGTCCCAATCCCACACGCCGAGGCTGGCCCGTTCCAACGCGTGCGCCCACACATCCGGACATGCGGACTCGGACGCTTTGGTCACCCCCATCCAGGTCTCCCGGCGTTTCGCCTTATCGTTGCGGGAGAACCTACGGAAGATTCGAAAATATCAGGTTAATTGCATGCGAGCGTCGCTGGCCGGCAAGGTTGCGAACCTGCGCGTGAACGGGAATGAGCTCGGGACCGCCCCGCCTCGACCGATCTGAAAACGGGCCGTGACAATGCAGCCGTCCCGAACTGCAAAGGTCGGTTGAGTCGTTTCAGGCGGTCTTGCGCAGCGATCCCGCCCGCACCGTCTCGTTCGCCCAGTCGGCCGAGGCCTTGATGCCGCCCAGCGGGAAGAAGTGAACCTGCTCGATGAGGCCGCCCGGGTTTGCCGCCTTGTGGGCGGCGAGGTCGGAGAGCACCTCGGTCGGCTCGTAGGGCATGACGAGCTTGCGGATGTCCATCGCGCGGCGCTGGAGCACGCGGATCGACGGCCCGACGCCGCACGCCATGGCATACTTGATCAGCGTCTGCAGCTTGGCCGGGCCGGCGATGCCGACATGGATCGGCAGCGAGATACCGGCCGCCTTCAGCCGTTCCGCCCAGGCGATCACCGGCTTTGCCTCGAAGGCGAACTGGGTGGCGATCGCCATGGCCGCGTCGGTACGCTGGGAGAAGGCCTGCTTCCATTGCAGCGCGGCATCGACCTGCCTGGACGAACCGTCGGCGTCGATGTCCTTGTTGCCCTCGGGATGACCGGCGACATGCAGGCGCTTGAAGCCGTGCTTGTCGAAAAGCCCGCTCTCCATGAGGTCCATCGAACTGGTGAGGTCGCCGTGCGGATTGGTCACGCCGCCGGCCAGCAGCAGCGCCTGGCTTACGCCGGCATCCTTGTAGCGCAGGATCCAGTCCTCGAGCATGGCGCGGTCGCGGATGATGCGCGCCGGAAAATGCGGCATGACCGGAAAGCCGTCGCCCGACAACCGCGCGGCGGTTTCCACCATCTCCTCGATCGGAGTGCCCTCGATATGGGCGATGTAGACGCGCGTGCCTTCCGGCAGGAGAGCCTTGAAGTCGTCGACCTTGGCCGCCGTACGCGGCATGACCTCGATCGAGTAGCCCCCGACGAAATCCCCGAGCAATGCCTCGGCGCCGGCTGCCGGCGTCTCGGACGCCGCTTGCTTGAAAAAGGCCATGGTCTACCTCCCTTGTTGTTTCATGTATACACGAAGACGTCCGCAACGTGCAAGCTGGCTGCGACACCCTGCGACGCATTCGCGCAAATCAAGCATCGTCTTGGGCCTCCAGCCCTGTGGAAGCCGCCGGCCCGCAGCATCGCCTCCGGAGCGTGCATACATGTTCACGTCGACAAAGCACGCATGCGCAGCCTCGGTGCTCGCAAGGCCGTCTGTTGACCCGGCGCCACAATGGCCCGGCACAGGGTCGGCGCCATCGCGCTGGCGCGCCATCGGATGGACCAAAAGCGACGGGCGGCGGAATGATCCGCCGCCCGTACGCGTTCCATCACCGAATCCGGCGCCGGCGGCGCCGGCCCTCTTACGCGATCGCCTTCGTGCGCCAGCTCTCCGCGTAGTTGGTACGCGCCTCGGCGGCGTAGGGCGTCTGCGAGACGCGAACGCGGATCTCGGTCTGCTTGTGCTTTTCGGCCGAGGTCTTGCCGGTCTGCTGCGGCTCGCCCCACTTCATCGTCAGCACGTCGCCGATCTGGACGTCCTGGTCGACCACGCCGAGCGAGAGCATGCAGCGCTCGTTGTAGGAATAGCCGTTGAACATCGACATGCCGACCATCTTGTCGCCATGCATGACCATGTCGGCGCTCGTCGAGGCGTAGTTCGGCTGCGGGAAGTCGATCCACTTGAAGTGGTCCTCGCCCGGCTTGAAGGCCGACGCGATGACCTTGACGACGTCCTCGGCGTTCCACTCGAAGGTGACCTTCTTGCGGTTCTTCCGCTCCTTCATCTTCAGCAGCGCTTCCTTGCCGATGAAGTCGTTCTTCTTCCAGCCGATGTAGAAGTCGTAGCCGAGTTCGAACGGATTGACGTAGTAGTCCTCGATGTTGTCGGACACGAACGAGCCGCCGATCGCGCCGGTCGCCTCATAGCTGTCGGCGCCGAGCCACTCGCGATAGTCCTTGAGCATGCCGTCGCCGGTGTAGATGCCCGGCAACGGCGACGGGATCCAGCCCGACTCCAGGGTGTTGGTCGAATAGGCGCGGCTGCCGCAGCGCACGAGGTTGACGCCCGCGTCCTTCGCGGCCTCGAGGATCGCGGACAGGATGTAGCTCTTGTCCTCGTAGGGACCCCAGATTTCGAGGCCCGGCGCGCCGGACATGCCGTGGCGCAGCGCCTGCACCTTCTTCGAGCCGATGTTGATCCAGTCGACGTGGAAGAACTTGATCTCGGGGATCGGTCCGCCGTTCATCTTCTCGAAGACCTTCGGCGCGTCCGGTCCCTGGATCTGGAAGCGGTAGTGGGTGCGCAGGACGCGCTCGCCCTCGGGCCGCGACGGCGAACGGGGGTCGTGCTTGATGCGAACGTTCCACTTGCCCCAGGCGGCGCAGAACATCAGCCAGTTGGAGGTCGGGGCGCGGCCGACGAGGACGAACTTGTCCTGGCGCTCGCGGAAGATGATGTGGTCGCCGATGACGTGGCCGTTCGGCGTGACCGGCACGTAGTGCTTGGCGCGGTTCAGGTCGAAATTCCCGAAGGCGTTGATGCCGTGATAGGCGAGGAACTCCTCGGCCTGCGGGCCCTCGACGATCAGTTCGTCCATGTGGTGCGTCTGGTCGAACAGCACCGCCGACTCGCGCCAGGCGCGCTGCTCGTCACGCCAGTTGGTGAACTCCGGTGCGACGACCGGGTATACATACATGCCGACTTTCGAGTTCCGGAGGAGCTCGACAGGGTTGCCCGTCTTCTCCAAAACCGCCTGTAGACTGAATCTGCTCATCTGGTTTCCTCCCATGGTTCAACAAGCCGTGTATACATGTTCTCTGACCCAGTGGGTCGAAAATTGCAAGAGGGAGTGACGGCGAAAGGCGACGGAAGGCTCCGAAATCCTCTCCGGACGGTCCTCCTACTCGGCCGCCTTCGCCACCGGCGGCGTGCCGTGCGTATGGAAGCTCTCGATGGTCTTGAGGCCCCAGGCCTGGCCCTTCTTGCGGTCGGTCTCGGTCCAGACCACCGTCGGCCAGTCGGGGTCGAGGATCAGCCGCGCGCCGGCATTGGCGATTTCGACCCGGTTGCCCGCCGGCTCCCAGACATAGAGGAAGAACGTGCCCTGGATGGCGTGCTTGTGCGGACCGGTCTCGATGAAGACGCCGTTCTCGAGGAACACGTCCGCCGCGCGCAGGATGTCGTCGCGATGGTCGGCGGCGTAGGTGATGTGGTGGAAACGGCCGTGCGAGCCCGAATGGTCCTCCGTGCAGGCCATGTCGTAGCCCTTGTTGTTGACCGTGAACCAGCAGCCGCCGATGCGGCCGTTGTCGAGCTGGATCAGTTCGGTCACGCGGCTGCCCATCGCCTCGACCATGAAGTCACGCATCTTCGAAACATCGGAGGCGAGCAGGTTGAAGTGGTCGATCCGGCGCGGCGACGCTCCGCGGCCGTGGAACCGTTGTGCGACGTTCTTCAGCGCCGGCTTCTCGCCCTCGGGAGCCTTGTACTTCACCGTCTGCCAGTAGAGTTCGAACACATGCCCGTCGGGCGACCGGAAGCGGTAGCTCGGGCCATGGCCGAGATCGCCGTCGGTCCAGCCGATGCCGAGACCCATCTTTTCGATCACGGCCACGCGGCGATGCAGGGCGGCTTCCGATGACGTGCGATAACCGCAATGCGCCATGCCGGTCGTGTCGGACTTCGTCAGCTTCAGCGAGTGGAACTCATAGTCGTCCCAGGCCCGCAGATAGACGGAATCGCCGTCCCGCCCGCTCTCCGTCAGCCCGTAGACCCTGACGAAGAAATCGAGGCTTTCCTCGAAGCGGTTCGTCAGAAGCTCGATATGCCCGAGATGCGCCACGTCGAAGCACGGCTCGCTCATGGTCCTGTCCTTTCCCGTTCCAGTCTGGTGCGACCCCCGAGGGCCGGCGTTCAATGGTCGCTCGCGTCGAGATTGAGACCGACGAAGCGGTCGAGCGTCTCGCGGTCGGCGAGGAGATCCAGCGACTTCGCGCGATGCGCGATCACCCCGCGCTCGATCACCACGGCGTCCTCGGTCAGGTCGAGCGCCACCTCGGCATGCTGCTCGACGAGCACCAGCGCCATGCCCTCGTCCTTCGCCATGCGGCGGATGGCCGCCGTCAGTTCCTCGACGATGATGGGCGCCAGCCCCTCCAGCGGCTCGTCGAGCAGCAGCACGTCCGGATTGGTCATCAGCGTGCGCCCGATCGTCAGCATCTGCTGTTCGCCGCCCGACAGCTGGTTGCCCATGTTGCCCTTGCGCTCCTGCAGCCTCGGAAAGAGGCCGTAGATCGAGGCCAGGTCCCATCGCCCCGGCCGCGCCGCGACCGTGAGGTTCTCCTCCACCGTCAGCGATGGGAAGATGTCACGCTCCTGCGGCACCCAGCCGATGCCGCGCCGGGCGCGCTGGTGCGGGGCAAGCCGCGACACGTCCTCGCCGCGGAAGCGCACGGCCCCGCCCGCCAAGGGCAGGAAGCCCATGATCGTCAGGATCATCGTCGTCTTGCCGACGCCGTTGCGGCCGAGCAGCGCCAGGCTGCCGCCGGTCGGCAATGCCACGGAGACGTGGTCGAGCACGATGCCCTCGCCGTAGCCGGCGCTGACGTCGGACAGTTCGAGGAGCGGTTCAGCCATGGTGCGCCTGCCCCAGATAGACGTCGCGGACGCGCTGGTCGGTGCGGATCACGTCCGGTTCCGCCTCCAGCAGCACGCCGCCGGACACCAGCACGATGATGCGCGCCGCGAACTTGAAGACGAGGCTCATGTCGTGCTCGATGAACAGCACCGAAATGTCGTCGGGAAGCGCCGCGATGACCGAGAAGAGTTCCGCGCTCTCGCCCTTCGGCACGCCGGCGGCGGGCTCGTCGAGAAGCAGCACCTTCGGCCGCGTGGCGAGCGCCAGCCCGATTTCGAGCAGCCGCTGCTGGCCGTAGGCGAGCACGCGTGTCGGCCGCGTCGCGACGTCGGACAGCCGCAACTGCGCCAGGATCGCCCAGGCTTCCTCGATCGCCTCGCCATGCGAGCCGAGGCTCCGCCAGAACTGGCCGGCCGCGCCCCGGCGTTCGGTCACGGCAAGCGTGATCGCCTCGATCGGCGTCAGCGCGGGAAACAGCTGGTTGATCTGGAAAGTGCGGGCAAGCCCCGCCTTGACGCGCGCCGCCCGGTTCAGCCGCGTGATGTCCTGCCCGTCGAGCAGCACCCGGCCGGAATCGGGGACGAGTTGCCCGGTGATCAGGTTGACCAGCGAGGTCTTGCCCGCCCCGTTCGGCCCGATCAGCGCGTGCCGGGCGCCGCGCGGCAGGTTGATCGAGACGTCGCGCGCGACTTCAAGCGAACCGAAGCGCTTGCGCAGGTTCTCGGTGCTCAGGGCGAAGGTGTCCGAACTCATGACCGCCGCCTTTCCCAGATCTGCGCCAGGAACCCGAGGATGCCTTTGGGCATCACGAGCACGACGATCATCAGCAGGATGCCGATCCAGAAGTACCAGTATTGCGGATTGATGCCGGCGAGTTGGTCGCGCGCGACCATGAAGATGATCGCGCCGATGATGCCGCCATAAAGCCGTCCCGTCCCGCCGAGGATCAGCATCACCACCACGTCGGCGGAGCGCTGGAAGGACAGCACGTCGAGCGCCACCTGCGACGTCGTCTGTGTCAGCAGCGCGCCCGCCACCCCGGCCATGCCCGCCGAGATGGTGTAGATCACCTGGAGCCGGCGCTGGTGCGGCGCCCCGATGGCCGGCATGCGGTTCAGGTTTTCGCGGATTCCACGCAGCGACAAGCCGAAGGCCGAGTGCACGATGCGGCGGGCGATCAGGACGCCGATGAAGAGCACCACAAGCGTGTAGGAATAGGCGGTATAGCCCCACAGATCGTAGTCGAACGTGCCCAGGATCGGCCACACCGAGACGCCCTGCAGGCCATCGGTGCCGCCGGTCAGCCAGCTCATCGCATTGGCCAGTTCCATCGTCAGCAGGCCGAGCCCGAGCGTGATCATCAGCAGCGCCAGGTGCTGCACGCGCACGATGACGAAGCTGACCACGAAGCCGACGAACGCCACGAAGACGCCCGACAGGAGCAGTCCGGTCAGCGGCTCGCCCCAGCCCGTCTTGGTCAGCAGGCCAGCCGCATAGGCGCCGAGGCCGAAGAACATGGCATGGCCGAGCGTGATGATGCCGGCATAGCCGAGGATCAGGTCGACCGACAGCACGAACAGCGCCGCGATGGCGATCTGGCTCGCCAGCGTCAGGTAGGTGGGAAAGAAGAAGAAGGGGATGAAGACGGCGAGCCAGAACGCGATCTCGAACGGGCTCCAGCGGCCCTGGCGTCTGATCCACGCCTGGGCGCCGGCAAGGGTGGACGGCTTCGCGGACGGATCGGACATGGCGTCAGCGCTTTCCGAACAGGCCGAGCGGACGCCAGAACAGCACGCCCACCATCAGGAGGTAGATCAGGAACGACCCGAGCTCCGGCACGAAGTACTTGCCTGCGACGTCGCCGATGCCCAGCAGCGCCGCGGCGACGAAGGAACCGCCGATCGAGCCGAGCCCGCCGACGGCCACCACGATCAGCACGTAGATCAGGTAATGGAAGGCAAAGGTCGGATCGAGGCCGACGATTTCGATGGCCAGCGCGCCGCCGAGGCCGGCGAGACCGCAGCCCAGTGCGAAGGTGATGGCGAAGATGGTGTCGACGTCGATGCCGAGCCCCTGCGCGACACGCTGGTTGTCGACGGCGGCGCGCACCCTGGCGCCAAAGCGCGTGAACTCCAGTCCGAACACGAGCGCCGCGGTGACGACGAGGGCGACCGCGATCAGGAAGATTCGGTAGATGCCGAAGCGCAGCCCGCCGATCTCCACCCAGCCGCGCAGCGCCTGGGGGATCTGGATCGGTTGCTGCCCGGTTCCGAACAGGAAGGTGGCGATCGCGGTCGCCACGAAGACCAGGCCGACCGTGAACAGCACCTGGTTCAGCTCGCCCGAACGATAGAGCCTGCGAAACAGGGTCCGCTCGCAGGCGATGCCGACGACCGCCGCCCCGATGAAGGCGGCCGGCAGGGCGACGAAGAAGGAGAGCCCCGCCTCGCGCGTGACGACGAGCGCCAGGTAGCCGCCGAGCATGCCGAAGGCGCCATGCGCGAGGTTGACGAAGTTCATCAGCCCCAGCGTGACCGACAACCCCACCGACAGGACGAAGAGAAGCATCCCGAAGGCGAGACCGTCGAAGAGGACGATCAGGAGATTGCCGGTCACGTGAGCGCCGATTTCCGATTCTGTGTCAGCGACTTGCCGTCAGTTGCTCGCGCCGTGCAGCGGATCCTTCACGTTCTCGATCGTGTCGATGATCACGTTCTGGAGTTTGCCGCCGACCTCCTGCACCTCGCGGATGTAGACGTTCTGCACGATGTCGCGGGTTTCCGGATCGATCGAGATCGGGCCGCGCGGGCTGTCCCAGGACATGCCCTTGGCCGCCTCGACGAGCGCATCGCCCGAGGCGTCGCCGTTGGTCTTCTTCAGCGCCTCGTAGATCAGGCGCATGCCGTCATAGCCGCCGATGGAGAAGAGGTCCGGGCTGCGGCCGTTGTTGGCGTCGCGATAGGCTGCCACGAAGGCGTTGTTCAGCGGCTCCTCGCGCTCCAGCGTATAGTGGAAGGTGGTGACGATGCCGCGGGCGTTCTCGCCCATGCTCTCCAGCGCTTCCGGATGCGTGAGCTCGCCCTGGCCGAAGATCTTGGTCGCAGGCGGGGTGAGCCCGCGCTCGGAGAGCGCCTTGCCGATCGCAGCCGGCTGGCCGCCGCCGGGAACGAAGATGTAGACGGCTTCCGGGTTGGCGTCCTTCACGCGCTGGACGAAGGCCGAGAAATCGGGATTGGCGACCGGGGTCTTGTCGGCGCCGACGATGGTGCCGCCGGCCTCGGTGAAGCCCTTGGCGAAGGATTTTTCCGCGTCATGGCCCGGGCCGTAGTCGGCCACCAGCGTATAGGCCTGCTTCACGCCGCCCTTCTCGAAGGCCCACTTGCCGAAGGCATAGTTGACCTGCGGAATGGTGACCGAGGTGCGCACGATGTAGGGCGACTTCTCGGTGACCACCGAGGTGGCCGCGTTCATCACCACCATCAGCTTCTTGGCCTGGGTCGCCACGTCGGCCGCACCCAGGGCTTCCGGCGTCAGCGCGAAGCCGGCGATGATGTCGACGCCGTCGCGTACGACCAGTTCCTGCGCCAGCCGCTTGGCGACGTCGGGGGCCGGGCCGCCGGTGTCCTTGCGGACGATCTCGATCTTCTTGCCGGCGACCATGTCGCCGTTCTGCTGCATGTAGAGCTTGATGCCGGCGTCGAGCTGGTTGGCGGCGTCGGCGAAGGGCCCGGAATAGGGCAGGATCACGCCGACCTTGACGGTTTCCTGTGCATGGGCGCCGACGGACCAGGTGAGACCTGCGGCCACGGCAAGGGCAAGCGTCGTTTTCGTTGGCATCTGTTTTCCTCCCAGAATGCAGCTAAGCCTGACGATAGTGTATACACGGCGCAGCCGAAATCAATGGGGCATCGCAGGAACGGCCACGAATGCGACAGACGCCCGACGTCCTCCGAACGCCGGCTGCCGGGTCGCTGCGAGACGGAGAGCGCTTGGCCGATGACGGGTCTCTCCACCAGAACAGACCAGACCCGGTCGACATCGGCCTCGCGCGGCATCCCTCGCCGGCGCGAAAGGTGCGGGCTACGAACTGCTATGGTGTATACACATTCGCCGTCTAACGCCTTGTTTGAGACGACTTCGGGCTGGCCGGCGCGGCTGGCGCCGGCATCGCGGCGACGGACAGGGCGATGCTCCGACCGAAGGCCTCGGATGGACATCGCGCGGCGACGGTCAACCAGCGTCCCGGGGCGCCTGCGCCGTCTCGCGAACCGGAATCACATCGACCATATGCGAGCTGGACTGGGCCCCAGCCGTGCGCATCGTGCCCTTGATCGGCGAGACGTCGAAATAGTCGCGGCCCCGCGCCACGACCACGTGGTCCTCGCCGGCATGGATCGCGTTGGTCGGATCGAATTCCACCCAGCCCAGTTCCACGCCGCACCATGCGCGGACCCAGGCATGCATGGCGTCGGCCCCCTCCAGCCGCTCCTCGCCCTTCGGCGGAATGGTCCGCAGGAATCCGCTCACATAGCCCGCCGGAATGCCGATGCCGCGCAGGCAGGCGATCATGACGTGGGTGAAGTCCTGGCACACGCCGTGGCGGCGCTCGAAGGCCTCGAGCATCGGCGTCTCGACCGTCGTCGCCTCCGGGTCGAAGCGCATCTCCCCGTGCAGCGCCAGGCCGATCGCGTGGACGATCCCCAGGACACTCGGGCAGGCCGCCGCGATGGCCCGGGCATAGTCGGTGGTTGCTTGCTCCATCGGCACGCGTGGCGAGGCCCCGAGAAAATGATGCGGCGACGTTCCGTCCATGCCGCGCCAGGCGAACACCTCGTCGGCAAGCCCATCGAGCGACGGCGATATATCCAGAATCTCGCCAGGGGCGTGGCGTTCGACCCGCGACTGCACGGTGAAGGCGACCTCGCCATGCTGGCGATCGAAGCCGACCTCCACGCAACCGTTCCCGAAGAAATCGACGAAATTGATCCATTCGTCCGGCCGGGGAACGATGCCGAGCGAACCGGCCACCAGGCGCTGCTCGCCGGGAATGTCCGCCGGCAGGAGCCGCGCAATGTGGCGGCCGGCATCGGCCGAAAAGTCGTAGCGGTAGGCCATCCGAAGACTGATGTCGTAAAGCATGCGCGGATCGTTCCTAACGCATGTACTTGGCCGAGATGGCGTCCGAAAGCGCGGCGATGTCGGCGCCGAGCGTCTGCAGCGCCTGGGTGTCGAGCGTCTCGGGCAGTTGCAGTTCGAGCCCCGTCCTGAGCTTCAGCAACGCCCTTCGCAGCGGCGTCAGCGGCTGGTGCGGGTCCTGGCCAGGCAGGTAGTCGAGATGGCCTGCGATCTCGCCAAGCTGGAAGATCACCGAGCGCGGGTTGAGACTGTCGAGCGCCAGCAGGTCGACCACCGTCGCGCGGTTGGTCGCCACGGCATAGCGGCGGCGGTGCGACATGACGCTGTCGCCGATCTCCACCGCCATGTCGAGGCTGCCGTCGGGCGCCTCCTCGTCGGCGAGAGCCGCGAGCAGATGCGCCATCGAAAGCGAGCGTTCCAGCGAGCGCCCGATGGTGAGGAAGCGCCAGCCAGCGAAATGATACATGTTTTCGTGCACCAGCCCGGAAAAGCCCGAGAGCTTGCGCAAGAGCACGCTCATCGCCCGGGACATGTCGTCGCCGGGCTCGACGGTGTCCTGCATGGCGCGCACGGTCTTGGCGAGATCGCTCAGCGCCATCCAGCCGTCGGACGAGAAGCGGTCGCGCACGTGCCCGGCCGAACGCGCCGCCGACGCGAGCGTGGAGCCGAGTGCTTCCGGAAACTCGTCGGCAAGCGTGACGCCAAGGCCTTCGAGGTGCTCCGCGCAGAGCTTCAGGAGCGGCGTCCCGGCAGTCGGCGATTCCGCGAGCCGCACATGGTAGGCGCGCAGCACCCGCACCAGATGCTCGGTGCGCTCCACGTAGCGGCCGAGCCAGTAGAGATTGTCGGCGGCCCGGCTCGGCAGGACGCCGGGCTGCTGCCGCGCGAAGGCCTTGTCGGTCGCGGCGTGCATGGTGTCGGGCGGCACCGGCTTGTCGCTGACGATCCAGACGTCGGCCGCCGATCCGCCCTCCTGCAGGGCCAGGGCCGCGGAAGCCGCGGTTCGGCCGATGCGGGCGAATCCGCCGGGCATCACCTTCCAGCCATCGCGGGTTCGCGCGAGAAAGACGCGCAGGCTCATCGGCCGGGGGGTCAGCCTTCCCTCGACCAGCGCCGGCGTCGTCGACAGCGTCACCGCCTCCTGCCCGACCAGTTGCCCGGCGCCGTGGTCGATCCATGCCCCGACCGTCTCGCGCATCTCGCGCGTGAAGGCGCCGCCGATCGCCGACACGTCGTCGAGATCGAAAAGCAGACGGGTCGAGAAGGCCTTCCCGATGGTCATGCGCCCGGCATTGGCCTTGACGTATTCCCGTTCGGCCGATTGCCCGCACCACCAGGTGGCGACGTTGGCGAGCTTCAGCGGTTCGCCGAGCAGCGCCCGGCAGATGCGCGGCATGAAGGCGAGGAAGGCGCGCGCTTCCACCACCCCGCTGCCGAGCGCGTTGACCATGGTGACGTTTCCCGCCCGGACCGCGCTGAGCAGGCCGGGCGTTCCCAGCCGCGACCCCTCGTTGAGTTCGAGCGGGTCGGCCCAGGCTGCGTCGAGGCGCCGCCAGAGCACGCTCACCGGTTTCAGCCCTCCGACGGTGCGCACCATCAGTTCGCCGTCGCGAACGGTCAGGTCCTCGCCCTCGAGCAGCATGAAGCCGAGATAGCGGGCGATGTAGGCGTGCTCGAAATAGGTGTCGTTGTGCGGACCGGGCGTCAGGATGCCGATCCGGCTGTCGTCGCCCTCGCGCAGATCCTGCAACGTATCGCGGAATGCGCGGAAGAAGCCCGCGAGGCGATGGACGTTGGCCCGCCCGTAGAGGTCGGAATAGACGCGCGCCGTGGCGATGCGGTTCTCGAGCGCGAAACCCGCGCCCGAGGGCGCTTGTGTCCGGTCGCCGAGCACCCACCATTCCCCGTCCGGGCCGCGCCCGAGATCGAAGGCCAGGAAATGCAGGAAGTGGCCCGATCGCGGGACGACGCCGACCAGCGGCCGCAACCATTCCTGGTTTCCCGCGACGATCGCCGGCGGCAGATGGCCTTCCGCCACGAGCCGGTTTTCGCCATAGAGGTCCGCCACGATCCGTTCGAGCAGTTCAGCCCGCTGGACGAGCCCCGCCTCGAGCGCCGTCCACTCAGCCTCGTCGATCAGGACGGGGATGTGGCTCAGGGGCCAGTCGCGCTCGACCGCCTCGTCGCGCCCGTACTGACGGTAGAACACCCCGGCATCGCGCAGGTACCGGTCGCCGCGCGCGATCCGCTCGGTCAGTTCCTGCGGCTTCATCGCCGCCAGCG
>JBKBRJ010000014.1:0-3820 GCA_046292285.1 Mesorhizobium sp. | reverse complement strand
CAGGACGCCGCCCCACCCCGGGGGTTTCGCGCGGTCCGGTCCGAGAAGCTCGTCCGGAATCGCCTCCGAGGTCCGGTATCCGGCGATCAGATGGGCGATGGGATCGGGGCGGGCGGGCTCGACCTTGGCGGCCATGTCATCAGATCCCCGGCGCGCGCCTCAGGTCGAGCGTCATGGGAAACTCGCGATGCGGCGTTTCCGGCTGCGGCATGTAGGCGCCCGGCGTGTGGCCGTGCGCCTCGAAGCGCGCGAGCCGTCGCGCCTCCGCCTCGTTGGCGTTGACCGGGAACGTCTCGTAGTTGCGCCCGCCGGGATGCGCGACGTGGTAGACGCAGCCGCCGATGGCGCGCCCGGTCCAGGTGTCGAAGATGTCGAAGGTCAGCGGCGCGTTGATCGGCAGCACCGGATGCAGCGCCATGGCCGGCTGCCAGGCCTTGAAGCGCACGCCGCCCACAGCCACGCCGCCCGTCGACGCCTTGGCCAGCGGAACGCGGCGCCGGTTGCAGGCGACGAGGTAGCGCTCCGGGTCGGTGGTCGTCAGCTTGACCTGCATCCGCTCGACCGAACTGTCGGTGTAGCGCACCGTACCGCCGATCGCGCCAGTCTCTCCGAGCACGTGCCATGGCTCCAGCGCCTGCCGCAGTTCCAGGTGCACGCCCTCGACCTCCACCTCGCCGCAGAACGGGAACCGGAACTCGGCCTGCGCCTCGTACCATTCGGGCCGCAGCGAGAAGCCGTGCTCGGACAGGTCGCGCAAGACGTCGAGAAAATCCTCCCAGACGAAATGCGGCAGCATCAGCCGGTCGTGCAGCACCGTGCCCCAGCGCACCGGGGTGCCGGTGAGCGGCGCCTCCCAGAAGCGGGCGATCAGCGCCCGGATCAGCACCTGCTGGGCGAGGCTCATGCGCGGGTTGGGCGGCATCTCGAAGCCGCGGAACTCGACGAGCCCGAGCCGGCCCGTCGGTCCGTCGGGCGAATAGAGTTTGTCGATGCAGATCTCGGCGCGATGGGTGTTGCCGGTGACGTCGATCAGGATGTTGCGCAGCAGGCGGTCGACCAGCCACGGCAGCGGCGGCGCGGCTTCCCCGTGGCTCGGGATCTGCGACAGCGCGATCTCCAGTTCATACAGCGAATCGTGGCGCGCCTCGTCGATCCTCGGCGCCTGGCTGGTCGGACCGATGAACAGGCCCGAGAACAGGTAGGACAGGCTCGGATGCCGCTGCCAGTGCAGGATCAGGCTCTTTAGGAGGTCCGGCCGGCGCAGGAACGGGCTGTCCATCGGCGTCGCCCCGCCGACGACGACGTGATTGCCCCCGCCGGTGCCAGTGTGGCGGCCGTCGATCATGAACTTGTCGGCGCCGAGCCGCGACTGCCGCGCTTCCTCGTAGATCGCCTCGGTGGTGGCCACGCAGTCGTCCCAGTTGGCCGCCGGATGGATGTTGACCTCGATGACGCCCGGATCGGGCGCGACCCGGATGACGTTTATGCGCGGATCGACCGGTGGCGCGTATCCCTCGATATGGACCGGCATGCCGAGATCCCGCGCCGCTTCCTCCGCCGCCGCCACCAGTTCCAGATAGTCCTCCAGCCGCTCGACCGGCGGCATGAACACGCAGAGCCGACCGTCGCGCGGCTCGACCGAGATCGCGGTGCGCACCGCGCCCTCGAGTTCGCCGGCTCCCTGCTCGACACGCACCTGCCGCGCCTCGGCGGCGGTGAAGGAGGCGACCGGCTGGGCCGTGCCGCCGAGGCCGTCGGTGCCGAGCCCAACGCCGTCCGACGGGTCGGAACGCGCCCTGCCCGCGCCAGCAAACGCAAAGGCTTCCGGCAAGGGCTGTCGCGGTTCGGTCGGGTCGGCCGGGTTGACGAAGGGATAGTGCGACGGCGCGATCCACGGCAGCGATCCGAGAGGCAGGCGATAGCCGACCGGACTGTCGCCGGGCACGAGGAAGATGAACCCCCGGCGGCTCTTCCACTTCTCCGACCGCCAGCGATGGCCCGACGCCTTCGCCTGCCAGCGCTGCACCGGCAGCACGTAGCCCGAAGGTTCCGTCAGCCCGCGTTCGAACACGCGCGCCATGCGATGCCGCTCTTCGGGGTCCTTCAGGCGCGAATTCTCCGGCGTGACGTTCTCCGGCAGGTTCGCTTCCCGCAGCAGCCACTCGCCGGGATCCTCGAAGGCCGGCAGCACGTGATCAGGCTCGATGCCGAGATGACCGGCGATCCCTTGCAGCAGGGCCTCCGCCTGGTCCTTGCGCACCTCGCCGATGCCGCCCTCGGGCGCGATCAGCGCCGGGTCGCTCCAGATCGGCTTGCCGTCGCGGCGCCAGTAGAGCGAGAAGGTCCAGCGCGGCAGCGTCTCGCCCGGATACCACTTGCCCTGGCCGTAATGCAGGAAGCCGCCGGGCGCGAAGCGGTCGCGCAGCCGCCGGATCAACCGATCGGCAAAGAAGCGCTTGGTCGGGCCGACGGCCTCCGTGTTCCACTCCGAAGCCTCGAAATCGTCGATCGACACGAAGGTCGGCTCGCCGCCCATGGTGAGCCGGACGTCGCCGTCCTCGAGCGCCCGGTCGACCTTCCGCCCGAGCGCGTCCAGCGCCGCCCAGGACTCGTCCGAGAAAGGCTTGGTGATGCGCGGATGCTCGGCCACGCGCGACACCGTCATGTCGAAATCGAACTCGGTGTTGGCCTGTCCGAAATAGCCGCCGGAGATCGGCGCGGCGTTGCGGTAGTGCGGCGTGGCGGCCAGTGGAATGTGGCTCTCGCCCGTCAGCAGTCCCGAAGTCGGGTCGAGTCCGATCCAGCCCGCGCCGGGAAGGAAGACCTCCGTCCAGGCATGCAGGTCGGTGAAATCGTGATCCGTCCCGGCCGGCCCGTCGAGCGCGACGAGATCGGGCTTGAGCTGGATCAGGTAGCCGGAGACGAAGCGCGCGGCGAAGCCGAGATGGCGCAGGATCTGGACGAGCAGCCAGGACGTGTCCCGACAGGAGCCGGTCCCGACCGCGAACGTCTCCTCCGGTTCCTGGACGCCGGGCTCCATGCGGATGACGTAGCCGATCTCGCGCGCCAGCCGCGCATTGAGTTCCACGACGAAATCGACGGTGCCCTTGGGGCTGCGGTCGATCGTGTCGATGAACGCCTGCAGCCTCGGCCCGGCCGGAGCGGGTCGACGATAGACGTCGAGGTCGGCGCGGATCTCCTCGGGATACTCGAACGGCCAGGTGGTGGCACTCTCCTCCACGAAGAAGTCGAACGGGTTGTAGACCGTCATGTCCGCGACGAGATCGACCTCGATGCGGAACTCCGTCACCGGCTCGGGAAACACGAAGCGGGCGAGCCAGTTGCCATAGGCGTCCTGCTGGTGGTTCACGAAATGCCCGCCCGGCGTGACCTTCAGCGAATGCGAGATGACGCGGGTGCGGCTGTGCGGCGCCGGCCGCAGGCGGATGATCTGCGGCCCGAGCGTGATCGGCTTGTCGTAGCGATACGCGGTGAGATGATGGATGGCCGCCTTGATGGACATGATATCCCTGCCGTTGGTCTTGCCGGAGTCGTTCCACATTCCGTTGCGATGCACAATTCGTATCGACCGCGAGGGACGCCGAATCTCCGATCTTTCCGACTTGCCGGGGCCGCTCGATGCAATCCCACGGAAAAATTTCGTCCACGCCCCTCCGGCCCGCCTGCATACTCCCGCTTGTCTCGTCCACCGGGCCTTGGGTGGCTGCCGGGCCGACCAGGGGGACGGGATGGCGTGCGGGATTGGCCTCGTCCGGTTGGCGGGGTCGGGGATTGCCTCGGCAAGGCCCCACGGTCCCGG
>JBKBRJ010000013.1:0-89673 GCA_046292285.1 Mesorhizobium sp. | reverse complement strand
GCTGATGCAGGCGATGCGCCATGGCGTGCTCAACGGCGGCAAGCGGCTGCGGCCCTTCCTTCTGATGGAAAGCGCCGCGCTTTTCGGCGTGGAGGGCGAGGCCCCGCTTCGCGTCGCCGCCGCTCTCGAATGCGTCCACTGCTACTCGCTGATCCACGACGACCTGCCGGCGATGGACGACGACGACTTGCGGCGCGGCCAGCCGACAGTGCACAAGGCCTTTGACGAGGCCACCGCGATCCTCGCCGGCGATAGCCTTCTCACCTACGCCTTCGACATCATCGCGAGCGACGAAACCGAGCTGCCAGCGCCGGCGCGCGTGTCGCTGGTCTCCGCGCTCGCCCGCGCATCCGGCCTTGGCGGAATGGCGGGCGGCCAGATGCTCGATCTCGAGGCGGAACGGGCCGCTCCCGACGAGGCCGGCATCCTGATGCTGCAGGCGATGAAGACCGGCGCGCTGATCCGTTTCGCCTGCGAGGCGGGCGCCATCGTCGGCGGCGCGACCGAGGACGAGCGGACGCGGCTGGCCGAATTCGGCTCGGCGGTCGGCCTCGCCTTCCAGCTTGCCGACGACCTTCTCGACCTGACCGCCGACGCGGTCATTCTGGGCAAGGCCACCGGCAAGGACGCGGCGGCCGGCAAGGCGACCCTTCCGGGCCTCCATGGCGTCGAGTGGACCCGCCGGCAACTCGATGGTCTCGTCGCCCAGGCGGAGGACCTGCTTGCACCCTTCGGCGACACCGCGTCGATGCTGTGCGCCGCCGCGCAGTTCATCGCAAGGCGCGACCACTGAGCTTGCGCAAGCCGGAGCCTACCGGTTGCGCAGCACGATGCAGGATCCGCCCGCGGCCCTCAACTGCTGGCAGATGATGTCAGCATTCGCCCTGTCATTGACGCCGATGCGGACGGCGTAGATGCCGCTGCGGCCGATCGGCGAGCGCACCCTGCTGACGACCGGCTCGTACGGCGCCAACAGGCCGGGGAACCGCCCTTTGACCCTCTGATACTGCCGGATGGCGACGTCGCGCCGGAAATGCCCGGCGACCTGCACGCCCCACGGCTTGAGCTGGACGCTCGACATCGGCACCGTCGCGATCCGCGTCACCGGCAGCGCCTCGCAGGCCTCCTTGAACGACTGGCCCTCGCGCAGCGGCGGGATGGCCGCCCCGGCGCTGGCGTCGATGAAGGCCTCGGCGGGCGCTCCGAGGATATCGAGCACATAGTTTTCCGTCTCCAGCGGCAGGAAGCCGCCGCGACTGAGCCACCGGGAGACCCGGCTCTCGCCGGCGTTGTAGGCCGCCGCGGCGAGCCCGACATTGCCGAAGCCAGCCGCGAGTTCGGCAAGATAGGCCGCCGATGCCGGAATTGCCTTGTCGATGTCGAAACTGTCGTCGAGCCCGCGCATCCTGGCCGTGCCCGGCATGAACTGCGCGATCCCTTCCGCGCCCGCCGGGCTGACGGCATTCGGATCGAAACGGCTCTCCTTCCAGATCAGCCGAGCGAAGAAATCGCGCGAAAGGCCGTTCCGATCGGCATGGCTGGAGATCAGGTCGCAAATCCTGCCGACCGTCACTGGCCGGTCCTTCGGCTCGGGCGGCGGCACCGCGTTCGCGGCGGTCGCCAGGCCGACGAGGCAGGCGCCGAGGAGCCGAGCGAGGCTTCCCGGACCAGGCACCGCCTAGTCCTCGACCGTCGTCCTGCCAGCGCCGAAGCGCTGCTCGATGTAGTCGGCGACCATCTTCTGGAACTCCTCGGCGATGGCGGGACCGCGCAGCGTCGCGGCCTTCCTTCCGTCGATGAAGACAGGCGCGGTCGGGGTCTCGCCCGTGCCGGGCAGCGAGATGCCGATGTCGGCGTGCTTGGATTCACCGGGACCGTTGACGATGCAGCCCATCACGGCGACCTTCAGCATCTCGACGCCGGGATACCGTGTCTTCCAGACCGGCATGTTCCGGCGCAGGTCGGCCTGGATGGTCTCGGCGAGTTCCTGGAACACGGTCGAGGTCGTGCGCCCGCAGCCCGGGCAGGCCGCGACGATCGGGACGAACTGCCGAAACCCCATCGTCTGCAGCAGTTCCTGAGCGACCTGCACCTCGCGGGTGCGGTCGCCGCCGGGCTCCGGCGTCAGCGAGATGCGGATCGTGTCGCCGATGCCCTGTTGCAGGAGGATGCCCAAGGCGGCCGAGGAGGCGACGATGCCCTTGGTGCCCATGCCGGCCTCGGTGAGCCCCAAATGCAGGGCATGGTTGGACCGGCTTGCGAGATCGGCATAGACCGCGATCAGATCCTGCACCTGGCTGACCTTGGCCGACAGGATGATCTTCTCGCGCGGCAGGCCGATCTCCTCGGCGAGATCGGCGGAGAGCAGCGCCGACTGCACGATCGCTTCGCGCATCACCGCATCCGCCGTCAGCGGAAATCCCCTGGCCTGGTTGTCGTCCATCAGCCGGGTCAGCAGTTCCTGGTCGAGGGAGCCCCAGTTGACTCCGATGCGCACCGGCTTGTCGTGACGGATCGCGGTCTCGACGATCGCTGCGAACTGACGGTCCTTCTTGTCCTTGAAGCCGACATTTCCGGGGTTGATGCGATACTTCGCCAACGCTTCGGCGCAAGCCGGATGGTCGGCCAGCAGCTTGTGGCCGATGTAGTGAAAGTCGCCGATCAGCGGCACGAAGATGCCGAGGCGCTCCAGACGCTCGCGGATGCGCGGGACGGCGGCGGCGGACTCGTCGCGGTCGACCGTGATGCGGACGAGTTCCGAGCCGGCGCGATGCAGCGCCGCCACCTGGGCAACCGTGGAATCCACGTCGGCGGTATCGGTGTTCGTCATCGATTGCACGACGATCGCCGCGCCTCCACCGACCGCCACCCCGCCGACATCCACGCCAACCGTCGCACGACGCGGCGCGGGACCTGCGATGCCGACGGCTGGGATGGAGGCGCTTGTGGGAATGGGGGATGCGATGGTCATGTGCGGTCTCCGCGACCTGAGTGAACGCTAGTCAGGTGGCGGACGCCCTCCGCCATGTCAAGCATCCGGCCGTCTCGCAAGCGAACCCTTCAGGTCGATTGGCCGGAGGCAATGGCATGCGCCTGCTCGAACAGGGTGGCTCTTTCGTGCGGGCTCAGGAGTTCGGCGTCGAAGAGCTTCAGGCATTGCAGTCCCTCCATCGCCATGAAGGCGAAGAGGATGCCACCGAGATTGCCACCCTCGGCGCGCAGCCGGGCCAGCAGGCGAGCGCGGAACTGGTTGATCGGCTCCAGGAAGCCGGGGTCTTCCGCGATGGCCGAAAAGATCCAGGCCGCGGGCGGGCGCCCCTCCGCCGAACTGGACTCGATGACGCGCAGATAAGAAGACAGGAGCGGTTCGCCGCGCGCCGACGCTTCGTCTATCGCCTTTTCCATCTCCGCCAGATGCCTCTCGACTAGCCCCTGCAACAGCTTTGCCTTCGTCGGAAAGTTGTAGAGGAGACCGCCCTTTGAAACGCCCGCTCTTTGCGCTACCGCGTCAAGCGAGAGGCTCCCCGGCCCGGCGTTGCGGGCCACTTCCGCAGCGGCGATAAGGATTCGTTCACGCGAATTTGTTCTTTGAGACTTCAAACCGACCCTCCCATTACGCCTGCCAGTTGACAATACCGTCCGGACGGTACAGTTAGCAAGAGCTGCAAAATTGCAGGATATCGTCCGACAAGCAAGTGCCTCGTCGGTTCACACGCGCGGAGCCCCTCGTGATAAAGCGTCTTCTCATTGCCATCGTGCTGCTCGCCATCGTCGTGGGCGGTATTGTCGGTTTCAACCTGTTCCGCGACACCGCGATCAACCAGTTCTTCGCCAACATGCCGGTGGCGGCATCGCCGGTGTCGACTGTCGAGGTGGCGCCGATCACCTGGACACCCGGCATACGGGCGATCGGAACGGTTGGCGCCTCGCGCGGCGTCGACCTCTCGGTCGAGACGACCGGCATCGTCAAGGCGATCGAGTTCGAGGCGAACCAGCGCGTCGAGCAGGGAGACCTTCTCGTCCAACTCGACAATACCCAGCAGCAGGCCGATCTAGCGGCCCAGCGCGCCCAGGCCGCCCTCGACGTCCAGAACCTCGTCCGCGCCCAGGAACTCCAGAAGCGCGGTGTCGGTTCCGAGACGACGGTCGAGCAGGCGCAGGCATCGGCTTCCGCGTCCGCCGCACAGGTGGAAAAGCTCGAGGCGGTTCTGGAACAGAAAAGGCTGGTCGCGCCCTTCGCCGGGACGCTCGGCATTCCGCGCATCGACGTCGGCCAGTACCTCGCTCCCGGCACCACCGTGGCGACGCTGCAAAATCTCGACGTCCTGCGCGCGGACTTCTCGATCCCCGAGCAGAGCCTCGGCCTCGTCCAGATCGGCCAGCCCGTTCGTTTCGGCGTTACGGAAACCGATATGCCTTTCAACGGCAGGATCATCGGCATCGAGCCCAAGGTGGATGCGGCGACCCGCCTCGTCCTGATCCGGGCCGAGATTTCCAATCCGGACGGCAAGCTCGCCCCCGGCCAGTTCGTGCAGGTGCAGGTGCAGTTGCCGGAAGAGGATGACGTAATCGCCGTTCCGCAGACAGCGGTCGTCACCAGCCTCTACGGCGACTATGTCTACGTCGTTCGCCCGGCCGAAGGCGACGGCGCGGCCGAAGGGCTTGTTGCACGGCAGATTTTCGTGAAACCGGGACGGCGCTCGGACGGCCGCATCGAGATCATGGAGGGACTTTCCGGAGGCGACATCGTCGTCACCGCTGGCCAGAACCGGCTCAACAACGGTTCGCCGGTCATCATAGACAATACGGTCCAGCCGCAGGCGTTGGCTGCGGGAGAGGCGGTGGCGAAATGAGCTTCTCCGACACCTTCATCCGCCGACCCGTCCTGTCGACGGTCCTTGCCTTCCTCATCCTGCTCCTGGGGTTCCAGGGCATTTTCGGGCTGTCGGTGCGACAGTACCCGAAAGTCGACGAGACAGTGATCACCGTTACAACCACCTATCCCGGCGCCAGCGCCGATCTCATCCAAGGCTTTATCACGGCGCCGATCTCGGCCTCCGTCTCGACGACCGAGAACATCGACTACGTCTCCTCGCAGAGCCGGCCGTCCGCCTCGGTGGTCACCGTACAGATGAAGCTCGGGGCTGATCCCGACGCGGCGCTGACGGAGGTGATCGCCAAGGTCAACGAGGTTCGCGGCGATCTGCCTTCGGACGCCGACGACCCCGTGATCGTCAAGGGAACCGGCCAGCAGTTCGCCATCATGTACATGGCGATGCAGAATCCCAACATGACGGGAGAGCAACTGACCGAGTACATCAAGCGCGTCATCCGGCCGCGCATGTCGACGATCGAGGGCGTCGCCGAAGTGCAGGTGCTCGGCGCCAAGGAATACTCGATGCGCGTCTGGATCGACCCCGTGAAGCTCGCCTCGCGCGGCGTCACGGCGGCAGAGGTCCTCGCCGCGATCCGAGCCTCCAACTTCCTCTCGGCGCCGGGAAAGACCAAGAACACCTTCGTTGCGAATTCGATCACCGTCCGGTCGACGCTTCAGGATCCCCAGGCCTTCGGCCAACTGCCGCTCAAGTCGGACGAGGACGGCATCGTACGTCTCATCGACATCGCCACCGTCGAACTGGCTGCCGAAAGCGAGGACACCGTCGTCAAGTTCAACGGCGAGGACGGAACCTTCATCGGCATCTTCACGACGCCGTCTGCCAATCCGCTCGACACGGCCGCGGCGGTCATCGAGGAACTGCCGACCATCCAGGCCAGCCTACCGGACGGCATGACGATCAAGCTCGTCTACGACTCGACGGAAACGATCAGTGCGTCGATCGAGGAGGTCTTCAAGACGATCGGCGAGGCCGTCCTCATCGTCATCGTCGTGATCCTGCTCTTCCTCGGTTCGTTCCGCTCGGTGCTGATGCCGATCGTGACGATCCCGCTTTCCCTGATCGGCGTGTGCTTCCTCCTCTACATGATGGGGTATTCCATCAACCTCCTGTCCCTGTTGGCGATGGTGCTCGCGATCGGCCTCGTCGTCGACGACGCGATCGTGGTGGTGGAGAACATTCATCGGCACATCGAGGAAGGCCTTTCCCCGGTTCAGGCTGCCTACAAGGGCATGGCGGAGATCACTTCTTCGATCGTCGCCATGACCATCACGCTCGCCGCCGTGTTCGCTCCGCTGATGTTCATCGGCGGCCTCACCGGTTCGCTGTTTCGCGAATTCGCCTTCACCCTGGCCGGGGCCGTCATCATTTCCGGCGTCGTCGCCCTGACGATCACGCCGATGATGTCGGCCCGCATCCTCAAGGCCGGCAATCACAGCCGCTTCCAGAAGGCCATCGACCACTTTTTCGACCGTTTCGCCAATGGCTACGAACGATGGGTCGCCGGCTCCCTGAACTACCGGCCGGTGACGATGCTGGTCGTCGTCGCCCTGGTGAGCGTCTCTGGCTACATGTTCTTCAAGACCACGACCGAACTTGCGCCCGAGGAAGATTCCGGTGCGCTCTTCTCCCTTGTCACCGCGCCGCGCTACGCCACGACGGAGTACACACAGCTCTATATCGACCAGATCCGCGAACTGACCAGCGGCATTCCGGAGGTCGCGGCCAACTTCTCCATCACCGGCTCGGGCGGGCAGACCAACTCCGCCTTCTCCGTATGGGCCCTGAAGGACTGGTCGGAGCGCGAGCGGTCACAAAAGGAGATCCAGGCCGACATCCAGGCCCGTATCGCCAAGGTGGCGGGCGTACAGGCGCTGGTCTTTGCGCCGCCGTCGCTGCCTGGAACCGGCGGCGGCCTGCCGATCTCGGTCGTCATCCGTTCGACCGGCGATGCTTCCCGCGTCTACGAGGTGGCGGAGCAAATCCGCATCGAGGCACAGAAGTCCGGCCGCTTCATCGTCGTCCAGAACTCGCTCGCCTTCGACGCGCCGCAGGTGACGGTGACCATCGACCGGGATCGCGCGGCCGCGCTCTCCCTGCCGATCAGCGACATCGGGACGACGCTTGCGCTGCTCGTCGGCGGCAACTCGATCGCGCAATTCGATCGCGACTCCAACAGCTACGACATCATCATGCAGGTGCCGCAGGCCTTCCGCGACAATCCCGAGCGTCTGGGCGAGTTCTTCATTCGCTCCGTTTCAGGGGACATGGTGCCCCTGTCGGCGGTGGTTTCGGTCTCGACCAATGCCTCGCCTGCCTCCATCGAGCAGTTCAACCAGCTCAACGCCGCCACCATCTCGGCCCTGCCCTTGCCGACGGTTTCGAGTGGCGACGGCCTGGCGACCATCGAGCAGATCGCCCGCCCGCTGCTGCCGGACGGGTTCTTCATCGATTACTCAGGTCAATCGCGCCTCGAGAGCCAGCAGGGCAACACGATCGCCATCGCCTTCGCGCTCGCCGTCGTGGTCATCTACCTCGTGCTGGCGGCCCAGTTCGAGAGTTTCCGCGACCCGCTGATCATCCTGATGTCGGTGCCGCTGTCGATCTTCGGGGCGATCCTGCCGCTCAATCTGGGCCTCGGGACGCTCAACATCTACACGCAGGTCGGGTTGATCACGCTCGTCGGACTGATCACCAAGCACGGCATTCTTCTGGTGGAGTTCGCCAACCAGCAGCGGCATCTCCATGGTTTCGACCGCCGCGCCGCGATCGTCGCCTCGGCCAAGGTGCGCCTGCGCCCGATCCTGATGACGACGGCCGCGATGGCGCTCGGCGTCGTGCCGCTGATCATCGCCACGGGTGCCGGCGCCGCCGCGCGCTCGGCGATGGGCATCGTGATCTTTGCCGGCCTCATGGTGGGCACCATGTTCACGTTGTTCGTGGTGCCTATGTTCTACACCTTGCTGGCGTCGCGCGATCTGGCCCCGGAGCCGGAAATGCCCGACTTCGAGCCAGCGGCCAGTTCGGCCGAATAGGCGATCGAACGGCAGGAACAAACCAGCACTTGGACCGCCCCTCGGGGCGGTCTATCTATATCGCAGTGCAACAAACCGGATGAGGGCCGTCATGCCCAAGGTCGCCGTCGTCACCGGATCGACGTCAGGCATCGGCCTCGCCATCGCCGACGCGCTCGCCGCATCCGGCTGCGGCGTCGTCGTCAACTCCTTCTCCGACCGGCCCGAAGACCATGAGGTCGCCCGGAGCATCGCCGGCAGGCATGGCGTCGAGGCCCACTACGTACAGGCCGACATGTCGAAGGGCGAGGCATGCCGCGCCCTCATCGCCAAGGCGGCTGAGCGATTCGGCTCGGTCGACATCCTCGTCAACAACGCCGGCATCCAGCATGTCGCCCCCATCGAGAAATTTCCGATCCCCAGATGGGATGCGGTGCTGGCGATCAACCTATCCTCCTCCTTCCACACCATCGCAGCCGCCATCCCGCTGATGAAAAAGGCCGGCTGGGGCCGCATCGTCAACATTGCCTCCGCCCACGGCCTGGTCGCCTCGCCCTATAAGGCGGCCTACGTCGCCGCCAAGCACGGTGTCCTTGGCCTCACCAAGACGGTCGCGTTGGAAGTGGCGACGAGCGGCATCACCTGCAACGCCATCTGCCCGGGCTACGTCTTGACGCCGCTGGTGGAGGCGCAGATTCCCGATCAAATGAAGGCGCACGGCATGGATCGCGAGACGGTGATCCGCGAGGTCATGCTCGACCGTCAGCCGACCCGGCAGTTCGTGACGGTGGAGCAGATCGGCGCAACCGCGCTGTGGCTCTGTTCGGAGGCAGCCAGCCAGGTCAATGGCGCCCACATTTCCGTCGATGGCGGCTGGACGGCTCAGTAAGCGCGCGGGCAGCGCCTCCCACGGGCTATGACATGGAAAAAGGCCGGGACAGCCCCGGCCTTTTCGGAGTCCCTCGCTGTCGCGTCCGTCAGCCCTGCGGCTGCGGCTCCAGGGGCGCGTCCGGCTCCTCGCCGCCCTTGCGCTTGCCGCGCGTGGCGCCGGCCTTGGGCACCGCCGAGCCGCGCGTCGGCGGCGCATCGTCGCCGGTGTCGCGGTTCGGCTTGTTGCCGGCAAGCAACTGGCGGATTTCCTCGCCCGACAGCGTCTCGTATTCGAGCAACGCCTCGGCGATTGCGATCCACTCCTCGTTGTACTCGGTCAGGATGCGGGTCGCCTCGACATAGGCCTCGTCGATGAGCCGGCGCACTTCCGCGTCGATGATCTGCGCGGTCTCCTCCGACACGTTCTGCGTTCGCGCCACGGAATGTCCGAGGAACACCTCTTCCTGGTTCTCGCCGTAGGCCACGTGCCCGAGCTTGTCGGAGAAGCCCCAGCGGGTCACCATCGCGCGGGCGAGCTTGGTCGCCTGGTCGATGTCGGAGGACGCGCCCGACGTGATGTTTTCCTTGCCGAACTTCAGTTCCTCGGCGACGCGGCCGCCCATCATGATGATCAGGCGGGAGGTCATCCACTTGTAGCTCATCGAGTAGCGGTCGCCCTCGGGAAGCTGCATGACCATGCCGAGCGCACGGCCGCGCGGGATGATGGTCGCCTTGTGAAGCGGATCGGCCGACTGGACCTTCAGGGCCGTGATGGCATGGCCGGCCTCGTGGTAGGCGGTCAGTTCCTTCTCGGCGAGCGTCATGGCGGTCGAGCGGCGCTCGGCTCCCATCATGATCTTGTCCTTGGCGTCCTCGAATTCGGCCATCGTGACGAGGCGCTTGTTGCGCCGCGCCGCCATCAGCGCCGCCTCGTTGACGAGGTTGGCGAGATCGGCGCCCGAGAAGCCCGGGGTACCGCGGGCCAGGACCTTCAGGTCGACGTTCGGCGCCAGCGGCACGTTGCGCGAATGCACCTTGAGGATCTTTTCGCGGCCCGTGATGTCGGGATTGGGCACCACGACCTGGCGGTCGAAACGGCCCGGACGCAGCAGCGCGGGATCGAGGACGTCCGGACGGTTGGTCGCGGCAATCAGGATGATGCCCTCATTGGCCTCGAAGCCGTCCATCTCGACGAGCAACTGGTTCAGCGTCTGCTCGCGCTCGTCATTGCCGCCGCCAAGGCCGGCGCCGCGATGACGGCCGACGGCGTCGATCTCGTCGATGAAGATGATGCAGGGCGCGTTCTTCTTGGCCTGCTCGAACATGTCGCGGACGCGGCTGGCGCCGACACCGACGAACATCTCGACGAAGTCGGAGCCCGAGATCGTGAAGAACGGCACGTTCGCTTCGCCCGCGACGGAGCGGGCAAGCAGCGTCTTGCCGGTGCCGGGAGGGCCGACGAGCAGAACGCCGCGGGGGATCTTGCCGCCGAGGCGCTGGAACTTCTGCGGATCGCGCAGGAACTCGACGATTTCCTCGAGATCCTCCTTGGCTTCGTCGACGCCCGCAACATCCTGGAACGTCACGCGGCCATGCGCTTCGGTCAGCAGCTTGGCCTTCGACTTGCCGAAGCCCATGGCGCGTCCGGATCCGGACTGCATCTGGCGCATGAAGAAGATCCAGACGCCGAGGATCAGTATCATCGGCAGCCAGGAGATCAGATAGCCGAGGACCGAGTTCGACCCGTCGTTTTCCGGCCGCGCGTTGATCGTCACGCCGCGCTCCTCGAGCCGTGAAACCAGCGTCGGGTCGCCCGGCGAGTAGGTCTGGAAACCCGTGCCATTGTCGACATAGCTGCCCGTGATCCGGTCGCCGGCGATCGTCACCGACCTGACGCGGCCCGCCGAGACGCTCTGGATGAACTCCGAGTAGGCGATCTCGTGCGCGCTTCCCCGCTGTTGCGGGGTCTGAAAGAGATTGAAGAGCGCGATCAGGAGAACGGCTATGATCGCCCACAGCGCGAGATTGCGGTAGTTCGGATTCATCTTTGGGTCCCGTACGCGCCTTCTGGAGACACGCATCCAGAGTGGAGAAGTGAGCCTAACATAGGGTTGGCGCATGACCTTGCCAAGCAGAAGCCCGCCATTCGGTTAAGCAGCTTATGCGTCATTGTGACTGTCCCAAGGCGAAACGGGGAAATCGTCGCAGCCGAGCAGCATCCGCAGCGCTTCGGCCGGCGCCAGATCGAAGCTCGGCAGGTAACGCGCATAGGGGGCTGGAACCCGCTGGAAGATGCCCTCGCTGCCGGCCGGGACGTGCCGGCCGAGGTCGTTGTCCGCATCGCTGACATGGAGGGTCGGCTCGGACGCCAAAGCCGCGCGGACGAGCGCTGCCGGCGCCGCTCCGCCTTCAAACTCCCGCGCCCTGTCCACGGCGAGCGCCTTCCCGGCCGCCTTGACGATCGTGTTGGCCGGAAGATCCCGCGCGGCGATCCGGAACCGCCCGTCCCACGCCGCCCCCGCAACGGCGGGCGCCGCGTCCGTCCATCCGGCGCGGAGTTCCCTGTGCAGATAGAGCGCTCCCCTGCGCCGGTCCGCGACGGCCCCGCCGAGCGACCCTCGTCCGGGCGCGGCCGTCAGGCGCTCGAACAGGTCGCGTGCGCGATCCGCATCCGGCAGGTGCTCGCGTCCGCCGACCGCCGAGAGCAGCAGGCGGAAGGCGAGGCGCGCCGCGGTAGCGTCGCCGGCCGACAGCAGGGCGGCATCGACGCGGATGAGCCCCGGCGCAACGAGGTCGGCATGGCGTTCGATCAGCCGGGCGGCGCGGCGCCCGGCGTCGATCCGCTCGTTCGCGGCGAGACGTCCCTGTTCAAGCAGCCGTTCGACGGCACCGTCGCCGCCGACGGCGAGCGTCTGCCGCGTCCGAGCCCGTTCGTAGGCGGCATTTTCGTTGCTCGGATCGTCGATCCACGAATGCCCGGCACTGGCGAGCACCGCGCGCAGCGCCGTGCGCGACTGGGCCAGGAGCGGCCGCGCGAACCACGTGGCGCCACAGTAGAGCGTCGCGGGCGCGATGCCCGCAAGTCCTCGACCGGCGCCACGCTCGCGCCGCATGGCGATCGTTTCGGCCTGGTCGTTCGCGGTGTGGCCGGTCAGGACCATCGATGCCCCGAGCGAACCGGCGGTTTCGGCGAGGAGGCGATGGCGCGCTTCGCGTGCCGCGGCCGGCACGCCCGACGACGGCTTGTCGCCTTGCCAGCGCACGATGCGGTGCGCGATGGAGCGGCACGCGCAGAAGGCTTCGACACGCGCGGCCTCGCCGGCCGATTCCGCCCGCAGGCCATGGTCGACCGTCACCGCGACGAGGCCGTCCAATCGTCCGCGATTTCGGAAGAACGCATCGAGGAGAACCAGCAGCGCCATCGAATCGCTGCCGCCGGACACGGCGGCGACGACCGGCCTGCTCGGCGCGAAGGCCAGGCCGGAAAAGATGCGATCGGGATGGATGTCGTGGATGGGACGCTCCCTCGGGCAGATCATGCGCGGGCCGCAAGGGCCACGAGGAGCATCTCGTTTCGTCGTCGGCGATCGACGGTGGCCCCAAAGGCCCGGTCGTCAGCAGCCGGCGAGAGCCTGCTCTGCGCGCACGCGCTCCTTGAGAGCCGACGAGACGTCCTTGTAGCGCTTGCCGATCTCGGCGTAGGTGGCGCAGGCGACGTCGCGCTGTTGCAGCGCGGCAAGCGAAACGCCGAGCTTGAGCAGCATGTCCGGAGCCTTGGGCGCGTCGGGGAACTCGCGATTGGCCGCGAGGAACATCTCCGCGGCGCTGCGATACTGTTCCATGCCCAGCAGCGCCTCGCCGAGCCAATAGCGTGCGTCCGACGTCTTCGGATCGTTCGGGAACCGCTCGATATGCTCGCGGAAACCTGCCTCGGCCGTCGGATAATCGCCCGACAGGATGAAGTTGTAGGCGTTGCGGTACAGTTCTTCCGGGTCGTCGGTCGGCGGCAGGGCGGCCACCTTGGTATCGTCCGTATCGATCCGCCCCTCGTCCGCCACGGGCGCGGCCGGGCGAACGGTCGTGTCGAGCGTGCCGCCGGTGGGGTTGCCGTTGGCGTCGAAGGTCACCGTACCCAGCGTGCGGGGCGGTTCGCCTCGCACCGCTCCGCCTTGCGATGCGGCCGGCGCAGTCGGCGCGGGGGGCTCGGCCGCCGTGACGCGGCTGCCCGTGTTCGCACCGGCGTCGCCGCGCTTCTCCTCCAGCTGCTGCAGGCGGAACTCGTTGTCCTCCTGCATCTTGCGCATCTGGTCCTCCATCTGGAGGAGGAGGAAATTGAGCTCCTCGACGCGGCCGGTCAGGTCGCGCACCTGCTCTTCGAGCGCCGGAATGCGGGGATCGCCAGCCTGGGCGAGCTGCACGGTCGCGGCATCGCCGGACCTGCCGAGCCAATTGGGCGGGAGGATGCCGCCGCTCCCGCCCTCTTGCGCGGCCGGCGAATTCTGGCCGAAGGGAAATGCATGGGCCGCCCCGGCAAGGAGCAGCGGCACGGCGAATGCCGCGCATAGGAGTGTTTTCAGTCTCATCAATTGTCTCGCTTCGGGGAACGCGAAAGATCGGACCGCCGAGGCGATCCGGAATTCGACCCTATCAAGACTTGCGACTTCGGCCAAATTTTGTTTCGCGCGGAGACGCAGGTTGACGCCCGGCGCCGCGAGGGCGCCGGGCTGTCACTCCGATCAGCTTCCCGCGCCGCCGATCAGCGTCACAGCGCGACGGTTCTGCGACCAGCAGGAGATGTCGTCGCAAACAGCGACCGGGCGTTCCTTGCCGTAGGAGATGGTCCTGAGGCGGTTTCCGGCGACGCCGCGCGACACCAGGAAGTCGCGCGCGGCGGCGGCACGGCGTGCGCCCAGCGCCAGGTTGTACTCGCGGGTGCCGCGTTCGTCGGCGTGCCCTTCGATCGTGATCGAATAGGACGGATACTGGTTCAGCCACTGCGCCTGGCGGGCGAGAATCTGCTGCGCATCCGCGCGGACGACCGACGAGTCCGTGTCGAAGAAGATGCGGTCGCCGACGTTGACGGTGAAATCCTGTTGCGTGCCCGGCCGCGCCGTGCCGCCCGCTCCGCCGGCGCCGAGGCCGATGTCGGCGGCGCTGTTGGGAATCTTCTTGGACGCGCAGCCTGTGACGGCAAGCGCCATGACAAGCGCCAGAACTGCGGGATTGCGTGTCAGTGCAGCGATACGGCGCATGCGCCACTCCTTCGCATTTGCGTTGTTCGTTTGACCTTCCAGTAACCACGTCGGGGTTAACCGACGCACAAGAGACATGGTTAATGAAAGGTTCTCGCTTTTCGGGGCGCCGCGATTCTCGGCGCGGCTGTGCCTCGCCGCACACTAGGAGAAAATGCGGCGGAAACGGGACATCGCCCGCAATGCAGGATGGTTTGGCCCGATATCTGCCCCGCGGTCGACCGGACTCGCGACGCGGCCCGTCCGGGCCGTCGCAAGACGGGGGTCGCCGTCAGTCGAGCAGCGGCGACCAGGCCGGATCGGATGCGAAGTTGGGGCTCGCAATCCTCTGCTCGTTGCGGCCCGTCAGGTCGATCGTCTGCAACTGGGGACCGGGCGAACCGGCGGCTTCCCGGAAGAACATCAGCACGCGGCCGTTCGGAGCCCAGGTCGGGCCTTCCTGGCTGAAGCCGGACGAGAGGATTCGCTCGCCGGATCCGTCGGTCCGCATGACGCCGATCTGGAACTCGCCGCCCGCCTGCTTGGTAAACGCGATGAGATCGCCGCGGGGCGACCAGACCGGCGTCGAATAGGTCCCTTGTCCGAAGGAGATGCGGCGCTGGTTCGAGCCGTCGGAATTCATGACGTAGATCTGCGCCCGGCCGCCCCGGTCCGATGTGAAGACGACCTGCGACCCGTCGGGCGAATAGGAAGGCGACGTGTCGATCGCATTCGAATTCGTCAGGCGGGTCGTGGAGCGGCTGCGCAGATCGAGCACATAGATGTTGGAGTTGCCGTCGTCGCGCAGCAGGCTCATGATCACCTTCTGGCCATCCGGCGAGAAGCGTGGCGCAAACGTCATGCCGGGAAAATTGCCGACCAGCTCGCGCTGCCCGGTCTCGAGCTGCAGCAGGTAGACCTGAGGCTGCCCGCCTTCGTAGGACATGTAAGTGATTTCCTGGCGGCTCGGCGAGAAGCGCGGCGTCAGCACGATCGACCGGCCATCCGAGAGGAAGCGCGCGTTGGCGCCGTCCTGGTCCATGATGGCGAGGCGCTTGACGCGCTGGTTCTTCGGTCCGGATTCGTCGATGAAGACGATGCGGGTGTCGAAATAGCCGCGCTCGCCCGTCAGCCGCTCGTAGATCGCATCGGAAATGATATGGGCGACGCGGCGGACATTCGCCTGGGAGGCGAAGAACTGTTCGCCCGAGAGCTGCTGTCCGGCGAACGTGTCCCACAGGCGGTACTCGGCACGGACGCGGCCGTCGGCCTCCCGCGTGACGCGGCCCGTCACCAGCGCCTGAGCGTTGATCACCTTCCAGTCGTCGAAACGCGGCGCGGCGTCGGGGTTGGAGATCTTCTCGATGAAGGCCGCCTTGTCGATCGGCGCGAAGAGACCGGAACGCTTGAGATTGGCCGACACGATGCCGGAGATCTCGGCGCCGAGCCCGTCGGAGGACAGGAAGTCGGTCAGCGCGATCGGCAACGGCTCGATGACGCCCTTGTTGACGTCGATCTCGAGCACCGCGCGCGCCGGCGCGGTCACCGCGGCCGAAAACGACGCCGCAACCGCGGCGGCGAGCAGGAAGGCTTTAAACGAGAACTTCATGGCATGACCTTATTCGTGACTTGCGGGGCGGCCTAGCCGCGAATCGTGCTCAGAACATGTCGCTCGGGTCGAAGTTGACGATCACCTCGGCCCAGGTTTCGTACTTATCGGCCGGCAGGTTGAAGGGCTCGCATTTCTGGACCGCGCGAACGGCGGACTCCGCCGCGATGCGCCCCGCGCCCGAACTCGCGCCACCCTTGACCACCTCGGGACGGCCTTCCAGGTTGCCCGACCGGTCGAGCCGGAAGCGCACGGACACGCGCAGCGAATCGCCATCCTCGGCGCCCGCCGGGATGTTCCAGCACGATCCGAGTCGCTGGCGCAGGGCGTCCATCTCGCTCTGCGAGAGTTTCTCGCCCGTCGTCTTGCGTTCGCCGCCGAGCGCGGCCTGCTCGGTCGAGCGCTTGGCCCCGCCACCCGACGCCTTCTCCTTGTTGAGGAGCGCGGCGACGTCGTCGAGCACGTTCTCCTTGTTCTGCTCGGCCTGCTTCGGAGCCGGCCGGGCTGCCGGCCTTTCCGGCTCCCTGCGTTCGGGAATGCTTGCGGTCTGCGTTGGCTGCGGCGGGCGCGGACGCGCCTCGGGACGGGGCGCCGAGTCCGGCAGCGCGGCGTTGAGCGGTTCGGCCGGCTGAACCGGCGCGGGTTGCGGCTCGACGACGGGCTCGGCTTTCGGAGCCGGCTCCGGCGCGGCCTCGGCGGCTGGCGCGGGCGTAGGCGCCGGCGCAGTTTGCGAAGGCGCCGGCTCGGGCTTGACCGCGGGTTCGGGGCGCGGCGCCGGTTCCGGCGAAGCTTGCGGCAGCGCCGCGGCCTGAACCTCGCGCGGCTTCGGATCGGGGGTCGGAGGCGCCTGGGTATCCTGGGAATTCTCGCCGAAGCGCTGTGCGTCGGGAACGGTCGCCGGGCGCGCCGTCGGCTTCGGCGCGGGGGTCTCGGCGAGCGGCGCCTTCTTGTCGCCCTCCAGCACCCGCGTGATCTCCTCGATCGGCACGATGTCGATCGGCAGCGACTCGACGTCGAGCACGTCATGCGGCTTCGGCGACGAGAGCGACACCATCCCCGCCCCGAGGACGAGGACGTGCAGAACGGCGGAGGTGGCGAGACCGAAACGCATCTGCGTCAGCTGTCCTGCTCCTGCAAGGTGACCAGGCCGAGGTTGCGGAAACCGGCGGCCGAGATACGGGCCATGACGCGCATGACGGTGCCGTAGTCGGCATTGCGATCGCCGCGCACGTAGATCCGCTCCTCGTAGCCCGTCTGGGCGATGGCTTCGAGCTTCGCCACCACCTCCTCGATCGGGATCTCGGTTTCCTGCAGGAAGATTCGGCCTTCCTCGTTGATCGAGACCGTGATCGGCTGCGTCTCGGCGTTCAGCGCCCGGGCCTGCGTCTCCGGCAGGTCGATCGGCACGCCGACGGTGAGCAGCGGTGCGGCCACCATGAAGATAATGAGAAGCACGAGCATCACGTCGACGAAGGGCGTGACGTTGATCTCGGACATCAGCTTGTGGTGCCGGCCCCGACGCCTATGGCCGCGACCGCCCCGTCCGCCGGTATCTCCTACAGACATGCCCATGTCGCGTTTACTCCGTCAGGCGCGTTGCGCGACCTTTTCATCGATCTGCCGCGATAATATGGCGGAGAACTCGTCGGCAAAGCCCTCCATCCGCAGCCCCAGCTTGCCGGCGTCGGATGACAGCTTGTTGTAGGCGATGACCGCCGGGATGGCGGCGAGCAGGCCGATGGCGGTGGCCAGCAGCGCCTCTGCGATGCCGGGCGCGACGACGGCGAGGCTGGTCGACTTCGAGCCGGCGATCGCCTGGAACGAGGTCATGATGCCGACGACGGTGCCGAAGAGCCCGATGAACGGGGCCGCCGACCCGATGGTGGCGAGAAAGCCGAGGCGGCCCTCGAGCTTCTCCATCTCGCGGGTGAGGGCGAGATCCATCGCCTTGTCGATGCGGCTCTGCAGACCCATCGGCGCGCGCGCGCCCTTTTCGAAGCTCTTCTTCCACTCGCGCATGGCGGCGACGAAGATGGAGCCCATGCCGGACGTGCTGCGATCCGCCAGCGTGCGGTAGAGATCTTCCAGCGATTGTCCCGACCAGAAGGTCTTTTCGAACCGGTTGAGCGCGACCTTCATGCGGCCGAAGGCGATCACCTTGTCGATGATGATGGCCCAGGTCCAGACCGAGGCGCCGAGCAGTCCGATCATGACGAGCTTGACGACCAGGCCCGCCTGCCAGAAGAGGGCCCAGAGCGATACGTTGGCGTGCGGCTCCGCGAGAGCAAGAGTTTCCATCGACATCCTGTCCTAGAGTGGAGCGTACGGGACGGACATCCCTCACACGGCCGAACCTTCCCGGCTTACGCGACTGCCCGCCCATCGCCCCGATACGCTGCTTCCTAGCGGGTTATCCGGCGAATCTTGGTCAAACGAAGGCGCAAGCGGCCCTCGGCATTTTTGCCAAGGAATTCATGGGCTGTTATGGTTAACGTTCCGTTAGGACGGACGCGGTCCAGACTCGATTCTCGACGACCGCCAAGGCGCCGGCTTCAGGGGCGCGTCCACTTCTTCTGAGGCCAGTTCCACGACATTACAAAGTTTTCGCCTGGACGGGGGATCCTGTCGGCAGTGCCGCACATGCGCTCGCCCCGGTTCTCCGCGCAAGCCTTGGTGCCCTGGAAGGTGAAAGCCACCGAACCCCATTGCGGGCTCTTGACGACGAATTTCAATTTTTCACCCGCTGACGCGGAGCCGACAGATAGCGAGAAGACGACCAACACGATTGCCGCGCGCATTCCCACCCCCGTCCAAAACATCCAAGTGCGCTGCGGATATCACAACTTTTAATAGAGAAAAAGACGTCGGCAGGCGATCGGCAATGCCGGCGTTCGACTAGCCCGGCCGGAGAAAACGCCCGATCCAGTCCTTCGGGAATCGCCGTGGCCTGTCGCCCTCGCCGATGATCGCCGCCTCCACCCTGGCCTCGATCAGGACGTCGCCGCCGCGCCGGATGCGCTGCGCCATGACGATGCGCGCGCCGGAAATCTCCACGGTGCGGGTTTCGATCGTGAGCACGTCGTCCATGCGCGCGGGACTGCGGAAGTCGATCTCCATGCGGCGCACGACCCAGACGATCTTCTCGCCCCGCGTGCCGTCCGCGAGTTCGGTGTGGTGGATGCCGCTGAGCCGCAGATAGTCGGATCGCCCGCGCTCGAGAAACTCGAGATAGCGGGCGTGGTAGACGAGGCCGGAGAAGTCCGTGTCGGCATAGTAGACGCGGGCCGACAGGCGGTGGCCGTCCGGCGTCAGTTCCCCGGCCAGGCCGGTCTCGCGTTCACCATGATCCGCCATCGCGCTTCCCTTCGCCTGTCGGCTCTGCCATTCGTCCCGTCATGCGGCTCTTCTCGACCTCGATGGCATTTCGGCCGGGCCGGATCAAGGCGCGGCTGGGCCGGTCCGCGCGAGCGTTCGTGTTGGCAACGCTCGCGATGAGCGCCGCCCTGCCTGCCCATTCGGCGAGTTTCGAGGCCCGGCGCGGCCTCAACCTCGACATCTGGACGACCTGGCCCGACGAAAGCCGCTGGGGCGAGGAGGCGGCCCTTCTGCCGTTCCCGGAATGGCGCCGTTCGCTCGATGCCGCCGGGCTGGCGAAGCTGAAGGCCGACGGCTTCGACTTCCTGCGCATGCCGGTCGACCCCTCGCCCTTCCTGTCGCAGACCTCCGCGCGCTTCCACGACCGGCTCTACGACGAGGTGCTGGAGGCGGCGCGCATGGTCAACCGCGCCGGCTTGAAGGTGATCGTCGATCTGCATCTCATCCCCGCCGGCTCCAACCGGTCGATCGGCATGGGCCAGGTGATGGACGATCCGGCGTTGTTCGACCGCTATCTCGACGTGGTGCGCCGCATGGCCGCGACGCTGAAGCGGGAAGACCCGCAAATGCTGGCGCTCGAACTCATGAACGAGCCGGTGATTGGCTGCGAGCCCGGCGACAAGGCCTGGCCGGAGCGCCTGCGACGCCTCCACGCCGCTGCCCGCGCTTCCGCCACGCAGTTGACGCTGGTGCTGTCGGGCGGCTGCTGGGGCTCGGCCGAGGGACTGGCGAGCCTCGACCCGCGCGGCCTGCCGGACGACAATCTGCTGTGGAGCTTCCACTCCTACGCCCCCTTCCTGCTCACCCACCAAGGCGCCACCTGGGCTGGCGACTTCATCCCCCATGTCACCGGCCTGCCCTTCCCGCTGCACGAGGCGAGCCGGTCTGAGCTCGACGCCGCGCTGGAGAAGATCCGCGCCGCGATCCGCAAGGACGCGCCCTTCCTGCGCCGGTCGGGCCTGCTCGCCTATCTCGACGAACAGGTCGCCACCGTCGACACAGCCGGGAAGCTGGAAGCGGTCATGGGCGAGCCCTTCCGCATCGCCGCAGCCTGGGCAGAAAGCCACGGCATCGATCCGCGCGACATGCTGCTCGGCGAGTTCGGCATGATCCGCCAGGAATGGAAGAGCGACCACGTCATGCCGGCGAAATCCCGCGCCGCCTACTATCGCGAGATGATCCGCCTGGCCGAGAGTCACGGCTTCGCCTGGTCGATGTGGGGATATGGCGGCGCGTTCGGCGTGGTGGAGGAATTCGACGGACGGAAGGGGGAGCCGGATGTGCTGGAGGTGGTGCGGGGGTTGCCGGCGCCGTAGCGTCGGGCGCAAGGCCCTATCAGCTACCCTACTCTTCCTCGAACAGCCGCCCCTGCACCGCCGCCATGTTGCGCGGCGGCTCCAGGCCCATGTGCTTCCAGGCGTTGGCGGTAAGCACGCGGCCGCGCGGGGTGCGCTGGATGAAGCCCTGCTGGATCAGGTACGGCTCGATGATGTCCTCGATCGCGTCGCGCGGCTCCGACAGGCCGGCGGCGATGGTCTCGATTCCGACGGGCCCGCCGCCGAAATTGCCGGCGATCATGGTGAGGTACCGCCGGTCGAGATTGTCGAGGCCGAGCGCGTCGACCTCCAGCCTGAGCAGGGCCTCGTCGGCGATCCTGCGCGTAACGGTCTCCGCGCCCGCCACCGTCGCGAAGTCGCGCACCCGCCGCAGCAGGCGGCCGGCGATGCGCGGCGTGCCCCGCGCGCGCCTGGCGATCTCGGTCGCGCCGTCGTCGCTGAGCGGGAGGCCCAGGATGCGCGCGCCGCGCCGCACGATAAGTTCCAGTTCCTCGACTGTGTAGAAGTTGAGCCGCACCGGAATGCCGAAGCGGTCGCGCAGCGGGTTTGTGATCAATCCGAGCCGCGTCGTGGCGGCCACCAGCGTGAAGCGGGCGAGGTCGATCTTGACGGAGCGCGCCGCCGGCCCCTCGCCGATGATCAGGTCGAGTTGGAAATCCTCCATCGCCGGGTAGAGGATTTCCTCCACCGCCGGCGACAGCCGGTGGATCTCGTCGATGAACAGCACGTCGCGGTCTTCGAGATTGGTCAATAGCGCGGCGAGGTCGCCGGCCTTGGCGATGACCGGGCCGGAGGTGGAGCGGAAGTTGACGCCCATCTCCTTGGCCATGATCTGGGCGAGCGTCGTCTTGCCGAGGCCGGGCGGACCGACGAAGAGCACGTGGTCGAGCGCCTCGCCGCGTCCCCGGGCCGCCTCGACGAAGACCTTCAGGTTGGCGCGCGCCGCCGCCTGGCCGACGAATTCGTCGAGCGTCTGCGGCCGCAGCGTCGAATCGACGTCCTCGCCGCGTTTTTCCGACGAGATGAGGCGGGGGGAGGTGGTCATGAGTGGTTCCGCTCGTTTCGCATCACCGCGCCAGTTCCTTCAGTCCCGCCCGGATCAGCTTCGCCGAATCCGCGCCGTCTCCCGCCGTCTTCAACGCCGCGGCTATGGCATTGGCCGCGATGTCGCGCGAATAGCCGAGATTGACGAGCGCGGAGACCGCGTCGGCCACCGGCGCCGGCGCCACGCCCTCGCCGAGGTCCTGCTTCAGCCCCATCGCGGCGGCGGCTTCACCCGTGTATGCCGGGGCCTTGTCGCGCAGTTCGGTGACGATGCGCTCGGCGACCTTCTTGCCGACCCCGGGCGCGCGAGCGACCATCGCGATGTCGCGCAGCGCGACCGCGTTGGCGAGTTCGGAGGCCGTCAGCGTCGACAGCACCGCCAGCGCGACCTTGGCGCCGACGCCGGGAACGTTGTTCTGCAGCAGGCGGAACCACTCGCGCTCCAGCGCCGAGCCGAACCCATAGAGCCTTATCATGTCCTCCCGGACGTAGGTCTCGATGTACAGGACGACGGCCTCGCCCTCGCCCGGCAGCTTGGCCAGCGTCCGCGCCGGGCAGTAGGCCACGTAGCCGACGCCGTGCACGTCGACCACGCAATGGTCCTCGGCGATCTCGTCGAGCGTTCCCTTGAGCTTCCCGATCATCGAATCGATCCCGCGCGGTGGTGGACAGGTTACCGCTGTATCACCGCGACCACGCCTTGGGCAAAGCGCCCGTCGGCCGCCGTCGGCCCGGTGACGATCGTCAGCCAGGCATGCGCGGAATGGAAGGCGGCTCCGGCAGTAGTCGCCAGACCAGCCAGGACAGGATGGCGACGAAGCCCATCGCGGGGATGACGGTCGCGGCGGCCGTCACCGGCTCGCCGATCATCGCCGCGACCGTGCCGCCGACCAGTCCGCCGCCCATCTGCATGAAGCCGGAGATCGACGCAGCCGCGCCCGCGATGTGCGGGAAGGGCGCGATCGATGCGACCATCATGGCCGGCATGATGAAGGAGATGCCGAAGGCGAACAGGCCGATCGGACCCATGATCGACAGGAAGCTCGGCGGCGCGACGCGCAGCAGCACGGCGAGAGCCACGCATGCGACCGCGACACAAGCGAGACCGAACGGCACCAGGCGCGGCGCGGGCATGCGCCGCAGGCACTGCCGCACGATGAGCGAGCCGGTGAAGAAACTGCCGGACTGCAGCAGCATTCCGAGCCCGAACTCGGTGGCCGAAAGGCCGACACGATCCATGAGCAGGAACGGCAGCACCGTGGCGAGGGTGTAGAGCGAACCGATCGTGCCGGTGATCACCAGGCTGGACAGCACGAAATAGGGGCTGCCGAAAAGCGTAACATACGATTTCGCGAGCGCGGCTGGACGGATTCTGGACGGATCCTTCACGACCGTCTCGCGCAATCCGAACTGGACGACGACGACGACGGCGACGCCGAGCGCGACCATGCCGAGAAAGATCGCATGCCAGCCGGCGAAGGTGAGGATCAGGCCCCCGAGCGTCGGCGAGAAGGCCGGGCCGACCGCCAGCACGATGGCTTGCAGATTCATGATGCGGGCGGCCCGGTCGTCGTGGAAGAGGTCGCGGATCAACGCCCGCGAAATCGCGACGCCGACGGCCGAACCCACACCCTGGAAGAAGCGGGCGGCGATAAGAATATCCACCGATGGCGCCACCAGCGCCACCAGGCTGGCGAGCAGGTAGATCGTCATGAAGCCCAGCACGACCGGCTTGCGGCCGAACCCATCGGATAGGGGGCCGCAAACCAGTTGCGAGAGCGCAAACCCGGCGAAATAGAGCGACAGGCTCAGCTTCACCGCCGCCTCTGTCGTGCCGAAGGCACGCACGATCTCGGGCATGGCGGGCGTATAGAGCGCCATCGAAACCGGGCCGACAGCAACCATCAGGGCGCCGATAAGCCCGACCCGGCGTTCGCTCATCAAGGCCGGCGGCAGGGAGACGGGCGCGTTCACGACGGCTCCCCCGCGCCGCGAGCGTCGCCCTTCATCGCGGCAAGATTCTCGCGAAGCTCCTTCAAGACTCCAATGAGTTCGGTCCACCGCTCCGCACCCATGCTTTGGGTCAGTTCCTCGCGGATCGCCGCGCCGACGGCGCGAACCTCGACGAGGACGTCTTCGGCCTCCGGCGTCAATTCCACCAGCTTCGCCCGACGATCGGCCGGGTCGGCGGTTCGTGTGACCAGCCCGCGGCTCTCGAGCCGGTCGAGATAGCCCGAAAGCGTCATCGCCTCGACGCCCATGCGTTCGGCGAGGACGTTCTGGCGCACCATGCCGCATCGCGCGATATTGGCGAGCGCCCGCCCCTCGCCGGACGTCACGGACACGCCGGCGGCGGCGATACGGCGCTCGATCTCGGCTCGGACGAGCCGCGACACGTCGGAAATCAGGAACCCCAGCGAGTCGGGATCGGATGGCTGTGACATGGCTGCGCGAGGTCGGGATTGATAAGGGGAGCTTATAATAAGGCTTACGTACAAAGAGCAGGCGCGGCGGTCAAGCCGGTTGCGCGCGGCGCGATGCCGCCTTACATCCGCAACCTGTCCCGAGGAACCCCCGCATGACCGATCAGACTGCCACGACCGCCCCGTCTCCGCTGGTCGACTGGAACGGGCCGATGGGCCTGCCCGACTTCGCCCGGATCACCGACAGCGCCTTCGAAGCGGCCTTCGACGCTGGCTTCGCCGCGCATGAGGCCGAGATCGAGGCGATTGCCGCCAATCCCGAGGCGCCGACGATCGAAAACACGCTGGCCGCGCTCGAACTCGCCGGCAAGCCGCTCGGTCGCGTATCCGCGATCTTCTGGTGCAAGGCGGGCGCCGACACCAACGACACGATCCAGGCGCTGGAACGTGCGATTTCTCCGCGCATGGCGCGGCACTATTCGGCGATCGGCATGAACGAGCGTCTCTTTTTGCGCATCGATGAACTGTACGCCCGCCGGGCCGAACTCGGCCTCGATCCGGAGACCGCCCGCGTTCTGGAACTGACGTGGAAGGGCTTCGTGCGGTCGGGCGCCAGGCTTGGCGCTGCCGACAAGAAGCGCCTCGCAGCCATCAACGAGGAACTGGCCTCGCTCGGCGCCCGCTTCGGGCAGAACGTGCTCGCGGACGAGAGGTCCTGGGCGCTGTTCGTCGACGAGACGCAGCTGGCCGGACTGCCCAATTCGCTCCGCCACTCGATGGCGGAAGCAGCCTCGTCGCGTGGCCGGAGCGGCGAGTTCGCCGTTACCCTGTCGCGCTCCATCATGGAGCCGTTCCTGACATTCTCCGACCGCCGCGACCTGCGCGAGGAGGCCTTTCGCGCCTTCATCAGGCGTGGCGAGAACGAGGGCGCCCACGACAATCGCGGGGTGGTGGCCAGCATGCTTCGTCTGCGAAGCGAGAAGGCCAGGCTTCTCGGCTATCCGTCCTACGCTGCGTTCAAGCTCGACAACACCATGGCCAAGTCCCCCGACGCGGTGGCCCGGCTTCTCGAACCGGTCTGGGAAAAGGCGCTCGAAAAGGTCGCCGAAGACCAGGCGCAACTGACAAGGATCGCGACGGATGGCGGCCTGAACGAGGCGCTGGCGCCCTGGGACTGGCGCTACTACCAGGAAAAGCTGCGCGCCGAGCGCTATGCCTTCGACGCGCAGCAGTTGAAGCCGTACTTTCGGCTCGAAAACATCGTTGCCGCTGCCTTCGACGTGGCGAACAGGCTCTTTAGTCTCACCTTCGAGGAGAAGCCCGGCATCGTCGCCTGGCATCCCGACGTGCGGGTGTTCGAGGTGAAGAACGCCGACGGCTCCCATCGCGCCGTCTTCCTCGCCGACTACTTCAACCGCCCGTCGAAGCGCTCCGGCGCCTGGATGAGCTCGCTGCGCGGCGGCTGGTCGCTCGGCGAGGGATCGACCCCGATCATCTACAACATCATGAACTTCGCCAAGCCGCCGAAGGGCGAGGCCGCGCTGCTCTCGATCGACGAGGCGCACACGCTTTTCCACGAATTCGGGCACGCCCTGCACGGCATGCTGAGCGAGGTGACCTGGCCGTCCGTCTCCGGCACCGGCGTATCCCGTGACTTCGTCGAGCTGCCGTCGCAACTCTACGAGCATTGGCTGACCGTGCCCGAAGTGCTCGACAAGCATGCCCGCCACGCGGAAACCGGGGAACCGATGCCGCGGGACCTGATGCAGCGCATGGAATCGTCGAAGACTTTCGGCGCCGGCTTCGCGACCGTGGAGTTCGCCGCCTCGGCCCTCATCGACATGGCCTACCATGCGGCGGCGGATGCTCCGGAGGATCCGCTCGCCTTCGAGCGGGAGACATTGGCGCGATTGAGGATGCCGGACGCCATCGTCATGCGGCACCGGACCCCGCACTTCGCCCATGTCTTCTCGGGCGACGGCTATTCGGCCGGCTATTACTCCTACATGTGGTCGGAAGTGCTCGACGCCGACGCGTTCTCCGCCTTCGAGGAGACGGGCGACGCGTTCGACCCGACGATGGCCGGGCGGCTGCGCAAGCACATCTACTCGGCCGGAGGGTCGCGTGATCCCGAGGAGCTCTATACCGCCTTCCGCGGCAAGATGCCCACACCCGACGCCATGATGCGCAAGCGCGGGCTGGCTTGAGCCCTGCGCGCCGGACCCGTCTTCCGGGTCTCGGCGCCGCCATACTCCCCAGGGAAACCCGCCTTGCCCACCCACGGTTCGACACGCGGCCGAGCCTCCTGATATTCGACCAACGTCAATCACGAAGAAGGAAATCGCGACGATGCAGCAACGACAACTCGGCAAGAACGGACCGATGGTCGGGGCGGTCGGCCTCGGTTGCATGAGCTTTGCCGGCGCCTACGGACCGGCTGACCGGCGCGAGAGCCTGGCGGTTCTGAAGCGAGCGCTCGAACTCGGCGTCACGCATCTCGACACCGCGATCATCTATGGCAACGGCCTCTCTGAGGAGATCATCGGCGAGTTCATCAAGGACAATCCCGGCCGATTCACCATCGCCACCAAGGCTGGCATCCGCACGCAGCCGACGCGTCATTTCGACAACAAGCCGGGCTATCTGCGCGAAGCGCTGGAAGGGTCGCTGAAGCGCCTCGGCGTCGATCACGTCGAACTCTTCTACCTGCACCGCCGCGACCAGGACGTGCCGATCGAGGACGCCATGGAGACCCTCGTCCGTTTCAAGGAAGAGGGCAAGATCGGCGGCATCGGCCTTTCGGAGATCGCGCCGTCGACGCTGGAGCGGGCCTGCGCGGTGCATCCCGTCATGGCGGTGCAGAACGAATACTCGCTCTGGACCCGCCTGCCGGAACTCGGCCTGATCCAGGCCTGTGAGCGTCTGGGCGTCGCCTTCGTGCCCTTTTCGCCCGTTGGCCGCGGGATCTTCTCGGACGCTCCGGTCGATCCCTCGACCTTTGGCGACTCCGACTTTCGCAAGGCCAATCCGCGCTTCATGGAGCCGAACTTCGCCGTGAATGCGGCCCGTGTCGACAGGTTCCGGGCCTTCGCCCGTGAACGCGGATGGTCGGTTCCCTCACTCGCCATAGCCTGGACGCTGCATCGCGGCGACCACCTGATCCCGATCCCGGGCACCCGCACGATCCGGCATCTGGAGCAGGACGCCGCCGCGGCCGAGATCCGGCTGACCCCCGAGGACATGGCCGAGATCGAGCGCCTTCTGCCGGTCGGTTTCGCTCATGGCCCGCGCTACTCGGAATCGCAGGCCGTCGGCCCGGAGAGCTACTGCTGAGACCGTGCGCGGCAGCATGTGGTCATCCGGAACCTGAACGCATAGATTGATCCGGCACACCCGCCCCCAGGAGAGGGATTCCGCATCCATGAAATGGTCCTTTCCCATCGGGCGCATCGCCGGCAGCGAACTCCGGATTCACCTGACGTTCTTCCTCCTGCTTCTCTGGATCGGGATCGCGGCTTACCAGAGCGGCGGGAGCGCGGCGGCCGTGGAGGGCGTCGCCTTCATCGTCGCGGTCTTCGCTTGCGTCGTGCTGCACGAGTTCGGCCATGCGCTGGCCGCCCGCCGCTACGGCATCCGCACCCCGCGCATCACGCTCCTGCCGATCGGTGGCGTGGCCGAGCTCGAGCGCATGCCCGAGAAGCCTTCCGAGGAGATCCTCGTGGCGCTCGCCGGCCCGGCCGTGAATGTCGTGATCGCCGGAATCCTGATCCTGATCCTCGGCGCGCAGGTTTCCGAAGAAGCGCTGGCGTCTCTGGAGAACCCGGCGGCCGGTTTCCTGGCGCGGCTTGCGTCGGTCAACGTCGTGCTCGTGCTGTTCAACCTGATCCCCGCCTTTCCCATGGATGGCGGGCGCGTGCTGCGCGCCCTGCTGGCGACCCGATACTCGCGTGTGCGCGCCACCGAGATCGCCGGAACCGTGGGACAGGTGGCGGCCTTCGCCTTCGGCTTCCTGGGCCTTGTCGGTGGCAACCCGTTGCTGATCTTCGTGGCGATCTTCGTCTATCTCGCGGCCACCGCCGAGACGCAGGCGATCGGCCTCCAGGACGCCGCCCGGTCGGTCTCGATCCGCGAGGCGATGATCACGAGTTACGAAACGCTGGGGCCCGACTCCACGCTTCAGGACGCGGGCGATGCGCTGCTGCGAACCACCCAGCATGAGTTCCCCGTGATCGACGGCGCGGGCCGGTTGCGCGGCATGCTCACCCGCTCCGCGCTCGTTCAGGGGCTCGCGCAGGGGGGGCCAGGGACGCCCGTCCTCCAGGTGATGACAGGCGACATCCCGCAGTTGCGCGACGGCGGCAGCCTGACCGAGGCGCTCGAGGCGCTTCAAAAGCACGGTTCGCCTGCCGTTGCCATCGTCGATGGCGAGCAGCGCCTGGTCGGCTACGTCACGTTCGAAAACATCAGCGAATTGATGATGCTGCGCTCGGCGGCCATGGCGCGCTGAGGCAAGCGGCTCCCGCCGGTCGGCGCGCTACCTGGGAAAACACACGGCCGGGATGTTCGGCCAGGTCGCCGTGTCGCAACCAGCCTGCTCCCGCAGGCGCTTGTAGGCCGGCGAAACCGGGCCGGTGACGATCGGGTCCACCCACGCCATTTCGTCCAGCCGTTCCGGCTCCGGCGTCGGCGCCTCGACCGCCGGATGGTCCGCCGCCTGCCGGGCAATGCCGCCCGCCGGCGAAAGCGCCAGGAGCCCCGAGGCGAGAACCGCGAGGACCATGAAGCGAAGGGTGAACGGATTGGCGACCATGCGCCATGAACGTCCATCGAGGGTTAATGTTCCGTGTACGCGGGACAAAAATTCGGGCTCCCGCGGCGCGCCGTGACACGCGCCCCTTTCGCAAATGCGAAAATGCCTGTATGAGCCCGCCCAACACGAACTGCGGAGCGCCGTCGCCGCGCCCGCCACGCACCCCCGAGTGATCCAATGAACCTCCGCAATATCGCGATCATCGCGCACGTCGACCATGGCAAGACTACGCTGGTGGACAATCTCCTGAAGCAGTCCGGCTCGTTCCGCGAGAACCAGCGCGTGGCCGAGCGCGCGATGGATTCCAACGACCTCGAGAAGGAACGCGGGATCACCATCCTCGCCAAGGCCACCTCGGTGGAATGGAAGGACACCCGCATCAACATCGTCGACACGCCCGGCCACGCCGATTTCGGCGGCGAGGTGGAGCGCATCCTGTCCATGGTGGACTCCGCGATCGTGCTTGTCGACGCTGCCGAGGGGCCGATGCCGCAGACCAAGTTCGTGGTCGGCAAGGCGCTCAAGGTCGGGCTGCGCCCGATCGTCGTGATCAACAAGATCGACCGACCCGATGCCCGCCATGTCGAGGTGGTCAACGAGGTGTTCGACCTCTTCGCCGCGCTCGACGCGACCGACGAGCAGCTCGACTTCCCGATCCTCTACGGCTCGGGCCGCGACGGCTGGGTGGCCGAGAACCCGGAAGGTCCGAAGGATCAGGGTCTCGGGCCGCTGTTCGACCTGGTCATCAGGCACGTACCGGCCCCGACCGTTCATCCGGGCCCGTTCCGCATGATCGGCACGCTGCTCGAGGCGAACCCGTTCCTGGGCCGCATCATCACCGGCCGCATCGAGTCCGGCACGCTGAAGCCGAACCAGGCCGTCAAGGTGCTGGCGCGCGACGGCTCGCTCGTCGAGAACGGCCGCGTCTCCAAGATCCTCGCCTTCCGCGGCCTCGAGCGACAGCCCATCGACGAGGCGCAGGCGGGCGACATCATCGCCATCGCTGGCCTGGCCAAGGGAACCGTGGCCGACACCTTCTGCGATCCCTCGGTCACCGAACCGCTGCAGGCGCAACCGATCGACCCGCCGACCGTCACCATGTCCTTTATCGTCAACGACAGCCCGTTGGCCGGCACCGAAGGCGACAAGGTCACCAGCCGCGTCATTCGCGACCGCCTGCTGCGCGAGGCCGAAGGCAATGTCGCGCTGAAGATCGAGGAATCGACCGAAAAGGACTCCTTCTACGTGTCCGGCCGCGGCGAACTTCAGCTGGCGGTGCTGATCGAGACGATGCGGCGCGAAGGCTTCGAACTCGCCGTGTCGCGTCCCCGCGTCGTGATGCAGAAGGACGAGATCGGGCAGTTGCTCGAGCCGATCGAGGAAGTCGTCATCGACGTCGACGAGGAACATGCCGGCGTGGTCGTCCAGAAGATGAGCGAGCGCAAGGCCGACATGGTCGAGTTGCGCCCGTCCGGCGGCAATCGCCAGCGGCTGGTGTTCCATGCCCCGACCCGAGGCCTCATCGGCTACCAGTCGGAGCTGCTCACCGACACGCGCGGCACCGCGGTGATGAACCGGCTCTTCCACGCCTACCAGCCCTACAAGGGCGAGCTGCCGGGACGCACCAACGGCGTGTTGATCTCGAACGAGCAGGGCGAGAGCGTCGCCTATGCGATGTGGAACCTGGAGGACCGCGGCCCGATGGTCATCGATCCGGGCGTCAAGGTCTATCAGGGCATGATCATCGGCATCCACAGCCGCGACAACGACCTCGAGGTCAACGTCCTCAAGGGCAAGAAGCTGACCAACATCCGCGCCGCCGGCAAGGACGAGGCCGTCAAGCTCACGCCGCCGATCCGCATGACGCTGGAACGCGCGCTGGCCTGGATCCAGGACGACGAACTGGTCGAGGTGACGCCGAAGTCGATCCGCCTGCGCAAGCTCTACCTCGACCCGAACGAGCGCAAGCGCTTCGAGAAGCAGCGGTCGGCGGGCGCCGCCTGATCTCACGGCCGCCGGGCGATTGCAGCGGCCGGCCCCGATAGCCTACGCTCGCCAGCGCAACGGTCGAACGGAGACGTCATGCGCGTGGCAGCCCACACCCTACTCGCCCTCGTGCTTGGCATGATCGGCGGCTGGGCGGTCGCCACGTCCGCCGCCTTGCGCTACATGGACGCGGCGAGGATCTTCGACCGCGACGGGGGCGGCGCGATGGGCGCCCTCTTCATCGTGGGTCCGTTCTTCGGCTTGATCGCGGCGATCGGCGCGGCCGGCATCGTCCTGGCCCGCGGGCTCGCGGCGGGCCGGCCGAAGCCCGCCGGTTGGCGACCGCCGTCGCCGATAGCGCGGCGGGTTCGAACCTTCGTCATCGCCGCGTTCGCGGCCGCGGCAGTCTATCTGGTCGGCTGGACCGTCATCGATCTCTCCGGCCCTTGGGCGCCAAGAAGCGCGATGCGCTCGCTGTTCTACGACGGCATCCCGCTGGCGGCGGGGCTGTTCTGCGCGTTCTTCGTCGTCAGGGCGCGCAGGGCGCGTGATCCGGAATGACCCTCGGTCACCGCGAAGCGTAGGAGCACCCGAAGCGTCCACGCCGCGGCGCGGTTCAGTCGTAGAACACCTGCTTGCTGCCGCGAAGCTCGTACCACCGGTCGAAGTCCGCGAGGGGCAGCGGCTTGCTCATGAAGAAGCCTTGCCCCGCGTCGCAGTCCCAGCCGCAGAGCATGCGGAAGGCGTCGCGCGTCTCGATGCCCTCGGCCACCACCTCGTAGTCGAGTGCATGCGCGAGCTGGATGATCGAGCGCACCAGGACCTGCTTGCGCCGGTCGGTCTCGATCGCATGCAGCAGCGTCCGGTCGATCTTCAGGATCTGGGCCGGCAGGGCGCCGAGCATGCCCATGTTCGAGTACCCGCTGCCGAAGTCGTCGATCGCGATCGCGAAGCCGAGCCGCTTCAGCCGCGCCATCTGCTCCAGCATCAGGTCCGCGTTCGACGCGAGCGCGCCCTCGGTGAATTCGAGCTCCAGCATGCCCGGATCGACGTCGTGGCGGTTGGTCTCCGCGGCAACGAAGTCGACGAAATGCGGCTCCTCCAGGTTGCGCGGCGACACGTTGATCGACAGCCGCAGGTCCTTTCCGCTCTCCCGCCAGCGCGCGGCGGCCTTGAGACCGTTGGTGACCACCCACCGCGTCAACGAGCCTATCAGGGCGGTGGACTCCGCGAGCGGGACGAATTCGCTCGGCGGGACGGCGCCGAACTCGGGATGCATCCAGCGGACGAGCGCCTCGGTGCCGGTGCACACCCCTTCCTGCATGGCGATGCGCGGCTGGAAATGCAGCGAAATCTGCCCTTCGCCACGCAGGGCGCCTGGCAGGTCGGAAAGCAGACGAAAGGCCCGCAGTTGAGCCTCGTCCGAGCCGCGGTCATAGACGGCCCATCCGGCGAAGCCCTTGCGGCTGTCCTGCGCGGCCGTCAGCGTCGCGCGCAGCAACTCGCCGGGAGAGGCGTTTGGCGTCAGCGCCGCAATGCCGATGCCGGCCCGCATGTCGATCGGGATGTTGTTGCAGATGATCGACGGGCGGAGCGCCCTGACGATCTCCTCCACCAGCGCGGTCGGCGCGGCCGGCTGCGTCGCCTCGCGGCCGAAGATCGCGAAAGTCAGCAGACTGACGTGATAGAGCGCCGTGTCCGGCGGCAGCAATGCCGCGAGGCGATCCGCGCCCGCCCGGATGAAGTCCTCGCAATAGGAATGGCCGAGCGCGCGCTGCATCTCGTTGAAGCGTCGCCCGTCGGCGAGCGTCACCAGGATCAGCGACCGGTTCCCATCGTCGATGGCCCCGGCAAAGTCGGCCATGAACTGCGCTCGCGTCGGCAGGCCGGTGATGTGATCGAAGCGCCCGAGTTGCGTCGCCGCGCGCTGGTTGGCCGAGGCAAGCCGGGCAAGACTTTCGCGAAGGCGAGTCTCGTCGCTCGCCGAATGGTGCGGATCGGCCGCCCGCCGGGCCGCAGGATCGAACCTGAACATGGCATAGTCCCCCTAGCCGCCAATCCTGCGCCATTTCGCTAAATTTTGGCTTAACGAGGCCGCAACCGGCGGTTTAGGCGAACAGTCCCCTCGCCTTCTCGACCTCGCCGCTGATGAAGGACGCGACCGCCTGGATGCGCCGCAGGGGCCGCACGGACTCGTGGTAGACCAGCCAATAGGCGCGTCGGATCGGCGGCGCGGCCGGGACGGGAACCAATTCGGTGTGCATCCGCGCGATGAATGTGTGCAGGATGCCGATCCCGGCCCCCGCCCGAACCGCCTCTGTCTGGCCGAGCGCCGACGAGATCTGGAAACGCGCCTGCCAGGCGGGATCGAACTCGGCGGCGTAGTCGAGGCCAGGGCTTATCGTCAGGTCGCCGACATAGCCGACAAGCCGGTGCCGGGCCAGCTCGGAACGGTCGGTGGGCAGTCCGTGTTCTTCGGCATAGCTTTTCGACGCATAGAGTCCGAGCGAATAGTCGACCAGCTTCGATGCCACCAGCCGGCCCTCGGTGGGACGCTCGACGGTGATGGCGATGTCGGCTTCGCGGCGCGAGAGCGAGAACGAGCGCGGCACCGGCACCAACTGGATCGACAGTTCGCGATAACGCGCGGTGAGCTGTCCGAGCCGCTGAGCCAGAAAGGCCGTGCCGAACCCGTCCGGAGCGCCGATCCGCACGACGCCGGACACCGCGTCGCCCTCGCCCGCCAGTTCCGCCCGCGCGGCGATCATGTCCGCTTCCATCCGTTCGGCCACCGCCAGGAAGCGCTCGCCTGCCTGCGTCAGTTCGCTCCCCGTGGTCAGGCGCCGGAACAGCTTGGTCTTGAGGCTTTCCTCAAGCGCGGCGACCCGGCGTGACACCGTCGCGTGGTTCAGTTCCAGCCGACGTGCGGCGCCAAGAATCTGCCCTGCCCGCGCGACAGCGAGAAAGATGCGAACGTCGTCCCAGTTCATCACGGCCTGCCTCCGGCCCCACAGCAAAGCATTTGCGCTGATTCAAGTCCAGAAACCTCAGCGCATCATTCCACGCACAACGGGTGCTTGGCCCTTCGCATTGCAATCGCGCCCGTGACGCGGGACAATGCGGCATCGAAAATCCGGAAAATCCGTATCGTCAGGGAGCGAAACCATGCAGGTCGTAGGCCATTTCATCGGCGGCAAGCACGTCGCCAGCACCAGCGGGCGCGAACAGGATGTCATGCAGCCCATGGACGGCGCCGTGCGCGGGCGCGTCGCCCTCGGCTCGAAGGCCGAGCTGCGCAAGGCGGTCGAGAACGCCAAGGCGGCACAGCCGGCCTGGGGCGCCATGAACCCGCAGCGCCGCGTGCGCGTCCTGATGAAATTCCTCGAACTCGTGCAGCAGGAATACGATTCTCTGGCGGAACTGCTCGCCCGCGAGCACGGCAAGACCATCGCCGACGCCAAGGGCGACATCCAGCGCGGCCTCGAGGTCATCGAGGTCTGCATCGGCGCGCCGCACATGATGAAGGGCGAGTTCACCGACGCGGCCGGCCCCGGCATCGACGTCTATTCCATGCGCCAGCCGCTGGGCGTGGTGGCGGGCATCACGCCCTTCAACTTTCCGGCCATGATCCCGCTCTGGAAGATCGGTCCGGCCATCGCCTGCGGCAATGCCTTCATCCTGAAGCCGTCGGAGCGTGATCCGGGCGTGCCGATGCGCATCGCCGAACTCTTCCTCGAGGCGGGACTGCCGGCCGGCATCCTCAACGTCGTCAACGGCGACAAGGAGGTGGTCGACGCCATCCTCGACGATCCCGACATCAAGGCCGTCGGCTTCGTCGGCTCGACCCCGATCGCGCAATACATCTACTCGCGCGCGGCGGCGACCGGCAAGCGCGCCCAGTGCTTCGGCGGCGCCAAGAACCACATGATCATCATGCCCGACGCCGACATGGACCAGACCGTCGACGCGCTCATCGGCGCAGGCTACGGCTCGGCCGGCGAGCGCTGCATGGCGATCTCGGTGGCCGTGCCCGTGGGCAAGGAGACGGCCGACCGGCTGATCGAGCGACTGATCCCGCGCGTGGAAAGCCTCAAGGTCGGCCCCTCTACCGACAGTTCGGCCGACTTCGGTCCTCTGGTGACGGCCCAGGCCCTGGAGCGCGTGAAAGGTTACGTCGATCTCGGCGTGAAGGAGGGCGCCAAGCTCGTCGTCGACGGGCGCGGCTTCAAGATGCAGGGCTACGAGAACGGCTACTACATGGGCGGCTGCCTATTCGACGACGTGAAGCCGGAAATGCGCATCTACAAGGAAGAGATCTTCGGCCCGGTGCTGTCGGTCGTGCGCGCCGCGAACTACGAGGAGGCGCTGAAGCTGCCGAACGAGCACGAATACGGCAACGGCGTTGCGATCTTCACCCGCGACGGCGACGCCGCGCGCGACTTCGCGTCCCGCGTGCAGGTCGGCATGGTCGGCGTCAACGTACCGATCCCGGTGCCGATCGCCTACTACACCTTCGGCGGCTGGAAGGGCTCGGCCTTCGGCGACCTGAACCAGCACGGTCCCGATGCCTTCCGCTTCTACACCAAGACCAAGACCGTCACCTCGCGCTGGCCGTCCGGCGTCAAGGACGGCGCGGAGTTCGTCATCCCGACGATGAACTGATCCCGATTCCTTCTCCCGCCACACCGCCCCCGCGGCCATCCGGCCGCGGGGGCGGTTTGCGTTCGGGGGTGTCGCACGGCGCATCGCAGCCAGCCGTCCCGGATCCTCGAGTCATGCGTCCGTGATGGAACGGGATCGCGGCGTGCGAATTGTTCACGGGAAGACACACACGACCAAGTGGATCAGACCATCGCAGCCGCGCCGTGAGGTGCGGCGACAGGAGACCTGTACCATGAAGAACATCACCGCCGCCGCCACGTTCGCCGCCATCGTCGCCGTGAGCGCAGCCGCCATCGCAGCCCAGGACCACGTCCTCCCGGCTGGCGAGCCGTCGCCCGAGCGATTCGCCTACACCGAAGCATCCTCGGTCCCCGCGCCGCCGACCCAGTCCAGCGTCAATCTCTGCGGCGACCGCAACCAGATGGTCCGCGATCTCGACCGGGAGTTCCACGAGCAGCCGCTCGCAACGGGCCTCGTCGACAAGGACGCGGTGATGGAGATTTTCGTTTCGCCGGGCGGCACGTGGACGATCTTGGCCACTGGCACGGACGGCCTGTCCTGCGTTATGGCCGTCGGCGAGGGCTTCGACACGACCGCGCCCCGGATCGTCGGCGTCGGAGCTTGACCTGGGCTTAGCGCCGCGCCGCGGCCTCGGCGTGGTTCCTGAGCAGTTCCATCAGGCGCGCGGCCTGCCGCGCGGCGGCCTCCCCGTCTCCGTCGAGCACCGCGCGGATGATGCCCAGATGGTGCTCGGCGGCGACCGCCAGGCCGGTATCGGCCTTGTATCGGTACCAGAAGCGCCGGCTGTGGGTCTGGAGCGGCGCGGCGAGACGCGCCGCGAACGGGTTGTCGGCCGCGAGCGCCATGGCTTCGTCCAGGCTCTTGTCCGCTTCCATGAAGGCGATCACGTTGCCGCTGATCACCGCCCGCTGCATGGCGTGGGCAGCTTCGGCGAACTGACCGGCGGCGTCCTGCGTCGCGTGTCGGGCGGCGGCGCGTGCCATGGCGATCTCTACCCCTTCGCGGGCTTCAACCACGCGCAGCCAGTCCCCGGGATCGAGCGGCGCGACCGCGATGCCGGCGCGGGGCCGGATTTCGAGCAATCCCTCCCAGGCCAGCCGCTGGATCGCCTCGCGGACCGGAGTGCGACCCAGTTGCAGGCGTTCGATCAGCGCCCCTTCGGTCGTGGTCGATCCAGGGGCAAGGTCGAGGATAACGACCATCCGCTCGAGGGCCCGATAGGCGCGTGCCGCCGCCGGTTGCTGGCCGAGATCGCCGTTTCGATGCATCCGCTCCATTCCTCCCCGGTCCTGCGCAGCCGGCTCTCCATCGCGTTTGACGACGCTGCGCCGGCCAGATATATCAGTAATATATCAAACCGTCTGATCGAGTGCAAAAACCATGGATGCGGGCGCCTCGGCGGGAGTTTCCGGAGACATCCTGATCGTCGGCGCCGGCATCGTCGGCATCTGCGCGGCGATCCGCCTCGCGAGCGACGGCCGCAAGGTCACCGTCATCGACCGCACCGGCATCTGCGAGGAAACGAGTTCGGGCAACGCCGCCGCCTTCGCCTTCTCGGACGTCCTGCCGCTGGCCCACAAGGGCATGATCCGCAACCTGCCGAAATGGCTGGCCGATCCGCTCGGGCCGCTTTCGATCCCGCCCTCCTACATGCCCCGGCTCGCTCCCTGGCTTTTTCGCTTCTGGCGGGCTGGCCGCGCCTCGGTCTACGAGCCGGCGCTGGCGGCGCAAGCCGGCCTGATGAAGCTCGCCGAGGCCGAGTGGATGGCGCTGATGGACGAAAGCGGCACGCGCGCGATGCTGCGGGAGGACGGCTCGCTGGAACTCTACGAAAGCGAGGCGGAGTTCACGTCCGCGCTTCCTGGCTGGGCGGCGCGCAGGCGCTTCGGCATCGAGTTCCGCCATGTCGGGGGCGAGGAACTCGCGGCCCTTCAGCCCGGCCTCTCGGCTCAGTTCGTCAAGGGCACCTTCGTGCCGGGCTGGAAGACGGTCACCGATCCCAAGCTGCTGGGGCAGGCCCTCTGGGCGCATGCCGAGCGCCTCGGCGCGCAGTTTCGGCGCGGTACGGTGACGGGTATCGAAGCCGGCTCGGCCGGCGCGCGGATTACGCTCGGCGACGGCGGGACGCTCTCAGCCTCCAGGTTGGTGATCGCCGCCGGCGCCTGGTCGCACCGCCTTGCCCGCCAGTTGGGCGAGCGCATCCCGCTCGAGACCGAGCGCGGCTACAACACGACATTGCCAGTCGACGCCTTCGACGTCAGGCGACAGCTGATCTTCTCGGGCCACGGCTTCGTCATCACGCCGCTCGAGACCGGCCTGCGCATCGGCGGCGCGGTGGAACTCGCAGGACTGGACGCTCCCCCGAACTACGCGCGCTCGAAGGCCATGCTGGAAAAGGCGAAGCGCTTCCTGCCGGGCCTTCGGGGCGACGGCGGCCGCGAATGGATGGGCTACCGCCCCTCCCTGCCCGACTCGCTGCCGGTCATCGGTCGAGCGTCGCGCAGCGGAAATGTGTTCTACGCCTTCGGACACGGCCACCTTGGCCTGACCCAGGCCGCCGCGACCGCTCGCTTGATCGCCGACCTGGTTTCGGGCAAGCCATCGACTATCGACCTCTCGCCCTTCAGCCCAAAGCGGTTCTGAGCCGCAACAGCATCCATCCGCGAGTCTGCCCATGGCGCGCCATTCCTTCCACTGCATCGACGGCCACACCTGCGGCAATCCCGTCCGCCTCGTCGCGGGCGGCGGCCCGCTCCTCCACGGCTCCACCATGATGGAGCGGCGGGCGCATTTCCTCGCCGAATTCGACTGGATCCGCACGGGCCTGATGTTCGAGCCGCGCGGCCACGACATGATGTCGGGATCGATCCTGTATCCGCCGACGCGCGAGGATTGCGACGTCGGCATCCTGTTCATCGAGACATCCGGCTGCCTGCCGATGTGCGGCCACGGAACGATCGGCACGGTGACGATGGCGGTCGAGCACGGCCTCGTGCGGCCCAGGACCCCCGGCGTGCTGCGTCTCGATACGCCGGCCGGCCTCGTCGTGGCTGAATACAGGCAGGAAGGCGAATACGTCGAGGAGGTCCGCATCATCAACGTGCCCTCCTTCCTGCATTCGGAGGGTCTCACGGTCGAGTGTCCCGACCTCGGCAGCCTGACCGTCGACGTCGCCTATGGCGGGAACTTCTACGCCATCGTCGAACCGCAGGCGAACTACCGCGACATGGCCGACCATACGGCGGGCCAGCTGATCGGCTGGAGCCCGGTCCTGCGCAAGCGCCTCAACGAGGCCTACACGTTCGAACACCCCGAGAACCCGTCGATCAGCGGCCTGTCGCACATCCTGTGGACCGGCCGGCCAACGGTCGAGGGCGCCCATGCCCGCAACGCCGTCTTCTACGGCGACAAGGCGATCGATCGATCGCCATGCGGGACGGGCACCTCGGCCCGCATGGCGCAGCTCCACGCCAAGGGACGGTTGAAGGCCGGCGACGACTTCGTGCACGAATCGATCATCGGTTCGCTGTTCAAGGGCCGCGTCGAGCGCGAGGTCGCACTCGCCGGCCGCAAGGCCATCATCCCGTCCGTCGGCGGGTGGGCGCGCATGACCGGCTACAACACGATCTTCATCGACGACCGCGATCCGTTCGCGCATGGATTCGTAGTGGCATGACGCTGTCGCGTCCCGTCTCATGACCGCCACAATCCGCCAAGCGAATGCAACAATCCACGACCAGGAGCCTTTTCGACAGAAGTTTCTTCTGAATTTCGGGGCCCCTAAGCATCTTTAGGCAAGGACATTGCGATGGGCCAGTGTTAGGTTCCGCGCTGGTCCAGCCAACCGGCAGGCAAATCGCGGACGGGTCATTTTCCCGTTGCAATCGTGCTTCGAGGGGCTACGACTAGGAGAACATCAACAAGGTGCGGGCCACGCAGTCCAGCGCCAGGGGAGCCAGAGAGACGATGGAATATTTCGTCCAGCAGCTTATCAACGGGCTGACGCTGGGGTCGATCTATGGCCTGATCGCGATCGGGTACACGATGGTGTACGGCATCATCGGCATGATCAACTTCGCCCATGGCGACATCTTCATGGTCGGTTCGTTCATCGCGCTGGCGACCTTTCTGATCCTGACGACCGTGTTCGGCTTCGTCTTTCTGCCCGTCGTGCTGCTGATCGTCCTCATCGTCGCGATGCTGTTCACCTCCGCCTGGGGCTGGACGGTTGAGCGGCTGGCCTACCGGCCCTTGCGCGGCTCCTTCCGGCTGGCGCCGCTCATCACCGCCATCGGCATGTCCATCGTGCTGCAGAACTTCGTCCAGGTGACGCAAGGCGCCCGCAACAAGCCGATCCCGCCGCAGATCCAGGGCGGCGTCACAATCATGAGCGGCGTTACCGAGAACGGTCCCATCGTCGTTCAGCTCTCCTACATGCAGATGATCATCATCGTGACCACGGTGCTGTTGATGATCGGCTTCACGCTGCTGATCACGAAGACCCCGCTGGGACGCGCCCAGCGGGCCTGCGAGCAGGACCGCAAGATGGCCGCGCTGCTCGGCGTCAACGTCGACCGCACCATCTCGCTGACCTTCGTCATGGGCGCCGCGCTCGCCTCGGTGGCCGGCCTGATGTTCCTGCTGCTCTACGGCGTCATCGACTTCTACATCGGCTTCCTCGCCGGCGTTAAGGCCTTCACCGCGGCCGTGCTCGGCGGCATCGGCTCGCTGCCAGGGGCCATGCTGGGCGGCCTGCTGATCGGTCTGATCGAGGTCTTCTGGTCGGGCTACTTCACCATCGAGTACAAGGACGTCGCCGCCTTCTCGATCCTCGCAATCGTGCTGATCTTCCTGCCGTCCGGGCTGCTTGGAAAGCCGGAAGTGGAGAAGGTCTGATGGTTGCCGCGACGCACTCCGACACCGCCGGAGACCAGAACTCCGTGGCCGCCTCGCTTCGCGACGCCGCGACCGCCGCCATACTGGTCTTCGTCCTCGGCTTCTTCTTTCTCGGCGTCCGATCGGACATCGCGCCGGGCGGCCTGACACTGACGTTCCGCTGGGGGCTGCTGTTCACGGCGGTGGCGATCGTCTTTGCCGGGCGCCTGCTGCTGAACGTCTTCGTCTTCAAGACATCGACGCCGTTGACCCAGCGCATGGGCTCGGCGGTCTCCGAGCGCGGAAGGGCCTTGCCGGGCCTCGGGAAATGGCTCGGCCGCGCCCTGTTCGCGTTTGCGGTCGTCCTGCCCTTCTTCTTCACCTATTTCTTCCCCGGCAAGGACCGCCAGTACATCGACCTCGCCATCCTGATCATGACCTACATCATGCTCGGCTGGGGCTTGAACATCGTCGTCGGCCTCGCCGGCCTGCTCGACCTCGGCTACGTCGCGTTCTACGCGGTCGGCGCCTATTCCTTCGCGCTGCTGGCGCAGCATTTCGAGTTCATCGGTTTCTGGACCGCCCTGCCGCTCGCCGGCCTGCTGGCCGCCTTCTGGGGCATCATCCTCGGTTTCCCGGTGCTGCGGTTGCGCGGCGACTATCTGGCCATCGTCACGCTCGCCTTCGGCGAGATCATCCGCGTGGTGCTCCTGAATTGGTACGATTTCACCGGCGGCCCCGACGGCGTTTCGGGCATCCCCAAGCCGACGTTCTTCGGACTGGAATTCGTGCGCGGCGAGGGCGGTTTCGCCGATTTCTTCGGCATCCCCTTCCACAACATCCACCGCTTCATCTACCTCTACTACATCATCTTCATCCTCGCGATCATCACCAACCTGGTGACGCTGCGGCTGCGCAAGATGCCGGTCGGCCGCGCTTGGGAAGCCTTGCGCGAAGACGAGATCGCCTGCCGCTCGCTCGGCATCAACACCACCAACACGAAGCTCACCGCCTTCGCGCTCGGCGCCATGTTCGGCGGTTTCGCGGGCTCGTTCTTCGCCACCCGGCAGGGATTCATCTCGCCGGAGAGCTTCACCTTCCTGGAATCGGCGATCATCCTGGCGATCGTCGTGCTCGGCGGCCTCGGCTCGCAGATAGGCGTCGTGATATCCTCGATCGTCATGATCGGCGGCATCGAGATGCTGCGCAATCTGGGCTTCCTCACCCAGGTCTTCGGTCCGAACTTCGAACCGACGCAATACCGCATGCTCATCTTCGGCATCGCCATGGTGCTGATCATGGTGTGGAAGCCGCGGGGCTTGGTCTCGACCCGCGAGCCGACCGCCATTCTAAAGGAAAAAAAGCGCATCGGCGCCGACATGGTCGCACAGGGTGAAGGTCACTGATGGTCGCCGCTAGCCACAGCGCTGCAACAGCAGCCGCGCCCGTGCAGGGCGCACCGAGAAACTGGGACGTCGACCCGGTCCTGACCGTCGAGCACCTCACCATGCGGTTCGGCGGCCTGGTCGCGGTCAACGACCTGTCCTTCAATGTCGGCCGCGGGGACATCACCGCGCTGATCGGGCCCAACGGCGCCGGCAAGACCACGGTCTTCAACTGTGTCACAGGCTTCTACAAGCCGACCGAGGGCCGCACCGTCATGCGTCACGGCGAAGGCCGGATGCAGGACATGGTCGATGAGGTGACCGCAGGCGGGCTTCGCTCGATGCGCAACGGCGACAAGGCCGTCTTCCTGCTCGAGCGCATGCCGGATTTCGAGATCTCGCAGCATGCCAAGGTGGCGCGCACCTTCCAGAACATTCGTCTGTTCGGCGGTATGACGCTTCTCGAGAACCTCATGGTGGCGCAGCACAACCCGCTCATGACGGCTTCGATCTTCACCATCGGAGGCCTCATCGGCCTGCCCGGCTACCGAATAGCCGAAAAGGCGGCGAAGGAGAAAGCCGCCTACTGGCTCGAGCGCACCAGGCTCATCGACCGCGCCGACGACCCGGCGGCCGACCTGCCCTATGGCGATCAGCGCAGGCTCGAGATCGCCCGCGCGATGTGCACCGAACCGCACCTGCTCTGTCTCGACGAACCCGCGGCGGGCCTCAACCCGCGCGAATCGTCCGAACTCAACGAACTCCTGCAGTTCATCCGCGCGGAACACGACACGTCGATCCTTCTGATCGAGCATGACATGGGCGTGGTCATGGAAATCTCGGACCATGTCGTGGTGCTCGACTACGGTGTGAAGATCGCCGATGGAGACGCCGGCGAGGTGAAGAGCGATCCCAAGGTCATCGCCGCCTATCTCGGCGTCGACGACGAGGCCGAAATCGACATTCCGGAGGTCCGCAAGGATCTGGAGGAAGTGGAGAAATCGGCATCGGACGAGGGAGGCGACGCATGAGCGAGCGCCAGCCCCTTCTCAGTGTCCGCAAGGTCGAGACCTACTACGGCAAGATCGTCGCGCTTCGCGGCGTCGACGTCGACGTCTATCCGGGCGAGATCGTCACGCTGATCGGCGCGAATGGCGCCGGCAAGTCCACCCTGATGATGACGATCTGCGGCAGCCCGCAGGCCCGCGCCGGCCGGATCATGTACGACGGCCAGGACATCACGGCGATGCCGACGCATGAGATCATGCGCCTCGGCATCGCCCAGTCGCCCGAAGGCCGGCGCATTTTCCCGCGCATGACGGTCATGGAGAATCTGCAGATGGGTGCTTCGCTGGTGGCGCCCGAGCATTTCGACGGCGACCTAAAGCGCATCTACGAACTCTTTCCGCGGCTCAAGGAGCGCGCCGGCCAACGCGGCGGCACGCTCTCGGGCGGCGAGCAGCAGATGCTTGCCATCGCACGCGCCCTGATGGGCCGGCCGAAGCTGCTGCTCCTCGACGAGCCGTCGCTCGGCCTCGCGCCGCTCATCGTCAAGCAGATCTTCGAGGTCATCCGGGAACTCAACCGTAATGACGGACTCACGGTCTTCCTGGTCGAGCAGAACGCCTTCCATGCGCTGAAGCTCGCGCATCGCGGCTACGTCATGGTCAACGGCAACATCACCATGAGCGGAACCGGCGCCGAACTCCTCAAGCGGGAGGAAGTGCGCGCGGCCTATCTCGAGGGCGGGAGGCACTGATGGTGGAAAAGCAGTACAGTCTTCTCTGGGAGGTCACTCCCGCGGAATTCGTCTTCGTCACGGTCATCCTCGCGGGCGGCGCCGCCTACATGACCGGGCGGGCGGCCGCGAGGGGCTGGATGCCGAAATGGCAGCTCGTGGTCTACATGGTGCTGCTGGCGGCTGCCACGCGGTTCATCCACTTCGCGCTGTTTTCGGGCTCGCTTCTGTCATTCTACTACTACGCCATCGACCTGATCGTGCTGCTTGCCATCGGCTTCGTGGGCATGCGCATCACAAGGTCGTCGCAGATGGCGACGCAATACCGCTTCGCCTACGACCGGAAAGGTCCCTTCGGCTGGAAGCGGCGTTGAACCAACAAACGAAGGATGGTCTCGCACCATTTACGAAGTTCGACTGAGAGCCTTTATTTCCCAATGAAAGTGGGCTTTTATGTCGTCAAGCGGGTCAGGGAACACCCGCACAGGCCGGACCGGGGAGCCAGAACACCATCGCCGCCGGCTGTTGCATTACCAGGTGTCAAAGGGAGTTATCATGAAGAAGGCACTCTTGGCTGGGGTCGCAATGACCTTCGCTATGTCGACGGCCGCCTACGCTGACATCCTCATCGCGACCGCGGGTCCGATGACGGGCCAGTACGCGTCCTTCGGCGCGCAGATGAAGGCCGGCGCCGAGCAGGCCGTCGAGGACATCAACGCCGCGGGCGGCGTGAATGGCGAAATGCTCAAGCTGGTGATCGGCGACGACGCCTGCGATCCGAAGCAGGCCGTGGCGGTTGCCAACCAGATGGCCGGCGACGGCGTCGTGTTCATGGCCGGCCACTTCTGCTCGGGCTCGTCGATCCCGGCGTCGCAGGTCTATGCCGAGGAAGGCATCGTCCAGATTTCGCCGGCTTCGACCAATCCGAAGTTCACCGACGAGCGTCCGGGACCGGGCGTCATGCGCGTCTGCGGTCGCGACGACCAGCAGGGCGACGTGGCGGGCAAGTTCCTCGTCGACAACTTCGCCGACAAGAAGGTGGCGTTCGTCCACGACAAGACCGCCTATGGCAAAGGCCTCGCCGACGCCACCATGGCCGCCTACGAGGCGGCTGGCGGCAAGCCGGCGATGTACGAGGCCTACACGGCCGGTGAAAAGGATTACACCGCGCTCGTCTCCAAGCTGAAGGCCGAGGGCATCGGCGTGCTCTACGTCGGCGGCTACCACACCGAAGCCGGCCTGATGGCGCGCCAGATGAAGGAGCAGGGCATGGACACCGTGCTCGTCTCCGGCGACGCCCTCGTCACCGACGAGTACTGGGCGATCACCGGCGACGCGGGCGAAGGCACGCTGATGACCTTCTCGCCGGATCCGCGCAAGAACCCGGATGCCGCTCCGCTGGTCGAAAAGTTCCGCGCCAAGGGCGTCGAGCCGGAAGGCTACGTGCTCTACACCTACGCGGCGATCCAGTCCTGGGCCCAAGCCGCGACGACGGCAGGCTCGGTCGAGTTCGATGCCGTGGTCAAGGCGCTCGACGAAGGTACGTTCAACACCGTGCTCGGCTCGCTGACCTTCGACGAGAAGGGCGACGTGACCCTGCCGGGCTACGTCTTCTACGAGTGGAAGGACGGCAAGTACGACTATCTCGTCCAGTAAAGGACGGCAGATCTCGTCGTTTCAGGACCCCGGCGCGGCGACGCGCCGGGGTCTTTTTACACCTGCGTCAATGGCTTCAGGCCCCTGCCGAATTCGTTTGCACTGCAGCATTTTCACGCTAATCATACGTTCCGCCTCCCAATCCCTCCCACGTTCCGGAGCCGGACCTTGCCCATTTCCAAGATCCTCGTCGCCAATCGTTCCGAGATCGCGATCCGCATCTTCAGGGCCGCCAACGAGCTCGACATCCGGACCGTCGCCATCTGGGCGGAAGAGGACAAGTACTCGCTGCATCGCTTCAAGGCGGACGAGTCCTACCCGATCGGCCGCGGCCCGCACCTGGACAGGGATCTCGGACCGATCGAGAGCTACCTGTCGATCGAGGAGGTGATCCGCGTTGCACGGCTGTCGGGCGCCGACGCCATCCATCCCGGCTACGGCCTGCTCTCCGAAAGCCCGGAGTTCGCCGAAGCCTGCGCCGAGGCCGGCATCATCTTCATCGGTCCGAAGCCGGACACGATGCGCCGCCTCGGCAACAAGGTCGCCGCGCGCAACCTCGCCATTGAAGTGGGCGTGCCGGTGGTGCCGGCCACCGAGCCGCTGCCGGACGACATGGATGCTGTGCGCCGCATGGCCGCCGAGATTGGCTATCCGGTGATGCTCAAGGCCTCCTGGGGCGGCGGCGGGCGAGGCATGCGCGCCATCCGCGCCGAGGCCGATCTTGCCCGCGAGGTGATGGAGGCCAGGCGTGAGGCGAAGGCCGCCTTCGGCAAGGACGAGGTCTACCTGGAGAAGCTGGTCGAGCGCGCCCGCCATGTCGAGGTGCAGGTGCTCGGCGACACCCATGGCAACGTCGTCCATCTCTTCGAGCGCGACTGTTCGATCCAGCGCCGCAACCAGAAGGTCGTCGAGCGCGCGCCGGCCCCCTATCTGGACGACGCCCGCCGCGAGGAACTCTGTGGTTACGCCCTGAAGATCGCCCGCGCGACCGATTATGTCGGCGCCGGAACGGTCGAGTTCCTGATGGATGCCGACAGTGGCGCCTTCTATTTCATCGAGGTCAATCCGCGCATCCAGGTCGAGCACACCGTGACCGAGCAGGTGACCGGCATCGACATCGTCAAGGCGCAGATCCACATCCTCGACGGCCATGCGATCGGCACGCCCGAGTCCGGCGTGCCGCCGCAGGAGAAGATCTGGCTGAACGGCCATGCCCTGCAGTGCCGCATCACCACCGAGGATCCAGAGCAGAACTTCATTCCGGACTACGGCCGCATCACCGCCTATCGCGGCGCGACCGGCTTCGGCATACGCCTGGATGGCGGCACTGCCTATTCCGGCGCGGTCATCACCCGCTTCTACGATCCGCTGCTGGAGAAGGTCACCGCATGGGCGCCCTCGCCGCAGGAGGCGATCGCCCGCATGGACCGCGCGCTGCGCGAGTTCCGCATCCGCGGCGTGGCCACCAACCTGACCTTCCTCGAGGCGATCATCGGCCACCCGAAGTTTCGGGACAACAGCTACACGACCCGGTTTATCGACACCACGCCTGAACTCTTTACCCAGGTGAAACGGCGCGACCGTGCGACCAAGCTGCTGAACTATCTCGCCGACGTGACCGTCAACGGCCACCCCGAGACGCGCGGCCGGCCGAAGCCGAAGGCGGACGCCGCCGCGCCCGTCGTGCCCTTCGTCGGCGGCGACGTGCCGGACGGCACCAAGCAGCGCCTAGACGCGCTGGGGCCGCGGAAATTCGCCGAATGGATGCGCGGGCAGCCTCAGGTTCTCGTGACCGACACCACCATGCGCGACGGCCACCAGTCGCTACTCGCGACCCGCATGCGCACGCACGACATCGCCGGCGTGGCGGGCGCCTACGCACGCGCCCTGCCGCAGCTTCTGTCGCTCGAATGCTGGGGCGGCGCGACCTTCGACGTCGCCATGCGCTTCCTGACCGAAGACCCGTGGGAGCGGCTCGCGCTTGTCCGCAATGGCGCACCCAATCTCCTCCTGCAAATGCTGCTGCGCGGCGCCAACGGCGTCGGCTACACAAACTATCCAGACAACGTCGTGCAGCACTTCGTCAGGCAGGCGGCTGCCGGCGGGATCGACCTCTTCCGCGTCTTCGACTGCCTGAACTGGGTCGAGAACATGCGGGTCGCGATGGACGCGGTGATCGCGGAGGGGAAGCTCTGCGAGGCGGCGATCTGCTACACGGGAGACATCCTCGACCCGGCGCGCGCCAAGTACGACCTGAAGTACTACGTCGCCCTGGCCAGGGAACTCGAATCGGCCGGCGCCCATATCATCGCGGTCAAGGACATGGCCGGCCTCCTGAAGCCGGCCGCCGCGCGCGTGCTGTTCAAGGCGCTGCGCGAGGCGACGTCGCTGCCGATCCACTTTCACACCCACGACACGTCCGGCATTGCGGCTGCGACGGTGCTCGCCGCCGTGGAAAGCGGCGTCGACGCCATCGACGCGGCGATGGACGCCCTGTCGGGCAACACTTCGCAGCCTTGCCTGGGCTCTATCGTCGAGGCACTGAAGGGCACGGAGCGCGATCCCGGACTCGACCCGGCCTGGATTCGCCGGATCTCCTTCTACTGGGAAGCCGTCCGCAACCAGTATGCGGCCTTCGAGAGCGACCTCAAGGGACCCGCCTCCGAAGTCTATCTGCACGAGATGCCGGGCGGCCAGTTCACCAACCTCAAGGAGCAGGCGCGCTCGCTGGGCCTCGAAACGCGCTGGCACGAGGTGGCGCAGGCCTATCACGACGTGAACCAGATGTTCGGCGACATCGTCAAAGTGACCCCGTCTTCCAAGGTCGTCGGCGACATGGCCCTGATGATGGTCAGCCAGGACCTCAAGGTTGCCGACGTCGAGAACCCGGCGCGCGACATTGCCTTTCCGGACTCCGTCGTCTCCATGCTGCGCGGCGACCTGGGACAACCGCCCGCCGGCTGGCCACAGACGTTGCAGAAGAAGGCGCTGAAGGGCGACACGCCGATCACCGTTCGGCCGGGATCGTTGCTGGCGCCCGCCGACCTGCCGGCGATCCGCAAGGAGGTGGAGGCCAGGATCGGCCGCGAGATCGATGAATTCGAGTTCGCCTCCTCGCTGATGTATCCGAAGGTTTTCGCCGACTTCGCCGCGGCACAGGAACTCTACGGTCCCGTCAGCGTGCTGCCGACGCCGACCTATTTCTACGGCATGGCGCCCGAGGACGAGATCTTCGTCGACATCGAGCGCGGCAAGACGCTGGTGGTGCGTTGCCTCGCGGTGGGCGAGCCCGACGACCAGGGCATGGTCACGGTGTTCTTCGAACTCAATGGCCAGCCCCGCCGCGTCAAGGTGCCCGACCGGGCGCATGGCGCCGGCGGCGGCAAGGTGCGCCGCAAGGCCGAGCCGGGAAACGAGGCGCATGTCGGCGCGCCGATGCCGGGCGTGGTTTCGACGCTTGCCGTGGCGGTGGGACAGGAGGTCAAGGCCGGCGACGTGCTGCTGTCGATCGAGGCGATGAAGATGGAGACGGCGCTGCACGCGGAGCGCGACGGCACCATCGCCGAGGTGCTGGTGCATGCCGGCGACCAGATCGACGCCAAGGACCTGCTCGTCGTCTACGCCGCCTGAACGAAAGAGGGCCGCGCATCGCGCGACCCCCTTGTAGCCCATTTCGTCTGGCTGATGGATCAGCCGTCGATCTGCTTGCCCATGATGGCGATCGCCTGCTGGTAGACGCTCGCTGCGTTCCAGCCCTGGATCGCGACGTAGTTCGGTTGGCCCGGCTGATAGCCGGCGCCTGGCCGCCAGCCGTGGGCGCGAAGGAAATTGGCCGTCGAGGCGAGCGCGTCGGCGCGCGAGCGGACGAGGTCGATCTTGCCGTCCCCGTCGCCGTCGACGCCGTACCGCAGGACGCTGCCCGGCAGGAACTGGGTCTGTCCGAGTTCGCCGTGCTTGGCGCCGACGGAACTGGACGACACGACGCCGCGGTCCACGAGCTGCAGCGCGGCGATGAGGTGGCCCGTGAAGAATTCCGACCGACGGCAGTCATAGGCAAGCGTCGCGGTCGCCGAAATCAGGTTGGTGTCGCCCATGAAACCGCCGAAAGCCGTTTCCATGCCCCAGATCGCCAGCAAAGGGCCGGCGGGCACGCCGTAGCGCGCTTCGATGTTCGCGAAGAGCTGGGCGTTCTGCGCCTTCAGCTTCTTGCCGCGCGAGACGATCGTCGCGGCGCCGCGCACCTGCATGAACTTTTCGAGCGAATATTTGAAGCTCTTCTGGTTACGATCGGCCGAGATCGTCGCGTTCGAGTAGCTCGTCGCCTGCAACGCGGCCAATCCCCGCTGGCCGACGCCCGCTCGGGCCGCCTCCTGCGCCATCGACTGCTTCCAGGCATCGAAGCCCGACGAATTGTTTCCGCATTGCGCCGCATGGGCACCACCGGTCCCCAGCACCACCGCCAGCAGTGCCGACGCGATCAGTTTGCCCTTCGGCATCAGTTCCATCTCCTTCTCGACAACGACGTTCGCGAAACGGGGCATCACAAGCAAACCGCCTCCCGAGTCCACGTGCCTCGAGAGCCGAATCCGCCGGACGAGTACCAGAATAGAAACCAGACTATTGTTTGACGAGTTAACGGTGAGTTTGGAAATGGATTGCGTTGACGCAGTTGTGATCGACACCAGGCCGAGTGACCTGGCCGCAACGGCTTCCGGCAACGCAAGACCACCCCAACCACCTCGACGCCCGGCATCGGAGCGATCCCTCTCCTGCCCGCTTTCCATCCGCCGGCCGGAACCAACATGACCGTGGAACGTTTGCCGCCGTTCTCCTCCCCAAGGTGTCGTCCATGAAGCTCTTTTCCTGCCCGGCCTGCGGCAGCCGGCTCTATTTCGAGAACGACCGTTGCCTCGCCTGCGGCACCGCGGTCGCCCTCGCGCCGCAAGAGTCACGGTTCGTGGCTCTCGGCGCAGATGCGCCCGCCTGCCGCAACGCCACCGAATGCGGCTGCAACTGGGTCGCGGCACCGCAACACGCGGACTACTGCCTTGCCTGCGCGCTCAACCGGACCATTCCGGACCTGTCCGTGGACGGCAACCGCGACCGCTGGGCCAGGATCGAGCGCGCCAAGCGCAGGCTGGTCAATGCCTTGCTCGGCTTCGGCCTGGACGTGCGGCCGAAGTCGGGGACCGACGACGCGCAGGGTCTTGCCTTTGAATTCCTCGCCGACAAGCCCGGCGAACGGGTGCTGACGGGCCATGACGGCGGGCTGATAACGCTCAATGTCATTGAGGCCGATCCAGCCGAACGCGAGCGGATGCGACTGGCCATGGGCGAGCGCTACCGCACGCTGCTCGGTCACTTCCGCCACGAGGTCGGCCACTACTTCTGGGAGCGGCTGATCCGCGACGATCCGGCCCAGTTGGAGACGTTTCGATCCCTGTTCGGGGACGAGCGAGCGGACTATACCGAGGCGTTGCAGCGGCACTATGCCGAGGGGCCGGCTGCCGGGTGGCAGGATCGGCACGTGACGCCCTATGCGGCGAGCCACCCCTGGGAAGACTGGGCCGAGACCTGGGCGCACTACCTCCATATGACCGACACGCTTGAGATGGCGGACGCCTTCGCCATTCCGCTCGACCGCATCGATGCGGCCGCGAATGCCGTTACACCGGCAACGCATGGCGAGATCGATGCGGTCCTGACGCGCTGGCTGGCGCTGACGGAATTGGTCAACGGCATCAATCGCTGCATGGGATTGCCCGATCTCTATCCGTTCGTGATCACGCCCGCCGTGGCGCGGAAGCTGGACTATGTCCGCTCGCTTCTCAATCGACGAGGCCGCCCGATCACCGAGAACGCGGAACGAAAAGCGCTTCGAACTTGACTCCGCCGGCCTTTTCCTGTCTAGAGCCTCGCAATTCCGCGACGAGTTGATGACTCCGAGCAGCCGACCGGGACCCCTAGCGGTGTAAATCGATCCCGGAGGCCAACACCCGGCAGCGCCATGCGCCCCCGGGTGCTTTTTGGCTTTGGCCGCAGGTTTCATACGCCGCGTGGACGCATTACCTCTCTGGCGTCACGTGGATGCAAGAGACGAAGGAAACCGGATGTTCGAATCCCTCCAGGAGCGCCTTGGCTCCATCCTGAACGGCCTGACCGGCCGCGGCGCCTTGTCCGAGGCGGATGTCTCGGCGGCGCTGCGCGAAGTCCGTCGCGCGCTGATCGAGGCAGACGTGGCGCTCGAGGTCGTGCGCTCCTTCGTCGAGAAGGTGCGCGAGAAGGCCGTCGGCGCCGCCGTCGTGAAGTCGATCAAGCCCGGCCAGATGGTCGTCAAGATCGTCCATGACGAACTCGTCGCCATGCTTGGCGACGAAGGCAAGGCGATCGATCTCAACGCGCCGGCCCCCGTCGTCATCATGATGGTCGGCCTGCAGGGTTCGGGCAAGACGACGACGACGGGCAAGATCGCCAAGCGGCTGACCGAGCGCCAGGGCAAGAAGGTCCTGATGGCTTCGCTCGACACGCGCCGCCCGGCCGCGCAGGAGCAGCTGCGCCAGCTGGGCGAGCAGGTGAAGGTCGCGACGCTGCCGATCATCGCCGGCCAGTCGCCGGTCGACATCGCCAGGCGCGCCGTCCAGGCCGGCAAGCTCGGCGGCCACGACGTCGTCATCCTCGACACCGCCGGCCGCACCCACATCGACGAGCCGCTGATGGTCGAAATGGCCGACATCCGCAAGGTGTCGTCGCCGCACGAGATCCTTCTGGTCGCAGACGCGCTGACCGGCCAGGACGCCGTCAACCTCGCCCGCAATTTCGACGAACGCGTCGGCATCACCGGCCTCGTGCTGACCCGCATGGACGGCGACGGCCGCGGCGGCGCGGCGCTCTCGATGCGCGCCGTCACCGGCAAGCCGGTCAAGCTGATCGGCGTCGGCGAGAAGATGGACGCGCTGGAGGAGTTTCATCCCAGGCGCATCGCCGACCGTATCCTCGGCATGGGCGACATCGTCTCGCTCGTCGAGAAGGCCGCCGAAACCATCGACGCCGAGAAGGCGGCGGCGATGGCCAAAAAGATGCAGTCGGGCAAGTTCGACCTGAACGACCTCGCCGAACAGCTGCGCCAGATGCAGAACATGGGCGGCATGGGCGGCATCATGGGAATGATGCCGGGCATGGGCAAGATGAAGGACCAGATGGCGGCCGCCGGCCTGGACGACAGGATGTTCGGGCGGCAGCTCGCCATCATCTCGTCGATGACCAAGGCAGAGCGCGCCAACCCGGACATCCTGAAGCACTCGCGCAAGAAGCGCATCGCGGCGGGCTCGGGCACCGACGCGGCCGAGATCAACAAGCTCCTGAAGATGCACCGCCAGATGGCCGACATGATGAAGGCCATGGGCGGCAAGGGCAAGGGCGGCGGCATGATGCGCGGCCTGATGGGCGGCATGGCGCAGAAAATGGGCCTCGGCGGCATGATGGGCGGCGGCCCGATGGGGGGCATGCCGGACCTGTCGAAAATGGATCCGAGGCAGCTCGAGCAGTTGAAGAAGCAGGCCGAAGCCGCGGGCCTCGGCGGCGCAATGCCGAAGGGCCTGCCCGGTCTTGGCGGCGGCGGGCTTCCGGGCCTGCCCGGCGGCCCGCGTCTTCCCGGCCTCGGCGGCGGCCTGCCGGGCCTGCCGAAAAAGAAGTGAGCGGGAGGAACGCTTGAACAACGACGACACGACCGCCCGCGCCCGCGAGATTCTCGCAGGCTATCGCGCCTCGATCGACAACATCGACGCGGCGCTGATCCACATGCTGGCCGAACGCTTTCGCTGCACCAAAGCCGTCGGCGTCTTGAAGGCCGCGCACGGCCTGCCGGCGGCGGACCCGACGCGCGAGCAGCACCAGATCGAGCGCCTGCGCCGGCTGGCGAAGGACGCCCAGCTCGACCCCGATTTCGCGGAAAAGTTCCTCGCCTTCATCGTCAAGGAAGTGATCCGCCACCACGAGATGATCGCCGCGGCGACCGCCACGAGCGACCAGGAAAGCGCCCCGGCAGGCGCGTGAAACTCGGGCCGGATGGCCCTCCAACCCTAGCAAGACATCAGGAGAACCAACAATGTCGCTGAAGATCAGACTGGCCCGCGCGGGCTCCAAGAAGCGCCCCTACTATCACGTCGTCGTGGCCGACGCTCGCTCGCCGCGCGACGGCCGCTTCATCGAGGCGATCGGCGCCTGGAACCCGATGATGCCGAAGGACGGCGAGCGCGTGAAGATCGACGCCGACCGCGCCAAGCACTGGCTCGGGCAGGGCGCCCAGCCGACCGACCGCGTGTTGCGCTTCCTCGACGAAGCCGGAATCGCGAAGCGCCCGGTCCGCTCCAACCCGAAGAAGGCCGAGCCGGGCAAGAAGGCCCAGGAGCGCGCCGCGATGCTGAAAAAGGCCGAGGAAGAACTCGCCGCCAAGATGGCCGCCGAGCGCGCCGCTTCCGAGGAAGCCGCGTCCTGATACAGGACCGCGTGACGACTGACATTGGAACGGCGGGCTTTGGCCCGCCGTTTGCGTTTTCGGATCAGTAGGCAGACGACCGAACCTGGCTGGCGCCTTCGTCCGGCTGTCCCTCCACCGCCAGCGCCACCACGCTGACCAATCCGCGGGCGGCGCGGCGCTGCTCCTTGGGATCGGCGATACGCATTTTGATGCCCTCGATCCCGTCGAGCAGCAGCGACGCCAGAATTTCGGGCGACAGGTCGCGCGCGCCGAGATCGACGTTCCGGCGTTGCGCTTCCTCGGCGATCGCCGCGGTGAAGGACCGACAAAGCCGCGTCTTCCATTCGGCGATAAGGTCTCCGGCGAGGCTGCTCTTCATGTCGAGCATGGCCGCGGCATGGGGCGAGTCTCCGAACTTGTCGTGCAACGCGAACACGCCGGCGTCCAGGGCGTCGCGCAGACGGGCGCCCAGCGGCCCCCGGCCGGCCATCACCTGCTGCACCGTTGCCGCCGACCAGTCGATCATGTCGACCGCGATGGCGCGGTAGATGTCGGCCTTGTTGCGGAACTGGAGATAGAGGGACGGCCGCGACATGTCGGCCGCGCGCGCGATGTCGTCCATCGTCGTGTGCTGATAGCCGAAAGCGAGAAACGCCTTCGTCGCGCCTTCGAGGATCCGCGTTCGCTTTTCGGTTTCTCGACCTTCCGCCTCCGGCGGGCTGGCGCTGCTGTCCATCACGATTTCCTGATACCCATCGCCCTGATTGACAAAATGACGAATTTTGTCAAGATGTCTTTCCATCGCTCCCCCCCGGAACGATATCGCAAGAGACGACAACGAAGGGTATCCCTCATGCGCCTGACCGTCGACGGCAGACAGATCGACATCGATACCGATCCCGAAATGCCGCTTCTTTGGGCGCTCCGCGACCTCGCGGGCGTCCTCGGTCCCAAATTCGGCTGCGGCATCGCCGCCTGCGGCGCCTGCACGGTGCTGGTCGCCGGCTCGCCCGTTCGCTCCTGCGTCCTGCCGGTCGGCGACGTGGAAGGCGACATCGTCACCATCGAAGGCCTGGCGCGCGACGGCACGCTTTCCGCCGTCCAGCAGGCCTGGATGGAGGAACAGGTCGCGCAGTGCGGCTACTGCCAGGCCGGGCAGATCATGAGCGCCACCGCCCTGCTCGACGAGATCGGCGACCCGACCGACGAGGACATCGACAACGCCATGGCCGGCAACCTCTGTCGCTGCGGCACCTATCCCAGGATCCGCGCCGCCATCAAGCGCGCCGCGGCCCTCAAGCTGGCGAGGGCCTGACCATGGCGAGCATCGGCAAGATCACCCGCCGCGTCTTCCTGATCGGCGCCACCGCCATCACCGGCGGCATCGCGGTCGGCTACTATTTCTACCGCCGACCCTATCCGAACCCGCTGGAGGACGAGCTCGCCGAGGGCGAGGCGACCTTCAACCCCTATGTGAAGATTGCGCAGGACGGTGCCATCACGGTGATCGCGCCCCGCGCCGAGATGGGCCAGGGCATCTCGACCACGCTCGCCGCGCTGGTCGCGGAGGAGTTGGATGTCCCGCTGGAAGCGGTGACCGTCGAGCATGGGCCGACCTCCTACGCCTACTACAATTCGGAGATGCTGGCCGAGGGCGGACCATTTCCCTTCTATGACGAGAGCATCATGGCCGAGATCATGCGTGGCGCCATGGGCGGCGTCGGCAAGGTGCTCGGTCTGCAGGGCACGGGCGGATCGTCATCCACGCGCGACGGCTTCGACAGGATGCGGCAGGCGGGCGCGGCCGCCCGCCAGATGCTGGTCGCCGCGGCGGCGACGTCGCTGGGCGTCTCGGCACGCGACCTGACGACAGGCAACGGCCGGATCACCCATGCCGCCTCCGGCCGTTCCGTCGGCTATGGCGATGTCGCGCTGGCGGCCGCCGACCTGGATCCGCCGTCGCAGGTGGTTCTGAAGCAGCCCGCCGACTGGACGATCCTCGGCAAGTCGCAGAAACGCATCGACATGCTGGACAAGGTCACCGGCGCGCCGATCTTCGGCATCGACGTCGTGCAGCCGGAAATGCTCTTCGGCACGGTCAGGATGAGCCCGCGCTTCTGGCAAAAGCCGGTGCGCGTCGACCTGTCGAAGGCGCAGGCGATGCCGGGCGTGGTCAAGGTCGTGCCGATCGATACGACCTACGGCAGCGGCTTCGGCGTCATCGCGCGGAACACCTGGGCCGCCTTCAAGGCCGCGGAGGCAATCGAGGTCGAGTGGGGCGCGGCCGACTACCCGACAAACAGCGAAGCCATGACCGCCCGGCTGAAGGAGGCGCTGGCGCGTCCCGGCGGCAACTCCGCGCGAGACGACGGCGACGTCGACATCGCCTTCGCCGACGCGCCGGGCGAACGACTGATCGAAGCGGAATACGAGGCGCCGTTCCTCGCCCACATGTGCATGGAGCCGATGAACGCGACCGCCCGCCTGAAGGACGGCGTTCTCGACGTCTGGTCGCCGAACCAGTTTCCGACGATGACCCGCCAGCTCTGCGCCGGCGTCGCCGGCGTCGAGACCGACAAGGTCAACGTGCACACCACCTCGCTCGGCGGCGGCTTCGGCCGGCGCGGCGAGATGGACTTCTCGATGTACGCCGCGGCTCTGGCCCGGGAGGCCGACGGTCGTCCGGTCAAGGTCACCTGGACGCGCGAGGAGGACACGCGACACGACGCCTACCGCCCGGCGGCGGCGGGGCGGTTCCGTGCCCGCCTGGCGCCCGACGGCACGCCCGAGGCCGTGGACATGCGCATCGCCTCCCCCTCGGTCATCGCCGGCATCCTGCGCCGCACGTTCCCGTCGATCTCGCCGATGGGGCCCGACAAGTCGATCGTCGACGGCGCCTGCAACCAGCCCTACACGATCCCGCACTACCGGGTGACGGGCATCGAGGCGGACCTGGGCGTCCCGGTCGGTTTCTGGCGCGCCGTCGGCAACTCCTTCAACGGCTTCTTCCACGAATGCTTCATGGACGAGATCGCGGAACGGGGCGGCCTCGATCCGATCGAGCTCCGACGCCGCCTGATGAAGGACCATCCCGCGGCGCTTGCCGTCGTCGATAAAATCGCCGCCATGTCGAACTGGAGCGATCCGCTCCCCGAAGGGACGGCCAAGGGCTTTGCCTTCACGCTGTCCTTCGGCTCCTGGGTGGCGGAGGTCGTGCAGGTGTCGCAGACGGACGCCGGCCTGCGGATCGACAAGGTCTGGATCGCCGCCGACGTCGGCCGGGCGCTCGACCCCGGCATCATCGAGGCGCAACTCGTCTCGGGCGCCATCTACGGACTTTCGGCGGCGATGGGCCAGGAGATCACCTTCGCCGGCGGCATGGTCGAGCAGTCGAATTTCCACGACCACGACGCCATGCGCATCCATCAATGCCCGGCCTTCGATGTCGCGATCCTGGAAAATTACCACAGGATGGGCGGCGCTGGCGAAATCGGCACCCCGCCGGCCTTGCCGGCGCTGGCCAACGCGGTGTTTGCCCTGACCGGGAAACGGATTCGCTCCCTGCCGCTCTCGAAAGAGGTCTCATTCGCATGAGGCCTGCAATTCTGCTGACATTGGCTGCCATGCTCCTTGCCGGCGCTGCGAGGGCGCAGGACGCGGTTCCCGATCCGGCGCCCGGCGTCGAGGCGCCGGCGGTCGACACGGCAACGGGGCTCGCCGCCTGGCAGGATATCTACGAGGTCTTCTCCCACCCGCGCTGCGCCAACTGCCATGTCGAGGACGACCGTCCGCGCTGGTCGGGACCGCACTACGGCGTCACCCGCGTCCACGCCTTCAACGTCAAGCGCGGCGCTGACGGCTCCGGCTTCGGAAACCCCGGCCTGCGCTGCACGGCATGCCATTTCGAAAGCAATTCCAACGTGCTGCACGGTCCGCCGGGCGCTCCGGCATGGCATCTCGCGCCGGTCGAAATGGCCTGGTTCGGCAAGGGTTCCGCCGAGGTCTGCGCCCAGATCAAGGACCCCGAGCGCAATGGCGGCCGCTCGATCGCCGAGGTGGGCGAACATGTGCGCGACGATGCGCTCGTCGCCTGGGGCTGGATGCCCGGCCCCGGACGGGAGCCCGCACCCGGATCGGCGGAGGAGATCTTCGCCGCCATCGAACGCTGGGACGCCGCCGGCGCGCCATGTCCGATCGATTGAGTATTCGATCAAGAAAACTGACTATTTTGCGTTGCACCTTTGGAGTACATAGCGCCACGAAAGATACGATGCTGGTTGCGGATTGAACGCGATCGGCGACTGCCCCACATGAAGGCGGCGCAGACTTCGACGGGACGCCAACGGCGCGAGCCGCGCAGGAACAGGACATGCCGAAAGTACGTTTTCACAAGCTGGCGGCGCTCGTCGTCCTTGGCGCATCGACCGCCTGGATCCTGACCGGAGAGTTCTCGTCCGTGGGAAGCGCCAGGACAGAGGATCAGCCGCCTGCATCCGCAACGCCCACGCCCGCCCCGGACGGCGCGCAGCGTCTGGTGCGCACCGTCGGGGTGGTGACGCCGCCGCGCCGCGAACACGCCCGCGCCATTCGGATATCCGGAACCACCGAGGCGAACCGACGCTCCGCCCTCGCCTCCCGGACCGCAGGCATCGTGGCAGAACTGCCGGTCAAGCAGGGAGCCACGGTTTCGGCCGGCGACATCGTCATGCGCCTGGACAGCGAGGACAAGCGGTCGGCCGTCGAGATGGCCACGGCGGTGCTGGCGCAGCGCCAGGCGGAACTGACCGCCGCGGAACGGCTCGCCTCGACCGGCAACATGGCCAAGCTGCAGCTCGACGGCGCCCGCGCGGCGCTCGCCACCGCCCAGGCGCAGCTCGATTCGGCGAAGGCCGAGCTCGAAAAATATGTCCTGCGTGCCCCCTTCGATGGGCTCGTCGACCGCGTCTCGGTCGAGGAGGGCAGCGCGATCGCCCAGAGCGCGCAGGTCGCGACCGTGCTCGATCTCGACCCGATCCTCGCCGTCGGCCAGGTCAACGAACAGGATCTCGACGACATCAAGCTCGGCGAAATCGCCGACATACGCCTCGTCAACGGCACCATCGTGCAGGGCACCCTGCGCTACGTCAGCCGCGATGCATCCACCCAGACGCGGACGTACGGCATAGAGGTGTCCGTTCCCAATCCGGACCGCTCGATCCCCGCCGGCATGACCACCGAGATCACGCTGCGGTCCGACCCGGTCGATGCGGTCTTCCTGCCGCGCTCGGTGGTGACGCTGTCGAAGGCCGGCGATCTCGGCATCCGCATCGTCGGCCCCGACAACAAGGTGGGGTTCGTGCCGATCGACCTGATCGACGACACGCCGACCGGGCTGGTGTTGGGCGGCGTCCCGAAAGATGCCCGCATCATCGTCGCCGGACAGGATCTCGTCGCCGAGGGCGACACGGTCAATCCGGTCGAGGCCGATGCCGAAACGGTTCGCCGATTGGTCGGCGAGGCGATGGGAACGACCAATTGACGGACATGTGCTGACCATGGGTCTTGTCGAGTATTCCATTCGCCACGCGCGTCTGACGATCTCCATCCTGCTGTTCTTCCTGATCGCAGGGACGCTCGCCTATCGCGGCATTCCCAAAGAAGCCGAGCCGGACGTCCAGATTCCGATCATCTATGTGAGCCTGTCCTACCAGGGCATCTCGCCGGAGGATTCGGAGCGGCTACTGCTACGGCCCGTCGAAACGCGGCTGAAGTCGATCACCGGCGTCAAGGAGATGCGCTCGACGGCCTATCAGGGCGGCGGCAACGTCGTCGTGGAGTTCCAGGCCGGCGCCGATCTCGACAAGGCGCTCGACGACGTCCGCAACAAGGTGTCGGACGCCAAGCAGGACCTGCCGCAGGGCGTCGACGAGCCGAGCGTCAACGAAGTCAACATCTCCGAGTTTCCGGTCCTGGTGGTGACGCTCGCCGGCGACGTGCCGGAGCGCGCGCTGACGACCGCGGCGCGCGAACTGCGCGATCGCATCGAGGAAGTGCCGGGCGTGCTCGACGCGGCGCTGCGGGGCGCGCGCGACGATCTCGTCGAGGTCATCATCGACCCGGTGAAACTGTCTTCCTACGACCTGCGCCTCGACCAGCTCATCGGCGCCGTCGCCGCCAACAACTCGCTGGTCGCCGCAGGCCAGATGCAGGGCGAGGAAGGCCGCTACGCCGTCAAGGTTCCGGCGCTGATCGAGACCGTGGAGGACGTCGCGAACCTGCCCATCGTCGCTAGCGGCGACGCCGTCGTGCGGGCCCGCGACCTCGCCACCATCCGCTCGACCTTCAAGGACCCGGTCACGATCACGCGCCTCGACGGCAAGCCGGCGATCGCCATCGAGGTTTCCAAGCGCACGGGCGCCAATCTCGTCGATACGGTCGATGCCGTGAAGGCGGCGGCGACCGAGTTCCAGCGGATCCTGCCGGAAGGCGCGGTCGTCTCCTTCAGCCAGGACAAGTCGACGGTCATCCGCCAGCTTCTCGGCGACCTGGAGAACAGCGTGCTGACCGCCGTGATCCTCGTCTTCGTGGTCATCCTCTACTCGCTGTCCGGCCGCGCCTCCATGCTGATCGGCATGGCCATCCCCGCCTCCTTCCTGATGGGCATCCTGTGGCTGTCGCTGGCCGGCTACACAGTCAACATCGTCGTCCTGTTCGCGCTGATCCTTGCCGTGGGGATGCTCGTCGACGACGCCATCATCGTCACCGAGTTCGCCGAGCGACGCATGTCGGAGGGGATGGACAAGCGTGAGGCCTTCGCGCTCGCCGCCCGGCGCATGGCCGGCCCGGTGATCGCGGCCACCGCCACGCGCGTCGCCGCCTTCTCGCCGCTGCTATTCTGGCCGGGCATCGTCGGCGAGTTCATGAAGTACATGCCGATCACGCTGATCGTGACGCTGTCGTCGTCGCTGATCTATGCGCTGCTCTTCACGCCGGCGCTTGGCGCGTTGATCGCCAAGCCGACCATCGAGGAAGCGCACCGGGACGGCTGGTACATGCGCTTCGTGCGCCGCGCGGTGCGCCACCCCTTCATCGTCACCTTCGCGACGCTGACGGCGCTGTTCGCGGTTCCCTTCGCCTATTTCCAGTACGGCAAGGGCGTCGAATTCTTCCCGAACGTCGAGCCGGAATACGGCCTTCTCTACGTCCATGCGCGCGGCAACCTCTCGCTCGCCGAACAGGACGCCATCGTTCGCCAGGCCGAGGACCGCATTCTCGGCTGGCCCGGCATCGAGACCGTCTACACGCGCGTCGGTCAGGTGCAGGGCGGCGGCGCCCAGTTGGACGAGGACGTGGTCGGCGTGATCCAGTACGAATTCGTCGACTGGCGCGAGCGCAAGCCGGCGAGCGCGATCCTCGACGACCTTCGGGTGGCCATGACCGGCATCCCGGGCGCCGAAATCGCCGTCTCCGTTCCCGAGAGCGGCCCCCCGACCGGAAAGGCGATCCAGATCAGGCTGTCGGCGGTCGACCCGTCCGGTCTCGACGAGGCGGCGCGGCAAGCCGCATCGATGCTCCGGGGCGTGCCGGACGTGATCGACATCTCGGACGGCCTGCCGCCGCCCGGCATCGATTGGGAACTGGACGTCAACCGGACCAAAGCCGCTCAGTATGGCATCGGGCCGGGCTCGGTCGGCACCGTCGTCCAGCTTGTGACAACCGGATTGAAACTCACCGAGTACAGGCCGGCGGGCTCCGACGACTCGGTCGACATCCGCCTGCGCCTTCCGGAAGACCGGCGCACGCTTTCCGAACTCGATCAGTTGCGGGTCCAGACGCCGCTCGGCGCGGTGCCGATCTCCAATTTCGTCGAACGCAAGCCCGCGCTCCGCACGGGGACCCTCACCCGCATCGACGGGACCCGGACAGTCGTGGTGGCCGCCGGCATCCGCGAAGGCGTTCAGGCCGACCAGGTGCGCCAGCAGGTGATCGCCAACATCGAAGGCCTGAATCTCGCCGAACAGGGCATCCGCTGGAGGCTAGCCGGCGAGGACGAGGAGCAACGGGCGGCGGGCGAGTTCCTGTCGAAGGCCTTCGGCGCCGCGATCTTCCTGATCTTCGTGGTGCTGCTCGCCCTATTGAACAGCTTCATGTCGGTCGCGCTGGTGCTGTCGGCTGTGGTCATGTCGACCATCGGCGTGTTCCTGGGCCTGATGATCATGGGCCAGCCCTTTGGCGTGGTCATGACCGGCATCGGCATCATCGCGCTCGCCGGCGTGGTGGTGAACAACAACATCGTCCTGATCGAGACCTACGACGTGCTGCGCCAGAGCGGCATGGACAAGCTCGAGGCGGTGCTCCAGACCTGTCGGGAGCGCGCGCGGCCGGTCGTGCTGACCGCCGTCACCGCGATCCTCGGCGTGCTGCCGATCGCGTTCGGCCTGAACCTCGAGCTCATGAACCACGAGACGACCTATGGAGCGCCGTCGACCCAGTGGTGGATCGCGCTCTCCAGCGCCATCGTCTACGGCCTCGCGTTCTCGACCGTGCTCACCCTGGTCGTGACGCCGTCGCTGCTGATGATCGTCACCCGGAGCAATGACTCGCAGCTTTCTGCAACGCTCTCGCGGATTTTCCCCTGGCGGCGGAAGAAGATCGCGGAGGCTCCACCCGAAGCCGAGGAATCCGTGGCGGGCCTCGACGGCAAGTCGAGCTTTCCGAAGGCCGCTGAATAGGCAATATCCTCACGCGCGGCGATCCGGGGAACCATTGGGTCGCTTCGCGCATTTCCGGGCATCTTCCACGTTGATCCCGGAGACATCACGCCATGACGCTCGGCACCATCCTCATCATCATCCTGATCCTGCTCCTGCTCGGAGCGATCCCCGCCTGGCCTCATTCGCGCGGCTGGGGCTACGGACCGTCCGGACTGCTCGGCGTGGTCGTCCTCGTCCTGCTCATCCTCGTGCTGATGGGACGCATCTGACGAAACGAACGAAGCCACCGGCAAGCCGCCGGTGGCTTCGCGATCGACCAACCCTGTTCTCGATCAGGCCGCGCTCGAGACGGGCTCGCGATCGAGCGACTGGTCTGCGACGGCCTGCCGGATCGCCTCCACCGGGTCGGTCGATGGCAGCGGCCCCACGCGCTCCGTGAGCTTTCTTCCATCCAATGAATGCGGCGTGCGCCAGAGATAGGACATCACGGCGACCTCGCGCAGGATCGGCATGAAGAAACCGCCGGCTCTGAGCAGCGTCCACGGCACGCCCCGCCGCTGGAGCTTGCGACCGACCGCTCGCTCGGTGGCGGCCATCATTTCGGCGCCGGTCAACGTATGTCCCGCGAAATGAAACCGCTCGAAGGCCGGCAGATCGCTGCGCGCTTCCGCCAAGGCAACGAAGGCGCGGCCGAGATCGGGCAGATAGGCGAAGGCATGCGGCGCGTCCATCGGACCCGGCCAGGTGAAGATGTCCTTCTTCAGTTTTGACAGGATGAACAGGTCGAGCCAGCTTCCGGGCTTGGCTCCACCGTAGAAATCACCCGCGCGCAGCACCAGTGTCTGGACCCCCGCCTCCCTAGCGCGACGACGGAAAAGGTCTTCCATCGCGATCCGGATGCGCGCCTTGGGCGTCGAGGGCGCTTCGGGCATGTCCTCGTCCATGCCGAGCCTGACGTCATGGCCGAAATTGTAGACGTTGCCGGGCAGGAGTTGCGTCGCGCCGGCGGCCTCGCAGGCGGCGATGACGTTCTCGGCCATCGGCAATACCTTCTGGTCCCATTCGGTGTACTCGGGGTTGAGCGCATTGAGCACCACGTCCGCACCCGAGCAGGCATCGAACAGCGCCTTGCGATCGGTGGCGTCCGCCTTGATCCATTCGACGTCAAGAGGAAGCTCGGCGCCGTTTCGGCCGCGCGCGAGACCCTTGACCCGCCAGCCCGCGGAAACGAAGGCCTTGCTTGCGGCGTCGCCGATCCGACCCGCCGCACCGAGAATTACAATCGTCTTCATGGGAGTTCCCCGTCCGTGGCAACTTCCGATTACCTAATGCGTTCGCAAATGAATGATAATGCGTTACAGGTGCATTCGGGTCATTCACGAATGAATGGATCATGCTCGACCTCGACTGGAATCTGATCCGCAGCTTTGCCGCAGTCGCCGAGACGGGAAGCCTGTCCGCCGCGGCGAGGAAGTTGCGAGCGAGCCAGCCGACGCTCGGTCGCCACATCACCGAACTGGAGCAGGCGCTCGACGTGACGTTGTTTCGTCGTGGGCGGTCAGGCTACAAGCTCACCAAGCAGGGCGCGGACCTGCTGGGCCGGGCCCAGGCGATGCGGGAACAGGCCGAAGCCTTTTCGCGGCTGGCGCTCGGCGCGACGGAGGAAGTCGCGGGCACGGTTCGCATCGCGGCAAGCGAAATGATCTCCATCTACGTTCTGCCGCCGATACTCGCGGTCCTGACCGCCGCCGAACCCGGCATCGAAATCGAGATCGTCGCGTCGAACCTGGTCGAGAACCTGCTTGGCCGAGATGCCGACATCGCGATCCGCATGATGGAGCCCTCACAGCTCGATCTGGTGGCTCGCAAGGCCGCGGACATTCCCATCGTCGCCTGCGCCGGCAAGAGTTACATAGAGCGCCAGGGGCGTCCGGCCGACCCTTCACAACTGCTCGACCACGTCGTCATCGGCTTCGACCGCGGCATGGAGATGCTGAATGGCTTTCGCAACGCGGGCATCGAGATCGACCGGCACGCGTTCCATGTCCGCTGCGACAACCATGCCGTGATCTGGGAGGCCACGAGGGCGGGCGTCGGGATCAGCTTCCAGCAGAAGCCGATCGTCGACCGGGACCCGCTGGTCGAGGTCATCCTGCCGGAACTGGAGATACCACTCCTGCCCTGCTGGATCGCGATGCATCGCGACCTGCGCGGGAGCGTGCGCATCCGCAGGGTCGCCGACTTCCTGATGGAGTCCCTGAAGTGTTACTGCGAGGGGCGCCCGCTTCCGGCTCCCGCGTCGAACTCGGCAGCCCGCGCCAGGCCGGCCATCAGGCACACCACGACCAGAAGAACGGAGACGGCGACGTAGACCGGCGCGAAGCCGAACCGCTCTCCCACGAAGCCGATCGCCGAGGGTGCGACGAGAATGCCGGAATAGCCCATCAGCGTCACCGTGCTGAGAGCGGCGCCGGAGGAGGTGCCCGGCTGGTTGCCGGCCGCCGAGAAGGCGATCGGCACCATGTTGGCGATGCCGAGGCCGGCAAAGCCGAAGGCGGCAATGGCCAGCCAAGGTTCCTGCGAGAAGCCCGCCACCAGCATGCCCGCGGCGGCCAAGAGGCTCGAAATCCGCAACGTGCGAACCGCGCCGAACTGGTTGCGCACCTTGTCGCCGACGAAGCGCATCAGCGCCATCGTTCCCGAAAAGGCCGCGAAGCCGAGGCCGGCGGTGGCGAGGTCAGATCCGCGCTCCTCGCGCAGGTAGATCGCCGCCCAGTCCAGCACCGCCCCCTCCGGGATCATCGAGAACAGCGCGATCATACCGACCAAGTAGACGACCGGATTGCGCGGCAATGCGAAGCGGTGCGGCACATGCGCTTCCGGGCGCGGTTCCGTGACCATGTAGCGAACCGCCGCGAGAGTGGCCCCCAGCGCGATTGCCGTGACGATGGCGGCATGAACCCGATGATCGGTCGCCAGAATGACCGCCCCGCCGGCGCCGCCGCCGATGAAGCCGCCGACGCTCCAGAAGCCGTGCGACGACGACATGATCGCGCGGCGCAGTTGCTTCTCCACCTCGACCGCGTTGGCGTTCATGGCCACGTCGGTTCCGCCGATCAGCGCGCCGAGAAGAACCAGTGCCGTTGCGACCGTCCAGATCCCCGGCGCCAACGCGACGACGAGCAGCCCGAAGGTGCTCGACAGGCCGAAGATGCGGACCGTCGCGCGCGACCCGATGCGCCCGATGAGATAGCCGCAGGCCGGCATGGCGACGAGTGCGCCGAGCCCGAAGCCCAGGATGAGCAGTCCCAAGGTGAACTCGCTGATTTCCAGCCTTTCGCGCGTTACCGGGATCTGCGGCGCCCAACTTCCGATCAGGAAGCCGTTGACGAGGAAGACGGCCGCGACGGCCCAGCGTCCGCGGGTGGCGCGCGCCATGCGGTCGTCGTTCATCTTTTACCTTCCCCGAATGATCCGGGAGTTTATTAAATCGATTTAAGCATCGGCGAAAGAGAAAGGCGGCCGAACCGTTTGGTCCAGCCGCCCTCCAGAACTCGGCTCAACCGCGACGGTTGCGCGCGGCCAGTGTCCGCAGCCTGAGCGCATTCAGCTTGATGAAGCCCGCCGCGTCCTTCTGGTCGTAGGCGCCCTGGTCGTCCTCGAAGGTGACCAGCTTGTCGGAGTAGAGCGACTTCGGGCTCTCGCGGCCGATCACCATGACATTGCCCTTGTAGAGCTTCAGCGTCACCTCGCCCTCGACGTCCTTCTGCGACAGGTCGATGGCGGCCTGCAGCATCTGGCGCTCCGGCGAGAACCAGAAGCCGTAGTAGATGAGCTCCGCGTAGCGCGGCATCAGCTCGTCCTTGAGATGCGCGGCGCCGCGGTCGAGCGTGATGCTCTCGATCGCACGGTGCGCGGCCAGCAGGATCGTGCCGCCTGGCGTCTCGTAGACGCCGCGGCTCTTCATGCCGACGAAGCGGTTCTCCACGAGGTCGATGCGGCCGATGCCGTTGTCGCGGCCATAGTCGTTGAGCCTGGCGAGCAGCGTCGCAGGGCTCATGCGCTCGCCGTTGATCGACACGGCATCGCCGCGCTCGAAGCCGACCTTGATGACCGTCGCACGGTCGGGAGCGGCCTCTGGCGAAATGGTGCGCATGTGCACATATTCCGGCGCCTCGACCGACGGGTCTTCCAGCACCTTGCCCTCGGAGGAGGAGTGCAGCAGGTTCGCGTCGACCGAGAACGGAGCCTCGCCCTTCTTGTCCTTGGCCACCGGGATCTGGTGCTTCTCGGCGAAGTCGAGCAGATCCGTGCGGCTCTTGAAGGCCCAGTCGCGCCAGGGCGCGATGATCTTGATGTCGGGATTGAGGGCGTAGGCCGACAGTTCGAAGCGAACCTGGTCGTTGCCCTTGCCGGTCGCCCCATGCGCGATCGCATCGGCGCCGGTCTTCTCAGCGATCTCGACGAGGTGCTTGGAGATCAGCGGCCGGGCGATCGACGTGCCGAGCAGGTAGACGCCCTCGTAGACGGCGTTGGCGCGAAACATCGGGAACACGAAGTCGCGCACGAATTCCTCGCGCACGTCCTCGATGAAGATTTCCTTGATCCCCAGCATCTCGGCCTTGCGCCGCGCGGGCTCCAGTTCCTCGCCCTGGCCGAGATCGGCCGTGAAGGTCACCACCTCGGCGCCCAGCTCTGTCTGCAGCCATTTCAGGATGATGGAGGTGTCGAGCCCGCCCGAATAGGCGAGCACGACCTTCTTGACGTCTTTCCACTTGGTCATTGGTCTGCCGGTCGCTCGAGATGAGGGCGCAGCCAGGCGCCCGTTGAAATCGCGGGAACTAATAGCAGGAAAGCGCCATCGGGCAAGATCAGGCGCGGAGGGCCCGTCAGCCCGCCGCGCCGGTCAACCGACTGAAAAACCGCCTGGCGGAGGACACGAGCGGCAGGCCGCTGCCGGTGATCGTCCGGTCGATCTTCTCGCCGTGAATCGCGAACCAGCGCCACAGCAGGACCGCCACCATGGCGACGAGCAGCCACGACACGACGACATCGGAGAGAAAATGCTTGCCGAAGGCGATGCGCAACGTCGAAAAGACGATCGCAAGGGGAAGCAGGCCCCAGAAGAACGGCCGACGCATCGACGCGGGAGCCAGCATGACGCATGACATCAGCGCCGCCGCGGAAGCCCCCTCGCCGCTCGGGAAAGAGCAGTTCTTCGTGCAGGCATCGGCGAACTGCCAGGGAATCGTGAAGGGAGCGCGTTCACCGAACGCGATGGTATCCTCCGGGCGAGCCCGTTCGACGATCATCTTCAGGACGCTCACCACGAGTCCCGGGCCGATGGCGTAAACTCCCAGCACATAGAGCGCCCGGTGCGGCTGAAGGAGCCAGCCAAAACGCGGACTGAAGACGTGAACGAGGACGATCACGGCCAGTGTCGGAAGCAGGATTCTGGGAACCAGCCGGTTGACGTCGCGGATCGCCATGAGCGTCGCATCCCGGGCAAGCGGGAAGTTGCCGTCGGCATCGGCAAACCAGCCGGACACCGCCAGGTCGATCCAGGGCATGACCATGAAGACGAAGCTCAAGGCGATCAGGCCATAGGCTAGCAACCGGATCGGTTCGCGTTGCGCAAATTCACGGGAAGACGCCGCCGTTCGGCGCAAGCGCGAGTTCCGGTCTGGCTTCCGGTCGCACGGCGACGGCTCGGCCTCTGCTGACGGCGGCTTCACCGTTGCAGCGATTTCTCCACCCTTCAAGACACGCCCCTGGATTTCCATCTCGCGCAGCATCGATCGCCTCGATGACGGCCATATGATGGCTCGTCACCCGATACCGAAGCATCCTCCTCGACACGGTCGACGCATTTGATCGTCGCATACCCATAGCGCGACGGACGAGAGAAGGCTAGGAGAAGGCCGTTTCCACGCAGTCGAGAGCTGGCGCCATGTCCTTGCGATCCGATGCAACGGCTTCCAACCGAGCCGCACTGCCCTTCTGGGCGCGCCCGGCGGGCGTGGTGTTCTATGCCGGCCTTTGGACGGCGGTCTTCCTGTTCATCGCCGTCGCGCTCAGGTCGAACATCGGCAACGACGATTCGCTCGAGGTCTACCAGTCGCAGTCGCTCGAACTGTTCTATCGGGCCCGCAACCCGGCCCTTTATGACTGGCTGCTCTACGGCCTCATCCGGCTCAACGGATCGCCGTTCGTGTCCGTGGCCCTCCTCAACTACCTCTCGATGTTCGTCTGCGCCCTGCTGCTCTACCAACTCGCCCGCCGCGTGATCGTCGATCCGCGGCTGCGGGCGCTCTCGGTCTACGCGCTGGCGCTGATCTGGGTCGTTGCCTATGACAGCCACCGGATCCTGACGCACACCAACATCAACATCATCGTCATCGCCGCGACCTTGCTGACGGTGCATGCGCTAGGGCGCAACCGGACGGTCGCGGGTTACGTGCTGCTCGGCGCGTTGTTCGTCCTGGGCATGCTGTCCAAATACGCCTATGGCGTGTTCTTCGGCGCCCTCGTCGCGGCCGCCCTTTTGGAAAGCCGCTACAGGCGCGTCATCCTCGACCCGCGCTTTCTCCTCACCATTCTCGTGGCCGCCTCGCCCTTTGCCATTATCGCCATGCTTTTCGCAGGCGAGGTGCAGACCATCGTCACCACCGTCGACGGCGTCGTACAAGCCGGTCGGGCCGACTCCGTCGTCGACAAGATCGGCGCGCTGGTCGCCGCCTTCATCGGCTATCTGATGCCGTTCCTGGCGGTCTATTTCGGCTCCTTCTTCCTGAAGGGAGCACCGCCGAAATCCGGCGTCGCGCAGGAGGAGTCCTTCCTTCGGCTTCTCGGCATCATGCTTCTGCTCGGCATGGCCGCGATGATGGTTTGGACCTTCGTGGTCGGCAGCAGTCAGCTCCGGTCTCGCTACATGCACGGCATCTGGCTGGCCGCGCCACTGTTCTTCTTCATGATGCTCGACCGCTACGCCCCACCGCCGCGCGCCTTTCGAATCTTCCTTGCGTCGACGGCGACGATCACGCTGGCGATAGCCGGCATCTATGTAGCGTCGCGGCTGGCGCCTTCGGAAGCGCTGTGCGGCACCTGCCGACCGAGCATCCCGTATCAGCAGCTCGGCAACGCCATCGAAGCCCGCCATGGCCCGTCTCCCACCCTCGTCGGCTACTCGGCGTCGGAGGCTGGATACCTCCGCGCGGCGGTGCCGGGCGCGAGAACCCTGGCGCTTGTCGACCATCCCTACCGGCCGCCGGCGCGCCCCGGCGCCGACTGCCTGCTTGTTTGGCAGCCGGACCCCCGCGCCCAGAACCGTCTTGCGGACATCCTGGCGCAGAACGGCCTGCCGCTGCTCCCGGACGAGGAGATAACGCTCGATTGGTGGGCGCCGCTCCTGCCCCAACCCCGACAGACGACCTTCATGATCCAGCGGCTTCCGCCGGACTCCAGGCTTTGCGAATAGGAGCGGAACCTTCCATGTCCTTCCTTCCGGACGCAGCCGTTTTCGTCCAGTTCGCCATCGCAACCTTCATCATCGCGATCACGCCGGGGCCGGACATGACCCTTTTCGTGGGCCGTGCCCTTTCCGAGGGCAAGGCGGCCGGCCTGGCCTGCATGGCCGGCGCGATGACCGGCTGCGCCATCCACACGACGCTCGTCGCACTCGGCCTGTCGGCGTTGATCGTCGCCTCCCCGCAAGCCTTCCTGGCGCTGAAGATCGTCGGCGCCGGCTACCTGATCTGGCTCGCCTGGCAGGCGATCCGGAAAGGCTCCGCCTTCTCCCCCGACACGCGGCAGCGCAGGGCGCGGCCGTTCTGGAAGAACTGGGCCACCGGCGTCGGCATCAACCTGCTCAATCCGAAGATCATCCTGTTCTTCATGACCTTCCTGCCGCAGTTCGTCTCCGCCAACGACCCGCACGCAGCGGGCAAGCTCCTGTTCCTCGGCCTCTCGTTCATCCCGCTGTCGCTGCCGGTGACCGTTCCCATGGTGCTTGCCGCCGACGGCTTCGCGGGCCTGCTGTCGCGCAGCCCCAAGGTGACGCGCGTGATCGACTGGCTCTTCGCCGGCGTGTTCTCGGCGTTTGCGATCAAGATCCTGACAGCGCAGGCAAAGTAGCTGTTGCCGAATCGCCGGCAGTGTTGCAGCGTCGCCCCTTGTTGACGCCACGGAACCTTGCTACGGCGATTGCATCGGGATTGTGAGTGCCCACATGAAGAAACTGCTGATTGCGTCGTTTGCCGCGACCGCCCTTGCTTCGACCGCGCAGGCGCAGGGCGACACATATGACTGGACCGGTTTCTATCTGGGCCTGCAGGCCGGCTATGGCGATTCGTCGGCCCGCTTCGACGCCTCAAACACCAGTTTCGCTGGAAACTACCATGACAACGCCTTCGTCGGCGGCGTCTTTGCTGGTTTCGACTGGCAGAACGGCCCCATCGTCTACGGCGTGCTCGCCGATTTCGACTGGGTGCAGGGCGACGACGTCGGCTTCGGCAACGTCGACCCGCTGACGGGCGGCAAGGGCGAAGCCTATACCTACGACGTCGACTGGATTGCCACGGCGCGTGCGCGCCTCGGCTACGCGGCGACGGACAGGCTGCTCGTCTTCGCGACCGGCGGCGTGGCCGCGGGCCAGTTCCAGGCAACGAGCTACAACTACCCGTTTTTCGGATCGCCTGCGAGCGCGGCGTTTTCCGGCGTGAAATGGGGCGGGGTGGGCGGATTGGGCATTGACTACGCTCTTGCCGGCAACCTGTCGATCAAGGGCGAGTATCTGCACTACCGGTTCGATCGCATCGATTTCGATTCCGGCGGACTTGCCGATGCGCGATTCAGTCCGAAACTTGACGCAATGAAGTTGGGAATAGCCCTCCGGTTCTGATCCGGGCAGGCGCATCAGTTCTGGGCGGACGGCTTCCAGCCCGCCGCCACAAGGTGGCTGACGACGTGGGAGGGCGCCAGGCCCGGCCCCGTATAAACCGGCGGTTCATCAACCGCCTTCATGCGTTGCCGAAAGTCGTCCATCGTCATCGCGAACAGCATCTGGTCGAGCCGCTCGCCGGTGCGCCCGTCGATGCGGTGCGCCTTCAGTTCGCCCTCGAGCCTGAGCAGCCCGACCCGGCACGCAGCGACGGCGGCGCGGTTGCGCGAAAGCGGCGCGAAGGTCAGTTTCTCCAGCTTCCGCTCGGTGAAGAAGTGCCACATCAGCACGCGTGTCGCGTCGTAGACCACGTCGAGACGCCGATGCTCGCCTTCGCCGATCACGATGTGGGCCGAGCCCAGCTTGTGCCGCAGGTCGACATCAAGAAACATCAGGCCGAGCGGCGCGTCGCCGGAGAGATCGCGAATGGCGACCAGATTGCGGCGCAGATTGTCGAAACTCCCGACATAGGCACGGAACGCATCAAGGCCCATCGCCATTCGCGGCGCGTTGAGGCCCTCCATGATCGCCGGGTCGGTCAGCCACTCGGCGACGTCCCGCGTCACCTCGTCGGGTCGAAGGGTCCGCAACCGCACGGCCGCACCGGCGCGATCGACGAAGACCGGTTTCAGTTTCATCGCCGCGAGCGGCGTCACGAGCGGCGAATGACGGGGCGGCTGTGGCATCTTCGGCATGGCTCGGTATGCCGCCGAGGCATCGCGGGGTCAAGGCAGGGGCGGTATTCGCGCCCGGGGTGGCCGACGCCAGCTGCCAGCGCCGCGACCCGCGATCAACCAGTAGGCAATGCCGGCGACGAGACCCGCCGCGACGACCTCGACGAAGGCGCTGGTTCCGCCGGGCACGCCCCGGCTTGGCCTTGGCGGGCCGGGCGGCTCGAAGAACATGCCGCCGTCGATCCCGTAGCGGCCGGCCGCCGTCACCACCACCGCGACCACCGCGCCCGCCAGCGCGTAGGTCAGCCAGTCGCGCCAACCGAGCACTTCCGAAAGCCCGATGGCGACGATGGCGGGCACGAAGGCGAAGTTCGCGAACATGAGCGCCAGGAAACCGGCGGAGATCGCCAGGGAGCCTACCACGACTTGCGAGGATTCGTCTCCGCGCCAGCCGATTCCGCTCGACCAGACAAGATGGAGGAACGCGCTCGCAACCAGAACGGCCAGCGCGTAGCCGACGAGAATGGCGAAGAGCCGCCCGATCAGGACGAGGATCTGGCTCAAGCCTCGCCATGCCCCGCGATCATCATGGCTTCCAGCGCCAGGCGCTCGCTCTTCTTCAATCGCTCCGATTCCGACTTGAGCTGGCCGCAAGCCGCCAGGATGTCGCGTCCGCGCGGCGTGCGGATCGGCGAGGCATAGCCTGCCGCGTTGATGGTGTCGGCGAACTTCTCGATCGTCTCCCAGTCCGAGCACTGGTAGTTGGTGCCGGGCCAGGGGTTGAACGGAATCAGGTTGATCTTGGCCGGAATGCCCCTGAGCAGCCGGACCAGTTCCCTGGCGTCGGCGAGACTGTCGTTGACATCCTTCAGCATCACGTATTCGAAGGTGATGCGCCGCGCGTTCGAGAGCCCCGGATAGGCGCGGCAGGCGTCCATCAGGTCCTTCAGCGGATACTTCTTGTTGATCGGCACCAGCATGTCGCGCAAGTCGTCGCGCACCGCGTGTAGCGAGATCGCCAGCATGACGCCGATTTCCTCGCCCGTGCGACGGATTTCCGGAACGACGCCGGACGTCGACAGCGTGATGCGGCGCTTGGAGAGCGAAAGACCGTCGCCATCCGAGGCGATCAGCAGCGCCTTCTTCACTTCCTCGAAATTGTAGAGCGGCTCGCCCATCCCCATCATGACGATGTTGGAGATGCGGCGCCCTTCCGCCGGGATGATGGCGCCGGCCGGCGTCTCCCGATCCGGGAAGTCACCCAGCCGGTCGCGCGCCGTCATCAACTGGGCCAGGATTTCCTCGGCGGTCAGGTTGCGCACCAGCTTCTGCGTACCCGTATGGCAAAACGAGCAGGTGAGCGTGCAGCCGACCTGGCTGGAAATGCAAAGCGTCCCCCGCCCCTCCTCGGGAATGTAGACCGTCTCGACCTCGACCGGTCGCCCGGCGCCGCGCGGCGGGAAGCGAAACAGCCACTTGCGCGTTCCATCGGACGAGATCTGCTCCTCGACGATCTCGGGCCTCGCGATCGTGAAATGCCCGGCGAGCGCGCTGCGCAGGTCCTTCGAGATGTTGAACATCTCGGCGAAGTCGGAGACGCCGCGCACGTAGAGCCAATGCCAGAGCTGGCTGGCGCGCATCTTCGCCTGCCGCTCGGGGACGATGCCCGATGCGACGAGCGCATCGGCCAGTTCCGCGCGGGACAGACCGATCAGCGGCGGCTTTTCCTTCGCCGCGGGACGAAGGGCGATCCGCGTCTCGGCGGAGGTGATGTCGAAGGATAGGGCCATGGTCGGGATGAGATAAGGTCGGCCGCGGCCGAATGCCAATCAGGCGCGCCTTCTAGCAGAGAAGCGGCCGCCGGTCACGCCCCTCGCGACACGATCATTTGCTCGGCTATAGATTGATTTATGATAGGTTTTACATTTCTATCATTTTTCAAATCATTTCCGGAGATCCTCATGAAATGGCGGATGCGGACCCGTCCTGCCCGTTATCTTCGCGTTCGCCCTGAGCGTCGCCGGACGATCGCCGCCGACCATTGCCTGGATTCCGCGACCGATCGGTCTCGTCATCGGCATTCCTCACCTTTCTTGCCCCATAGGGGTTGGCGACCGCGGCCGCATGCCGATTTCGCGATGTCGGGATGGATATGCACACTTTCCGCGCGCCCGGCCCGGCAGTGGAGGAATGTTGATTCGCCTTCGCCCGGAACCCGATCTGTCGCCGATGTTCGCTCCCGCTTCCGGGAGTCGCGATCGGGTTCAGCGAGCCGCCGGCAACCGCGATTGCGGCCGTCCGCTGACCAGAAGATGGATCTGAAACGTGCCTCGCCCCAGAATTGACCCGGCGACGGTCCGGACAAGAATGCTCGATGCAACCGAGCGCCTCGTCAGAGTCCACGGAGCGCGAAAAGTGACCGTTTCCGACGTCGCCGCCGCCTGCGGCATGTCGCAGTCCAACGCCTATCGCTTCTTTCCGAGCCGGCAGGCGTTGCTGGAGGCCGTCGGCGAGCGCTGGTTCGTCGTCATAGAAGGGGAGCTTGCCGCCGTCGCCGCGTCAAACGAGCCTCCGGCGGAGCAGTTGGTCCATTTCGTCGTGCGGCAATACGAGTTGAAGCGGGCGCGCCATGCCGAGGATCCGGACCTGTTTCGGGCCTACCTCGAACTCGGCCTCGCAAACATGGACGTCGTCGAGCGGCATCTCGTCCGGCTGCGCGCCCTGCTCGAGGCCATCATGCGCCGCTGCGGCGACAGGGGGCTGATCGGCGGTCGCGACCCGGCCAAGGCCGCCGAGCTGGTCGAAGCGATGACGACCCGCTTCCGCGAGCCGGACCAGATCATCCGCCACTTCGAGCAGGATTCGGCGCGCCGCGCGGCCGAAGTGGCCGGCATCGTCCTGGCCGGGCTCGCACATCTGTAGCCCGGTCGGACGTCCCGAAAGCGGTCCGGCCAGGCGCCGGGACAGGCCGCGCGCCGGCGACGCCGCTTACTTGCAGGCGGAAATCGAATCGAGCGCGGCGGTGATCCCGCGCAGCGAGAAGGAATAGTTGGTCGGATTTCCGCGCCCGGACGTCGCGCTCACCTGCATGGCCGACCCCGCCTTCATCGCCGCGACGAGTTGCGGCTCCTCGGCGGCGTTCTCGAGCCACGCCGATTTGCCCTTGGTGAACAGCGAAAACGACTTGTCGCCCACCTTCACCGTCACCTTCGAATTCTCCCTGAAGGCGTAGGACGCGATGAACTGCGGCTCGAAGGCCACGTTCTGCCCCGGCTTCTGGCTCACAAAGAAGAAGATGTCGCCATGGTCGAGGCTCGTCGGCTGCTTCTCCTTGGGCACCGACAGCACGTAGCAGACCTTGCCTGCATCGGCCTGGTAGGAATAGGTGCCCCAGTCGTTGTACTGCCCGACCTTCGTGGCCGACTGCGCCAGGGCTGGCCCCGCGACGGCCATCGCCACGATCCCAGCTGCGATCGAAATCAGTGCACGCATTTTGTCCTGCCGTTGTCCTGGTGTGTCCCGATCGAGCGAATCCGAAGGCGTCCCTCCGGGACCGACTCGCTTCATATTGAATTAATCGCGGTTACCAAATGGTGAACTCCCAGTTCATCATCTCGATTCCGCGAACGCCGGTGCCTGGCTGATGCGAGATGCGCACGGGCTGCCCGACCTTCACGAAATGTGAAACGGATGAAAACGGCAACAGTTTGTCGATGTTGCCGGATCGCCGGCATGGCGGGTGGGGGCGGGCATCCAAGCCATATTGCGCCGCGCCGTCGAGCTACGTAGTTTCAGACGAGAACAACGGCCCGGAGAGCGGGCGAAGAGTCCGAGGACAATGACCACTGGGCCGCGAGAAGAATATGCACGCCTTGCGACCCTGGTTGCGGAACGGCGGGACCGCGAGGCGTTCGCCACGCTGTTCGATCACTTCGCTCCACGCATCAACGGTTATCTCCAGCGGCTGGGTATGGACGGCGGCTCGGCCGAGGACGTCGCGCAGGAGGTGATGTCCGTGCTGTGGCACAAGGCGCATCTGTTCGACCCGGCGAAATCCTCGCTCGCCACATGGCTGTTCCGCATCGCCCGCAACCGGCGCATCGACGGTCTGCGCCGCGATCGTTCTCACCTGATCGATCCAGACGACCCGATCCTCCAGCCCGAAGGCGAGGAAGCCCCCGACGTCGCGATGGACGCGAACCTCCGGGACGAGCGGGTTCGCATCGCTCTCGGGAGCCTGCCCGCCGAACAGGTCGAGCTGATACGCCTCGCCTTCTTCGTCGGGCTATCCCACAGCCAGATCGCCGACGAGACGGGATTGCCGCTCGGCACGGTCAAGTCGCGCATCAGGCTGGCCTTCGGGCGGCTGCGAAAGGCCATCGAGGCCGATCCGAAGATCGACGTCGACGCCTGATGGGCACCTGTCCGCCGCGCGAACCGGCTACTCGACCTCGTCGAGGAAATCGCGCGCAGCCGCGCGGTGCGCCGGAGTGATGTGCGAGCGGATCGTTCCGAGCGCCGCGAGGAGGACCGACATGTCGTCCGTGAAGCCCAGACCGAGGATGAAGTCCGGCAGAACGTCGAGCGGCAGCACGAAATAGGCGAGCGCGGCAAACAGCGTGCCGCGCACCCTGGAAGGCGTCCTGTTGTCGAGAGCGCAGAAATAGCCCGCGACCACCTCGTCCATGAACGGAATCTGGCCGGCGGCCCGGCGCGCGGTGCGCCACAGCCCCTCGCGCACGCGCTTTTCGCGCTTGCGCTGCTCCGCCGCCGGTGCCGGGGCGAGAATGCCGGCGATGCGATCGTCGTCGAGAACCTCGGTCATGGGAAAGATGTGGTGACGCGAATCCGGACGCGCAAGATCGCCCGGGCGGTCAGCTCCGGGCGAAGCCATCCATCTTGCGGGCGAGCTTCACGTCCAGATCGGTGACGCCGTCGGCGTCGTGGGTGGAAAGCGTCACATGCACGGTCTTGTAGACGTTGGACCACTCTGGATGGTGATCCATCTTCTCGGCCGCCAGCGCCGTCCGCGTCATGAAGCCGAAGGCCTCGCTGAAGTTCCGGAAGGTGAAGGTTTTCGCGATCGCAGAGCGCCCGTCCACCAGGCCCCAGCCGTCGAGTTCGGCTAGCGCCTGCTTGATCGCGGCCTCATCCAGCCTTTCGCGCGCCATTTCAGCGCCACATCGGAAAGGCTTCCGTCCCGGCCAGCCCGCCGGCAGCGCCCGCGCGCGAGCCGTCGAGCGGCCAAGCCTCTTCCACGATGTACGGGCCGCCGCCGACGGAATCGCGCGACGACATCAGCACGAAGCGCCCGACCTTGAAGGGCGCGGTCGAAAAGCCGCCATGACTGGAAAGATAAGGCGCGAGGTCCAGCGGGCTGATGTTTCGAAGCCTCGCGATCGTCACATGCGGCGTGAACTTGCGCGCATCGGCGGGCGCCCCGTTTCGCAGGCAGATGCGGTCGATCTCGGCCTGCAGCGCGGCCAGTTCCGCCGATGGCGCCACGCCGGCCCAAAGCGCATGCGGCTTCTTGTTGCCGAAGGCGCCGACGCCCGAAAGCTTGATATCGAAGGCCGGACGACTGATGCGATCGAGACCGTTGACGATGTCGTCGGCCACGTGCCCCTCGACGTCGCCGATGAAGCGCAACGTGATGTGGTAGTTCTCGACGTCGATCCAGCGAGCCCCCGGCAAGCCGCCGCGAAGCAGGGACAGAGAGAGCGCCGCATCGCGCGGGATCTCGAGGGCGGTGAAAAGTCGCGGCATGGCAGCCTCCTCGAATCGCTCCGTCATGGTCAGCGAACCACCGATCGCACCTCGCGGCAAGCCCGTTCTCGGTTCCTCGCCAAATTCATTGTGCAGCGCAGCAGAGTCTGTCACGCATCTCCGGTCACTCCAGCGCCGCCAGGGCGCGCTCCACCACGGGAAGCGCGTTCGCCACCATGCGGTCGACGCCCAGCGCGTTCGGGTGCATTCCATCCGCCAGAAGCAGCGTTGGATCGGCCGCCACGCCGTCGAGGAAGAACGGGTAGAGGATCAGGCCATGCTTCTCCGCCAGGCGCGGATACAAGCCATTGAAGGCAGCGCCATAGTCGTCGCCGAGATTGGGCGCGGCCACCATGCCCGCCAGCAGGACGGCGATCCCGCGCTCCGTCAGGCGGGTGATCATCGCATCGAGGTTGCGCTCGGTGATCTCGGGCGAAATCCCCCGCAGCATGTCGTTGGCCCCCAGTTCGAGGATCACAAGATCGGTACCGTCCGGTATCGACCAGTCGAGCCGCGAAAGGCCGCCGCTCGTCGTGTCGCCCGAAACGCCGGCATTGACGACCGTCACGTCGTGGCCCTTCTCGCGCAAAGCCGCTTCCAGCTTTTCCGGAAAGGACTGCCCTGCGTCGAGCTGATAGCCTGCCATCAGGCTGTCTCCGAAGCCGACGATCTGGACCGGTTCCGCCGCCGCCGCGAGGATCGAGCCTGCCCAAAGCAATCCGGCAGCGGCAAAAGCGCGTAGCAACTGTTTGAAAGCCATTGACGAACACCCATATCTGACCGGGCCGTCCGCCCGTGCCGCCGCTTCTCGACCTGCCGTTCCTCCAACCATATAGGGTCCGCTTCCGGTGACAAAAGCAGTGATCGACCTGAAGGATGTTTCGCTGACGCTCGGACAGGGCGCGTCCCGCGTTCATGTGCTGAAGGAGGTCAGCCTCCAGGTGGCTGCGGGCGAAACGACCGGCATCGTCGGTCCCTCCGGCTCCGGAAAGTCGACGCTCCTTATGGTGATCGCAGGCCTTGAGGGAACCGATTCCGGCACCGTGACCATCGCCGGCGAGCAGTTGACCGGCCGCAGCGAGGACGAGGTCGCCGCCTTCCGCGGGCGAAACGTCGGCATCGTGTTCCAGTCCTTCCACCTGATCCCGAACATGACAGCGCTCGAGAACGTCGCGGTTCCGCTCGAGCTCGCGGGCCGGCGCGACGCCTTTGACGTGGCCGCGCGCGAACTGGCGGCGGTCGGCCTGAGGGATCGCGTCACCCACTATCCCGGCGAACTGTCGGGCGGCGAGCAGCAGCGCGTGGCGATCGCCAGGGCTCTGGCCCCCGATCCCAAGATCCTGATCGCGGACGAACCGACCGGCAATCTCGACCAGGCAACCGGCCGGCAGGTCGCCGACCTGCTCTTTGCCAAGGCTTCCGAGCGCGGCATGACCCTCGTGCTGGTCACCCACGACCCGGCGCTCGCCAACCGCTGCGCAAGGCAGGTCGCCATGCGGTCCGGCCGCATCGAGAGCGGCCAGATCCTTGCCGTATCGGCCTGAGGCGGCGGCAATGACCCTTTCCCGCACGCTCGACCTCGCCTGGCGCTTCTCCCTGCGCGAGATGCGCGGCGGCCTATCCGGCTTCCTGATCTTCCTCACCTGCATCGCACTCGGCGTCGCCGCCATCGGCGGCGTCAATTCGGTCGCCCGGTCCATTACGACGGGTGTCGCCAACGAGGGACAGACGCTGCTCGGTGGCGACATCCGCTTCGAGCTCATCCACCGCCAGGCGACCGAGGCGGAGGCAGCCTTCCTGGGAAGCTTCGGACCCGTCGCCGAAAGCGCCAACATGCGCTCCATGGCGCGGCTTGAAGACGGCTCGGACCAGACGCTCGTCGAGGTCAAGGCCGTCGACGGTCTCTACCCGCTCTACGGCAGCCTCCAGACCACGCCTTCGCTCGACCACGCGGCCCTGTTCGGACGGCATGACGGCGCCTGGGGCGCCGCGGCCCCGCAGCTCCTGTTCGACCGGCTGGCCATCGAGCCGGGCGCGCGCGTCAGGCTCGGCGGCGAGGTCTTCGAACTGCGCGCCGTCCTGGACGCCGAACCGGACCTCGTTTCCGACGGTTTCGGCTTCGCGCCACGGCTGATGGTGTCCCTGGAGGGCCTGACGGCCTCGGGTCTCGTCCAGCCGGGCAGCCTGGTTCAGTACGCCTACAAGATCAGGCTCCCCGACGGCTCCGGCGAAGGCGCGATCCAGCAGATCCGCGACCGCGCCGCGGCGGAGTTCCCCGAAGCCGGATGGAGCATCCGCTCGCGCACGAATGCCGCGCCGGCGCTCTCGGCCAACATCGAGCGCTTCTCCCAGTTCCTGACGCTGGTCGGCCTGACCTCGCTGGTTGTGGGCGGCGTGGGCGTCGCCAATGCCGTCCGTGCCTATCTCGAAGGCAAGCGCGGGGTCATCGCCACGTTCAAGAGCCTCGGCGCGTCCGGCGCCTTCGTCTTCATCGTCTATCTGGTCCAGATCCTGATGATCGCCGCCATCGGCATCGTCATCGGCCTCGTGCTGGCCGCGCTGCTGCCCTTCGCCGCAAGCGCGGCTCTCGCCGGCGTCCTGCCGGTCCCGGCCCAGGCTTCCATCTACTGGGACGCGCTCGGCATGGGGGCGCTGTTCGGCATCCTGGTCACGCTCGCATTCGCCATCCTGCCGCTCGGCCGCGCCCGCGACGTTCCAGCGACGGCGCTGTTCCGCGAAATGGGCTTCGAGGCGGGCGGCATGCCGCGCCTCGCCTACGTGGCGGCCGCGGCGGTCATTGCGCTCGCGCTCGCCGGGCTCGCCATATGGTTCTCGACCGACCGCCGCATCGCGACGATCTTCATCGTCGCGACGGCCGCGTCCTTCCTCGTGCTCAGGGTGGTGGCTACCCTGGTCCAGGCCTTGGCCCGCCGCAGCCCGCGCGTGCGGTCGACCGCGCTCAGGCTCGCCATCGGCAATATCCATCGCCCCGGCGCGCTGACGCCATCGGTGGTGCTGTCGCTTGGCCTCGGCCTGACGCTGCTGGTCACGCTGGCGCTCGTGGATGGCAATCTGCGCAACCAGATCGGCGGCAGCCTTGCCGAACGCGCGCCGAACTTCTTCTTCGTCGACATCCAGAACAGCGAGATCGACGATTTCTCGCGCCTCGTCGAAAGCCTCGCGCCCGACGGCAAGCTGGTCGAGGTTCCGATGCTGCGCGGCCGCGTGATGGCGCTGAACGGCATCGACGTCCAGAAGATCGAGGTGCCGCCGGAAGGGCGCTGGGTGCTGCGCGGCGACCGCGGAATCACCTATGCGAGGAATATCCCCGAGAACTCGACGCTCTCGGAGGGCGAGTGGTGGCCCGCCGACTACGGCGGCGAGCCGCTCGTCTCCTTCTCGGCCGAGGAAGGCGGCGAAATCGGCCTGAAGCTCGGCGACACGATCACCGTCAACGTTCTCGGCCGCAACATCACCGCCCGCATCGCGAATTTCCGCAATGTCGAATGGGAATCGATGGGCATCAACTTCGTCATGGTGTTCTCGCCCAATACCTTCGCCGGCGCCCCGCATGCCTGGCTCGCCACCCTGCTCGACCAGGGCTCGACTGCCGAGCAGGAAGCGCGCATCCTCAACGAGGTGACGCGGACCTTCCCAGCCGTGACGACGGTGCGGGTGAAGGACGCCCTCGACATCGTCAACCAGCTCGTCGGGCAACTCGCGACAGCCATCCGCGCCGCCGCCGCGGTGGCGCTGATCGCGTCGGTCCTCGTTCTCTCGGGCGCGCTCGCGGCCGGGAACCGCGCCCGCGTCCACGATGCCGTCGTCCTGAAGACGCTGGGCGCCACCCGCAGAACCCTGATCGGCGCTTTCACCCTCGAATACCTGCTGATCGGGCTCGCCACCGCCACCTTCGCGCTCGCCGCCGGAGGGGTCGCCGCCTGGTTCGTCGTGGGGCGCATCATGAACCTGCCGACGAGCTTCCTACCGGAAGTCGCTGCGTCCACGGTGGTGATCGCGCTGGTGCTGACGGTGGGTTTCGGACTTCTCGGCACCTGGCGCGTGCTGGGGCACAAGGCCGCACCGGTGCTGCGCAGCCTCTAGAACCGGTTGGTCAAGCGACCGCCTTCTGTCGATCACGAGTGGTTGCACGGTGAAACAGGCCTTGTCCTCTGACGCGTCAAACATCATATTCATGCGCAGGCATGCTGGAGTCCCGCCAGCGGCGCCTGGGGCCGTGCGCGAAAGCCGGGGCGCCCGACACCCGACGGGACAAGAAGCTGTAAGAGGAAATCATGGCTGACATCCGCAACTACAATGCGCGCGTCGCCGGGGCGGGCTCCCGTGCCGACGCCGGCATCGACGAAGGCCTTCGCGCATATATGCTCAAGGTCTACAATCTCATGGCGCTGGGCCTGGCCATCACGGGCGTTGCCGCGCTCGGAATGGTCTCGCTGACCACCACCAACGATCCCGCGCTCGCCGTCGCCACGCTGGGCAATGGCAAGATGCTGACCGCGATGGGCGCGGCTGTCTATGGCTCGCCGCTGCGCTGGGTCATCATGCTTGCCCCGCTCGCGATGGTCTTCTTCCTGTCCTTCCGCGTGCACAAGATGAGCGTCGCCGCCGCGCAGACGACCTTCTGGCTCTACGCCGCGATGGTTGGCATCTCGCTGTCTTCGGTCTTCCTCGTCTACACGACGGGCAGCATCGTCCAGACGTTCTTCATCACCGCCACCGCCTTCGGCGCGCTGTCGCTCTACGGCTACACGACCAAGCGCGACCTGTCGGGCATGGGCTCGTTCATGGTGATGGGCCTGTTCGGCCTCATCATCGCGATGATCGTGAACATCTTCCTGCAGTCGTCCGCGCTGCAGTTCGCGATCTCCGGCATCGGCGTGCTGGTCTTCGCCGGCCTGACCGCCTACGACACGCAGAACATCAAGGAGATGTATTTCGAGGGTGACGACGACGTCATCGCCGGCCGCAAGGCCATCATGGGCGCCCTGCGTCTCTACCTCGACTTCATCAACCTGTTCATGTTCCTGCTCCAGTTCCTGGGCAACCGGGAATAAGCCGGTCTGGACCAACGAAATCATCGGGGCGGCCTTCGGGTCGCCCCTTTTCATTGGCGCGTCTTCCGGACCACATTCGCCCCACACGCAAACATGTCCGAGACGATGAGCCTGATCGCAGTCCGCCCCGCCGCACGATCCGACATCCCGGCCATCGCCGCGATCTATGGCCACGCGGTCAGGACCGGCACCGCCAGCTACGAGCTGGAGCCGCCGACGGAAGCGGAAATGGCCGCGCGCTTCGACGCGCTCATCGCCGGGTCCTACCCCTATTTCGTTGCGGAGAGCCCGGACGGCGTCCTTGGATACGCCTATGCGGGGCCATTCCGGCCGCGCCGCGCCTATCGCTTCATGGTCGAGGATTCGATCTACCTCGCGCCGACGGCACAGGGCCACGGCACCGGCCGCCTTCTCCTGTCGGCCCTGGTCGAGACATCCACGCGGCTCGGCTTTCGCCAGATGGTCGCGGTGATCGGCGACGGCAAACGCAACCAGGCGTCGGTGCGGCTGCACGAATCCGTCGGCTTCCGCCACGCCGGCCTGCTCGAGGGCTCCGGCTACAAGCACGGGCGGTGGCTGGACACCGTCTTCATGCAGTTGTCGCTCAACGGCGGAACGGCCTCGCCGCCCGACCCGTCGTCGCTGCCGGAACGCAACTTCGCCGAGGGCAGGTAGCCGCCTTGGCGGATCAGGCTCCGACCAGGCGGAGGGTCGGATCGAAAACGTTCAGCACCCGCGCCAGTTCATGTCCGCGCTTGAGGATGTTGCCGCTGGCGGCCACGACGGAATAGGCGCCCTGCTTGCGCGCCAGCTTCGGATTCTTGACGATCTGGAAAAGCGGCACCTCGCTGGTGCGGCGGAAGACGGAGAAGACCGCGCGATCCTGCAGGTGGTCGATGGCATAGTCCCGCCACTCGTTCGCGGCCACCATTCGACCATAGATGCGCAGGATCTGGTCGAGTTCGCGCCTGTCGAAGGTCACGGTGGTGTTTTCCCGATCACGCCGGGCCTCCTGCAGCGGGATCAGTATTGCGGACCCCTCCCCATCCTCCGCTCCGTTCGCGCGATCGACCATGAGTCAGCCTTTCCATGACGGTATTGCGACAGGCGAAGTTTGCCCTATCGGGGACCGATTTCAACCCCCGGACCGGCAATGGCCTGTTTTTGTTCGAAACATCGCTCGCATTGGGCAAGTTCCGACGTATTGTAGCGACTTCCAATACAAGAGCCGGTCGGTCGACGCCCGGTCACATTGGAGAACAAGCGGATCGAATTGGTGATCAGCGGCCACAATCCCGCCGCGAATTGTCCTGCTTCCGGCCCCAAAGCAGGACGAACATTCGATCGTTGCCTGAGACGGTTCGGTCTGGCGTCGGCTCCGTAACCCCAAGCCCCCCGCCCACGGTGTCTTCGCTGGGCCGAACCAACTCGGCAACAACCCTTTCAAGCGGCTCGCATCACCCGCGCGGCCCGGATCGAACGTCTCCCGACGAAATCCGGCGGGGTCACATCGCCGGGTTTTTCAGGACGGCCGCCCCGATGATCGCTCCAGGCGCACCGTCCTTTCCGTGCGACTGGAGCAGGGCAGCGCACCCTCCATTGCCCTTACGTCGCAATTCGCTGAGCGGAATCTCGATCCGCAGGTTCTCGCCATGCCACATGCCGGCCGTCTGGCTGCCGGTCACGGCGTTCCAGTAGGTCACCCGCTTGCCGGCGTTCTCGCCTCGCAGGATCTTGACCACGGTCTTTGCATCGAAGAAGACGAGCATCAGGTTGGCCTTCGCGATCTCGACGCCCTCGCCGCCCTGGCCCGCTTCGATGATGATGCTGTCGGCGCCCTTGCGGATCGAGACGTCCACCTGCATCGACTGCCTGGTGGTTTCGCTCAGCATGCGCTCGATGGCCGCCGCGTCCGCGCCGTTGATATGAAGCCGACCGTTGACGACAGCCTGCGGCGTATAGACCGATCGCTGGCCGAGCGCAGCTGCGTAGTCATGCTGCCGCTGCGTGTTCTCCGGGCTGGCCAGCGTATCGCTCCAACCAAGATAGTCCCAGTAGTCCACGTGATAGGCGAGCGCGATGACGTCGTCTCTCTGCGCGAGGTCGGCGAGGTTCGCATCGGCCGGAGGGCAGGAACTGCACCCCTGGCTGGTAAACAGCTCCACGACGCCCGGTCGTGCGGCCGATGGCTCCGCCCGCACGGGCAACGGGAGGGCGAAGGCTATGGCGGCAAGCGCCAGCCGCAGATGTCGGCTGAAATTCATGTCCGATCTCGGTGCTGTCCGGACGATCGCTGTCCGCTTCCGGTCATTCAGACAATAGTCGGCCGGGAAGTTCAACAGGAAGTCACGTTGCGGTGAGACCGTCTAGCGGCTAGAGGCGAGATCTCGCCTGGAGACGGACATGGAATCGCTTCTCGCCAGCATCGATGCCTATTGCGAACGCACGGGACCCGAAATCTGGTCCGAACCAGTCAACGCCGTCTCGAATCTTGCCTTCTTCGTCGCCGGCTTCTGGGGACTGCGCGAGATACGCCGCCATCACGGAGACGTCTTCGCGCAAGTTCTTGCCTGGTGGGTGGTTGCGATCGGCATCGGATCGGCGCTGTTCCACACCTTCGCGAACGTGCTGACCATCTGGATGGATATCGTCCCCATCGCGACCTTCACGCTGGCGCTGACCCTGTTCAACCTGAAGCGCTTCTTCAACCTCGGCTGGGTTCCCAGCGTGCTGGCTCTCGTCGCCTTCTTCGCCGTTGCGGGCGCGGCGACCGCCGCGCTGCCGGATTGGGTGCGGGTCGCCACCAACGGCACGTCCGGCTACCTGCCGGCATTTCTTGCGCTGGCCTTCTTCGGCGCGCTGCTGGTCCTTCGCGGCCATCCGGCGGGCCGTTACGACATTGCCGCCGCCGCGATCCTGCTCGTCTCGGCGACCTTCCGGTCGATCGATGCGGAGGTCTGCGACGCGATTCCGCTCGGCACGCATTTCCTTTGGCATACACTGAATGGCCTGCTGCTCGGCGTGCTCCTCGCCTCTGTCGCCTGGTACGGGCGACCCGGATACCAGCCAGGCGCGCGCACCGCATGAAAAAGGCCGCCGGGATCGCTCCCGGCGGCCTCTGTCCAGACTCTTGAGCGAACGACTTACGCGGCCAGGTCGCGCAGCACGTACTGAAGAATGCCGCCGTTCCTGTAGTAGTCGAGTTCGTCCAGCGTATCGATGCGGCAGATGATCGGCACCTCGCGGGTCGCGCCATCCGCGTAGGTGACCTTGGCCACCATCGTCTGGCGCGGCTTGATGGTTTCCAGCCCGTCGATCGTCACCGTCTCGTCGCCCTTCAGGCCGAGCGAGGCCCAGGACGTGCCCTCCTCGAAGACGAAGGGAATGACGCCCATGCCGACGAGGTTGGAGCGGTGGATGCGCTCGAAGGACTGCGCGATGACGGCCTTGACCCCAAGCAGGTTGGTGCCCTTGGCAGCCCAGTCGCGCGAGGAGCCGTTGCCGTATTCGACGCCGGCGAAGATGACCAGCGGCACGCCTTCCTGCTTGTACTGCATGGCGGCGTCGTAGATCGACATTTCCTCCTTCGAGGGATAGTGGATCGTGTAGCCGCCCTCGCGGCCGTTCTCGCCCAGCATGAAGTTGCGGATGCGGATGTTGGCGAAGGTGCCGCGCATCATCACTTCATGATTGCCGCGCCGCGTACCGTACTGGTTGAAGTCGGCGACGCCGACGCCATGGTCGGTCAGGTACTTGCCCGCGGGCGAGGCCGCCTTGATCGAACCGGCGGGCGAGATGTGGTCGGTGGTGATCTTGTCGCCGAAGAGGCCGAGGATGCGGGCGCCCTTGATATCGGTGACGTCGCCGGCCTTCTGGCCCATGCCCACGAAGTAGGGCGGGTTCTGGACGTAGGTCGACGCGTCGTCCCACGCATAGGTCTCGCCGGCCGGCACCTGCACCGCCTGCCAGTTCTCGTCGCCCTTGAACACCTCGGCGTATTTCTGCTCGAACAGGTCGCGGGTGACGTGCTTGTGGATGAACTCCTGGATCTCCTGGTTGGTCGGCCAGATGTCCTTGAGGAAGACGTCCTTGCCGTCCCTGTCCTGGCCGATCGGCTCGGTGGTCAGGTCCTTCGCGACCGTTCCGGCGAGCGCGTAGGCCACCACCAGCGGCGGCGAGGCGAGGTAGTTCGCCTGCACGTCGGGCGAGATGCGGCCCTCGAAATTGCGGTTGCCCGAGAGCACGCCGGCCGCGATCAGGCCCTTGTCGTTGATGGTCTTGGACACCGGCGCCGGCAGCGGGCCGGAATTGCCGATGCAGGTGGTGCAGCCGAAGCCGACGAGGTTGAAGCCGATCTGGTCGAGCTCCTTCTGCAGGCCCGACTTCTCCAGGTACTCCGCCACCACCTGGCTGCCGGGGGCGAGCGAGGTCTTGACCCAGGGCTTCTGCTTCAGGCCGAGCCGGTTGGCGTTGCGGGCGAGCAGCCCCGCGCCGATCAGCACCGACGGGTTCGAGGTGTTGGTGCACGACGTGATCGCGGCGATCGCCACGTCGCCATGGCCGAGGTCGAAGTCCTCGCCCTCGACCTTCCAGCGCTTGCCGGCTTCCGCAGCGTCCTTCTTGTACTCCTTGACCAGCGACTGTTCGAAACCGGCGGCGATGCCTTCCAGCGGGATGCGGCCCTCGGGACGCTTCGGGCCGGCCATCGAGGGGACGACATCGCCGAGGTCGAGCTCGAGCGTGTCGGTGAAGACCGGCTCGGCCGCGCCCGGCATCCAGAACATGTCCTGAGCCCGGCTGTAGGCCTCGACCAGCGCGATGCGGTCCGCCGCGCGGCCCGAGACGGTGAGGTAGTTCAGCGTTTCCTTGTCGACCGGGAAGAAGCCGCAGGTCGCGCCGTATTCCGGTCCCATGTTGCCGATGGTGGCGCGGTCGGCGAGCGTCATGTTGGCGAGGCCCTCGCCGTAGAACTCGACGAACTTGCCCACCACGCCCTTCTTGCGCAGCATCTGCACGACGGTGAGCACGAGGTCCGTGGCGGTGACGCCTTCCTTGAGCTTGCCGGTGATCTTGAAGCCGATGACTTCCGGCAGCAGCATGGAGACCGGCTGGCCGAGCATGGCCGCCTCCGCCTCGATGCCGCCGACGCCCCAGCCCAGGACGCCGAGGCCGTTGATCATGGTGGTGTGCGAATCGGTGCCGACGCAGGTGTCCGGATAGGCGACGGTCTCGCCGTCCTCGTCCTTCGTCCACACCGTCTGGCCGAGATATTCGAGGTTGACCTGGTGGCAGATGCCGGTGCCGGGCGGCACGACGCGGAAATTCTGGAACGCCTGCTGGCCCCACTTCAGGAAGCGGTAGCGCTCGCCGTTGCGCTGGTATTCCAGGTCGACATTGTGCTTGAACGCCATCGGCGTGCCGAACTCGTCGACGATGACCGAGTGGTCGATGACGAGGTCGACCGGAACCAGCGGGTTGATCTTCTGCGGGTCGCCGCCCAGCGCCTTGATACCGTCGCGCATGGCCGCAAGGTCAACGACGGCCGGGACGCCGGTGAAGTCCTGCATCAATACGCGCGCCGGGCGATAGGCGATCTCGTGGCCGGCAGTGCCCTTGTCGGCGATCCAGTCGCGGATCGCGACGATGTCGGCCTTGGTGACCGAGCGGCCGTCCTCGTTGCGCAGCAGGTTCTCCAGCAGCACCTTCATCGAGAATGGCAGCCGGGAGATGCCGTCGAGCCCGTTCTTCTCGGCCTCCACGAGGCTGAAATAGGTGTATTCCTTGTCGCCGACCTTGAGGGTCCGGCGGCAGTTGAAGCTGTCGAGAGAATTTGACACGTACGATCCCTAACTGTTCGTTGCCGAGGTGGAAACGGACGCCAGTGCATCACGCGCAAAGGTGCGGGTACGGTCATTTCCGCTGTCCGCTCCCGGGCGCTTCCGCCGTTGAAGGACGGGGATGCGCCGGTCCGGCTCGATTGGTGTCCGTGCCGACCGCTGGCACGGTTGCTGACCTCTTAGAGAATTTCTAAAGAGAGTTCCAGTGTCGCGCGCGGGAATTATTGTGCGTCGCACATGCGACTTTCAGCCGATGGGAAGGTGGGCCCGCCGATGCGCCTCGTGGCGAACGAACTGGACGGCGAACGCGGCGGCGAGACGATCTTCTCGGGCGTCTCCTTTTCGCTGTCGGACTCCGAGGGCCTGCTCGTCACCGGCGCCAACGGATCGGGCAAGTCGACGCTGCTGCGCATCGTCGCCGGCCTGCTGCCGGCGGCCGGCGGGACGGTGACACTGGAGGGCGGCGAGCCGGACTGGCCCGACGTGATGGCCGCCTGTCACTATCTCGGCCACCAGAACGCGCTCAAGCCCGCGCTGAGCGTGACCGAGAACCTCGCCGCCTGGCGCGACTATCTCGGCGAGCCGCACGTGCCGATCGCCGAGGCGCTGGCAATGGTCGGGCTCGACGAGATCGGCCACCTGCCGCTCGGTTACCTCTCGACCGGGCAGAAGCGGCGCATCGCCATTGCTCGCCTGCTGGTCAGCTACCGCCCGGTCTGGCTGCTCGACGAACCGACGGCGGGCCTCGACCGGGCGTCCGAGCAGCAGTTCGCCGCGCTCATGGCCGCCCATCTGGAGGATGGCGGCATGATCCTCGCCGCCACCCACCTGCCGCTCGGACTGGAGTGGGCGCACGAACTTCGGATGGGCGCCTGATGCTGGCCCTCTATGTCCGCGACGTGCGGCTCGGCATCCGCTCCGGCGGCGGGGCGCTGGTCGGTATCCTGTTTTTCCTCGCGGTCGTCGCCGTCATTCCCTTCGGTGTCGGACCGGACCTGAACCTCCTCGCGCGCATCGGCCCGGCGATCCTGTGGATCGGCGCGCTGCTGGCGAGCCTGCTCGGCCTCGACCGGCTGTTCCAGGCCGACCGCGACGACGGCTCGCTCGACATACTGATCATGGCAAGTGAGCGCCGCATGCTGGCGCTGGCGGTCTTCGTCAAGTGCCTCGCGCACTGGACGGCGAGCGTGCTGCCGCTGGTGGTCGCCGCGCCGCTGCTTGGGCTGTTCATGAACATGGAGCCCGTCGGCATCGGCGCGGCGACGCTGACGCTGCTCTTCGGC
>JBKBRJ010000012.1:26927-100505 GCA_046292285.1 Mesorhizobium sp. | reverse complement strand
CTTGCGACGCCTCTGGTGTCACCCGGGGGCGGGCGTCCCCCGCACACGCGGGGATGATCCGCTATATGGCGCGACGGAACTCACTGGTCGTTCGCGTCCCCCGCACACGCGGGGATGATCCGCAGACCTCATCAAAACCATCCGCCGCGAATGGGCGTCCCCCGCACACGCGGGGATGATCCGCCCGCCCGCGCCCGGCCAACCCCAATTCATGAGCGTCCCCCGCACACGCGGGGATGATCCGCGTTCCTGCGTGGTGCGGTCCGCCCAGCCCTTGCGTCCCCCGCACACGCGGGGATGATCCGGTCATCACCTGTGCCCAGATCGCCTTCAACCTGCGTCCCCCGCACACGCGGGGATGATCCGGCGCTTGAGGCCAACACCAACACGCTTCGCGAGCGTCCCCCGCACACGCGGGGATGATCCGGAAAATGCCGGCCCAGACCGAGGGGCGTCCGGGCGTCCCCCGCACACGCGGGGATGATCCGCCGATGGGCGAACGCCAGCCAGTTCTTGCGGAGCGTCCCCCGCACACGCGGGGATGATCCGGCCTATCTGACCGGCAACGGCAAGCAGCAGCCGCATCCCCCGCACACGCGGGGATTATCCGCTGACCAATCTCGGCGCGGTCGCCACCGCCGTGCGTCCCCCGCACACGCGGGGATGATCATTCGCGGTAGAAGCCGAAGCAGCTACCGGCAAGGCGTCCCGCACACTAGGCGGACTGGATGTGTTGGCAAACCGTGCCGAAAAATCTCGCTTCCTCGACGCAATCCTTGCCAACGGTTGCTATAACGCCCTGGGAAAGGAATTTTCCCATGCCCATCGCCTGCCTCATCCATGTCTTGCCACTCGAACAGCGCCGCGGGATCAACCGTCGCGAGGCGGCCGACATCTGGGGGGTGTCGCCTACCTTCTTCGACCGACTCGTGCGCGAGGGCCAGGCGCCGCAGCCGCGGCGGCTTCATGGTCGCCAGATCTGGCACAGGCACGAGGTCGAGGAGGCGTTCGATCGCTGGTTCGAACACTCGCCGTCGGAGCGAGGTGCCCAGCCCACCGCCGACAACGACGATCTCGATGCCGAACTCACTGCTTTCGAGGCGCGGCATGGTTACCGTTGATCTGAAGGGGCTCCACAGGGTCCGCGCCAAGGGCAGGATCTATTGGTATGCTTGGCGTGGCGGACCTCGCCTTGTGGGCCGGCCCGGCACGCCCGAATTCGTGGCGTCCTACAACGAGGCGATCGCGGAGCACCGAGCGCCTGATGCCACGCGCTTTCGATCGGTGATCGTCGCCTACCGTGCCAGCCCAGACTTCCAGAAGCTGGCGGTGTCGACGAAACGGCAGTGGAGTCGCTGGCTGGACCGTATCGACGCCCACTTCGGCGAATTGCGCACCGCGCAGTTCGATCGGACGGAGAAGATCCGCCCGATCATACGCAAGTGGCGCAGCACCTACGCCGACAAACCACGCACGGCAGACTATGCCATGCAGGTGCTTTCGCGCGTCCTCTCCTATGCGGTCGATCCCTTGGGCAGGATCGCATCCAACCCGGCTGAAGGGATCAAGCAGCTCTACTCCTCGTCGCGCGCGGAGATCATCTGGACCGACCAGGAGATCGCAGCATTGAGAGCCGCCAATCCCGTGGAGATCGGCCACGCCGTGGATCTTGCCGCGCACACCGGTCTACGCCTGGGCGACCTTGTCCGCCTATCCTGGAGCCATGTCGGCGAGCATGAGATCGTGCTGCCGACAGGCAAAAGCAAAGGTAGGCGAGCCGCTGTCATCCCCCTCTACGACGACTTGCGGACTATCCTGGAGAGCATCCCTCGAAAGGCGACCACGGTGCTTGCATCCAGCAAGGACCGCCCTTGGACCACGAACGGCTTCGGAAGCTCGTTCAACAAGGCGAAGGATCGCGCCGGCTTCTCGGCGCGCGACCTGCATTTCCATGACCTGCGTGGCACCGCCGCGACGAAGTTCTACAAGGCAGGTCTATCAGAGCGAGTCATTGCCGAAATCATGGGGTGGGAAGAACAGAGCGTATCGAGAATCATCCGCCGATATGTGGGCCGGGCGGCGGCGACGCAAGCGGCGATCGAGCAGTTGGCGAAGGGCAGACCAAGAACATAACCTGTAAAACTGGGTGTAAAATCGCCGCCGGGCTACACCCCGAATTTCCGCCTAACCCATTGAAAACAAAGTGGAGCGGGTGAAGGGAATCGAACCCTCGTATGCAGCTTGGGAAGCTGCCGTTCTACCATTGAACTACACCCGCGCAGGCGCATTACATCGCGGCACCGCCGCCCCGTGTCAAGCGTTTTGGACGACGGGCGTTTTGGACGACGGGCGCTTTGGCAGACGAGGCGCTTTGGAAGAGGGGCGACCTGGAAGACGCGACCTTTGGAGCGCGGACGATCTAGAAGGCGGGCTGCCGGGGGAACGCCGCGCGGCCGGGCTGAGGCAGCGGGCCTGGCGCGGACGCCAGGGCTGCTTGACGCAGCGCACAATTCCACCCACTTGTCGCGCGTTCCCGTCCCTGCCCCGGAGCCGCCACAGTGACCGCCCTGAAGACCTTCGTCGAATCCCGCCGCTTCGACCTCGCCATCACGGCGCTGATCATCGTCAACGCAATCACGCTCGGCCTCGAAACCTCGGCAACGGCCATGGCGCAGTGGGGTCCGGTGCTGTTCGCGCTCGACCGCGCGATCCTCGCCGTCTTCGTGGTCGAACTGGCGGCGAAGATCCTGGTCTACCGCGCCGGCTTCTTCCGCGATCCCTGGCGCATCTTCGATCTGATCGTCGTGGCGATCGCGCTGATGCCGGCCACCGGCAGCCTGTCGGTGCTGCGCGCGCTGCGAATCCTGCGCGTGCTGAGGCTCGTCTCGATGGTGCCCTCGCTGCGCCGGGTCGTGGGCGGCCTCGTCGCCGCCCTGCCCGGCATGGGCTCCATCATGCTGCTCCTGACCCTGGTCTTCTACGTCTTCTCGGTGATGGCTACCAAGCTTTTCGGGACCTCCTTCCCCGACTGGTTCGGCACCATCGCCGCCTCCGCCTACACGCTGTTCCAGGTCATGACGCTCGAAAGCTGGTCGATGGGCATCGTGCGCCCGGTGATGGACGTCTACCCCCTCGCCTGGATGTTCTTTATCCCCTTCATCGTGTGCACCACCTTCACCGTGCTCAATCTCTTCATCGGCATCATCGTCTCGGCCATGCAGGCCGAGCACGAGGAGGAGGCGACCGCCGAGCGCCAGGCGCTGCAGGGCGAGCAGGAAATGATCCTGGCCGAGATCAGGGCCCTGCGCGAGGAGGTGAAGGCGATGGCGAGGGAGCGGGAACGATAGCGCAGGCCAATTCCGAGCGACCGGAGTCAGTCTCCGGATCGTGGCGGAGCCACGATCAGGTACCGGTTCCTGAGCGCGAGCACGGCGTCCCGGCGGCTTGATTGCAGCGCCTCCGGCGGCAGCTGGTTCGGCCACGTCAGTGCGTGAATGCCCTGCGCGCGCAGCCCGTCGAGCGCCGCCAGGTAACTCCGGTCGTCCTCGCAGACCAGCCCGAACCAGCATGGCACGGCATCTAGCTGGCGCTCGACGAGCCTGACGCCGAGGTCAGCGACTATGCCGCCAAGCCGACGTTCGAACTCGAGCCTTTCGCCCGAGATCCTCGCCAGTCCGCCCGACCGAACCGCCCTGGAAAGGCGGCTCAGCGAGAAGGGGCTGATGTTCGCCTGGTCGAAAAGTCGGGCGGGCGGCCCGTCCAGCCTCGGGCGGATCGGGGCCAGAGGCCGGGGCTTCCGCTTCGAGGGCAGTAGGCGGCGCCGCAACGCGCGTTCCAGCCGCTTCAGCCGCCACCGGGTCGGGTTCGGATGGCCGGGCGGCGCGGCGTCGAGCGCGGCCCGTACGCGAGACACGTCCGCGGGATCGCGCACGACCAGCACGCCTCCATCGGGGATGTCGAAGAACTTGCGCGGGCTGAAGCACGCGAAGTCGCCGGCTTCGCCGATGCCGTCCACCGGCCGCAGCACATGCGTGGCATCCTCGACGAGCCGCGCGCCATGACGGTCGCAGAAGGCGCGCGCCCTCGCCGCCTCTCCCGCCCGGCCGAAATAGTGCACCAGCACGAAGGCGTCGGGCGGAGAAGCCGCTGCGAGCGCCTCGCAGGCGGGCCAGTCGGGATCAAGGTCGCGCGTGACCGGGTAGACGACGATGTCGGTCTGGCCGTTCCGGAGAAGCCCGGCCGATTCGTTGCAGAAGTACTCCGGGAACCAAAACGCCGGCCGTTCGCGGCCATCCCGCGAGGCGCAGGCGGCGATGAGCGGAAAGGAGTGGCTGACCTGCGACAACGGGAAGAGCGACGCGCCGCCGGAAAGCCAGACGGAGCGGATGGTTTCAAAGTCGCGATCGGTCGTTGCGGAACCTCGCACCCCGGCGATCACGGCTTTGAGGTTGGCTCCTGCTTGCATCTGCCCGTCCACCCGTCCTCGCTTCTGTAACACGGGCGCGGTCCGACGGCACAGACGTCAATGCAGGCCGAAGATGCGGTCGGATGCCACGGGAAAAGCCCCGGGCTATAGGCCCTCAGCGGAAGTGCTTGGAGAGCTTGAGCCCCTGCGCCTGGTAGTTGGAGCCGAGGTCGGCGCCGTAGAGCGCGCGCGGCGGCGTCAGCATGTGCTCGTAGACGAGCCGTCCCACGGTTTGGCCATGCTCCAGGATGAAGGGCACCTCGTGGCTGCGCACCTCCAGCACCGCGCGGCTGCCGCTGCCGCCGGCCGCCGAGTGGCCGAAGCCGGGATCGAAGAACCCGGCATAGTGGACCCGGAACTCGCCCACCAACGGATCGAAGGGGGTCATCTCGGCGGCATAGGCCGGCGGCACGTGCACGGCCTCGCGGCTGACCAGGATGTAGAACTCGTCGGGATCGAGGATCAGCTCGCGATTGGGATGCGCGTGGAGCGGCTCCCAGAACTCGGAGACGTCCTGCGCGGCGCGCCGGTCGACGTCGATCAGGCCGGTGTGGTGCTTGCCGCGATAGCCGACGAGGCCGGCGGCGTCGCCCTGCAGGTCGATCGACAGCGCGATGCCGCCGCCCGTCACGCTCGGCGCCTCGGCCGCCACCAGCGTGTCCGTGCGGTGCAGGTCCGCCAGTTCCGGCTCGGTCAGGATGGCGTTGCCGGTGCGGAAGCGGATCTGCGACAGCCGCGAGCCGGTGCGGGCGATGATGGGGAAGGTGCGCGGGCTGACCTCGAGGTAGAGCCCGCCGCGATAGCCGGCGGCGATCTTGTCGAACTCGGGCCCGAAATCGGTCATCACGCGCGTGAAGATGTCGAGCCGCCCGGTGGAGCTTTTCGGGTTCGCGGATGCGGCGATGGCGTCGGGCAGGGCCAGGCTTTCGAGCAGCGGCACGATGTAGACGCAGCCCGTCTCCAGCACCGCCCCGTCGGTGAGGTCGATCTCGTGCAGCTTGAGCCGCTCGAGCTTGTCGGCGACGCGGCGGCCCGGCCCCGGCAGGAAGCTCGCGCGGACGCGGTAGGCCTTCTCGCCGAGGCGAAGGTCGAGGCTCGCCGGCTGGATCTGGTCGGCATCGAGGGCGCGGGCGGACGAGAGCGCGCCGGACGCAAACAGCGCCTCGATCGCATGGTCGGGAAGAATGCCTGTGCTTCGCAACGTCGTGCCGTTCCTCATCCGCCGCTCCCGGTCGAAGGGCCGGTCGACGTTTAACGACGACGCACATTGACGCAAGTGCGCGGCGGGTCTATGGGGAGCGTTATCCCGTGGTGATTTGGCCGGTCGGCTTGCAGCCACGTTAAACAAGTCGCTAAAGGGCCGAGGGGAAACCGGCTTGCGACTTCGCGGCCGGTTTTTTTGTGGGCTGAAGGCAGGACGACGATGGCCGAGACGAACAGGAACTGGAAGCCGGCGACCCAGCTGGTGCATGGCGGGACGTTGCGCTCGCCCTTCGGCGAGACGTCGGAAGCGATCTTCCTGACGCAGGGCTTCGTCTACGACAGCGGCGAGGCCGCCGAGGCGCGGTTCAAGGGCGAGGAGCCCGGCTTCATCTACTCGCGCTACGAAAACCCGACCGTCAGCATGTTCGAGAAGCGCATGTGCCTGCTCGAAGGCGCCGAGGACGCCCGCGCCACCGCCTCGGGCATGGCCGCGGTCGCCGCCGCCCTGCTCTGTTCAATCAGGGCGGGCGACCATGTCGTCGCCGCCCGCGCGCTGTTCGGCTCCTGCCGCTGGATCGTCGAGACGCAGATGCCGCACTACGGCGTCGAGGTCACGCTGGTCGACGGGCGCGACATGGCGCAGTGGGAGGCGGCCGTGCGGCCGAACACCAAGCTGTTCTTCCTGGAGAGCCCGACCAACCCGACCCTGGAGGTGGTGGACATCGCGGCGGTGGCCAGGATCGCCAATTCGATCGGGGCGCGCGTGGTGGTCGACAACGTGTTCGCCACGCCGCTGCAGCAGAAGCCGCTCGAGCTCGGCGCGCATGTCGTGGTCTACTCGGCCACCAAGCACATCGACGGCCAGGGCCGCTGCCTGGGCGGCATCATCCTCTCCGACAAGAAGTGGATCGACGAGCACCTGCACGACTATTTCCGCCACACCGGCCCGAGCCTGTCGCCCTTCAACGCCTGGACCCTGCTCAAGGGCCTGGAGACGCTGCCGGTGCGCGTTCGCCAGCAGACCCAGAGCGCGGCCCGCATCGCCGATCATTTCGCCGGTCACGCCGCCGTCGAGCGCGTCATCTATCCGGGCCGCAAGGACCACCCGCAGGCCGACGTGATCGCGCGGCAGATGAAGGGCGGTTCGACGCTGATCTGCCTCGAGGTCAAGGGCGGCAAGGAAGGCGCCTTCCGGTTCCAGAACGCGCTGGAGATCGTGCTCATTTCCAACAATCTCGGCGACGCGAAGAGCCTGATCACCCATCCGGCCACGACCACCCACAAGAACCTGACGGACGCCGCCCGCGCCGAGCTCGGCATCAACCCCGGAACGGTGCGCCTGTCGGTCGGGCTGGAGGACGCGGACGACTTGATCGAGGACATCGAGCGCGCGCTGGCGGCGGTGTAGCCCACCTCGCGGTAAGCGCGAATGCGTGCGCTCGCGACACGTCTTCCTTGTCGTACGGACGTGTTGTAGAAGCGCGGGTGAGCAAGGGGGGCCGCCATGCGCCGCATCGTTCCTTTCGTCGTCGTTCTCGCCATCGCGTCGCCGGCGGCGGGACAATCCGTCGATGACGAGAGTGCGGGGAGGATCGCGGGCGACCTGTCCCGCTACATCGGCACGGGCGCCTTCGACAACGGCCTGGTCCGGATTTCGGTCGATGGGGACGCGTACAGGGTCTTCCTCGATCTCGAAGCGATCGGCGGCGGGGAGGCCGGAGCATCTCTCGACCTCGCCCCGCTGGCGCTGCGCGTGAAGCCGCTGGCCGATGGCACCTTCGCCGTCTCGGGTGAATTCCCGCTGGCGGGCTCGTTCGGCTTCCGACTGCCCGAGACGGAACAGTCGCCGGCCGTGAACTCGCATTTTGAATGGATACTCCAGGAAGGCCGGCTTGCCGGCATCTTCGATCCGGAACTCGCCGCGTTCGCGACGGCGTCGGGATCGTTCGGCGGATTGAAGGCGATATCGCGCGACGACAACCAGGAGGTGGAGATCACCATCGGCGCGGGAACGATCGACGTCACCGGGAAGCGGTCGGCTGGATCGGGGATCGACTATTCCTCCACGCAGACCATGACCGACTTCGTAGAGACGCTGGCCGTGCCGACATCGCCGGACGCTCCGCCGCTGCCCGTTACCATTGCGGCGCCAAGGATCACCGTCGCGTCGACCGCGACCGGGTTTCAGTCGAGGCCGCTCCTCGACCTCCTCGCATTCGGCGTCGCCCAGTCCGGACGCGACAAGGGGGAAATCGATCAGCGTGAACTGAAGCGGTTGCTGCTGGCCGCCCTGCCTATGTGGGACACGATCAGCGCCGGTTATCACCTCGGCGATCTCGCCATCGACACGCCGGTCGGGCGATTTGGTCTCGACAGCTTCGAAACCACCATCGGAATCGATGGAATCCGCACAGACGGCGCGCTCGGCTACCAGTTCGGGTTCTCCGGAATCACGATCCCGGCGGACCTCGTTCCGGATTGGGGCCAGCCGCTCCTGCCCACGCATGTCAGCCTGAACTTTGGCGTCCACAACCTCGACACGGAAAGTCCCGTCCGGCAAATCATCGAGGCCCTCGACTTGGGCCGGGAGCCGCCGATCCCGGACGAGGTCAGAGCGACGGTGCTCGCCAGCTTCCTCGACAATCCGCCCGTGTTCGTCTTGGAAAGGAGCGTCATCCGCAACGCCGACGTCGAGATCGTCATGTCGGCCGAGATGCCGTTCTCGATCGAGGAACCGGAGTTGAGCGCGACGGTCGAGGTCGCCGGCTTCGACACGGCCGCCGCGGCGGTGACGGCGGCGGCCGCCGCCGATCCGGACATGGAGCAGGTGCTCCCTTTCTTCCTGGCCGCCAGGGGCATCGCCCGGGTGCTCGACGACGGGCGGCTTCAATGGTTGGTCAAAAGCAGGAGCGATGGCGCCGTTCTGGTCAACGGCGCGATGCTGAAGGGCCCCGATCCGGTCGAATAGCGCGGACCCGAGGGATGCCGGGAACTGACGCGACGGTCGGGACCCTCACCCGAACTGCCGCCGCGCCAGCACGATGCGCGACAGGGCGGTGTAGAAGCAGAGCGCGGCGAACGCGTAGGCGAGCACCGGAAACCACCCCGGGAACAGGCATGCGGCGGAGAACATCGCGATGGTCTCGGTTGCCTCTGCGAGGCCTGTGGTGAAGAAGATCGACTTGTCGCCGCGCGCCATCGTCGAGAGCTTGCGCCGCTCGGCAAGGATGGCGAAGGCGAGGAAGCTCGCGCCGTTGACGTAGAAGGACAGGATCAGGATGGCGGCCGGCACCGCGTTCGCGGCCGGATCGGCGAGCGCGAAGCCGAGCGGGATCGCGCCGTAGAAGAAGAAGTCCAGAACGATGTCGAGGTAGCCGCCAAAGTCGGTCTTGCCACAGATGCGCGCCACCGCCCCGTCGAGCCCGTCGCCGATGCGGCTGACGATGATCAGCAGGAGCCCGAGGAGGAAATACTCGAACGCGATCGCCGCGCCAGCCATCAGGCCGACCGCGAAGGCGGCGATCGTCACCGCGTTGGCCGAGACGCCGGTCCGCGCGACAAGACTGGCCAGACGCTCGATGGCGGGATCGATCCGACGCCGCACCCAGCCGTCAAGCATGTCCGCGCAACCCCCTTGCCGCCGCCGCCGCGCTCCCCAATTTGGTCACGGTTCGGCTGGACTGTCTGCCATTGACGGCCAGGTCCCCGTCGGCGAAAGAGCTTGACACAGGCACGTCCGGAGCACGGAAAATGTATCGGGCCATCACACGCAACATCGAGGTCAGCGTCGAGCCGTTCTATCTCGACGACCGCTCCGATCCTTCGGAGAGCCATTATGTATGGGCCTATCGCGTGACGATCGCCAATCACTCCGACGAGCACGTTCAGTTGATGTCGCGCTACTGGCACATCACCGACGGCACCGGGCGGGTGGAAGAGGTGCGCGGCGCGGGCGTCGTCGGCGAGCAGCCGAGCCTCGATCCCGGCGACAGCTTCCAGTACACCTCCGGATGCCCGCTTGCCACGCCGTCGGGGATCATGGTCGGACGCTACACCATGCGGGCGCGCTCCGGGGAAACCTTCGAGGTCGACATTCCCGCCTTTTCGCTCGATCTCCCGAACGTGGCGCGCACCGTCAACTGAGGCCTATTGCCTCTCGATGAACTCGGCCGGGTCGAACACGTATTCGGTCGAGCAGAACTCGCAGGTCACCTTGATCCGACCGTCCTCGATGCTGTCGACGATCTCCTCGGCGGTGAAGCCGCCCAGCACCGACTGGATCTTCTCGCGCGAGCAGGAGCAGTCGTCGGCGACCGGCACGCCGTCGTAGACGACGACGCCATGCTCGTGGAACAGGCGGTAGAGCAGCCGTTCCGTGCCGATCGTCGGGTCGAAGAGTTCGTCCGGTTCGACGGTCGACAGAAGCGACATGACCTCCACCCAGGCATCGTCGACCATGCTGTCGTCGACCTCGCCATCGTCGCCGTCGCCGCCTGGAAGGTCCGGCATACGCAGCCGCTCCGGCGCCTCCGGCAGGAACTGCGCGAGGATGCCGCCCGCCCGCCAGCGTTCACGGCGGCCGTCGGCGCCCGGCAGCACCTGCCGCGCCACGGCCAGCCTGACCTCGGTCGGGATCTGCTCCGACTGGCGAAAGTATGTGCGGGCGACCTCTTCCAGCGAGATGCCGTCGAGCTGGACGATGCCCTGGTAGCGCTGCGTGTGGACGCCCTGGTCGATGGTCATCGCCAGGACCCCCTTGCCGAGCAGGTCCTGCGGCTCGATGCGGCCCATTGCCTGCGCCTGCGCCAGCCGCTCCGCGTCGAAGCGGGCATAGGCGCGCATCGATCCCGGAGAGGTGAAGTCGGCCACCAGCATGTCGACGGGACCGTCCGACTGGGTCTGCAGGATGAACTTGCCGTCGAACTTGAGCGAACTGCCGAGCAGCGCGGTCAGAACCACGCATTCGCCCAGCAGCCGCGCGACCGGCTCGGGATAGGCATGTCGGCCGAGGATCTGGTCGAGCATCGGCCCGACCTGCACGGCGCGGCCGCGCACGTCCAGCGGCGCGACCTGGAACGGCACGACGACGTCGTCGCCGGCAAATCCGAACTCGCCGAGCGTTGTGTCAGCCAACGGATGCCCCCGACAGGCACCAGGCGAGCACGGCCTTCTGCGCGTGGAGACGGTTTTCCGCCTCGTCGAAGACGACCGATTGCGGGCCGTCGATCACCTCGTCGGTTACCTCCTCGCCGCGGTGCGCCGGCAGACAATGCATGAACAGCGCGTCGGGCCTGGCATGCCTCATCAGTTCGGCATTGACCTGGTAGGGCTGGAAGACGTTGTGGCCGCGTGCGCGATGCTCCTGGCCCATCGACACCCAGGTGTCGGTGACGACGCAGTCGACACCCGTCACGGCTTCGACCGCGTTGTCGAAGAAGCGCACGTCCGCGCCCTCGCCCCGCGCCCAGTCGACGTAGGAGGTTTCCGGCTCGCTGCCCTTCGGCACGGCGATGTTGACCCCGAACCGGAACCGCGCGGCGGCCTCGATCAGCGAATGCAGCACGTTGTTGCCGTCGCCGGTCCAGGCGAAACGCTTGCCGGTGACGTCGCCGCGGTGCTCCTCGTAGGTCAGCACGTCGGCCATCAGCTGGCAGGGGTGGGTGTCATCCGTCAGGCCGTTGATGACGGGCACGGTGGCGTTCTGCGCCAGTTCGACGAGCCGGTCGTGCGACGTGGTCCGGATCATGATGATGTCGACGTAGCGCGACAGCACCTTGGCGGTGTCGGCGATCGTCTCGGAGCGGCCGAGCTGCATCTCGGCGCCGGTCAGCATGATCGTCTCGCCGCCGAGCTGGCGCATGCCGACGTCGAAGGAGACGCGCGTGCGGGTCGACGGCTTGTCGAAGATCATCGCCAGCACCTTCCCTTCGAACGGCTTGTCGCGCTCGCCGGCCTTCAGCCGCGCCTTGCGCGCCTTGGCGTCGTCGAGAATCCTTCGCAGGTCGGACGCCGATACCGCCGAGAGGTCGGTGAAATGCCGCGGTTTGCCATTCGTCATGATGCTGTTCCCGGTCAGTGGCCCGGCGCGCCGGACGCGAGCCTGGCGGCCGCCGAGCGGATCCGCGAAAGCCCCTCGCGGATGTCGTCGTCGGTGAGGGTGAGCGGCGGCAGGAGGCGCACGACGTTGTCGCCGCCGGGCACGGTGAGCAGCTTCTCCTCGCGGAAGGCCATGTTCACGCCTGCGTTCGGCATCCGGCACTTGAGGCCGAGGATGAGGCCGACGCCGCGAATTTCCTCGAACACGGTCGGAAACTCGTCGACGATGGAGGCGAGCCCCTGCTTGAACAGCAGCGCCTTGCGGTTGACCTCGTCGAGGAACCCGTCGCCAAGGACCACGTCGAGCACGGCGTTGCCCACCGCCATGGCAAGCGGATTGCCGCCGAAGGTCGTGCCGTGCACGCCCGGCGTCATGCCGCTGGCGGCCTCGTCGGTCGCCAGGCACGCGCCCATCGGGAAGCCGCCGCCGATGCCCTTGGCGATCGCCATGATGTCGGGGGCTGCGCCCGACCATTCGTAGGCGAAGAACTTGCCGGTGCGCCCGACGCCGCATTGCACCTCGTCGTAGATCAGCAGCAGGCCGTTGTCGTCGCAGAGCTTGCGCAGCGCCTTGAGCGTCTCGGCCGGAACCGCGCGGATGCCGCCCTCGCCCTGCACGGGCTCGATCAGGATGCCGGCGGTTTCAGCGGTGATCGCCTTCTTCACCGCTTCGATGTCGCCGAGCGGCACCTGGTCGAAGCCCTCCACCTTGGGCCCGAAGCCCTCGAGGTATTTCGGCTGCCCGCCGGCGGCGATGGTCGCCAGCGTGCGGCCATGGAAGGCGCCCTCGAAGGTGATGATGCGGAACTTCTCGGGATGCCCCTTCACGTAGTGATAGCGGCGCGCCGTCTTGATGGCGCATTCCAGCGCCTCGGCGCCGGAGTTCGTGAAGAACACCTTGTCGGCGAAGGTGCTGTCGACCAGCCGCTCGCCGAGCCTGCGCTGCTCGGGCACCTCGTACAGGTTGGACGTGTGCCACAGCTTGCCGGCCTGCTCGCGCAGCGCCTCGACGAGGTGGGGATGGCCGTGGCCGAGCGAGTTCACCGCGATGCCGGCCGCGAAATCCAGGTATCGCTCGCCGCCGGTCGTGACCAGCCACGCCCCCTCGCCATGATCGAACGCCAGCGGCGCCCTCGCGAAGGTTTCAAAAAGCGCAGAACCGCTCATGCCAGACTGCTCCGGAACCGACCTTGCCGAACGTCAGCCCTCCGCCCGCGCGGCGGCAGGACCACCAAATCAAAAAGCCGCCCCCAGGGCGGCCTCTGTCTGCATCATATCGAGGTTTTCCCGCCCAAAGTCAACGGATGCGGGGATTTTCGCCGGTTCCGGATACGCCGCCATCCCTGCCGTTGCGGCAGGGCGGCAAGTTGGGGAAAACCAAAAAATCCGATTCGGCGTCCGGGCCCGACTCTTGTCACGGAGTCACCGGGTATTGTAGCTTGCGGTTACGAAACGACTAGATTTCGTGCGGCGGACCAAAATCACCCCGAGTAATCGATGCGTCTTTCCTGGCGTTGCCAGGACGGGTGAGGATTCGGATTCCCTCGGGGGCACTACCCAGGAGCTTATGCGCATGAACTGGACAGACGAGCGGGTCGAACTTCTCCGAAAACTGTGGGCGGAGGGTCTGAGCGCCAGCCAGATCGCCGCGCAGCTCGGCGGGGTGAGCCGCAATGCCGTCATCGGCAAGGTGCACCGTCTCAAGCTGTCGAGCCGCGGACGCGCCGCCCCCACCCAGACGCGGCAAAAGAAGGCGAAGTCGGCTGCGCCCAAGGCCGCCAAGCCGGCCAGCCCGCCGTCCCGGCCGGTTCCGCAGACGGTCGGCGCCACCGCGCTGAAGATCGAATTCGACGAAGAGCCGGCGCCCCGCCCGGTGACGAGGGTCGACGACAGCGTCGTCGTACCGATCTCGCGCCGGCTCAAGCTCGTCGAGCTGACCGACCGCACCTGCAAATGGCCGAACGGCGATCCGCTGAACGAGGATTTCCACTTCTGCGGCACCACGTCCAAGGATGGCAGCCCTTACTGCGGCTACCATGCCCGCGTGGCCTACCAGCCGGTTTCGGAGCGTCGGCGCGCCCGCTGACCCGCGGCGCCGCGGCCCCCGGCGGCCCCTCAATCGTCGTCCAGCGTCACCTTGTGGGTCTTGTCCTCCTTGGGACGCTCGATCGGCAGCTGCTCGCCAGCGATGATGTGGTAGACGGTCTCGGCGATGTTGGTCGCGTGGTCGCCGATCCGCTCGATGTTCTTGGCGCAGAACAGCAGATGCGTACAGGCCGCGATGTTGCGCGGATCCTCCATCATGTAGGTCAGCAATTCGCGAAACAGCGACGTGTACATGGCGTCGATGTCGTCGTCGCGGTCCCGCACCATGCCGATCCGGTCGATCGAGCGCGTCGCATAGGCGTCGAGCACGTCCTTGAGCTGCGTCAGCGCCAGTTGCGCCAGGGCCTCGATCCCGCGCGACAGGCGCACCGGCTGCGGCGTGTCGGCGATGGTCAGCAACCGCTTGGCGATGTTCTTGCCAAGGTCGCCCACCCGTTCGAGATCGGAGGAAATCCGGATCGCGCCGATCACCGCGCGCAGGTCGTCGGCCATCGGCTGGCGGCGCGCGATCACCAGGATCGCCTTCTCGTCGATCTCGCGCTGGCCCTCGTCGAGCACCAGGTCGTCGGCGATCACCTTTCGCGCCAGTTCGAGATCGTGATGCACCAGCGCCTGCACCGCCTGCTCCACCATGCGCTCGGCATGACCGCCCATGGCCGCGATGCGGCTGGCCAGGAACTTCAGCTCCTGCTCGAAGGCGTTCATGATGTGAATCGACTGCATCGACCGGTTCTCCACCCGAATCATGATCTTATACGGCTGGGACATGACCGGAAGACGAAAAGCGGTAGCGCGAGGCATGCGGGCGGTTTGCGCGCCATCCCCGCTCACCGCCCGGAAAACTGCACCGTGAACGCCGCGCCTTCACCGACCTTGGAGCGGATCGTCAGCCGGGCGTCGTGGCGGGTCAGGATGTGCTTGACGATGGCGAGGCCGAGGCCGGTGCCCTTCTGGGTGCGGCTGGTGTCGACGTCGACGCGGTAGAAGCGTTCCGTCAGGCGGGGGATGTGCTCCTCGGGGATGCCGGGGCCGAAATCGCGCACCGTCACGCGAGGCCCGGCGCCCGGCTGCGCCTTCTCCACCGTCACCACCACCCGCTTGCCGTCCTGGCCGTACTTGATGGCGTTCTCGAGCAGGTTCTCGAACACCTGGATCAACTCGTCGCGCATGCCGCGCAACGTCACCGGCTCGTCCGGATAGACCTTCTCGATCTCGACCCCGTTGTCCGCCGCCAGGTGCCGCAGCGCGTCGATGACGCCGTCGATGAGGCCCTTCAGGTCGAGCGGTTCGGCCGGCGCCGAGAACGACTTCATCTCCAGCCGCGACAGCGACAGGAGATCGTCGATCAGCCGGGCCATGCGGCCGGTCTGGGTCTGCATGATTTGCAGGAACTGCTCGCGCGCCTTCGGGTCGTTGCGCGCCGGCCCGCGCAGCGTCTCGATGAAGCCTGCGATCGAGGCGAGCGGCGTCCGCAATTCGTGGCTGGCGTTGGCGATGAAGTCCGAGCGCATGCGGTCGATGCGGCGCATCTCGCTCTGGTCCTTGAACACCAGTACGCAAAGGCCGCTGCCCTGCCCGAGCGTCGCGCCCGAGACGCGGAACCAGCGCTCGATCGGCACCCGCTCGACATAGTCGCCGGACAGCGCGCCCTCGGCGCCCGCGATCAGCTGGCCGACAAGCCCCTGCAGCTCTGGCGTGCGAAAGCGCAGGGTCAGCAGCGTTCCCGCGTCGAGCTTTCCGAAGGCGGCGCGCGCGGCCGAATTGGCATTGGTGATGAGGCCATGCCGGTCGAACACGATCAGCGGATCCGGCACGGCTTCGGCGAGTTCGCGCGCGGGATGGCCGTCAAGCCCGACGACGGCCGTCGCCTTCGCCTCGCTCTTGCGCCGGCGGGCGGTGCGCCGCGGCGCGATCGCGGCCACGACCAGGATGCCCCCGAAAGCCAGCGCCTGCCAAAGCGGGGGGATGTCGGCGGCGATACCGAGCACGCCGATGGCGGCGGCGGATGCCACCAGTACCCAGCGCGTCTCGGCCAGCCGCGCCAGCACCACGCGTCGCGTGCCCGGCCTCTCGCCCTCGGTCTCGCTCATCTCGCTCCCCGCCGCCCGGCTTTCCCCGCCTGTCTGCCCCGCCCCGGCTGGACGGGGCGCGGGTCGGTCAATAGCATGCCGTCACCCATCGTGAGGAGAATTTGGAATGCCTTCACGCCCATCCCCCGAAATGCCCCGCAACGAGCCGGTCCGGATCGTGGTCGACGGAAAGGAGCGCGTCTTCGACATCGACGATCCGAAGCTGCCGGCATGGGTGGAGGAGAAGTCGATGTCGGCGGGCGGTTACCCCTACGACAAGAAGATGGACAAGAAGGAATACGAGGAGACGCTGGAGAACCTCCAGGTCGAACTCGTCAAGCTGCAGTACTGGCTCCAGGCCACCGGCAAGCGGGTGATGATCCTGTTCGAGGGCCGCGACGCCGCCGGCAAGGGCGGCACGATCTTCGTCGTGCGCCAGTACATGAACCCGCGCTCGGCCCGCAACGTCGCGCTGACCAAGCCGACCGAGACGGAGCGCGGTCAATGGTACTACCAGCGCTACGTCTCGCACTTCCCGACCGCCGGCGAGTTCGTCACCTTCGACCGCTCCTGGTACAACCGGGCCGGGGTGGAGCCGGTCATGGGCTTCTGCACGCCCGAACAGCACAGGCTCTTTCTCGAGGAGACGCCCAAGTTCGAGCAGATGATCGTCGACGAGGGCATTCATTTCTTCAAGTTCTGGCTCAACATCGGTCAGGAAACGCAGCTCGAACGGTTCCACGACCGCCGCCACGATCCGCTGAAGGTGTGGAAGTTCTCGCCGATCGACCTCGCCGGCATGACCAAGTGGGACGACTACACCCGTGCGCGTGACCAGATGATGAAGCACACCCACACTGCCCACGCGCCCTGGACCGTTCTCAGGGCCAACGACAAGCGGCGTTCCCGGCTCGCCGCCATCCGCCGCATCCTGACGACGCTGCCCTACACGGGCCGCGACGAGGCCGCCATCGGCAAGGAGGACGACAGGATCGTCTGCTCGGGAGCCGACATCATCGGCAGGTGACCGGCGAGCCTGGCGAGGAGCGGCGGCGCCGCGCGTTCGGGTCGGGCAGGCAAGGCATTGCGCCGGTAGCGCGAATGGGGGGTCTTGGCCCAGTGATGCGGGTTGCGCGCGAGCTCCCACACCGCGCGGTACCCCACGGCCGACAGCATCATCCAGTAGGCCGGCGTCAGGAGCGCGGCCTTCCAGAAGCCGGTGCGTTCCGAACTGGCCAGGCTGGACCATGCCAGTAGGAGCTGCGCGCCGTAGCCGCCGAGCACGTTCATCATCGCAAGCCCGAGGATGAGCTTTTCGTGCGGCGGCAGACCGCCTTCGACGACATGCCGGACCGCCAGGCCGAGCGTGGTGAAAAGCAGCAGCGGATGCAGCAGCGCTGACGCGACGACGCCGCCGATCATCAGATGGAAGATCGTGAACGAGCCGGGACCCAGTTCGCGGTACAGCCGCAGCGGCGTGCGCATGTGGACGAGCCAGGTCTGCAGGAAGCCCTTGAACCATCGGGTCCGCTGGCGAAACCACACCGGAAAGGTCTCGGGCGCATCCTCGAGCGTCGGCGGCTCGATCACGCCGACCCTGTATCCGAAGCGGGCCAGCCGCACCCCGAGGTCGGCGTCCTCCGTCACGTTGTGCGGATCCCAGCCGCCGACCTCTTCCAGCGCCGCGCGGCGGAAATGGTTCGACGTGCCGCCGAGCGGGATCAGGAGATCGTGTCCCGCGAGCCATGGCAGGAGCCCGCGGAACTGCGCCGCGAACTCAATCCGGAACATGAAGGGCAGCACGCCGAAGGCGGCGTTGGCGATCTGGAGCGGCGCCTGCACGCAGGCAAGGTCCTCGCCACCCGCCGCCAGTGCTGCCCACGCCGCCCGCAGCTGTCGCGGATGCGGCCGGTCCTCCGCGTCGTAGAGCGCCACGAGTTCGCCCGTGCAGGTCGGCAGGGCGAAGTTGAGCGCCTTCGGCTTGGTTCGCGGCTGGCCCGGCGGCACCCGCACGATCTCCACCCAGGATCGCAGGGCATGCCGTTCCAGCGCCGCCAGCGTTTCCGTGTCGTCGGCCTCGCAGACCAGCTTCACTTCGAGCCGGCTGCGCGGCCAGTCGAGGCGACCGAGCGCGGCGAGCAGGTCGGGAACGACGTCGGCCTCGTGGTGGAGCGCCACCAGCACGGAATAGACCGGCAGGGCGGACCCGTCATCGGGCACGTCCGGCGCCGTCCGGGCGGCGCGCCACCGCAGCCCGGCGAGAAGCCGCAACCCGATGCACCCGAGGAAAAGCAGCGTCAGCACGGCGGACAGCGCGAGCGTCGTCGCCCTTGGCGCGACGTAGAGGAGAACCGGCGTGCCCGCGAGGAGAAGACCGGTCGCGAAGGCCTGCCACGGGTTCGTCACGAAGCGCGCCGAGTAGTCGGGCGTGCGCCCGAACAATCCGAGCGATGCATCCCTGACCAGGGCCGGCTCCGCCCGGGCCGACAGCGCCTTTCGCATCACTCCTGGACTTGTCACCACGATACGGTCCGCCAAGCCCGGGCTGTCCCGGAGCTGGGCGCGGAGGACCGGCAGGTCGAGGCTCCGCGGCGCGACGACGAACAGCGCCGCGCCATCCTCGCCGCGCAGGGTGGCGATGCAGCCGCGGCGCATGCCGCGCAGCGCGATGATTGCCTGGCCTTCGTCGATGACGAGGCGCTCGGCCGGAATCCGGTCGAGAAAGCGCAGTCCGAGCGTTGTGGCCAAGGCGCCGTAAAGCGCTTCCTCGCCGACCCGCCCCGAGGCCAGGAGCTCGGCGAGGAAACAGGTGCGGTTCGCCCGGGCGCGTTCGGCAAGCAGCATGGCCATCCGATCGTCGATGCCAAGGTCGGAAAGAACGTCGGCCCAGCCGGCCAGAAGCTGCACCCGTTCGAGCAGGCGCGATCCTTCGAGCCAACAGCCGACGGTCCCGGCGAGCCTTGGCGCCGGTCCGGGATGCACGCGAGGGCTCGCGGATCCGTCCCGCGCCGACGTGTCGCCCATCCGTCCCCCTTCGGATCCGTCCCGATCCGCCCAAACCGGGTAGCCCGCCCGGCATTGGCGCGCGGCATCCCATGCCACCGCGCGCGCCACGCTGCAGTTGCTTGCTAATTTCCCCGTCCTGCAACCCAGTCTAGAAGGCGATATTGCACCTGTCTATATTGATGCACAATCATTGCGTGCTTTCCGGGTGCAAGAAGAGGTTTTCATCGCCGAAGATTCACGCATTGCAAGACAAGGCGGAACCTGGAGCGGCGCATGTCACTCCTGCGGGATCGGTGCGGGACACTCCCGGTGGACATCCCCGGTCGGACGATCGCGCGGCCGCGTGAGCGATGGCCGGCTTGCCGGGGCTTCGACTGAACTGCTATCGAAGCCCGATGCTGGCCGCGCGACCGGGTGGGTCCAGCGATCGGGAGATTGGCGACTGTCACATATGATCCGGCTCATCCTGCTGTTTCTGCTCACGATGAACATGGCCTCCGCGCAGGAGCCGGTCCCGAACTTCTGGGACGCGCGCGAACGCCTGCCGAAACCCGATCTCGCCGAGATATCCCGCCTCCGGTTCCTGACCACGGTTGACTTTCCACCCTTCAATTTCCTGGATGAGGCCGGGCGGCTGTCGGGGTTCCACATCGACCTGGCGCGGGCGATCTGCGTGGAACTGGACCTGGCGGAGACCTGCCAGATTCAGGCGTTGCCCTGGGCCGACCTGCCGGCGGCGCTGGAAGCGGGGGAAGGCGAGGCGCTGCTCGCCGGCATCGCGATAACGCCGCAGAACCGGAGCCGCTTCGCCTTCTCGCGCGCCTACCTTCAACTGCCCGCGCGCTTCGCGGCGCAACGTGGCTCCACGCTGGCCGAGCCGATGCACCGCTCGACCGCCGGCAAGCGGATCGGCGTACGGCAGGGTTCCGCACACGAGCGCATCCTGCGCGACCTGTTTCCCCAGGCGAGGGTCGTGACCTACAGCCGCGCCGACTGGATGCTCGGCGACCTGCGCGAGGGTAAGACGGACGCGGTGTTCGACGACGGCATGCGGCTGTCGTTCTGGCTGGCCGGCAGCGATTCCGAGAACTGCTGCCGTTTCGCCGGCGGTCCCTACCTGCTCCCCGCCTATCTCAGCACGGGGATGGCGATCGCGGCGCGGCCTGAGGACGAGAAGCTCGTCGACGCCTTCGACTACGCGCTGCGCGAGATCGACGCCAAGGGCATCTTCGAGGAACTGTACCTGCGCTATTTTCCGATCAACTTCTTCTGATCGTCGCGGACGGCTTTCATTGCGCGAAACGGCAGGGCCAGCGACCATAGGAGGTTGGCCGACGAGCCGTCCCGGAACTCCCTGAGGCCGATCTCCATGCCGTCGTGGCCGAGCCGCGGCTGGTCGTTGTAGGTGCCGAACACCCTGTCCCAGAAGGGAAAGTTGAAGCCGTAGTTGGAATCCGTTTCCGCCGGGATCGACGAATGGTGCACGCGGTGCATGTCGGGCGTGACGACGAACAGGCGCAGGACACGGTCGAGGCCGAGCGGAAGCCGCGCATTGGCGTGGTTGAACATCGCCATGCCGTTGAGCACGATCTCGAAGACCAGCACGGCGATGACGGGAATGCCGAGCGCCACCACGATGGCGGCCTTCCACACCATCGAAAGCACGATCTCGAGCGGGTGGAAGCGCAGCGCCGTCGTCAGGTCGAAGCCCATGTCGGCGTGATGCATGCGGTGGATGCGCCACAGGACCGGGATCTTGTGGCTCGCCAAGTGCTCCAGCCAGACCGCCAGGTCGAGGATCACGAAGCCGAGGAGGCCGGCCAGCAAGGGGTCGATGCCCACCTGTCGGAAGAGGCCATGGCCCTGGCTCTCGGCCCAGAGCGCCGCTCCCACCGCAGCGGCGGGAAACAGGATGCGCACCACGACGGACGAAAGCACCACCATCATGACATTGGTGAACCAGCGCCGCGTCTTCATCGCGCCACGCATCTCGTCACGCTCGAGCCGGGGCGACAGGAGCTCGAACGCGGCCATCGCGACGAAGATCGACAGGAAGGCGGTCAGTCGGATCGCGGCTTCGGTCATATCGGCTCCCTCGTTCGCCCGAGCGCGAAGCGACGCGCCCGAACTTCGGATCGCGCCCCGCCGCATCACGCGCCAGTCACATCACGGTGCGGCTCCGCCAGGCGCCCTCTCAGATGGAGCGGTGGCGGATGACGGCGGAGCGTTCGATGGCGGCCGCCGTCAACGTATCGAGACCGAGGTGCCCGCGCAGGATCTGCAGGATGCGCAATTCCTCGGGCCGGACCTGCCGGTCGGCCGCGGCGATCTCCACCGCGAAGGCATAGGCCGTGTCGCGCAGGCGCGCCGGAATGGCCTCGGCGATCGAGGCGATGATGTCGTTCAAGGCGCCTTCCTGCTGGAGGAGTTCATGACTGCGCCGCGTCACCTCGAGCAGATGCTCCGGGTCGAATCCGTTGAAGGCCGGCATGGTCTGCACGACGGTGCCCATCTTCGCCAGTTCCCGATCGGTCATGTTGCTGTCGGATGCCGAGACGACCACCATGATGTGGACGAAGGCTTCCTGGACGCTGGCGGGACGTATCAATGCAGGCTCCATGGCTGTCGATTCAAGTCGATGGAAGGTAGGAAGGGCATCCGCGCGCCGCAAGGAAAAACGCCGCGCGTCATTGACGCTCCCCATGCCCGGGCCTAGAGGCTGTCACCCACCCGCAAAGAACCCGTGACACAGCTGCGCCCATGATCGACCTGTCGCCCGAAATCCTCGCCGCCGCCCGCGAAAGCAAGGCCTGGCCCTTCGAGGAAGCGAAAAAGATCATCGCCCGCTACGAAAAGAGCGGCTTTCCCGAAACCGTGCTCTTCGAGACGGGCTACGGACCGTCGGGCCTGCCGCATATCGGTACCTTCGGCGAGGTGGCCCGCACCACCATGGTGCGCCACGCCTTTCGCGTCCTCACCGAGGACAAGGTGCCGACGCGGCTGCTGTGTTTCTCCGACGACATGGACGGGATGCGCAAGATCCCGGACAACGTGCCCGACCGCGCCTTCCTCGAGCCGCATCTGCACAAGCCGCTGACCGTGGTGCCGAACCCCTTCGGCGGCGACTACGAGAGCTTCGGCCACCACAACAACGCGATGCTGCGGCGCTTCCTCGACACGTTCGGCTTCGACTACGAGTTCGCCAGCGCCACCGACTACTACCGGTCGGGCCGGTTCGACGCGATCCTCAGGCGCGTGGCCGAACGCTACGATGCCGTCATGGCGATCATGCTGCCGACGCTTGGCGAGGAGCGCCGCGCCACCTATTCGCCCTTCCTGCCGATCTCGCCCAGGACCGGCCGCGTGCTCTATGTGCCGATGAAGAAGGTCGACGCGCAGGCCGGCACGATCACCTTCGACGACGAGGACGGCACGGAGACGACCCTTCCGGTCACCGGCGGCAAGGTGAAGCTGCAGTGGAAGCCGGACTTCGGTGCCCGTTGGGCGGCGCTCGGCGTCGACTTCGAGATGTTCGGCAAGGACCATGGCCCGAACATGGGCGTCTACGACCGCATCTGCGAGGCGCTCGGCGGGCGGGCGCCCGAGCACTTCGTCTACGAACTCTTCCTCGACGAGAACGGCCAGAAGATCTCGAAGTCGAAGGGCAACGGCCTGACCATCGACGAATGGCTGACCTACGCGCCGACCGAGAGCCTGGCGCTCTACATGTTCCAGCGCCCGAGACAGGCCAAGAAGCTCTATTTCGACGTCATCCCGCGCGCCGTCGACGAATACTATCAGTTTCTCGCCGCCTACCAGCGCCAGGACTGGAAGGAGCGGCTGGGCAACCCGGTCTGGCACATCCATTCGGGCGAGCCGCCGGCGATCGAGCTGCCGGTGTCCTTCGGCCTGCTGCTCAACCTCGTCAGCGCCTCGAACGCGCACGAGCCCGGCGTGCTGTGGGGCTTCATCTCGCGCCATGCGCCGGGCGTGACGCCGCAGACCCATCCGGAACTCGACCGGCTGGTCGGCTACGCGATCCGCTACTTCGACGACTTCGTGAAGCCGGCGAAGCGCTTCCGCGCGCCCGACGACGTCGAGCGTCAGGCGCTGCAGGCGCTGGCCGACCGGCTCGGCGCCCTGCCCCAGGGCGCCGAGAGCGAGGAAATCCAGAACGCCGCGCTCGACGTCGCGCGCGGCATCGAGCGTTACCAGGACCACGCCAAGAAGAGCCCGACAGGCGGCCCCGGCGTGTCCGTCGCCTTCTTCCAGATGATCTACGAGGTTCTGCTCGGCCAGGAGCGCGGCCCACGCTTCGGCTCGTTCTCGGCGCTCTATGGGGTGTCCGAGACCAGGAAGCTGATCGAGACCGCGCTGGCCGGGGAAGCCGGCTGAAGCGTAAAGGGTTCGGCATCTCCGGATCCGCGCGAGGTGGTCGAACCGGAGGCTTTTCGGATCAGTAGAGCCCCTTGGGCTCCGTCAGAGGCTGGCGCTCGATCGCGGTTGGCGCGGTTTCCGGGGCCGACGTGTCGGCGACCGGAGCTTCCACGCCATCGGATGCCGCCGGTGCGGCCTCGTTCGCCAGCGCCGGAGCCGGGGGCAGCGGATCCGGCCTCGGCCCGAAGATGCCGCGCCGCTTCTCGACCGCCTGCGCCTGTTCTTCCGCGTAAGGACCCGTGCTCGAAACCTTGGCCCAGCCGTTCGCGACCAGCCATGCGCCGAGATCCCGCGCGCCCAGACGGCACGTGGCCGTCAGCCGCTCGGGCAGGTCGCCGTCCGGCAGGTCGCAGTCGAGCGCCCTGCCGCGCAGGAAGTAGCGGAACGCCGTGCGCGCGACCATGCCGCAGGGCCAGTCGCCATTGACGCCCCGGCAGGTCTGGTCCGGCTCGAGGATGTCGATGCCGGCGAGGATGATCGTCAGCCCGTCCGTCTCGATGCGACCGGCGGCCGCCGCGACAGGGCGGTAGACCTGCGGCTTCGCCGCCTCCGTGACAGAGCCTCCCCCCGCCTGCCTAGACGAAAGTCTCGGCTTTGGCGGCCCGGCGGTGCCCAGTTCGCTCAGCGGCTCACGCGGCGCCTCGCGCTCCAGGTCGTCCGGATCGACTTTGGGAGGGGCAACGATCTCGGGCGCGATCTGCCTGATGGATCGGCCGCCGTCGTCCGTCGCCTGGGCGAGCAGGACGGGCATCCCGGCGGCCGGCAGGGTGAAAACCGACGCGGCCAGAAGCGCCAGCGCGGAGACAAGGGGCGCCGCGGCCACCCTACTGGCTCGCCCAGACGATGCGGGCGATCCACTCCACCTGAGAGACGGGAATCACGCGCGGCGGATGTTCGGGATTGAGGGACAGGAGTTCAACCTGCTTGGACGTGCGCCGCGCGAGCACCTTGGCCGTGACCTCGCCGATCGTCGTCTTGACGACCACGCGGTCACCCTTTCGGATCGAGGCGCCGGGCTCGACGATCAGCACGTCGCCGTCGCGATAGAGCGGCAGCATGGAATCGCCCTGCACGCCGAGCGCGTAGGCGGATTCCGACGACCGCTCGGGGATTTCCACCAGATCCCAGCCGTGCCCGGCCGGAAAGCCCGCGTCGTCGAAGAACCCGCCGGCGCCGGCCTGCGCGAAGCCGATCAGCGGCACCGTGGAGCGCTGGACCGGGAGTGGACGGTCGAGCGATGCGGATCGCCCGCTTCGCGGCTCGACCAGGGAGATGAACTCGTCCAGCGTCGCGCCCGTCGCCTCCATGATCTTGGCAAGCGATTCCGTCGATGGCCATCGCGGCCGGCCGTCGGCCGACTGGCGCTTGGACTTGTTGAACGCGGTCGAGTCGAGGCCAGCCCGCTTCGCCAGCCCGGATGCCGACAGCGAATAGCGATCGGCGAGCGCGTCGATCGCCGCCCAGACTCGGTCGTGCGAGAGCATTGTGGCTCTCCTCCAAACAGGAATATATGCCTTGTCAGGCTTCTAGCGCCCGGGACCGCGCTTGTCCAGCCGATCGCGGCTCAGATGTCGGCCGTGTAGGGCTTCCGCCCGGATGCCAGAGCCCGGTCGAGCAGGTCGAGCCGGTCCTGTCCCCAGAAGGGCTCTCCGTTCAGCACGAAGCACGGCACGCCGGTCGCGTCGGCCGCGATCGCATCCTCGGTGTTCCTGGCCCGCATCTCCGCGACCTCCGCCGACTGTGCCCTGGCGAGCACGGTCTTCGGAGCGAATCCCGCGGCCGAAAGCAGGTACGCCAGCGTGGTCTCGTCGGCGATGTTCTGCTCCTGCGCCCACAGGGCCGAAAAGACCTTGGCCATGTAGTCCATCGGATCCCCGCCATCGGCGAGGATCGCGCAGATGGTCAGGTCGGCCAAGGCAGGATTGGTCGGGAAATGTTTAGGCCTGACGTTGATCGGCTTGCCGCGGAACTCGGCATGCCGCTGGAGCTCGATCAGCCGATAGCGCTGCCTCACCGCCGGGCGATCCGCGAGCCCCACCTGCCCCGACACCTTGAACATGTCGAGGAGATTGACCGGCCGCGCGTTCAAGGTCGCGCCATGTCGCGCCGCCAGCGCCCGCGCGGCATCGTGCCCGAGATAGACCCAGGGCGAGGCGCAGGTCAGGAAGTAGTCGATGGTGGCAGGCATGGCTTACTCCAACTGGGACGCGCCGATACGATAGACGGGGTCACGGATCAGGGGAAGGCGGCCGATCGGTTCGAGCCGGAACTTCACAGCCCCGAAAAATGCTTCGGATCTTCAAGATCGCGCGCAGAATGCAGAACGCGCACGACTTCCACCGTATCGCTCACAATTCGATAGAACACGGTGTAGGGAGGCACGGAGATCCTGCGGAGATCATCCCGGTTCGCCACCTCGGCCTTGGGAGCCGAAAAGGGGTGATCCGCGAGGCGTAAAATAGCCTCTTCGATCGCTCGGAATATGTTCAAGGCTCCTTCACGATTCCGGGCCGCCAGATACTCGAAGATGTAACCAATATCCTCCGCCGCAACGGGCGAGACATCAATCCGGAATGCCAAGCCTGCGCCTCAGGTCAGCGAATACCTCTTCGGCCGGAATCCCACGGCCCGCTTCCAGCTCGGCGATTCCTTGCTCAAGGTCACGCGCGAGCGCGTCATAGCGGTCGACAAATTCGAGGACTCCAGCTCCAATTTTCTCCCGTATTTCGGGAGGCAAGGTTTCAGCGGCGCGAATGGCGCGTTCAAACTTGGTCATGAGCACCTCACAGTCATATTCTAACATTGGCAGACCACAGGCGGAAGAAACTTCTCCATCCCGTTTGTGATCAGCCGCTGTGCGAATGCCGCGCCCGGAAACCGGACCGGATTCAAGCCCCCTTCGCCAGCTTCCTCAAGCCCGCGTGCGAGGCCATGAAGATGCGCTCCTCCTCGCTGGGCGGGCGGGGCGCGATGCGGGCGCCGAGTTCGGCGACGATGTCGTCGATCGGCACGAAGCGGCGGTTCTTGAAATCGTAGACCCCCGCCGTCGTCATCACCAGCGCCGCCGTCTCGCCGTTCTCCAGCTCGAAGCGATGCCGGCCGATCACCTGGGTGTCTTCCCAGGTCTCGACGGTCGAGACGACGTCGAAGCGCTTCCACAACCTGATCTCGCGGACATAGACCGACTGGAGCCCGCCCATCATCGGCGCCCAGCCGTTCCGGCGGGCAAGACCGAGCAGGCCGGCGCGCAGGAAGATGTCGATGCGGCCGATGTCGGCCAGCATCATGTAGCGGGCATTGTTGAGATGCAGGTTGGTGTCGACGTCCGTCGGCAGGCAGCGGAAGGAAAGGCGGCTCTCATCGCCCATGCGGTAGGCGCCGCGCGAGCGCGCGGTCGCCGCCATGCGGGCCATGCGTCCCCAGACGTACATGAACGGCTCCTTGCTAGCGCTATTCTCCGCCCCGCCCCTGTGGGTGTCCGCAGGACGCGCGGACGCGTGGCTCGCCACGTTGAGGGGTGGGGTTGGCCCACCCTGCGCGTCCCCCTCCCCCTGTGGGGAGGAGCTAGGGGTGGGGGTCGGCCCGAAGGGCCAAACGAGGACCGGCCACGCCACCGCCCCAAAGCTCCAGTCCCGCTTCACCCGCCGCGCGGCGAACCCCACCCTTGCCCTCCCCACGAGGGGGAGGGAGTGGTCGACGCCGTGCCAGGCCTCCGCCCCGAATGGCGGAGGAAGCACCTTGGTCGCCTTACGCCGCCTTCTTCGCCGCCTTGTAGGGATCGAAGCGGCCGTAGAAGGTCTGGCCCTTCTCGGCCATCTCGACGAGCAGCTTCGGCGCCTTGTACTGCGCGCCGTACTTCTTCTGCAGCTTCTTCGCCAGCGCCACGAACTCCTTCACGCCCATGCCCTCGATGTAGGACAGCGCGCCGCCGGTATAGGGCGCGAAGCCGAAGGCGAGGATCGAGCCGACGTCCGCCTCGCGCGGGTCGGTGACGATGCCCTCCTCCATGACGCGCGCAGCCTCCAGCGCGATCGTGACGAGGAAGCGCTGCTTCAGCTCCTCGACGTCGATCCTGTCCGGGTTCTGCTGCTTGTAGAGGTCCTTCAGGCCCGGCCACAGGTGCTTCTTGGCGGGCTTGGCCGGATAGTCGTAGAAGCCCTTGCCGTTCTTCCGGCCGTGGCGTCCGTGCGTGTCGACCATCGTGTTGATCAGCGCGAACTGGTCGGCATCGACGGCCTTCTCGCCGAGGTCGCGGATCGTCTGCTTCATGATCTTCTGGGCGAGGTCGATCGCGGTCTCGTCGGTGAGCGCGAGCGGGCCGACCGGCATGCCGGCCATCTTCGCCGAGTTCTCGATCATCGCCGCCGGCACGCCCTCGATCAGCATCTGGAAGGCTTCGGCCATGTAGCGCAGCACGCAGCGGTTGACGTAGAAGCCGCGCGTGTCGTTGACGACGATCGGCGTCTTCTTGATCGCGCGCACGTAGTCGATCGCGACCGCGAGCGCCTTGTCCTCGGTCTTCTTGCCGAGGATGATCTCGACCAGCATCATGCGGTCGACCGGCGAGAAGAAGTGGATGCCGATGAAGTTCTTCGGCCGCGACGAGTTCTTCGCCAGGCCCGTGATCGGGATCGTCGAGGTGTTGGAGGCGAAGATCGCGTCCTTGGCGATGACGGCCTCGGCCTTCTCGGTGACGCCCTTCTTGATCTCCGAATCCTCGAACACCGCCTCGATGATCAGGTCGCAGCCCTTGAGCTGCGCATAATCGTCGGTCGGCGTGATCAGCGACAGGAGCTTTTCCTTCTCCTCGGCGGTGGCGCGGCCCTTCTTCACCGCGTCCGAGATCAGGCCGTCCGAATGCGCCTTGCCCTTCTCGGCCGCAGGCATGTCGCGGTCGAGCAGGACGACCGGGATGCCGGCCTTGGCCGTGACGTAGGCGATGCCCGCGCCCATGAAGCCTGCGCCGAGCACGCCGATCTTCTTGAAGTTGGTTTCCGGCACGCCGGCCGGGCGGCGCGCGCCCTTGTTCAACTCCTGCAGCGAGATGAACAGCGAGCGGATCATCATCGCAGCCTCGGTCGTCTGCATGATCTCGGTGAAGTAGCGCTGCTCGATCCTGAGCGCCGTGTCGAAGGGCACCAGAAGCCCTTCGTAGACGCATTTCAGGATCGCGCTGGCCGCCGGATAGTTGCCGTAGGTCTCGCGGCGCAGGATGGCGATCGCCGGCGGGAACAGGTTGGCGCCGGCCGCCGAATAGACGGGACCGCCGGGCAGCTTGAAGCCCTTGACGTCCCAGGGCGCGACGGCCTTGAGGCCGCCCTTGATGAGGCCCTTGGCGGTCTCGACCAGCGCGTCAGGCGCGGCGATCTCGGTGATGAGGCCCATCTGCTTGGCCTTCTTGGGCGACAGCGACTGGCCCGAGGTCAGCATCTGCAGCGCGCCCTGCGTATCGGTCAGGCGAGGCACGCGCTGCGTTCCGCCGGCGCCGGGGAACAGGCCGACCTTCACCTCGGGCAGGCCCATCTTCACCTTGTCGGAGTCGGCGGCGACGCGGGCGTGGCAGGCGAGCGACAGCTCGAAGGCGCCGCCCATGCAGGTGCCGTTGATGGCCGAAACCCAGGGCTTGCCGCAGGTCTCGAGCTTGCGGAACAGCCAGGTCATGCGGCCGGCGCCGTCAAACAGCATCCTGATCGCCGCGTCCGGATCCTTCGCCTTCTCGCCCTTGAACAGCGTCAGCATGCGCTGGAGCATGGTGAGGTCGGCGCCGCCGGAGAACGAGTCCTTGCCGGAGGTGACGACGGCGCCCTTGATCTTATCGTCGGCGACGACCTGGTCGATGATCTTGTCGAGTTCGTTCATCACCTCCTCGGTGAAGACGTTCATCGACTTGCCGGGCATGTCCCAGGTGACGAGGGCGATGCCGTCGGCGTCGGTTTCGACCTTGAAGTTGGTGTACTTGGCCATTGTTCTTCTCCTCGGGTCGAGATCAGACGCGTTCGATGATCGTGGCGGTGCCCATGCCGGCGCCGATGCACAGCGTCACCAGGGCGGTGTTCAGGTCGCGCCGCTCGAGTTCGTCGAGCACCGTGCCCAGGATCATCGCACCGGTCGCGCCGAGCGGATGGCCCATGGCGATGGCGCCGCCGTTGACGTTCATCTTGTCATGCGGAATGTCGAAGGCCTGCATGTAGCGCAGCACCACCGACGCGAAGGCTTCGTTGAGCTCGAACAGGTCGATGTCCGACAGCTTCATCTTGGCGCGCTTCAGCAGCTTCTCGGTCACGTCGACCGGGCCGGTCAGCATGATCGCCGGCTCCGAGCCGATGTTGGTGAAGGCGCGGATGCGCGCGCGCGGCTTCAGCCCCATCGCCTTGCCGCCTTTTTTCGAGCCGAGCAGCACGGCCGCCGCGCCGTCGACGATGCCCGACGAGTTGCCGGCGTGATGGACGTGGTTGACCGTCTCGATCTCCGGATAGCGCTGGATGGCCACGGCGTCGAAACCGCCCATCTCGCCCGGCATGATGAAGGACGGGTTGAGCGAGGCGAGAGACTGCATGTCGGTCGAGGGACGCATGTGCTCGTCATGGGCGAGGATGGTCATGCCGTTCTGGTCCTTGATCTCGACGACCGAGTTCTTGAACCAGCCCTTTTCCCAGGCCTTGGCGGCGCGCTTCTGGCTCTCGACTGCGTAGGCGTCGACGTCGTCCCGGCTGAAACCGTACTTGGTGGCGATCAGGTCGGCCGAAATGCCCTGCGGCACGAAGTAGGACGGGATGCCGACCGACGGGTCCATGAACCAGGCGCCGCCCGACATGCCCATGCCGACGCGCGACATGGATTCCACCCCGCCCGCGATGACGATGTCGTCGGAGCCGCCGGCGATCTTGGCCGCGCCGAGATTGATGGCGTCGAGGCCCGACGCGCAGAAGCGCGACAGTTGGATGCCCGGCGCCTCGGTCGCGTAGCCCGCCTCGAAGACCGCCGCGCGCGGGATCACCGAGCCTGCCTCGCCGACCGGATCGACGCAGCCGAAGACGATGTCGTCGACCTGGCTCGTGTCGAGCCCGTTGCGGTCGCGCACGGCCTCCAGCACCTTCGCCGCGAGCCGCACCGCCGGCACCTCGTGCAGCGAACCGTCCTTCTTGCCGCGTCCGCGCGGCGTGCGCACGGCGTCGTAGACATAAGCGTCACCCATCGGAAGTCTCCTCTTTGGCGCGGCCGCTCGCGGGCTGCCGCTGGTTCGAATTCAGTGTTGCGGACGAAAGCACCACAGGAAGCGTCCTCGTGATGAATGATCTGCCATCTAGTCGCTTCCGCTCAGTTTGCGATCGAGGGCAAGTCGAGCAAGCCGCGCATTGACCTCGGCGTCCTCCAGCCATTCGATCTGGGTAGACTTGTCGAGGAGGTTAGATGCGAGTTTCTCTATGTTTTCGGCTTCCCGAGCCTTCCCGATCAGGCGATCGATCTCGGAGGGATTGGCGATGTTCTTCGCCAGAACGTGGCGCTGGAAGACATCCTTCATGCCGCCTGCGCCGATTCGATCGAGCGACTGCGCGATGTCGCGCTCCGTTTCGGGAGACAAGGGCATGAACTCTTCGCGAAAGCCAGCAATGTCTCTTTCGACGACCTCGACGAGGAAGAAATCCGAGTAGTAGATGGCCAAGACATCTGGCGGCAGATCATCAAAGCTGTAGCCCGCCGCTATCAGCAGATTGACGCCAAGGATAAGCTCTTCGGCCTTGAGGCCGTAGTGTTCGTCCCTAATGGAGGACGGCATCGGGAATGTTTCCATGGCAAGGCTCGACTGCGCACCACCCATGCCGGCAAGGACCATGGCCGCTACGCCCATTGCGGAGGATCGTAAACGAAACATCCCTCCCTACCCTTGCGGCTCGACCGTAACCGCGGTCGTCACCGAATTGGCGATGAAGCAGGCGTCGTGCGCCTTGTGGTGGAGGTCGGCCAGCAGCGCGGCATCCGCCTCGACCTCGACCTTGGGCCGCAGCGTGACCTTCAGGATCGCCGTGCGCCCTTCGGCATTCTTTCCCATCTCGCCGACCGCGTCGTCCCGATAGGACTGGACGTCGAGCCCGGCCCGCCGGGCGAAATCGAGGAACCACAGCATGTGGCAGGAGGCGAGCGAGGCGACGAACATTTCTTCCGGATCGACCGCCATCTCCGACGAGAACTGCGCCGGCACGTTCTGCGGCGCGCCCGACGCCTGGATCGTCGTGCCGCCGTCGAAGGCGATCTCGTGGACGCGGGTGTAGCGGCCGAGCGTGAAGTGGTCGTCCTCGTCCTGCTTCCAGCTGATCGTCGCGGTGTGCTCGGACATGATCGTCAAAGCCCCCGCGCGATCAGGAGCTTCATGATCTCGTTGGTGCCGCCATAGATGCGCTGCACGCGGGCGTCGCGCCACATGCGGGCGATCGCGTATTCGTTCATGAAGCCGTAGCCGCCATGCAGCTGCACGCACTCGTCCATCACCTTGCCCTGCAGGTCGGACAGCCAGTACTTGGCCATCGAGGCGGTCGAGGGGTCGAGCCCCCCGGCGACGTGGCGCGCCACGCAGTCATTGTAGAAGACGCGGCCGACGGTCGCCTCGGTCTTCAGCTCGGCGAGCTTGAACTGGGTGTTCTGGAAATCGATGATCGCCTTGCCGAAGGCCTTGCGCTCCTTGACGTAGTCGATCGTGATGGCGAGCGCCTTCTCGACCGCGGCGATCGCCGTGCCGCCGATCTGCAGCCGCTCCTGCGGCAGTTGCTGCATCAGCTGGACGAAGCCCTGGCCTTCCTCGGTGCCGAGCAGGTTCGACGTCGGCACGCGCACGTCGTCGAAGAAGAGTTCGGAGGTGTCGTTCGACTTGAGCCCGACCTTGTCGAGGTTGCGGCCGCGCCGGAAACCCTCAACCTCGTCGGTCTCGACCACGATCAGCGAGGTGCCCTTGGCGCCCCTGGCCGGATCGGTCTTGGTGACGACGACGATCAGGTTGGCGAGCTGGCCGTTGGTGATGAAGGTCTTGGAGCCGTTGAGGCGGTAGTGGTTGCCGTCCTTCTCCGCCCTCGTCTTGATGCCCTGGAGGTCGGAGCCGGCGCCCGGCTCGGTCATGGCGATGGCGCCGATCAGCTCGCCGGTCGCCATCCTCGGCAGCCACTTCCTCTTCTGTTCTTCCGAGCCGTAGTGGAGGATGTACGGCGCGACGATGGAATTGTGCAGCGCGATGCCGAAGCCGTCGACGCCGACATGGCTAATCGCCTCGATGATGGCGCTCTCATGGGCGTAGGTGCCGCCCGACCCGCCATATTCCTCCGGCATCGAGGCGCAGAGCAGGCCGTTCTCGCCGGCCTTGCGCCAGCTCTCGCGGTCGAAGATCTCGGCCTTCTCGAACTCCTCGTAGCGCGGCGCGATCTCGGCCTCGAGGAACCGGGTCGCCATGTCGTAGAGCATGGCCACGTCCTCGCCGGCCCAGGCCGGCTGCGGCAGGCCGAGAACGGATGCGGGGCTGGTGGTCATTCCGTGCTTCCTCCAAGCATGCGCATGGTCATTTGCGCCGTGTCGCCGCCGGACGCAAGAGCCCCGGATCGCAAGCCGGCCGGCATCGAGCGCGGGCGGACGGCGGTCGTCGCACCGAGTGGTATCCCAACACGCCACAAAGTTCAACGTTGAACAGTCTGGCAGGCGGCGCGCGTCCTCCCTGCGAAAGACGCGCGACGAGCCTAGAACGCCTCGGCCGGCAGCGCCATCATCGCCTCGGCGCCGGTCGAAAGACGGGCGAGATGGGCCGACGTCTCGGGCATGACCCGCTCCATGTAGTAGCGCGCGGTGACGAGCTTGGTCTCGTAGAAGGCCGAGGACCCGTTCGCGCCGGCGGCGAGCCTGGCCTGCGCGGTCTTCGCCATCTGGCCCCACATGTAGCCGAGCGCCACGAGGCCGAAGAGATGCATGTAGTCGGTCGAGGCAGCACCCGCGTTGTCGGGGTTCGACAGGCCGTTCTGCACCAGCCACATGGTCGCGGCCTGGAGATCGTTGAGGCCCTTCTTGAGCGACTTCGTGAAGGGCGCCATCTTCTCGTCGGAGCGGTTCTGCTCGCAGAACTCGCCGACCTCCTTGAAGAAGGCCTGCACCGCGCGGCCGCCATTGAGGCCGAGCTTGCGGCCGACGAGGTCGAGCGCCTGGATGCCGTTGGCGCCTTCGTAGATCATGGCGATGCGAGCATCGCGCACGAACTGGCTCATGCCCCATTCCTCGATGTAGCCGTGCCCGCCATAGACCTGCTGCGCCATCACGGCGTGCTCGAAGCCCTTGTCGGTGAGCACGCCCTTGATGATGGGGGTCATGAGGCCGAGATGGTCGTCCGCGGCCTGCCGGTCCTTGTCGTCGCCGGAACGATGCGCCACGTCGGACTTGAGCGCCGTCCACAGGATCAGCGCCCGGCCGGCCTCGTTGAAGGCCTTCATCGTCATCAGCTTGCGGCGGATGTCGGGGTGCACGATGATCGGATCCGCCTTCTTGTCCTTCTCCTTGGCGCCGGTCAGCGACCGGCCCTGGATGCGCTCGCGAGCGTAATTGGCGGCGTTCTGGTAGGCGATCTCGGCGACCGAGAGGCCCTGCAGGCCGACGCCGAGGCGGGCCTCGTTCATCATCACGAACATCGCCTTCAGGCCGCCGTTCTCCTGGCCGATCAGGTGGCCGACCGCCTCGTCGTAGTTCATGACGCAGGTGGCGTTGCCGTGGATGCCCATCTTCTCCTCGATGGAGCCGCAGGAGACACCGTTTCGCTCGCCCGGATTGCCGTCGGCATCGAGCTTGAACTTCGGCACGATGAACAGCGAGATGCCCTTCACGCCCTCCGGCGCGCCCTCGATGCGGGCGAGCACGAGGTGGACGATGTTCTCCGCCATGTCATGGTCGCCGGCCGAGATGAAGATCTTCTGGCCGGAAATCCTGTAGCTGCCGTCGCCGGCCGGCACCGCCTTGGTGCGCAGGAGGCCGAGATCGGTGCCGCAATGCGGCTCCGTCAGGTTCATCGTGCCGGTCCAGCGGCCCTCGGCCATCTTCGGCACGAAGATCTGCTTCTGCTCCTCCGAGCCATGCGCCAGGATCGCCGCGATCGCGCCCTGGGTCAGGCCCGGATACATCATCAACGCCATGTTGGCGGAGGACAGATATTCGCCCACCGCGGAATGCACCGTGTAGGGCAGGCCCTGCCCGCCATACTCCGCCGGCACCGACAGCGACATCCAGCCGCCCTCGCAATACTGGTCGAACGCGGCCTTGAAGCCCGTCGGCGTAGTGACGGATCCATCCTCGTGCCGCACGCACCCTTCCCGGTCGCCCGACAGGTTCATCGGATGCATGACGTTTTCCGCGAGCTTGGCGCCTTCGGAAAGGATCGCCTCCAGAACGTCCGGTGTGGCGTCGGAAAAGCCGGGAAGGTTGGAATAGCGCTCGTAGCCGAGCACTTCGTTGAGCACGAACAGCGTGTCCTGGATAGGGGCGCGGTAGCTGGGCATGTAGTCCTCCAGAAGAGTTCCAGGGGCGCCCGCACGAGTGCGAAGGCGCCCACATCTCGTCGGAGGGTGGACTAGCAAATATTGACGTTTGCGTAAACGTCAATTCGGCGTGAGGATGTCGTTTTTGACCATCGAACGCAAAACGGCGCGCCGAAGCGCGCCGTTGAGCCGAGACCGCGTCCCGGACAGGATAGCGACGGAGATCAGGCCGCCGACTGGCGCTGCCGCTCCTCCAGCGAACTCCGAACGACCTCCATGGCAGCATTCAACTGAGAGATGGCGTCCTCGATCGACTCGCGCTGCTTTTGCAGCCGGGAAAGCTGCTTTTCGGACTTCTCCAGCGCAACGCGAAGCTGCTTGGTGTTGGTTCCCTGCGGATCGTAAAGGTCCATCATCTGCTTCACCTCGCGCAACGAGAAACCGACATTGCGTCCGAGAAGGATGAGGCGCAGCCGGGCGCGCTCGCGCCGGGAGTACAGGCGCATGTTGCCTTCGCGCTTGGGCTGGATCAGCCCCTTGTCCTCGTAGAAGCGCAGGGTCCGCAGCGAAACATCGAACTCCTTCGCCATGTCGCCGATCCGCATCAGGTCGTCATCGGCGTCGGAAAAGGCTTCGGATGCGTTAGAGATGGCCTCGATGGCCGAGACGGTCTTCATCATGATCAGTGGTTCCTTCGGCGCGGCCGCCAATCCGCTCGGCACGCGCAAATCGGGGCCCGTCGGGCCAGTTCTCATCTTTGTTCAGAAAATCTGAAACATCGGCCGCAAGGCGTTCGCAGACGCATGGCCACTCTGTATGGCCGCGCAATTAGTGAGCCGGCCGCCGGATTTCAATTCAAGTTTGGATACAAACTGTTTCAATCCAGAACGGGGCAGCGCACCGTCGCCTGACCCAACGACCCCCATGTCGCAAATTCTTAAGCATGGTTAACGGCTTGTTTACCACGTTGGGCGAATGGTTGGACGTCGATTTCCCGTAGGTATCCCGTTCTCGCGTTCCTCACGGCTGTCCGCACCGAAGAGAGGGCTAGGCGCAATGACCGCCAACGCGACTGCTGCCTGCGCCGGGAAGACGGTCATGCCGACGCTTCGTGCCGTCCGAACGGCGCCGGGACAAGTCTCTGGAAATCCTTACGAACAGGCGTTTCGATGAGCAGCAACCGGTCCTTTCTCGACACTCTGAACGCGGGCAGGCAGCGCCGTACGCATGCTTCCCTCGACGACCTGAACCGGACCCTGGAGGATCTGGAAAGCCGCTTCGGCAGCATGCAGCAGGGCCGCGGCCTCGCCGACGCGGAGGACCGTCGCGCGCGCCGCCTGGCGGATGCGCCAACGACCGAGCCGCGCTCGACCCGCGCGGCGCCGGCCGGACGCCGCTCCGCGGAAAACGCGGAGGGGATCGGCTCACTGCGCCGCGAGATCGAGCGCTCCCGACAACAGGCGAAGGGCGCCGGCGCATTCGCGGACCTCTCGGAAGAACTGAGGGCGCTTCGCGAGGACATGCGCCTGCAGATGTCGGCGGGCATGCGCAAGGAATTCGACGCGCTGCGCGACGATCTCGGCCGATCTGCCACCCAGCCGCAGGCGGCGGCCGAAGGCCGTGAACTCGCCGCGGAAATGGAACGGCTCTCGCGCGCGATCCATGCGATGGCCAGCCGCAGCGACGATCGCGGCCTGGAGATGCTTCGCTCGGAAATGGAGCAGGTCCGCGCGACGCTGGCCGAACTCGCCCGCGAGGACACTGTGCGCTCGATCGACGACCGCTGGACCAAGTTCGAGCAGCGCGCGGGCGCCCGCGGCACGCAGGATCCGGCGATCCTGGCTCTGGCCGAACGGCTCGAACAGATCGGCGAGGCGATCGGCAACCTGCCTGATTCGCGCGCGCTGCGTTCGCTCGACGAAAAGGTGCGCACGCTCGCCGGCGCCGTCGATCATTTCTCGCGCCAGGCCGGTTCCCAGGCCGGTTCCCCGGTCGGCTCCTTCGAGACCATCGAGCACCGGCTCGACGAGATCTCGCGCGCGATCGTCGCCTCGACGGTGTCCGGCAGGACGGTTCCGACGGAGCCCTTCGAGCGGATCGAGGCGCGTATCTCAGCGCTCGCTCAACAGATCGACGACATGACGGTCGAGGGCGCTTCGGGAGAGCTTCTCGACCGGCTGAACGGATTGTCGCGCCGGGTCGAGGACATCGCCCAGCGCGCGGCGCTTCCCGAAAAGGCGATCGAGAGGCTCGGCCGCCAGATCGGCATCATCTACGAACGCCTTGAGAACGAATCGTCCGGCGCCGAGCGCGAACGCATCATCGACAGCCTGGAGCGGCGCTTCGCCGAGATCGCGGCGCTCTTCGAGGAGCGCCACGAGCGCGCCACCGCCCAGGCCCACGCCCTCATGCGCGACATGGATCGCCGCCTCGAGGAGATGGCCGAACGCCTCGACACCCGGGGCGCGGCGCTCGAGCCCGCCTTGCTCCAGGCGCTGGACGACAGGTTCGCCGACCTGTCCGACCGGATCGATACGGCGCGAGGCGACAGGCCCGATCCTCGCCTCCTCGATGCATTCGAGCACCGCCTCGAAAGCATCGCCAACCGTCTCGATGAGTCTATTCGCCGCGCAGGCGATCCGGATCCGATCCTGCTCCAGGCGCTCGACGAGAAGTTCGCCGACCTGTCCGACCGTATCGACGGCCGCGCAGGCGAAGGCAACAACCGTGCCCTGCGCGCATTGGAAGAGCGGCTCGAGACCATCGCCGCCCGCATGGAGGACACCTCCCGGCAGGTCGCTGACATCGACCCGCACCTGATCCTCGGCCTCGAGAAGCAGTTGGCCGGGCTGACGGCGCATCTGTCGCGCCCATTGGCGGACGCGCCGGACCTGGACGTGCTCGCACCGCGCCTCGACAGCATCGAGCGCTCGTTGGCCGACCAGCGCGATTCGATCGTAGCGGCGGCGCAGGAAGCCGCGCAGCGTGCCGTCGCCTCGCTGCGCGCCGGCGGCATCGACGACGAGGACGCCGGAGCGCTCGCCGATGAACTCCGCACGCTGGAATCGCTTGCCCGCAAATCGGACGAGCGCAACAGCCGCACCTTCGAGGCGATTCACGACACGCTGTTGAAGGTCGTCGACCGGCTCGCGTCGCTGGAAATGCGCAACGCCGACATCGCCACCGCCTATCGCAGCCGCATCGACGCGGACGCCGTCCCGCCGCTTGCGCCGGCCGCCGATGAAATGCCGCTGGCGGCGTCCGCGGCGGCGCTTTCCTCCTCCACCACGCTGTCGGGGCCGATGCCGGCAACGGCGCCCCTCTTGAGGCCCGAGCCGCCGCGCCTGGCCGCCAAGGCGGCGGCACGGGCCGCGGCCGCTTCCGCCGACGAGGCAGGGGGCGAAGCCCCGAAAAGGAAATCCCTCCTCGGCGGCGTCGCCCGGGCGCTGACGGGACGCAAGCAGGCGAAGGCGGAGCAGCCGCGGCAACAGGAACCGAAACTCGCCGGAATGGCCGAGACGGGGCTCGACGATCCTCTCGACAGCTCCGTCATCGACCAGCCGCTGGAGCCTGGTTCGGGCGCGCCCGACCTGAACGCCATCATGCGGCGCGTGCGCGACGAGCGGGCGGCGACACCCGCCGCCACCGACGCGACCGCGACCGGGAAGGCCGACTTCATCGCCGCCGCCAGGCGCGCCGCCCAGGCCGCCGCCGCGGAGGCGCAGACCTTTCGCCAGTCCGACGGGACGGAAGGGGCCAAGCGGAAGTTCAGCCCCTCGGAGTTCCTCCGCGCCAAGCGCAAGCCGATCCTGATGGCGGCCGCCGCGATCATGATGGCGCTCGCCGGATTGCAACTGGGCAAGGCGTTTTTCGCCGACGCCCTGCGCGTCGCCGACAAGCCGGTCGCACCCGTCTCTTCCAGCCCTTCCTTCGTGGCTTCGGCGCCCGTTGCCGACACGGCCACGCCGGAGCCGTTGTCGGAAGCGGCGGAGACGAAGGCGATCCGCACGGTGGACCGGTCCGCCGCGCCGGTCGCCGAGGCGTCCGCCGTCGCCCCCTCGCGGGCGGCCGCCGAGGACTCCCCGGCCGCGATCGCCGAACAGATCGGATCGGAAGAATTCGAGGCGGTGGACGGCGAAACCGACCTCGAGAGCGGCGACGTCGCCTCGTTGGGCTTCGAGGCGGCGCCCGTCGACGCCGGGCCGATCGCCCTGCGCGAGGCCGCGGATGCCGGCGACCCGAAGGCGCTCTTCGAAATCGGCAATCGCTACGACGCTGGACGCGGTGTCCCGGCCGACCGGGCGATCGCGGCGAAGTGGTACCAGCGCGCCGCCGAACAGGGCTTGGCGCCGGCCCAGTACCGGATCGGCAATTTCCTCGAGAAGGGCATCGGCGTCGAGCGCGACGTGGCGAAGGCCAAGACCTGGTACCAGCTCGCGGCCGCCCAGGGCAACGCGAGCGCCATGCACAATCTCGCCGTTCTCTTCGCCATGGGGACGGACGGCGCGGTCGACAACGACTCGGCCGCGCGCTGGTTCATCAAGGCGGCCGAACTCGGCGTGAAGGACAGCCAGTACAATCTCGGCATCCTGTCGGCCAAGGGCCTCGGCGTGCCGCAGAGCCTGGAGGAATCCTACAAGTGGTTCGCGCTGCTTGCAAAGGACGGCGACAAGGACGCCGCCGCCAAGCGCGACGAGGTCGCCAACGCGCTGCGTCCCGAACAGTTGGCGAAGGCGCGCGCCGCCACCGAACTGTGGAAGCCCAAGCCGCTCGTCGAGGAAGCCAACATCGTCGACATTCCGGACGCCTGGCAGGAAAGCCTCGGCACGACGGCCAGCGTCGACATGAAGAAGGCGGTCATGACCATCCAGCTCATCCTCAACAAGAACGGATACGACGCCGGTTCGGCGGACGGCGTCATGGGTGCCCGCACCAAGTCGGCCATCAAGGCGTTCCAGACGGACAACGGCCTGGCGCCCACCGGAGAGGTGAACGACGAACTCGTGAAGATACTGCTGGCCCGGAAGTAGCTCCGTGGCGGAGCGCGGGCTCCGTACCGCCCACGCCCGACATGTCGCAAACATCACAGAGGGATGCGCCCCTGGGCTTTGACTTCGCCCTTTTCCGGGCGCAACAAGCCCTTAATGATCCATGTGTTAGGCTCTCTAGGGTCGGGATCGTTGCCGAGCGCAACACAATCGAGTGGGTCAGGTGGGCATTTATCTTCCCATCGCGGAAATGTCGGTCAATCTGTTCGTGCTCCTCGCCATGGGAGCGGCGGTAGGGTTCCTGTCCGGCATGTTCGGCGTCGGCGGCGGCTTCCTGATCACGCCGCTCCTGATCTTCTACAACATTCCCCCGGCCATCGCCGTCGCCACGGGCGCCAACCAGGTCATCGCCTCGTCCTTCTCCGGCGCGCTCGCCCACTTCAAGCGCGGAACCATCGATTTCAAGCTCGGGACGGTGCTGCTCGTGGGCGGCATCTTCGGTTCATCGTTCGGCGTCTGGGTGTTCAAGCTCCTGCGCCAGCTCGGCCAGCTCGATCTCTTCGTCTCGCTGCTCTATGTCGGCCTGCTCGGCACGGTGGGCGCGTTGATGCTGGTCGAGAGCGTCAATGCGCTGCGGGCGGCGCGCAAGGGCGACACGACCGGACTGCGCCGGCCCGGCCAGCACAACTGGATCCACAAGCTGCCGCTGAAGATGCGCTTCCGGGCGTCGAAGCTGTTCGTCAGCGTCATCCCCGTGCTCGCGCTCGGCGCGGCGATCGGCTTTCTCGCGTCCATCATGGGCGTCGGCGGCGGCTTCATCATGGTTCCGGCCATGATCTATCTGCTCAAGGTTCCGACCAACGTCGTCATCGGCACATCGCTTTTCCAGATCATCTTCACCTCCGCCTATACGACCATCATGCACTCGGCGACGAACCATACCGTCGACGTCGTGCTCGCACTGGCGCTGATGGTCGGCGGCGTGGCCGGCGCACAATATGGCGCGAAGGCGGGCCAGAAGCTGCGCGGCGAACAGTTGCGCGCCCTGCTCGCGCTGCTGGTGCTGGCGGTGGCCCTGCGCCTCGCGTTCGATCTCTTCGTCGAGCCGCCGAACGTCTACTCCCTCACGCCGCTCATGGGGGCCTGAGCCATGGCAGCGTGGCGACTCGGCCTTGCCGCCGTCTTCCTCGCCCTCGGCAGCCTCTCGGCTTCCGCCCAGGGGCCGGCGCCCGCCGCCGCGCCTTCCCCTGCGCCGACAGCACCGGCGCCGCAGCAGGTCCCCGCTCCGATCCCCGAGAGCATCCAGATCGGCCTCTCCACCGACCGCATCTCGATCACCTCGGATTTCTCCGGTGCCGACCTGACGATCTTCGGCGCGCTCGACAACGCCGACCCGCTGGTTCACCGGCAGGGTCGCTACGACATCATCGTCGTTCTCGAAGGCCCGATGCGGCCGACCGTGGTGCGCAAGAAACAGAGGGTCCTCGGCGTCTGGATCAATGCCGATTCGGAGACCTTCGCGAGCGCTCCGGCGTCCTACTCGGTGGCGACCACCCGCGCGCTCCAGGACATTACGGACCAGAACAACTTCCGCCAATTGGCGCTGGGGACCGAAAACATCTACATCGCGCCGATGGACCGGACGCGCGACCCGGTGAAGATTCAGGAGTTCGAGGCGGCGCTGCGCGGCCTGAAGCGGTCGAGCGGCCTCTATTCGGAAAACATCAGCGGCGTTCAGTTCCTGACCCAGAGCCTTTTCCGGGCAACGTTGCGGCTGGCGCCCAACGTGCCGGTCGGCACCCACAAGGCGCGCGCCTTCCTGTTCAAGAACGGGCTCTTCATGAAGGAGAGCTCCGCCCAGCTGGCCATCCAGAAGGCCGGCTTCGAGCAGTCTCTCTACCGCTTCGCCAACACGAACGGTTTCGCCTACGGCGTGATTTCCGTCCTGCTCGCCATTCTGACCGGCTGGCTGGGGCGCGTGATCTTCAGACGGGACTGAGATGGACCAGGAGCCCTCGCGACACGCCGAGCAGGAGGCACGGACGCAACGGACCGCCCGCGTCCTGGCCTTGTTCGGCTACGCGCCGATTATCGTCCTCGTGCTCTGGCTGATGGGCATCGACGACGCACATCCGGCGAAGGCCCAAACATTGGCCCTTCTCCAGTCCTATTGCGCAATCATCCTGTCCTTTCTCGGCGGCATCCGCTGGGGGCTGGGCATGGTCTTCCGCCATGGCGGCAGCCCGCGCGACCTGATCGCCAGCTGCGTGCCGCCGCTGGTCGGCTGGGCCGCGCTCTTCGCGCCCGTGCCCTATGCCTTCGGCCTGCTCGCGGTCGCCTTCGCGGCCCAGGGCGCCTGGGACACCTTCGCCGTCCATGGCGGCGTGGCGCCGCGCTGGTATGGGCGGCTGAGAACCCTACTCACCGGGCTCGTCGTGGCGACGATGGTTCTCGCCTTCGTCGCCACCGCCTGAGTTCAGCCGGGCGACAGCATCCTGCCCGCGACGGGATAGACGCGGTCCGATCCGAGCATGTAGGCGCGGAAGGCGTCCCAGTCGAAAAGCCGGGAAAAGGCGCGGTCGCGCACGTTGAGCGCCCCGGTCAGTGCGCCGAAGGCCGGCATGACGAGCCGGCGCCCGTCCGTCGCGAAGCAGGGACGCCGCACCGAGCGCCCGCGCCGCACGATTCGCGCGCCGGGATGCAGGTGGCCCGCGACCTCGCCGTCGCAGGCGCGCCCAGCCGGCTCGTGCCGGAACAGCAGGTTCCCCACGGCGATCTCGCGGACGGTGCGGCCGGGCAGGCCCGCCGGCGGCTCCGGGTCGTGGTTTCCGACGATCCAGAACCAGTCGCGACCCTGCATGAGGGCGCCGAGCCAGTCGCGGAAAGGCTCCGGCATGTCGCGCGCGCCGACGACGTCGTGGAAGGAATCGCCGAGGCTGATGACGGCGGCCGGCCGATAGGAATCGACGACGCGGGCGAGCCTGTCGAGCGTGGCGGCGGTGTCGTAGGGCGGCACCATGACGCCGCGCCGCGCGAAAGCCGCTCCCTTCTCGAGATGCAGGTCCGAGACGACGAGCAGCCCGTGCGCCGGCAGGAACATCGCGCCTGAGGGATCGCAGGCGGCCTCCTCGCCGGCGATGCCCACGAGCGCCGCGCCGCCGTCGATGCGAGTCGCGATCGTCATGCCGCCCCGTCCGTCATTTCAGGCTCAGCGCCTCCTCGATCAGTTCGTCCGCCGCCTCGGCCAGCAGCGTGTCGCTCGCATCGCCGTTCACCGCCTCCTTGCCGATCTCCAACATGATCGGCACGGCGAGCGGCGAGATCCGGTCGAGGTGCTTGTGCATGATTCGACCCTTGATCCGCGACAGCATATCGGCGAGTCGCGCCACGTCGAGCAGCCCGGTCGCGGCATCGGCGCGCGTCGCCTGCAACAGGATGTGGTCGGGCTCGTGGCTGCGCAGCACGTCGTAGATCAGGTCGGCCGAGACCGTCACCTGGCGGCCGGTCTTCTCCTGGCCCGGATGGCGTTTCTCGATCAGGCCGGCGATCACCGCGCAATTGCGGAAGGTGCGTTTCAGCAGCCAGCTTTCGGCCAGCCAGGCGTCGAGGTCGTCGCCCAGCATGTCCTCGTCGAACAAGGCGGCGAGCGGCGCCTCCCCCGACCTGGCCATCGCGCCCATGTCGGACAGTCCCCAGACCGCGAGCGCGTAGTCGCTGGCCACGAAGCCGAGCGGCCGGGCCCCCGCCCGCTCCAGCCGGCGCGTGAGCAGCATGCCGAGCGTCTGGTGGGCGAGCCGGCCCTCGAAGGGATAGGCGACCATGTAGAAGCGCTGCCCGCGCGGAAAGGTCTCGACCAGCAACTGGTCGCGCCCCGGCAGGGCCGAGACGTCGCGCTGCAGCCTGAGCCAGTCCGACACCTGGTCGGGCAGCGCCTGCCAGCGGTCGGGGGCGGCCAGCATCGCCCGCACCTGTTCGGCGAGGTAGGTCGAGAGCGGGAACTTGCCGCCGGCATAGGACGGCACCATGGCGTCGGCGCCGGGCGCGTTGGACACGTAGGCCACGTTCTCGCGGATGCCCTCGAAGCGCAGGACGCGGCCGGAGAACATGAAGGTATCGCCCGGCTTGAGCGTCTCGAGGAAATACTCCTCGACCTTGCCCAGCACCAATCCGCCGCGCGAAGCGCCTCCGCGGCCCTGACGCACGTAGCGAACGTCGAGCATCGGCGCCTCGATGATCGTGCCGACATTGAGCCGGTACTGCTGCGCCACGCGGGGATGGCTGACGCGCCACAGCCCCTCCTTCGTCTGCCGGATGCGGGCGTAGCGCTCGTAGGTCCTGAGCGCATAGCCGCCGGTCGCGACGAACTGGACGATTCGGTCGAAACTGTCGCGGTCGAGACGCGCATAGGGCGCGGCCGTGCGCACCTCGGCAAACAGCGCGTCGGCCGAAAACGGCGCGCCGCAGGCGCAGCCGAGCACGTGCTGGGCCAGCACGTCGAGCGCCCCGTCGACGAGCGGCGGCGTGTCCTGCGCGCCGAGATAGTTGGCCTCGATGGCGGCGCGGCACTCCATCACCTCGAAGCGGTTGGCCGGGACCAGGATCGCCTTCGACGGTTCGTCCATGCGGTGGTTGGAGCGGCCGATGCGCTGGGCGAGCCGGCTCGCCCCCTTCGGCGCGCCGACATGCACGACGAGGTCGACGTCGCCCCAGTCGATGCCGAGGTCGAGCGTCGAGGTCGCCACGATGGCGCGCAGCGCATTCGTCTCCATCGCCTTCTCGACCCTGCGCCGCTGCGCCACGTCGAGCGAGCCGTGATGCAGCGCGATCGGCAGGTTGTCGTCGTTGATGCGCCACAGTTCCTGGAACAGCAGTTCCGCCTGGCTGCGCGTGTTGACAAACAGCAGCGTCGTACGATGCCTGCGGATCTCCTCGTAGACCTCGGGCATGGCGTGCCGCGCCGAGTGCCCGGCCCAGGGGATGCGCTCGCGCGACTCGAGGATCGAGATGTCGGGCTTCGCCCCGCCCGCCACCGTGATCAGGTCGGCCATCGCGCCGGCTGGGTCCTGCGGCACCAGCCAGCGGCGCAATTCGTCAGGTTCGGCCACCGTTGCCGACAGGCCGATCGTCCGCAGCCCCGGCACCAGTGCGCGCAGCCGCGCCAGCCCCAGCGAAAGCAGGTGTCCCCGTTTCGACGTCACCAGCGAATGCAGTTCGTCGAGCACCACGAAGCGCAGGCCGGAGAAGAACCGGACGGCATCCGAAGACGCGATCAGCAGCGCCAGTTGCTCGGGCGTGGTCAGCAGGATGTCGGGCGGAGACAGTTTTTGTCGCTGGCGCTTGTGGGCCGGCGTGTCGCCGGTGCGGGTTTCCAGCGTGATCGGCAGCCCGATGCCCTCGACGGGTTTCGTCAGGTTGCGCTCGATGTCGACCGCCAGCGCCTTGAGTGGCGAGATGTAGAGCGTGTGCACCCCCCGGTGCGCCTGGCCCGGCCTGCGCCTGCCGCGCTCGGCGAGGTCCACCAGCGACGGCAGGAAGCCCGCCAGCGTCTTGCCCGCCCCGGTCGGCGCGATCAGCAGCACCGAGGCTCCGCCCTGCGCCCGCGCGAGCAGTTCGAGTTGATGCGCGCGCGGCGCCCACCCGCGTTCGGCGAACCAGCGCAGGAAGGGGTCGGGCAGGCGCGGGCCGGCGTTGCCGGGTGAACGGGCGGATTGGTCTGTCACGGCGGACAGAACTAAACCGGAACGGCGATCCAGGGAAGGGCGGCGGGGAAGATGGAGGATGAGATGACGCGGGATGCGAACCCCGAAGCGGTCCCGCCTATCGCGCGGCCGCGGAATGCCGGCCTGACCGGTCTCGGCGTGACGGTTCCGTCCGGCGGATCGTCCCCGCCGAACGGCCTCACCGCGCCTGTCCCGGCGGTTACCGCAGGGCGGCGCGAAGCCTCGTCACTTCGTTCACCGCGTTGGTTTCGTGCTGGACCCACGCCTCCGTCAGGCGGCCGCGGGGAAACCTGTCCCGAAGCGCATGCAGGACGGCCTGCAACTCGACCCGCGCGAGAATCTGCCCCAGGCAGTTGTATGGCCCGCCCCCGAACTGCAGCGTCCGGTTCATGCCCCTGTCGAAGCGGAACGACGGCGGATCGTTGAAGACGCCGCTGTCGCGGTTGGCGGCGCGGATGGACAGGTAGACCCAGGTGTCGGCCGGCACGGACAGGCCATTGAAATCGGTCTCATGCCTCGCATACCGGAAAATGGTGTTGAATCGAGGCGCCAGGCGCATCGCCTCCTCGACCGCCGGCTGGACGAGCGCGGGATCCTGAACGACCTTCTCCCAGCGGGGCGCATCCTCCAGAAGCGTGCCAAGCATCATGCCGATCTGGTGGACCGTGTTGTCGACGCTGGCCTGCAGCAGTGCGATTCCCTCGAAGTAGAGTTCTTCTTCGGTTTGAAGGCCCGATTCCCGCTGCCGGATCATGATCGAGGAAAAATCCTCGCCAAGTCCCTGCCTGCGACGCTCGTCCAGGTGAACCCGCACGAAATCGAGCGTCTCGTAGAACGCGTCGATGCTGTCCTGTCTTCTATCCGTATTTCCAGTCAGGATCGGTGCAAGGGCGCGATCGGAAAGCTGCGCCACGATCGGCGCGTGTTCGATCGGCGCGGCGACAAGATGACAATAGACGCGGGAAGGAATCTTCCAGGCGACTTCGTCCATAAGATCGACCTCGGTCGGATCCTCGATTTCATCGAGGACATCTTCGACGATCTGCCGGATGACGCCTTCGAGCTTGCGCATCTGCGGCCCGGCAAGCAGCTGGGTCAGCGGTCGCCGGAGGGCGCGTCTGGCCTCGCCTTCCGTGGTCACCAGCATGCGGTTCCAATCATCGCGGGCCTTGCCCTCGGTGATGCCGAGATCATCCAGGCGCTTCTGGAACGACGCCCCCTTCTCGAGATTCTTGTGCTCCAGCATCGCCAGCCCTTCGCGAAACCGCAGGACCTCGATCCCCCGGCCCGAACGGACCGCCCAATTCCGCTCACTGAGATTCCGCAGATCCTCGTAGTTCAATCCAATGTCTTCTACGTATGGAATCTCAGTCATTTTCCGATGAACCTTTCTTTCCGACCGACAGAATCCGTATATTCTGAAAATAAAAATGATATTTTAATTAAAGAATATAGAACGCGTCGTCATCTATATCGTTCAATGCAGGCAATTGCTTGGACCCGTACTCATCTGCGCAGAAAAAATGCCGCCGGTCGGGGGTCGTCAGAACCATCCGGAAACCACGACGGTCGATTCCTATATGACTGTCATACAATATGTCAATCGTCGGAGCAGCGCCGACCGAGCGCAACCCACCGGCCGCGTTGCGCGGGGGGGGGGCGGTCCGGCCATCGAAGCGCGGTTCGCTGAAACGTCCCTGGCAGCACTCGCCGGCAATCGAGGCTCTTCACGAGGGCAGGCGCACGGCGGAAGCGAATGGCGAGGATCGGAGGCCGGCCCCTGTCGCGGCGCGCGGGACTGGTCGCTCCGCGAACACGATGGCGAAGGACACGACGCGGGCGCGTAGCTTCATCCAAGGCCCTTCGTAATACGGCCTTCGCGTGCGCCCGTGAGGTCGATCCGCCGATCGGCCGTCGTCAGTTCGGCTGGACAGCCGTCCCCTCGCCGGCCAGCGCGAGATCCTCCACGACCGACGCCGCCGGCGCGTCCGCCCCCCCCTTTCGCGCAAGGACGATCAGTCCCTCGATCGGTTCGCCGCGATCCAGGCGGATCGGGTTGGCGGCGAAGGAAACGACGGCGAAGCCGGCGGCGGCGAGAAGGTCGCGCAGCGGACCTTCGGAATGGGCATAGCGCCGCGAGGGGCGCAGCACCATCGCCTCGGGGCCCCGGTGCAACTCAAGAGAGAACGCAAACAGCCCCCCGTCGGGCAGCATCGTCGCGACGGCGGCGACGATGCGATCGAGCGCACCGAGATAGAGAAACACGTCCGCCGCCACGACGAGATCGATGCGCCTGGCCGACCGACCTCCGGTTTCCGCTCCCGCGAGCGGCGTTTCGCCCGTTTCGGTCGGTAAGGCGGCCTGTTCGAGCGTCGAGGGATCGAAGGTCTGCAGGTCCTGCCGATACAACCGGTCGTAGATTCGCTTGGCCTCGGCCTTCTTCAGCATGCCGGCCGAGATGTCGACGCCCTCGAGGAAGCTAGCCGCATGACGCAGCCGCTCGCCCATCAGCCCGGTGCCACAGCCGAGATCGACCACGTGGGCGAACCGCGCGGCGCCCGCGGCCGCCAGCGCCTGCGCGATCAGGTCGGGAACCCGGTAGTCGAGCCGTTCCACCAGCGCCCGGTCGAAGCGGTCGGCGTACTGGTCGAACAGCGTCTCGACAAAGGCGCTCGGCGGAGCCTCGATGGCATGCGCCGCGCCGAGCAGGCCGAGCTTCAGACTGGCACCTAGGCGGTCGGCTGGATCGAGCCGCAACGCTTCTGCGTAGGCGCCGGTGGCGCGCGCCGAATCACCTGATTTTTCATGCATTTCTGCCAGGCGGTACCAGCCCGCGGCCCAACTTGGCGCCAGCGTGAGCGTATCCGCCATCAGGGCTGCGGCCGCGGCCGCGTCGCCACCCGCAAACAACATCTCGGCATAATCGGCGCGCCGATCCACCGTGAGGTCGCCCGAGGAGAATTGCATCGATGTCATGTGACCGGATCCGGAAGCCGCGATCGCGCGGGCGGCGGCTTATCCACCAGAACATCATACGTTGCAAGCGTTGCAAGAGATTGCGCGATGGGCGCACGGACCGGCGCGGCAAGACCCGGACAAGATTGTGGCATCTCCGTCACAGTTTTTATTTTCCGCGGGGGAAGGCCGGACTCCCGCTATCCGCGAACCGGCACTGCCACTAGTCCTAAGGCGGAAGTCGGCGCCGTGATTCCGCGCGCCATCACATTCCGGACGGGGGACAATCCGCATGGTCGACGTTGCCTGGCACGACAGCAACAGGGTGATGCTTGGCAGGCGCGCGCCGCGCGCAGGGATCGCATCGAGGCGAGCCGCGCTCCTGAGCGGCGCGGCCCTGACGACGGTGTTCCTGGTTCTCGGCGCGCCCGGGACCGCCAACGCCGCCTGCAGCACCATCGGGACCACGCTGACCTGTTCTGGCGCGCTGGGCGCCGGCGTATCGGCAACCGATCCGATCGAGACGCTGCTGGTCAATGGCGTTACTGCAAACATTGCGCCCGCCTCCGGCATCGCCGGCATCGACTTCCAGTCCTCCGGCACGATCGCGATCGTCAGCGACACCGGGATCTATCAGATTTCAACCACCGATGCGGACGGCATCTACGCGAACACCTGGAACGGCTCCATCACGATCGACCATGACGGCGCCATCGTCTCGGACGGCGGCTACGGCGTGCGCACCATCTCGCTCGGCGGCACGAGCCTGACCATCGACGGCGACATCACCGCGACGCTGGGCGGCATCGACGTGCGCAACGACGACGCCGGCACCCTGACCTTCATCAGCCACGAGGGCGACATTCTGGTAACGGCGGGCGCCGGCATTTCGGCGGTGACGTCGAGCACGCCCCTCGTCATCGCCAACGAAGGGTCGATCGACGCGTCCGGCGACGGCATCAGCGCCGTCAACACCTCGACCAGCGGCGGAATCACGGTTTCGCAGACCGGCGACGTCGACGCCGGCGGTCGCGGCATCTACGCGAACGCGGCTTACGGAAGCGTCGCGCTGGTCAGCTCCGGCAACATCACCGCCGTCGGGGACGGCATCCAGCTCATCTCGACCGGTTCGGACGTGGGCGCCATGCACACCGGCAACGTCACCTCGATGACCGGCCGCGGCATTTTCCTCGATTCGCCGACCGGCGGCGCGAGCCTGACCGGCTCCGGCGTCATCCAGTCCAACGGCGACGGCATCTTCGCGCAGTCGACCGGCGTCGACGACTCGACCTCGGTCACCTGGACCGGGAACATCACCTCCGACAACGGCAAGGGCGTCTACGCCTATGCCGCCAACAACTCCGTGACCGTCCAGACGAACGGCGCCATCTCGTCCTATGGCGACTCGATCTTCGCCATGACCACGAGCTTCGCGGGCGCGACCGTTACGCATACGGGCAACCTTACCTCCGACGACGGCAATGCCGTCTATGCCTACGCCGCGGGCGGCGCCGTCGGCGTCACCGTCACCGACAGCGTCATCAACGCCTCCGGCTACGGCATCTTCGCCCAGACCAAGGGCGCCAACGGCGGTGACGGCGTGACCGTCAACTTCAACGGCACCATCGCGCAGAGCTGGATCGGCATCCAGGCCGAGGCGAACGCCGGAGCGGTGCTCGTGAACAGCACGGGCCAGATCACCGCCTGGAGCGACGGCATCTGGGCCGCCAACACGGGCGCGCAGAGCGTGACGGTCAACCAGACCGGCGGCATCGACGCCGATTCCGGCCATGCCATCTATGCCTACACGCCAAACGGCGCCGTCTCCGTCAGCGCGACGGGCGACCTGTTCCAGTCCGGCATGACCACGATCTACGCGGAGAACAAGGGCAGCGCGAGCGTCTCCGTCAACGTGACCGGCGACATCGACTCGGGCGACGCGGGCATCACCGCCCTGTCGGCGACGGGCATGGTGACCGTCACCATGCGCGGCGACATCGATGCAGACGGCAACGGCATCTACGCGGAGAACAAGGGTTCCGCCACGGTGACGGTGGACTCCATCGGCGACATCGACGCCGGCGGCAACGCCATCTTCGCCGCGTCCTCGCAGGGCATTATCGATGTCGACTCCGTCGGCGACCTCTACGCCAATGGCTACGGCATCTACGCCGTGAACGCGGGTTCGAACGTCGTGACGGTGAACAGCACCGGCAACATCGACGCCGGCAACCGCGGCATCTACGCCCAGTCGGCCACCGGCTCCGTCACTGTGGTGACGAGCGGCAACGTGACATCGGACTCCGATGCGATCTTCGCCCAGAACCTTGGCGGCAACGCCGTGCAGATCACCAATACTGGCGATCTTTCGGCCGGCAATGCCGGTGACGGCATCTACGCGTTCTCGGCGACCGGCCTCGTGACCGTGAACAGCACCGGCGACATCTGGGCCGGCAGCGACGGCATCTTCGCGCGCAACACCGGCAACTCCAGCGTTTCGGTCACGAGCAGCGGCGATATCTGGGCGAACTCCGGATACGGCGTCTACGGCTACTCGACGACCGGAGCGGTCACGGTCAACAACACCGGCGACATCTGGTCGAACAACCACGGCATCTACGCCATGAATCTGGGCAACCCCCTGGTCAGCGTGACGCAGGTCGGCAACATCTACTCGGACGCCTCCGGTATCCGCGCGACGTCGACGACGGGCGCCGTGACGGTCAACAACACCGGCGACATCGATGCGGGGACCGACGGCATCTTCGCCCGCACCGAGGGCTTGACCGCAGTTACCGTCACAAACCGCGGCGACATCTGGGCCGACACGGGCTACGGCATCTACGGCTTCTCTGCCGCCGGCACCGTCACCGTCGATAACCAAGGCGACATCTGGTCGGGCAGCGACGGCATCTACGCCCAGACGCTCGGCACGACGCAGGTCAGCGTCACCCAGGTGGGCGACATCGACGCCGACGGCTACGGCGTCTTCGTCAACTCCCTCGCTGGCAACGCCACTGTGGACACGACCGGCAACATCACCTCGGGAAGCCACGGCATCTATGCCCTGACCAACGGCGACACGCTCATCGACATCGACCACGAAGGCAGCATCTCGTCTTCGACCGGCTACGGCATCTCGGCAACGTCGATCGCCAACGGTACGATCGAGGTTTCGGTCGATGGCGGCACCATTTCAGGCGCGCTCGACGGCATCCGTGTGACGAGCTACGGCGCGATGACCGTCACCGTGGGGTCGAACGCCAGCGTGACCGGCACGACCGGCAATGCTGGCGTCCGCTTCGTCGAGGGTCTCGGCCTCCAGCTCACGAACTACGGTTCGATCTACAACACCGGCGGCGTGAACGAATTCGCCGTCATTTCCGCCCAGAACGACACCACCGTCGACAACTACGGAACCATCTCCGGCAGCGTCCTGCTCGGACCGTGGAGCAACCCGTTCAACAACTATTCCGGCGCCCTGTTCAACATGGGCAGCACGGTCAACATCGGCGCCGACAGCGCCCTCACCAACAGCGGCACCCTGTCGCCCGGCGGCGTCGGCAACGTCGCGACGACGACCCTGACGGGCGTCCTGGTCAACGAGGCGACCGGCACGCTGCTGTTCGACGTCGACATGGACAACTCGCTCGCCGACCGCATCGACGTCACCAACTCCGCCTCGCTCGATGGCGACCTTCGCCTGAACTTCGTCAGTGCCAACGGGACGCCGGACACCTACACGATCATCACCACGGGCTCGGGCGTCACGACGCAGTCGCTGACATTGCTCAACCCCTTCGTGCTCGGCGACATCAACTATGTGAATGGTGGTAACGACGTCGAACTCTCGATCAACGGCTTCGATTTCACCCCGGCGGGTCTGGGCGACAACGCGGCGGCGATCGGCAACTCGATCCAAGGCAGCATCGAAGGCCCCGGCGGGCTCGGCCCCATTGCCGTCGCGCTGCTGAACCTGCCGACGCTCGAGGAAGGCGAGGCCGCGCTCAACCAGCTTTCGCCCAACATCTACGTCGCCGACCAGATCGGAGCGGTTCAGGACATCGATACTTTCTCGGACGGCATGCTGAGCTGCCGGATGGGGAGCGGCGAGAATGCCTTCGGCGCCGAGGGCGAGTGCGCCTGGGGCCGCTTCGTCTACAGCGACTACGACCTCGAGGGGAACGGCGACCTGACCGGCTTCAGCAGCCGCTCGACGGAGATCATGGGTGGCGTGCAAATGGCCATCCAGGAAACCGCCTGGCGCATCGGCGGCTCGCTCGGCTATCGCTCGTCCGACCGCGACGGGGAAAGCGGCTCGTCGAGCGAGGGCGACACCTTCTCGGCCGGCGCGGTCGTGAAGTACGCGCCGGGGCCGTATCTTCTCGCGGCGGCGGTTTCCGCCTCCCGCGGCACCTACGACACGCTGCGGCCGATCGACATCGGCGGCGGCTTCACCGATCTGCTGTCGGGAGAAACCGACGTGACCACCGTGAGCGGTCGCCTGCGCGCCGCCTACACGATGGAGAGCGGGGCATTCTACCTGCGCCCGATGGTCGACGCCTCGGTCACCCACGTCCGCACCGGCGCCTTCACGGAAAGCGGCGGCATCGCCTCGGTGAGCACCGACGGCTTCGACAACACCGTGCTCGCGCTGATGCCGGCGGTGGAGATCGGCGGCCAGGTCTCGATCGGCGACGACATGCTTTTGCGGCCCTACCTGCGAGGCGGCGTAAACTTCTATTCCGGCAACGACTACTCGCTGACCGGCGTGTTCACGGCTGACGGCAACGCCGCCACGCCCTTCACCATCGGCACCACGTCCGACGACCTGCTCTGGACCGTGTCGACGGGCGTCGACATCCTGAAGGGCGACATGGGCACCTTGCAGATCTTCTACGAGGGCGCCTTCAGCGAGGCCACCACGATCAATGCGGGCGGCGCGAAAATCAGCGTGAACTTCTGATCGGCGGAACCGGAACGGCATTGTATCATGACGCTAGATATTCGGTCGGACGTCATGGATGCGGGGACGGCGGCAGTTGCCGCCGCCCCCGCTCTCGCGTCGGGGCCTTTGCAGGCCGCTGATCCTGTACGTTTTCCGCGGCTGGCAAGGATCCGTCGCCGCGCGTCGGCGGCCGGCCGCGCGTTTCGACAGGCTGTCCGCGACTGGATCGCGGAACAGCGCCGCACCATCGGTTCGACCGGCATAAAGCTGACGATTGCAACGTCGATCGCGATGTTCGCCGGCTTCGCCGCCTTTCATTTCGGCACCCTGGGGATGACCGGGTCCGACATCACCTTCTACTACGCGATGCTGCTCGCCTTGCTGTATTGCAGCCTCGCCTACCAGTTCAACCGATTCGGCGCGTCGCGGCGCAGGGAAGAACTCCACAGCCTGCCTGCCTCGGACATCCCCTGGCGGGCGCAAGCCGACGCGCCTTCGGTCTCGATCCTGATCCCCACCTATCGGGAGGAGCGGCGAGTGCTGATCGGGACGATCCTCTCGGCGGCGCTGGCGGAGTATTCCAACCGAAGGATCGTCGTGCTCGTCGACGACGCCCCCTCGGACACGACCGCGCTGAAGGGCACGCTCGCGGCCATCGGCGAGGTGACCGGATGGGTCAGGCAGGAGGCCGAGCGACTGCGCGCCGCGAACGCGGCCTGGCAGGCGCGCAGGGCAACCGGCGCGTTCGACCCGAGGGAAGAGGCGCGACGCCTTTCGGAAGGCTACCGCGACATCGTCCAGTGGCTGAATTGGCTGGCAGGCCGCCTTGAGGCGGAAGCCTCGGAAGATTTTCGCCATGTCGACGGCTTCGTCGTCGAGAGGATCGTGCGCGATGCCGCCGAGCGGTACCGGAGCCGGGCTGACCGGCTTGCGGACGCGGAATTGACGGAAACAGAAGCGGAGGTCGAACATGCCCGCCTCGCCGTTCTTCTGTGCGACGACATCACCCACTTCCAGCGCAAGGTGTACGACAACCTGTCGCACGCGCCCAACAAGGCGATGAACCTCAACGCCTATATCGGCCTCATGGGCGGACGCTATGTCCGGGTTCACCGGAACGGGGCAACCAAGCTGGAGCCGGCGTTGGGCGCTAACGTCGACGTCGACGTTTCGCGGCCGGACTACGTGCTCACGCTCGACGCCGACAGCGTGATCCTCAACCACTATGTCGCGACGCTCGTCGAGGTCCTGGAGAGGGATCCGTCCGTCGGCGTGGCCCAGACGCCTTACCTCACTTTCCCCGACAGCGACTCGCCGGTCGAACGCATCGCCGGCGCGACCACCGACATCCAGTATCTGGTTCACCAGGGATCGAGCTGGTTCGACGCGGCCTTCTGGGTCGGCGCCAATGCCCTGATCCGCTATTCGGCGCTGGAAGCGATATCCAAGACACAGGTCGAAGGCGGCAAGACCGTCAAGGTCTTCATCCAGGACAAGACGGTCATCGAGGACACCGGATCGACGATCGATCTGCTGCATCGCGGCTGGCGCGTGCAGAACCACTTCGTGCCCCTCGCCTACAGCGCCACCCCTGCCGATTTCGGCGCGCTCGCGATCCAGCGCAAGCGCTGGGCCAATGGCGGCTTGATCATCCTGCCGGACCTGCTGCGGCAGTACATGCGGTCTCCGGATCGGCTGAACCGCTTTCCAGAGCTCGTCCTGCGGACGCACTACCTGCTGTCGCCCGTCATCGGCAACGTCGCCGTGTTCATGCTGATGATCTGGGCGGGCGCGGAGGCAAGCGGCATCCTTTGGACGCCGGTGATCATGCTGCCCTACTTCGCCCTCTACATGCTCGACCTGCGGCGACTGGGCTATCGCGCCCGCGACCTCTTCGGCGTCTGCGCGCTCAACCTCATGCTGCTGCCGGTCAATTTCGCCGGCATCCTGGCCTCGATCGTGCAGATGGTGACCGGGCGCAAGGGCAGCTTCATGCGCACCCCCAAGGTCTCGCGGCGAACCTACGTTCCGCCCTATGCGCTCCTGTTCAACCTCGGCGTCCTGATGCTGATGCTGGGCTATGCGACCCGGGCCGTGATGTATGGCGAATACTCCGGGGCGGTGATCCCGGTCGTCAACATCCTGCTCTACAGCTACGGCCTCGTGCGGTTCGTCGGCATCCTCGACAGTCTCGGCGACATGTTCCCGTCGCTGCGGCGTTGGATCCTCGCAATCCTGGAGGTGCTTTCCGGGCTGGGGCGGCTGGTCGCGCCCGTCTTCGCGCCTCTGGGTAATCGCTACGTGTCCATTCCGGGGCTCGCTTCGGCGCTGATCCTGATGACGCCCGCGCCGTCCGGCTCGCGTATTCCCGCGGATTCGATCCCCACGCCTCCCCGGGTGGCGGCCCCGGCATCGTTGCTCCGTCCGCCGCTGACGATCGCGCCGGTCGTCTATCCCGCGTTTGACGGGCTCGCCATCGTCGGAGCCGAGTCGGTCGATCCCTTCGCGACGGATGCCGCGCCGGGCGCGGCCGGCGGCAGCCGACCCTAGGCGGAACGCGGCGCCGGTGGTACCATTGTTCGAGACGGCCGCACGACGGTCCACGCATGGGATGACGGTGTGAAGATTCGCAGGAAGATACGGATATTCGATGTGCTGCTGCTGAGCGTGCTCACGGCGTGCACCATCGATGCCGCCACCAAGATGGACGACGACAGCAGCCTCGCGGCGCGCCAGGCATTCCAGGCCGGCGATACGCTGATGAAGCAGGGCGGCGCGAAAAACGAGGCGCTTGCCGCGCGTTACTACAAGCGGGCTGCCGACATGGGCAGCCATTGGGGCCACTACAAGTACGGCACCATGCTGCTGGAAGGAAAGGGCGTCGCCAAGGACGTCCCGGCGGCTGCGCAGTCCTTCGCGAAGGCGGCGGAAGAGAACAATGGCTGGGCTCAATACCAGCTGGGCGTACTCTATCTGGATGGAAACGGCGTGCCGAAGGACGTTCCGCGCGGCGCGGCCCTGCTCGGCAAGGCCGCCGACCAGAACATCGCCTGGGCGCAGTACCGTCTCGGCGACCTGTACGCCACGGGCGCCGATGTTCCGCAGGACCTCGTGAAGGCGCGTGCCTATCTGGAAAAGGCGGCCGCGCAGGACATCTCCTATGCCCAATTCGCGCTGGCGAACCTGATCATCGACAAGGAGCCGCAGCGGGCAAAAACGCTGCTGCAGGCGGCGGCGGCCTCCGGCAACCAGTTGGCCGTCAAGCGGCTGGCCCAGATCACGGGATAGTCACGCCGTAGCAGCGCGGGGCGGACCAGGTTGGCGCGCCCGCTGGCCTCTCTCCGGCGCGCCGCGAGCCGTTGTAACGCTTGGGTGACGACTTCGCGCTATGGTGGGGGCATGGACACGCGCCTCCACCAGATCGACCTCGTGCGGGGCTTCTGCCTGCTCAACATCTTCATCAACCACATCACGATCAGCGTCCTTCAGGAAGCATCGCCGAGCAAGCTGTTCCTGTTCGACAGCGCCGACGCCTTCGTCTTCCTGTCGGGCATTTCGGTGATGCTCGCCTATGGGGGATCGCGGCGCCCGGCGGACCAGACGCGGCAACTGATCTGGAAGCGGGCCCTGCATCTCTACAAGGTCAACCTTCTGGTCATCCTGGCCAGCGCGGGCATCCTCTGCCTGGGCTACGGTCTCGCCCAGGTGCCCATGCTCGCCGACCATCCCGTGCAGCTCGTCGGGACGCACGGGGTCGCCAGCTACCTCTGGCACGTCCTGACCATGCAGCAGACCGTCGGCTACTCGATGGTGCTGCGCCTCTATGTCTTCCTGATGCTCGTCGCGCCGCTCTATGTCTGGCTCGCCTCCCGGCGCTTCTGGTTCCCGCTTCTCGTCGCGGTCCCGGTCTGGCTGCTCGCCGGCGGCTTCGGGCTCGTGGAGAGCGACGCCTTGTCCGGAACGCCGCTCCGGTTGACCGTCCTGCCCTGGAACCTGCCTTTCGCAGCAGGGATCGTGCTGGGCGCGGCCATCGTCGCGAAGATCGAGCTGCCGAGGTCGCGGGTGCTGGATGTCATCGTCATCGTCATCGCCGCGGTCCTGCCGGTCGGGCTCGCCCTTGCGTCGAGTGTCGACCAGACCGTGCTCGAATGGCTCGACAAGCGCGACGAGCATTTCCTGTTCGGCGCCAGCAAGACCCTCCAGTCGCCGCTGCGCATCCTCTCCCTCGTCTGCGCGGCCTATCTCCTCATGCGCTTCACCGGCGCGCCGGTCGTCCGCCTGCTGCACGGCGTCGGGCCCGCGAACGTCCTGTGCCATCTCGGCCGCAGGTCGCTGTCGGTCTTTGCGCTCGGAGCCGTTCTGGCGCTCGCGGCCAACCAGATCCTCGCCGCCGGCCATTTCCGCTTCGGTTTCGAGACCGGCGGCCTGGCGATGGTGTCATTGGAGATCGTCCTGGTGCTGGCCGGTTTCCTGGCAATGGCCCTGCATGCGGGCTGGCGGCCCTCCCTGCCACGATCGGCAGGACCCGGATCGTCCGCTGCATTTGCCCCGAGCGACCTCCCCCGGCTTTAGGACGTCCGCGCGGTGATTGCAGCCGACAGCCGCGGCGCGCTAGGGTCGCGGGATTGCTCCTGCCACGAGCGCGCGCCGTTGGCGTTGGATCGCGCTTGATTGTCGAGTGAGGTGGCGAATGATGCGCACGATGGAAGACCAGGCGTTCCTGTGGCTTCTCCTCGCCATCACGGTCGCGTTCGGCTACGTCGTCTGGCCCTACTTCGGCGCCATCCTGTGGGGCGTGATCGCCGCGACCCTGTTTCTCCCGGTCCACCGTCGCCTGACGGGGATCATGCGCGGACGGTCAGGGCTCGCGGCCGTCACGACCGTCGTCCTCACCGTGCTGCTCGTCATCCTTCCGCTCATCCTCATCGCCTCCTCGCTGGCCGTGCAGGCGACGGCGCTCTACACCAGCCTCCAGTCCGGCCGCCTCGACATCGGGCAGTTTCTCAAGAACTTCGCCGACGCCGCTCCCGACTGGCTGATGGATCTGCTGGACACCTTCGAGCTGACGAACCTGGACGCCGTCCGCAACGGACTGTCCCGGTTTCTGCAGGCGGTCGTCGCGCGCGCCCTCGTCGTCGGGCAGAGCACGTTCGAGTTTCTCGTCAGCCTTGGCGTGATGCTCTACCTGTTGTTCTTCCTGCTGCGCGACGGCGCCAGGCTGACGCAGAAGCTCAAGAAGGCCATCCCGCTGCGCGAGGCCCAGAGAGACGCGCTGCTCGAAAGGTTCGCGGTCGTGGCCCAGGCGATCATCAGGGGAACACTTCTCGTAGCCGCCATCCAGGGCGCGCTCGGCGGGCTGATTTTCTGGGCGCTGGGCATTCACGCGCCCGTCCTCTGGGCCGTCCTGATGGCGTTCCTGTCCCTGCTGCCGGCCGTGGGATCGAGCATCGTCTGGTTTCCGGTGGCGGTTCACCTCCTGCTGTCGGGATCGATCTGGCAGGGCCTCGTACTGATCCTGTTCGGTTTCCTCGTGATCAGCCTCGTCGACAATCTGCTGCGGCCCTTCCTGATCGGCAAGTCGACCAGCATCCCGGACTACGTCGTGCTGATTTCCACGCTCGGCGGCATCTCCGTCTTCGGCCTCAACGGCTTCGTCATCGGCCCCATGCTCGCCGCGATGTTCATCGCAGTCTGGAGCATCTTCGATGCCACGCGCGACGGCGCGGAGCCGCGGACCGGCGCCGGACCGACGGGGATCGAGCCGGCGGCGCCCGTCGATCAGAGCCTCGAGGAAACCCGCTGACAACGGTCCGACACGACCATCGCCGCCGCGATCACAACTGCATCCAGGCGGTCTTGAGATCGAAGTACTTGTCGAGCGCGTGAAGCGACTTGTCGTGGCCGTTGCCGGATTGCCCGACCCCGCCGAGCGGCACGGTCATGTCCGCCCCGCCATAGGTGTTGACGTGCACGACGCCCGCCCGCACGGCGCGGACCATGCGATGGGCGCGCGACAGGTTGGAGGTCCAGACCGCCGCGGCGAGCCCGTAGGCCGTCGAGTTCGCCAGCGTCGCCGCCGCGGCCTCGTCGGCGAATCTCATCACGCCGAGCACGGGGCCGAAGACCTCCTCGCGCGCAAGGTGCATCGTGGGTTCGATGCCGGAGAAGACGGTGGGCTGCATGTAATAGCCGCCGGTCTCCGCCAGGATGCGGCTCCCGCCCGCGACCAGCCGTCCTCCTTCCGCCTCGGCGCGGCGGACGAATTCCAGGTTCTTGCTAAGTTGCTCTTCGCTCGAGACCGCACCCGCCTCCGTCGAGAGGTCGAGAGGATCGCCGACCTTCATCTTCGCCGCGATGGACGCGACCATGCCGACGAACTCGTCGTGGATCGCCTCCTCCACCAGCAGGCGCGACCCGGCGACGCAGACCTGGCCGGAGTTGCGGAAGATGCCGTAGGCCGAAACCTTCGCCGCCTGTGCAAGATCGGGCGCATCTGCGAACACGATGTTGGGCGACTTGCCGCCGAGTTCCAGGTAGCAGCGCTTGAGGTTGGAGCGCGCGGCGTATTCCAGCAGCCGGCGCCCGACGGGACCGGACCCGGTAAACGCCATGACGTCGACGTCCATGTGCAGGCCCAGCGCCTCGCCGCAGACGGAGCCCCTACCGGTCACCACGTTCAGCACGCCTTCGGGCAGGCCGGCCTCCGCGCAAAGCTCCGCCAGGCGCAGCAGCGACAGGGAAGCGGTCTCGGCCGGCTTGAGCACCACGGAATTGCCGGCCGCCAGGGCCGGAGCGATCTTCCACGACCCGATCATCATCGGGAAGTTCCATGGCACGATCGCCGCGACCACGCCGACCGGCTCCCGGTGGATGAGCCCCAGGACGTTGGGAGCGGTCGGCGCGATCTCGCCATACACCTTGTCGATCGCCTCGGCATAGTAGCGGAAGGTGCCGGCCGCGCTGCCCGGCTCCGCCTTCAGCGCCATCGAGATTTCGGTGCCGTTGTCCCGCACCCCCAGCACGGCGAGCTCCAGCGCGTGCCGTTCGATCAGGTCCGCGATGCGGTGCATGACCTTCTTGCGCTCGGCCGGCGCGGCGCGCGACCATCTTCCGGCTTCGAAGGCCCGACGCGCCGCAGCGACGGCCAAATCGACGTCTTCCCTGCCGCCCTCGGCGATGCTGGTCAGGACGCGCCCGTCGATCGGCGAGACGACGTCGCGGCGCTCACCGGCGAGGGAGTCGCGGAACGCCCCGTCGATGAACAGGCCGCGCGGGGCGATCTCGCGGACGCGCAGCGCGTCGATGTGGGATTGGTCAAGCATTGCCGGCAGCCTTCCTGCGATCGCGCACGACGCTCATCACCTGAAGCGCAATGGCGATCACGATCATCGAGAACAGGATGAACGCGATGGGGCGGTTGATGAAATCCAGCGGCGTCTCCACGCGCGCCATGGCGGTCCTGAGCTTTGCTTCCATCAGGCCGCCGAGCACCATGCCAAGGATCACCGGCGAGGTCGGCCAGTTCAGGCGCTTGAGGATGAAGCCGAAGACGCCGAAGGCCGCGGCCACGGCGCAATCTGTCAGCGAATTGCGCAGCGAATAGACGCCGATCAGGCTGAAGGTCAGGATCATCATGCCGAGGAACCGGTTCGGGATGAGCATGACCTTCATCAGCGTATCGGTGGACACGAGCAGGAACAGCACCACCAGCACGTTGAGGATCAGCAGGGCCAGATAGAGCGCGACGACGAAGTCCATCTGATTCTGGAACAGCTGCGGGCCGGGAATGACGTTGTGGACGTAGAACACCGCCAGCATCATCGCGGTCAGCTCCTCGCCCGGGATGCCGAGCGCCAGAAGCGGGATCATGGCGGCGGCGGGAACCGAATTGTTGGCGGCCTCGGAGGCGATGATGCCCTCCGGATTGCCCTTGCCGAACAGGTCCGGCGTCTTCGAGGTCTTCTGCGCATAGCCGTAGGACAGGAACTGCGACATGAACTCGCCGACGCCCGGGATCATCCCGCAGATCACCCCGAAGCTCGACGAAACGGTGGCGACCCGCTTGAAGCGAAGGATCTCGGCCATCGACGAGAAGAAGCCGGACTTCTCGATCGGCGGCAGCTTGTAGGCCTGGTCCCTGCCGGTGAGCAGTATGAAGGCCTGGCTCAGCGCGAACAGTCCAAGCACCACGACGATGAGGTCGATGCCCGAAGCCAGCCAGGTCTGCCCGAACGTGTAGCGCTGCGTGTAGCCCGCCCCTTCCAGACCGACGGTCTTCAGGAAGATGCCGTAGCAGACCAGCATTCCGGCGGCCAGCACCTGGCCGCGATGGGTCACGACCACCAACACGATCCCGAGCAGGGCGGCGAGAAAGATCTCGCGCGCGCCGAACATCGGCGCGATGCGCGCGAGCACCGGGGCCAGCAGGATCAGGCACAGGATCGAGAAGACGCCGCCGAAGAACGAGGCCGAGTAGGCAAGACTGAGGGCGCGCCTTGCCTCCCCCCGCTTGGTCATCGGGTAGCCGTCATAGGTGGTCAGCGCGTTGACCGGCGTGCCCGGCGTGTTGATGAGGATCGCCGGTATGGCGCCGCCGAACATCGAGGAGCCGTAGATGCCCAGAAGCGCGGTCAGCCCGACGATCGGCTCCAGTGAAAACGTCGCCGGCAGCATGATGGCGATCGCCACCGCAGCGCCGACGCCGGGCATGGCGCCGACCATCACCCCGCCGATCGAGCCGATGAACAAGGCCGCGATCACGTCCCAGCGGGCGATGATTTCCAGTCCTGAAACCAGGATGTCCATGTCGCCCTCAGAAGTAGCGGATCATGATGTAGCGGAGGGTGTCCGGCAGGTACTCGTAAACGGCGCCGCCGGGGATCTTCACGTTGAACAACGACTTGAACAGCAGGACGACGAACAGCGCGAAGGCTCCGGCCGCGCCGAAGGCAAAAGTCGAGCGATAGCCGGCCCGCCACGTCAGGAAAAGGCAGAAGCCCAGTGTCCCGGCCAGATATCCGACGATCGGAATCGCCGCGACATAGAGAAGATACCAGCCGACATATTCGAGCGAACTCACCCAGACGAGGACTTCCCTCCAACGGCCGGGCGTCCGGGTCGACCGGCTCGTCGCGACCAGGTTGGCCGCCGCGAAGACGGCCATCCCGGCGAGGCTGATGAACGGCCATGTGCGCGGCTGGGCGGCAAACCCCTTTCCCGGCAAATGGCTCGTCTGCCAGAAGATCATGGAAAGCAGCGCGACGGCCGTCGCCAGGAAGACGAGGGAGTAGAACAGCTCGCCGGGCTTGCGCGCCTCGGGAAAGACGTGCGGCTTCGCATTCTCGTGTTCCATCGGCGCCGTCTCCGTTGAACTGGACGAACCGGGATCTCGGTCCCGCCTCCCCCGAGGCGGCTCAGTTTTCGATCATCGAGTTGATCTTCTCGATGGTCGCCTTGTCGGACTCGATCTGCTCCGCGGCCTCCCCGGCGTCCTTCCAGTAGACGAGGGCGCCCGTATCCGCCGACAGCTTCAGGGCGCGTTCGGACGCCATGGTCTCCTTCGCGACGGCCACGATCTTCTCGCGCACGTCGGCCGGCGTGTCCTTGTGCACGAAGAGGCCGTTCCAGAGCGAGACGTCGAGTTCCGGCGCGATGGAGGCAAGGGTGGGCACGTCGGGGACCACGCTGATCGGCCCGTCGGTGATCGCGGCGAGCACCTTCACCTTGTCCAGGCATGGCAGGATCTGCTGGATCGTGGTGTTGATGACGTCGAAGTCGCCCGACGCCAGCGAGTTGCAGTCCAGCGCGTCGTTCGACGCTTCACTGCCCCACTCGAACCCCAACTGCTTGGCCGCGGCGAACGTCGCCTGCGTCGGCAGCAGGAAGGACCCGAAATGGCCAAGCGCGACCTTGTTGGATTTCGCGTGGTCGGCCAGTTCCTGCATCGTCGAATATGGAGCGTCCGCGGAGGTCGCGATCACGAACGGGTAGGTGACGAAGATCCCGAGCGGCTCGAACGGATCGGGGTTCAACGCGGGAATGCCGACCTCCGGTCCGATCACCGGAACGTCGACGACGAAGGAGCCGATGGTGTAGCCGTCGGCAGGCGCCCGGGCGACTTCGGCCGCGCCCGGAAACGGTCCGCCGTCGCTCGGCTTGTTCACGACCGCGGCGGCGACGCCGTACTTGGCCTGGAAGTCCTCCGCGATCATCCGCGTCAGCACATCCTCCAGATCGCCGGGCGGAAACGGAACCACGAAGCTGACCGGCTTATCCGGATACTCCGCGAACGCCGCGGGCGCGGCTGCGAGGACGAGTGCGGCGGCGGCGCCTGCCAGAATGAACGATTTCATCGATTTCTCCTCAAACAATTGTTCCCGACTCTCGGCGATGCGGCTCATTTTGCGTGTTTCGTTATTTGAACCGGTATTTCAAATATAGACTTGCTAAGGTCTCCGCCCGATGTCAACCTCATGAGCGGGAGAAATCGTCCGGAAACACCATGGGCACCGTCACCAAGGCATTGGGGTTGATCGATTTGCTGAAGGACGCAGCGCAGCCGCTCGGCCTGACGGAAATCGCGCGCGCCGCCGATTTCGACAAGGCGACCACGCGGCGTCTCCTGCTCGAACTCGTCGAGAACGGCTATGTCGAGCAGGATCCCGACAGCCGAACCTATTCGCTGGGTCCTGCCCTGCAGGTTCTCGGCAAGATCAGGGAGAAGCGTTTCCCGCTCAGCCGGATCGTGGAGCCGATCGTGCGGGATCTCGCCGAAGAGACGGGCGAGACCGTGCATGCGGCGGAGTACTGTGCGGGCGAACTGGCGTCGATCTGCATCGAGGAATCGCTCAAGGCCAACAGGGTCATCCTGGATATGGGCGTCAAGCTTCCCCTTCACGCGACGGCTTCCGGATTTGCCTTCCTCGCGGCGTCTCCGGACTCCTTCGTCGAGAAGGTCTCGAGCCGCATGCTGGCGCGCTTCACCGCCAAGACCCCGATGGACCCGTCCACGCTCCAGCGGATCGTTCGCGAAACGCGCGAACGCGGTTACTCGCGGTCGGACCAGTCGTTCGAGGACGAGGTGTCGAGCGTCGCCGCCGCGATCCGCGGTCCAGGCGGCAAACCGGCCGGGACGATCGCCATCGCGATGCCCTCGAGCAGGATGACCGAGCCGATCGCGGCTGCGTACGGCAGGCTCGTCGGCGACAGCGCGGCGCTCGCGGCATCGAGGCTGTTCGGCGGGAAAAACCCCAGGAGCGTCCCGTTCATGCGCAAGGCGTCGTGACCCCCATGGCTATCCAGGAACCGCGTATCCTCCTCATCGGAACGGGCGATACCAAGTCGGACGAGATGATCTTCATGTCCGAGTGCATCCGCGAGGCGGGCGGCACGGCGGTGATGATGGATGTCTCCGTCCTTGGAGAGCCGAACTTCGCGCCGGACGTGAGCAAGCACGATGTCGCCGCGGCCGCGGGAACGACGATCGCGGGCGTGATCGCGTCGGGCGACGAGAACTCGGCCATGGCGCTGATGGCGGCCGGATCGGCCCGGCTCGCCCGCGGCCTCTACGATGAGGGGCGGATCGACGGCGCGCTCATTCTTGGCGGGACGATGGGCACGGACCTCGCCCTCGACGTGGCGGCCGCCCTGCCCCTGGGCGTGCCGAAGTTCGTGGTGTCCACGATCTCCTATTCGCATCTGATCCCGCCGGAGCGCATCTCGACCGATCTGATGATGATCCTTTGGGCCGGTGGGCTCTATGGCCTCAACGGCATCTGCCGGTCGGTGCTCAGCCAGGCGAGCGGCGCGGTCGTCGGCGCGGCCAGGACGGGGACGAGGCCGCAGACATCGCGACCGCTGGTCGGGATGACCTCTCTCGGCAAGAGCTGCCTCAGCTACATGGTGGCGCTCAAGCCCGCGCTGGAAGAGCGCGGTTACGAGGTGGCGGTGTTCCATACGACCGGGATGGGCGGCCGCGCCTTCGAATCCGTGGCGGCCGAGAGAGGCTTCGCCGCGGTGATGGACTTCTGCCTTCAGGAAATCGTCAACCACGAAAACGGCGTGCTCGCGACGTCGTCGGGTCGCGACAGGCTCGAGAACGCAGCCCGGATGGGCATTCCGCAGATCGTGGCGCCGGGCGCCGTCGACATGGTCGACCTTCCCTCCTGGGCGCCGCTCCCCGAGCGTTTCGCGGATCGGCCCTATCACGCCCACAACCGCCTGCTCGGCTCGGTCACGACGAATGTCGAGGGAAGGCGACGTACCGCCGCGTCCATCGCACGCAAGCTCGAGGGCGCGTCGGCACCGGTCGCCTTTATCCTTCCCGTCGGCGGTATCCAGCAGTGGGACCAGGAGGGCGAGCCGCTGCATGATCCGGAGGGGCTGAGCGCCTTCCTCGAGGCGATGAAATCGGAAATCCGGCCCCCGGTGCAACTCCACGAAATCGCCGATCACATCAACAGTCCGGCCTTCGCGGCCAAGGCGCTGCGCATCTTCGACGACTGGGTGGCCGAAGGCATCATTCCGGCAGGCGTCAAATGAGTTCCGGGAAGGCCCTGATCCTCGATTTCGGCGGCGTCGTCACGCGCACGCTGTTCGAGACGCACGACTTGACCGAGAGGGCGCTCGGCCTCGCACCGGGGACTCTGACCTGGCGCGGGCCGTTTGATCCGGCGAGCGACCCGCTCTGGGTTTCGATGCAGGCCGGCGACATCACCGAGCGCGACTACTGGACGACCCGCGCCCGCGAAGTCGGGGCGCTGGTCGGCGAGGACTGGACCACCATGGTGCAATTCGTGCGAAGGGCGCGCGGTTCCGAGCCCGAACTGGTGCTGCGGCCCGAAGCGCGCGACGCCATCCTGGCCGTGAAGGCAGCAGGACTGAAGCTTGCCATACTCTCCAACGAACTCGACCTCTTCTACGGCGTCGAGTTTCGCCGGAGATTCCCGCTGATCGAGCTGTTCGACGTCATCATCGATGCGACCTACACGAAGATCCTCAAGCCCGATCCTCGCGCCTACCAGTCGTGCCTCGAGGCGTTGGACCTCGATCCCGCGGACTGCGTGTTCGTCGACGACCAGTTGAAGAACGTCGAGGGCGCGGTCGCTCTCGGCATCCCCACCGTTCATTTTGATGTGACCAACCCCGGCACGAGCCACGCGAAGGCGCTGGCCATGCTCGGCGTTCATGACAAGGCGCGAACCGATGCGTGAGACCAACTTCCTCGTCGAAAACAATGCCAGGCACCTGTGGCACCCCATGGCCCATGCCGGCGAGATGCGCGCCACCCCGCCGAGGATCATCAAGTCGGCATCGGGGGTGAGGATCACGGACCTGAACGGCGATACGGTTATCGATGCCGTCGGCGGCCTGTGGAACGTCAATCTCGGCTATTCGTGCGAGCCGATCAAAAAGGCGATCCGCGACCAGCTCGACGAACTGCCCTACTATTCGGCGTTCCGCGGCACCACCAATCCCCCGATGATCGAGCTGTCCTGGGAGCTTTCCGAGTTCTTCAAGCCCGACGGCCTGACCCGCGCCTTCTTCACATCCGGCGGTTCCGATTCGGTCGAGACCGCGCTTCGGCTCGCCCGCCAGTACCACAAGCTGAACGGCCAACCGGAACGCACCAAGTTCGTCGCCCTCAAGAAAGGCTACCACGGCACCCATTTCGGCGGCGCCTCGGTCAACGGAAACGCCAATTTCCGCCGCGCCTACGAGCCGCTTTTGCCGGGCGTCTACCATCTCGCCGCACCGTGGGACTACCGCAATCCGTTCGGTACGGATGACGCAGCCGAGGTCGCCCGGCGCGTCGCGGCCCAGTTCGAGGACGAGATCGCCTTTCAGGGCGCCGATACGATCGCGGCCTTCATCATGGAGCCGGTGCTCGGCGCCGGAGGCGTGATCGTTCCGCACGAGAGCTTCATGCCGATGATGCGGGCGATCTGCGACAGGCACGGCATCCTGCTGATCGCCGATGAGGTCATCACCGCATTCGGCCGCACCGGCGCCTGGTCCGGTTCGCGCCTTTGGGGCGTGCAGCCGGACCTGATGTGCACCGCAAAAGCCATCACCAACGGATACTACCCGTTCGGCGCGGTGATGATCCATTCGAGGCTCACGGACGCCTTCGAGAACTCGAAATCACCCCTCGCCTCGATCGGCCACGGTTACACCTATTCGGGGCATCCGGTCGGCGCCGCCGCCGCGGTCGCCGCTCTGCATGAGACGCGGCGGCTCGACGTCGCCGCCAATGCCGCCGCGCGCGGCGACGAACTGCTTGACGGCCTGAAGACCCTCCAAGCAAGGTACGAGATCATCGGAAACGTCCGCGGCAAGGGCCTGATGGCCTGCCTCGAACTCGTGTCGGATCGCGCTACAAAGGCCGCGCCCGCGAAGGACAAGCTTCAAAAAGTGCAGGACGGCGCCTACGCGGCAGGCGCGATGGTTCGCACGTCGGGTCCGAACGTCATCATTTCGCCGCCGCTCGTGGTCACCGCGAGCGACGTGCAGCAGATCCTTTCGGCGCTGGACGCGGGCCTCGCGGCGGCTTCGTGATCGACCGGCTGACGCGTTGCGCCGCATTGATGGTTGCAAAATTAACAGTTACGAGCGCAACCAATAGCGGATCTGGCCAGGGAGGATGGGCAGGAACGCTTGACGCGCCTCTTTCGCGATGCCTTGAGGCCGGTGCTGTTTTTTATCCGGGAGGATAGGTTGCCAAAGCTCTTCGAAACGCCGCTCTATCCCTACGTCCGGTCGAAGGACCAGGACGCGCCCGCCCCGGTTCGCCATCCGGTCGTCGTCGTTGGGGCGGGTCCCGTCGGCCTGGTCGTTGCGATCGACCTCGCGATGCAGGACGTTCCGGTGGTCGTCATCGACGAGAACGACAAGGTCTCGTGGGGATCGCGGGCCATCTGCTTCGCCAAACGGCCGCTCGAGATCCTCGACCGCCTCGGTTGCGGCGACCCGATGGTCGACAAGGGCGTCGTGTGGAACCTCGGCAAGGTCTACTTTGACGAGCGCCAGGTGTTCGCCTTCAACCTTCTTCCGGAGGACGGCCACAAGCGACCGGCCTTTATCAACCTCCAGCAATACCACTTCGAGAAGTTCCTCGTGGACCGCGTGCGCGAGTTGCAGGCGGAAGGCAAGCCGGTGGACCTGCGTGGCGGCAACAAGCTCCTCGCGATCGCCCAGAAGGACGACCACGTCGCGCTGACCGTCGGCACGCCCGACGGCGCCTTCGAAATGGCGGCGGAATGGGTGATAGCGTGCGATGGGGCGGGGTCGCCGATTCGCACCATGATGGGGTTGGACTTCGTCGGCCGCGTCTTCGAGGACAATTTCCTGATCGCCGACGTCGTCATGGAGGACAGCCCCGATTTTCCCGTCGAGCGGCGCTTCTGGTTCGATCCGCCGTTCAATCGCGGCCAGTCGGCGCTGCGGCACAAGCAGCCGGACAATGTCTGGCGCATCGATCTCCAGCTCGGCTGGCAGATCGACAAGGAGAAGGAGTCGAGGCCGGAAAACGTCATTCCCCGGCTGAAAGCCTTCCTCGGCGAGGACGCGAAATTCGAGATGGAGTGGGTCTCGATCTACACCTTCCAGTGCCGCCGGATGGAGAAGTTCCGCCACGACCGGGTAATCTTCGCCGGCGACAGCGCGCACCAGGTCTCGCCCTTTGGCGCCCGCGGCGCCAATTCCGGCATCCAGGACGCCGACAACCTCGTCTGGAAGCTGAAGCTCGTGATGCAGGGCCTCGCGCCGGAAAGCCTGCTCGACAGCTACGATGTCGAACGCATCCACGGCGCGGACGAGAACATCCTCAATTCGTCGCGGTCGACGGACTTCATCACCCCGAAATCCGAGGTAAGCCGCCTGTTCCGGGATGCCGTCCTCGACCTGTCCGAGCACTATCCGGCGACGCGGCCGATGGTCAATTCGGGCCGCCTGTCGGTGCCTTGCACCTATGACGGGTCGCCGCTCAACGGACCCGACCATGACGGCATGCCGAAGCGCACCCGTCCCGGCTCGCCCATGGTCGACGCCCCGACCGCGAAGGGCTGGCTGCTCGACCGGCTGTCGTCCCGCTTCCATTTGCTGACCATCGGGACGGACGCCCCCGAACGGCTCGACGTCGACGGCATCGAGGTCGTTCGCATCGCGCTCGACGGCGCAGACGACCCGCAAGGCTTCATCCGCGACCGCTATCTCGGCGACGCGGGATCGGCGATCTACCTGGTGCGCCCCGACCAGCACGTGGCGGCGCGCTGGCCGAGCTATGATGCCGAAGCGGTCGCCGCCGCCGTCGCCAAGGCCGTGGGGAGGAACTGATGTCCAGACTGAACACGAACGCGAACATTCCAGGACCGGACGACTTCTACGCCGAACTCCTTGCCGTGCACGAGGGCCTGACGAAGGCGGAAAGCGATGCGCTGAACGCCCGACTGATCCTGCTGCTCGCCAACCACATCGGCGACCGCGCGGTGCTCACCGAGGCCCTCGCCGCCGCGCGGCGCAAGTAGATCCCGAAATTCTTCAGGCGACGCTGCCGCCGCCGTCGACGACGAGAACGCTGCCGGTCATGAACCCGTTCAGCATGCAATGGACGATGCTGGCCGCGATTTCCTCGGGACGGCCGACCCGTTTGACCGGCAGCGTCCGCGCGGTTCCGTCGAGCAGGGCGGTGCGATCCGCATCCGCCAGATGGTCCCACCACTCCGTGTCGATGCGGCCGGGTGAGACGCAGTTGACGCGCACCGGCGCCATTTCGCCGGCCAGCGCCCGCGCCAGCGTGTCGAGCGCCGCGTTGATGGCGCTGAGCACCGTGGCCTTGCCGGACGGGCGCACGCCGAGCATGCCCGATACCAGCGTGAGGCTGCCGCCGGGATTGATGCGCGCGGCATGGGCGACGTTGACCGCGCCCCAGAACTTGCTGTCCATCGCCGCGCGTTCTTCTTCGAGGGACCGGGACCGAAGCGGGCCGACGGTGAGCTCGGCGGCGCTGACGACGACATGGTCGAAGGCGTCGCGTCCGGCAAAGAAGGCCGCGACGGACGTGGCGTCGCGGACATCGACTGCATGGCTGGCCACGCCCCCGAGCCGGTCGCTCGCCCGCGCGAGGCGCGACGGATTGCGGGACAGGATCGTCACATCGGCGCCCAGCGACACCGCGCGCTCCGCCACCGCGAAACCCATGCCCGACGAACCGCCGAAAACGGCGATCGCCTTGCCGTCGAGGCGCTCCGCGATCATCAGCGCTTGTCGTTCTGGTTGGCGGCGCGAAGGGTCAGTTCGCTCCCGGCGATCATCTCGCTGAATCGGGCGATGGCGGTGTGATCCTGCCCGGGTCCCAGGTATTTCTGCCCCGACGCCCAGATGTCGCGGCACAGTCCGGCGAAGGGCGCGGTCGTCCCGGTCGCCTGCGCGACGCCGAGCGCGATGCCCAGGTCCTTCACCATGAGATCGAGGCCGAAGCCGGCATCGAACTTCCGCGACAGGACGAACTGCTTGAACTTCTTCTGCGTCGAGTTGTTCATGCCGGTCGAGACGTTGAGCACGTCGACCATCAGTTCCGGATCCAGACCGAAGCGCGCGCCGATCAGCAGGGCTTCGATGCCGATCAGGAAGCCGCCGGCGCTGACGAGATTGTTGAGCGCCTTCATGGCATGGGCGCTGCCGACCGGACCCGTGCGCACGATCGAGCCGCCCATCAGGCGCAGCACCGGCTCCGCGCGATCGATGGCGGAGGCCTCGCCGCCCACCATGATGGCGAGTTCGCCCGTCCGGGCGCGCGGCACGCCGCCCGAAACAGGAGCGTCGAGGAGCGTCACCCCGTGCCGCGCCGCGTCCTCGGCCAGCCGTCGCGTGACGTCGGGGACGCCGCTCGACATTTCGAGCACGAGGGCGCCGGGCGTGAGCGCGGACAGCGCCCCGTCGGGGCCGTTGAGGACGACATCGACGATCGCGCTTGAGGGCAGCATGGTCACGAGAATGTCGGCTGCGGCGGCCAGGTCGGCCGGCGAAGTCGCGGGCGTGGCCCCAATCTCCGCCGCCACCGCGCGCGTCCGATCGCCGTCGGCGTCGAGCACCGTCAGCGCATGGCCGGCCTTCGCCAGCAGCGTTGCCATCGGGTGCCCCATGGCTCCGAGGCCGATGAAGCCGATCCTGATCCTGTCGTTCATTGCGGTCGATCCTGCGCGGGCTTGTGTTTCAGTTCGCGAACATCTGGCGCGGCAGCCACAGCGAGAGCTCCGGGAAGCCGATCAGCAGCGCCAGGACGATCGCCTCGATGACGATGAACGGCAGGATGCCGCGATAGATGTCGGACAGCGACACACGCCCCTCCGAGGCGCCGATCACCGCGAACAGGTTCATGCCGACCGGTGGCGACAGCACGGCGAGTTCGACCAGCTTGACCATGATCACGCCGAACCAGACGCCGTCGTAGCCGAGGGCCGTCACCATCGGATAGACAAAGGGCAGCGTCATCACCTGCATGGCCAGCGGGTCCATGAACATGCCGAGCACGATGAAGACCGCCACCAGAAGCAGCATGAACACGATGGGCGAGAGTTCGAAGGACTGCAGCAGGTCGGTCGCCGAGGTGACGGTGCCGGCGACCAGGAAGAAGCGCGTGAACAGCAGCCCGCCGATGATGACCATGAACAGCGCCGCGGTGACGCCGGCCGCCGAGCGCAGGCAGTCGGCGAGTTCGGCGCGGCTGAGCTTGCGTCGTGCCAGCGCGATCAGCAGAGCGCCCATGGCGCCGAGCGCGCCGGCCCCCGAAGGCGTGGTGAAGCCGAGATAGATGCCGCCGATGACGAGACCCGCGAGCAGGAATGTCGCCCAGAGGCCGAGGGCGCTCTTGCCCACCTCGCGAAGTTTCGCGCGCGGTTGCGGCGGCGGTGCGAGATCCTTGCGGGCGCGGACCAGGAAAGCGGTCCCGATCATGTAGGCGGCCGCGGTCATGACCCCCGGGACGATGCCGGCGATCAGCAGTTCGGCGACGGATTCGCCGGTGAGAAGGCCATAGATGACGAAGCTGATCGACGGCGGAATGAGCGCGGCGATGGTTCCGGCGGCGGCGATGCAGCCGGCCGAGAAGGCGCGGTCGTAGCCGAGATTGAGCATCTCGGTCAGCGCGATCCTCGTGAACAGGGCGGCATTGACCAGGGTCGATCCCGAGATCGCGGCGAAGCCGGCCGAAGCGAGGATGGTCGCCTGGTAGAGGGCGCCGCGCGCCGAGCGCAGCACGAGATTGCTGAAGCCGAACAGTTCCTGTGTTATTCCGGAAGCCGAGGCGATCGCCCCCATGAGGACGAACATCGGGATGACGACGAAGCTGTAGTCGGAAGCGGTCGCGAAGGGCAGGTTGGTGAGTGTGTTCAACGCGAAGGCGGAACCGCCGGTGACCCAGAGCCCGACGACGGCCACGGCGGCCATGGCCAGCCCCACCGGCACGCCGATCAGCGAAAGCAAGAGCATCGCCGCGATGGCAATGAAACCAAGCGTCAGCGGGTCAAACATCGGCCAGGTCCTTCTTTTCGTCCCGACCGACGATTTGATGAAGCAATTGGCGTGCGAACTCCGCGGTGGCGAGCCAGGCGCCGAAGCAGGCCACTGACTTGAACGGAGCGACGGGGAACGGCAACGCGCCGAGCGCCGCCTCGCGGAACTGCCATGCGGTGGCGGCGAGCTTGGTCGCCTGCCAGGCGATCATCGCCATCAGGAGCATCCCGATCGTCAGCGACACAATGGCGCTCAGCCGCTTGGCCCAGCCGGTGAGATGCTGCGTTGCGATGTCGATCACGATGTTCGACCCACGCGCCTGCGCCTCGGCCAGACCAAGAAAGACAATGACGGCAAGCAGGGCGCCGGAGAGTTCCACCATGCCCGGGATGGGACGGAGGAGAATGTTGGTCGAGATCACGTCCGCGGCGCCGATCAGCCCGACGAAGAGAAGCAGGGCCGAGGCGGCGAGGAAGCCGAGATACGAGATCCGCCTCAGGACGAGGTCGAGCCAATCAAGCAACGTCATCTGTTTTCACCATGTGCAGCGGCCGCGGGAAGGGCACACCCACACCCCGCCGCCC
>JBKBRJ010000012.1:0-26917 GCA_046292285.1 Mesorhizobium sp. | reverse complement strand
GCGGCCCCCCACCAAACCCACCTATATGTTTTCCCCCCCGGGCCGGGGGCGGGGTCTTCAACCCCCCCCCCCGCCCCCGCCCTCAGAGTTCAGCGATTAGCGCGGATGTAGTCGGCCAGTTCCTTGGCCTCGGCGCCCTTGCCGGCCTCCCCCATCTTCCCGACCCACGCTTCGAGCATGTCCGGCACGGCCGCCTTCAGCGCGTCCATCTCCTGGAAGGCCACGATCTCCATGCCACCCTCTTCCAGCCCTCCGACCGCCTTGGCTTCGTCGGCCGCGATCAGCTCGTTGCCGAAGGCCTCGGCGTCGGCGGCCGTTTCCTCGAAGAGCTTGCGCACGTTCTCCGGCCAGGATTCCCACTTCGCCTTGGAAATGAACAGCGTGTGGGCGCTGATGACGCCGAACGAGATGTCGGTGCCGTACTTCGCGACCTGATCGACCTTGAACGCCTTGACCGCGGAGTTGAACATGTAGGTGCAGTCCATCGCGCCGGACTGCATGGCCTGGATCATGTCGACCGGCGGAATGTTGACCGGCACCGCGCCGAGCGATTCGAACATGACCGGCACGAAGGAACCGTAGGAGCGGATCTTGCGGTTCTTGAAATCGGCCATCGTCTTGATGGGCGCGTTACAATAGACGCGGTAGTCCGGCAGGTAGCGGAAGAGCAGCGGATACAGGCCTGCCGCGTCGAGCTCGGCCTTGGCGGTCGGATTGTTCTTCATGATGTCGTCGGTCAACCGGTTGAGGCGCGGACCGTCGGTGAAGGTGAACGGCAGCGCATTGGTCACCGCGGCGAACGGCAGGCGCGCCGCCTGGTTGCCCATGACGATCAGGCCGAGGTCGATCGCGCCGGAACCGACGAGATCGACGATTTCGGCCTCGCCGCCCAGCGTGTTGGCCCAGAAGTGCTGGATCTTGATGGCGCCGCCGCTGCGCTTCTCGATTTCGGACGAGAAGAACTTGTCGATCTGGGAGGTGTTGACGACCTCCGGAATGTTGGAGGAATACCGAAGTGTCATGTTCGGGTAGTCCTCGGCGTAGGCCGCGGCCTGAGTCAGTCCGAGTACGGAAATGAATGATGCCACGAGGCGTCCGAAACGCATGAGATCCTCCCCTATGAGCGTGGTCCGTGGAACGATGGGCCGAGCGTCCGGAACGGGGCGCTTTGCCTGAATGCCATTTTGTCATACAACATGACGGTATGATGATTCAAGCGCGAATCGGAAAGGACGGATTTCCATGCCGCCGCACTATGAAGTCTATGCCCTGCGCTATGCCGCCACCGATCCCGCGCGGCCGCGACGCGACAACTTCCTGCCCGGCATGGACCTGCATGACGGACCGATGCCGCTGGACTACTTCGTCTGGCTGATCCGCGGCGACGGCCGGACGGTCGTTGTGGACACGGGCTTCACGCAGGAGGCGGCGGTCGAGCGCAAGCGGCGCCTCCTGCACCGTCCGGCCGATCTCCTGGCGAAGCTGGGCGTTTCCGCCGCGACGGTCGAGCACGTGATCCTCACCCATCTGCACTACGATCACGCCGGCGGCTTCGACGCTTTTCCCGCTGCGACGTTTCACCTGCAGGATGAGGAGATGCGCTACGCGACGGGCCGCCACATGTGCCATGCCTGCCTGAGCGCGCCCTTCAATGCGCGCGACGTGATGGAGGCGGTGGGCCTGGTCCACGCCGGGCGCGTGAGGTTCCACGATGGCGACAAGGAGATATTCCCCGGCATCTCGGTCCATCGCGTCGGGGGCCATACGGGGGGCCTGCAGGTGGTGCGGGTCTCCACCGCCCGCGGCCCGCTCGTGCTGGCCTCCGATGCCTTCCATTTCGCCGAGAATCGCGAGCGCCGGGCGCCCTTCCCGCTCGTCTACCACGTCGGCGAGATGCTGGAGGGCTATGTCCGCTGCGAGGAACTCGCGGAAGGACGCCGCGACCTGCTGGTCCCCGGCCACGATCCCGAGGTGATTCGGCGCTGGCCGGCCCTTTCCCCCGATACGCCCGACATCGTCTGCCTGCACGAAGCGCCGACCTCCTGATGGATGTCGTGTTGACATACTGTCATACAATCTGATACCCCAGCCCCAGCATCCTCTGGGAGGTCCCATGCAGTTCGATACCACCGTCGCCGCCCGCGGCCGCGATTACCGGCTGACCGGCGAATACGATCCCGCGTTCCGCCGCGTCGCAGAAGCCTTCGCCGAGAACTACGCTGCCGAGGAGGAAATCGGCTCGGCCACCGCCCTCTATGTCGATGGCCGGAAGGTCGTGGATCTCTGGGGCGGATACCGCGACGGCGACCACGTTCTGCCGTGGGAGAAGGACACGATCCTGTGCATGATGTCGGTCGCCAAGGGCATCGCCGGCATGGCCTTCAACATCCTGATCGACCGCGGCCTCGTCGATCCCGACCTGCCGGTTGCGACCTACTGGTCGGAATTCGCGCAGAACGGCAAGGAAGGCGTGCTGGTGCGCCACGTGCTCGACCACACCGCCGGCCTGCCGGTTGTGCTGGAGCCCCTCTGGAAGGGCGCGGTGTTCGACTGCGACGCCATCGTCGCCGCGCTGGAGCGGCAGGCGCCGCTCTGGGAGCCGGGCACGGTGGCGGCCTATCACATCCACACCCAGGGCAACCTGCTCGGCGAGATCGTGCGGCGGGTCACCGGCAAGCGGTTCCCGCGCTTCATCGCCGACGAGGTGACCGGCCCGCTCGGCGTCGACTACCAGTATGGCGGCCTTTCGGACGCCGACCTCGCCCGCTGCGCGACGCTGGTGCCGACCGTGGAGGGCACGCTGCTCGCCAAGCGCGACACCGATCCCGACGCGCTCGTCTCCAAGGGCTTCACCCAGTTTCCGGACGAACCGCTGCCGGTGACGCTGAACTCGACGGCCTGGCGGCGCGCCGAGATCACCAGCGCCTCCGGCCACGGCAATCCCCGTGGCGTGGCGCGGATCTACGGCGCGATCGCCCGCGGCGGCGAGCTGGACGGGGTCCGGCTGATGCGGCCGGAGACGATCGAGGACATGCTCGTCGAACAGCACAACCAGCATGAACGGATGCAGGACCGGCCCTACCACCAGGGCCGCGGCGTCCTTCTCAACACGCCGGTCTCCGTGTGGATGGGTCCGAACCCGCGCGCTTTCGGCCATCATGGCTTCGGCGGCTCGATCGGCATGGGCGATCCGGACGCCAGGATCGGCTTCTCCTACGCCTGCAACAAGATGCATGCGCGCGGCGACAACGGCCCGCGCGCGCGCCGCATCATCGAAGCTTTCTACGAGGTTCTGTGACCATGAGTGCATCCTCCCAGACACGCGTGGCGGCCGTGACCGGCGGCGCGGGCGGCATCGGCGAAGCCTGTGTCGCCCGTCTCCGGTCGGACGGCTATGCGGTCGCCGTCCTCGACCGCAACGTGGAGCAGGCCCGCGCGGTCGCGGAGCGATACGGCGCGACCGCCTTCGAGATCGACATCGGCGATGCCGGCAGCATCGAGCAGGCGGCGGCGGCCGTGGAGCGCGACCTCGGGCCGGTATCGGCGCTGGCGGCTGTCGCGGCGCATCTGGAGAACCCGCACGCGCCCGAGAACCAGGATTTCGCGGAGTGGGACGACATCCTGCGGGTGAACCTCACCGGCACCTTCCGCACCCTCGTCGCCTTCGGCAAGGGGATGATCGAGCGCCGCAGCGGCGCGATCGTCACGGTCGGTTCGATCACCGCGTTCAACTCCAGCCCGCTGCAGGCCTACGGACCGACGAAGGCGGGCATCATCAACATGTCCCGCAACTTCGCCGTCGCCTGGGGCCGCCGCAACGTGCGCGTCAACTGCGTCTGCCCCGGCCCAACCCGCACGCCGGCGGTGGAGGCGAGCTATGCGCGCGGCGAGCGCAACCCCGACACCATGATCCGGCAGACCGCGCTCGGCCGCCTCGTGCGACCCGAGCAGGTCGCCAGCGCCGTCGCCTTCCTGCTCTCGGACGATGCCGGCGCCATCACCGGCATCGAACTGCCCGTGGACGGCGGCACGCTCGCGGCGCAGCTCTGGGATCTCTACGGCGGCGTGCCGGTGCCGGCCTGATCCGACGAACGCGAAGGAACGACAGACATGACCAGGCAGCTTTCCGGACAGGTGGTCCTCGTGACGGGCGCGGGTCGGGGCATCGGCGCGGCGACCGCGCGGCTTCTCGCGGACCGCGGCGCGGCCGTGGGCGTCCTCGACATCGACGCCCGCCTTTGCGAGGACACTGCCCGGTCGATCGGCGAAGCCGGCGGAAAGGCGCTGGCGCTCGTGGCCGACGTTGCCGACCGGGCGGCGCTGTTCGACGCGGCCGCGCGCCTCAAGGCGGCGTTCGGGCCTTTGACCGCGATCGTCAACGACGCCATGTGGATCCGCTACGGCCCCTTCGACGCGGTGTCGGAGGACGCGCTCGACCGGATGCTTGCCGTCGGCGTCAAGGGACCGTTCTGGGGTGGCCAGGCGCTGCTTGCCCATCGCGACGGCCAGCCGGCGACGATCGTCAACATCGCCTCGCCGGTGGCCGACCTCGGCACCGCCAACACGTCGGCCTACACCGCCGTCAAGGGCGCGATCGCGGCGCTGACCAGGCAGCAGGCCGTCGAGCTCGGGCCGCTGGGCGTACGCGTCAACGCCGTCACCCCCGGCGCAGTGCCCACCCCCGGCGCGCGGGCGATCGTCGACGAGGCGGGTTATGCCAAGCGCCGCGCGCAGACCCCGCTCGGCCGGCTCGGCACGGAGGAAGAGATCGCCGCCGCGATCGCCTTCCTGATCGGCCCCGACGCCAGCTTCATCTCCGGAGAGATCCTGCATGTCGACGGCGGCATTACCGTGAAGTCGATGTGACCATGCGGCCGCAGCGATCAGCGGCGCCGCCGCTCACCCTTCTCGCCGGTGGTGCCGATCGCCTTCAGCGCCGCCGCCGCTGCCGCCTCGACGTGCGCCGTGCATACGCGCCAGGCCCGGTCCGCGTCCCGTGCCTCCAACGCATCCATGAACTCGCGCAGTTCGCGGATCGACTGGCCGGCGCGTTCGGCGCTCGACAGCGAGACGACGCGCAACTGCGACACCCGGGTGTGGATGCGGCGGAGCATCTCGGAGGCGACCTCGTTGCCCGCGCCCTCGAGCAGGATGTCGTAGAAGCGGGTCTTGGCGGCGATGAAGGCCTCGCCGGTGAAATTGGAGTAGACTTCTGCGAGTTGCTCGACGCTCTGGCGCAGGGCCGCGATCTGGGCGTCCGTGGCGCGTTCTGCGAAAAGCCGGGCGGCGAGCCCCTCCAGGGTCGCGCGAACCTCGTAGATCGAACGCGCGGTCTCCTCGGTGACCACGCTCACGCTGAGGCCCTTGTTGGGCTGGAGGGTGATCAGGCCGTCGGCCTGGAGTTCGCGCAAAGCCTCCCGCAGCGACGTGCGGGACACGCCCATCATCTCGCACAGTTCGCGTTCGATGAGCCGAGCCCCCGGCGCGAAGCGGCCGGTGGCGATCGCAAGGCGCAACCGCTCGGCGACCTGCTCGCGCAGCCCCGGCAAGGTCTGCACGCGCATGGACAGATCGGTCGTCTGGCTCGTGGCGGGCATGTCCGTCCTCCTGCCGCTCTTCCCGGGGGGAAGTGCTGCTGTGCCTGTTGTTCTGGATGGCGCGGCACGCGGACGCGCGTACCACCGCTTGAATTGTGTGATTGTATGTCAAGAAACAGGGAAGTTCAACCATGACCACCGAGGATAAGACCATCCAGACCCTCTTCGAAGAAGGTCTCTCCCTGCGGCGTCAGGTGCTGGGATCCGAGTATGTCGACAAGTCGATGGCTTCGGCGAACGACTTCATGATGGCCTTCCAGAAGATTACCACCGAGTGGTGCTGGGGCTATGCCTGGGGACGTGACACGTTAAACCTCAAGACGCGGAGCATGCTCAACCTGGCGATGCTCACGGCGTTGAACCGGGCGGCCGAGATCAAGCTCCATGTCCGCGGCGCGGTCAACAACGGCGTCACGGTCGAGGAGATCAGGGAGGTCCTGCTGCACGCGACGGTCTATTGCGGCATTCCCGCCGGCCTTGATGCGTTCAAGGCGGCGAACGAAGTGCTCACCGAGATGAAAGCATTCGACTGAACCTTCGGCCTGGCGGCATCCCGCGGACGGGGGACCGCGCAGGGGCCGTCATCCATCCCGCCGCGCTCGGCATCGTATGGGCTGGAGCCGCGAATGGCGACATGGGGATCGCCGGCGGACGGGACTATTCCCGCCCCGCCCCCCAATTGCGCCGCCACAGCGCCGCGTCGCCGGCGTAGCGGTAGACCCCGGTGTGGCCGGCGGCCGAGCGGCGGTGGATCTCGGCGAAATAGGGCTCGAGCACGCGGTTGCGTTTCTCGATCTCGCCATGGGCGGCGAGCCAGGCCGGCACCCGGGCGCGGATCTCGGCGAACAGGGCGTCCTCGTCGAAGCGGGTCATGCGGCGCTCGCGCATCACCACCTCGCCTGCCACGATCGCCGTCCTCACGTTGGAGCCGTTGGCGGCGTAGACGAGGTGCCGGGCGACGTCGTTGAGCGGCGTGAAGGTGCAGTCGTCGAGGTCGAGCAGGATCATGTCGGCGGCCTTGCCCGGTTCCAGCGAGCCGCAGACGTCCTCGATCATGGCGCTGCGTGCGCCGCCGAGCGTCGCCGCCCGCAGCAGTTCGGCCGCCGAGAGCCAGGTGTCGGCGTCAGGCCCGCTCGCGCCGTGCAAAAGGCCGGCGACGCGCATCACGTCGAAGATGCTGGCCGTGTCGTTGGACGAGACGCCGTCGGTGCCGAGCGCGATGGTGACGCCCGCCTCCATCAGCCGGCGCACCGGCGCCACGCCCGCGCCGAGCTTGAGGTTGGACACCGCATTGTGCACCACGCTTACGCCGGCCCGCCCCATCAGCGCCATGTCGGCATCGTCCACCCAGACCGAATGGGCGATGGTGGTGTTGCGTCCGAGCACGCCGAGGTCGTCCATGTAGCGCACGAGGCTGCCCCCGTAGAGTTCCTGCCCGGTCACGGCCTGCGTGACGGTTTCCAGCACATGGCAGTGGAACGGCAGGCCGTGCACCCGCGCGAGGTCGAAGCAGCCGGTCAGGAGGTCGGCCGTGCAGCGCTGCGGCGCGGACGGTGCGATCGGTAAGTTCAGCCGCCCGGCGCGGCCGTGGAAGGCCGCGCTGGCGGCGCGGCAGAAGTCCAGGTACGCCGGCGCGCCGATCATCGGGCCGAAGTCGATCAGGCGCTGGATGTCGGGTGGGAAGACCTCGCGGGCGAATGGCAGCGCCGCGAGCGTCGGAATGTTGATGACGTCGCTCGACACGGTCGCCCGGATGCCGGCGAGCTCGTAGGCCGAGAAGACCGTGCCCAGCCGGTCGAGATCATGGGCCGGCGGGTCGAAGAAGCAGTCGGTCATCGTGGTGACGCCGGCCTTCAGGGACTCGGTCGCCAGAAGCAGCGAGCGCAGGTGCAGGAGCTCCCTGTCGATGGCCGGCCCCATCAGCAGCGGATAGGCGTAGAGCAGCCAGACTTCGAGCGGCATCTTCTCGTAGCGCCCGCGAAAGAAGGTCTCGCTCGAGTGGGTGTGGGCGTTGACGAGGCCGGGCATGACGAGCTTGCCGCGCCCGTCGATCACCTCGACGTCAGGACCGGCCGCGAGACCGGCGCCGACGGCCGCGATCCGCGTTCCCTCGACGAGCACGTCGCCCTGGAACGGCTCCGCGCCGCGCTCCGGGTCCAGGGTCAGGATCGTCGCGTCGCGAACGAGGAGGCCGCTCATGGCAGCCGCGCCAGGCAGTCGACGAGCAGCGCGAAGTAGCGATCGGGATCGCCGTCGCGCATCCAGAACGCGTTCTTCGGCCGATCGGTGATGCCCCACCAGTCGGCGACGGTCATGCCCTGCGTCAGCGCGCCGGCGAGTTCGACCGAGACATTGACGCGCCGGCCCGAGAAGATCGTCGGGTCTACCAGGAAGGCCGGCACGCAGGGACCGTGCAGCGGCGCGCCGTCCCAGCCATACTTCATCAGGTCGAAGCTCTCGGAGAATTCGAGCATCTCGGCGGTCGCCACGCCGCAGCGGTTGCCGAGCGCGCGCATGGCGTCGAGGCGCGTGCGCGTCGACAGCATCCTGTGCGTGACGTCGAGCGGCAGCAGCGTGGTCGGGATGCCCGCGTCGAGCACGATCCGCGCGGCTTCCGGATCGACATAGACGTTGAACTCGGCCGAGGGCGTGATGTTGCCGACCTCGAAATAGGCCCCGGCCATCGCGACGATCTCGCGGATGCGCGGCGCAATGTCGGGCGCCTTCACCAGCGCCATGGCGAGGTTGGTGAGCGGCGACAGCGAGCAGATCGTCACCGTGCCGGGCTCCGACGACCGCAGCGTCTCGACGATGAAGTCGACGCCGTGGACGCTCGAGGCCGCGATGGCCGGCTCGGGCAGATCGGGACCGTCGAGCCCGGTCGGGCCGTGGACGTGGACCGCTGTCACGAGGTCGCGCGTCATCGGTCGCGGGCATCCCGCGAAGACGGGAATGTCGGGCCGTCCAGCCAGTTCGAGCAGCTTCAGGCAGTTAGCGACGGTGTGGCGCAGGTCGATGTTGCCGGCGGTGGCGACGAGACCCAGCACTTCGAAGGCTTCGGCCGCGCCGAGGATCATCAGGATCGCGGCGGCCTGGTCCTGGCCCGGATCGGTGAGGACGATCAGCTTTCTCGTCATCGGGTCAGGAATCCCGCAATTCGCCGAAGCCGCCGGTCGCCGCCTTGGCGCCGCCGCGCAGGCGCGCCGACAGCCAGACGCCGAACACGGTTGCGATGTAAGGCAGCCCAAGCAGCAGGTCGTGCGGCACCCGGTCGCCGAAGACGAGTTGGGCGCGGATGCCGAGCGCGCCGACGACGGCGAAGAAGAGCGCGGCGAGCGTCGCCCAGAGCGGATGTCCCGCGCCGAAGATCACCGCCGCGAAGCCCATGAAGCCGCGACCGGCGGTCATGTTCTGCGAGAAGATCTGCAAGCTGCCGGCGGCGAGTTCCGCCCCCGCGAGCGCGCAGAGCACGCCGCCGATCACCAGTGCGGCGAGCCGCATGGCAGCGGGGTTCACGCCGACGCTGCGCGCCGCGAAGGGATGCTCGCCCGAGGCCGAAAGCCGCAGCCCGAAACGGGTCCGGCACAGCAGCAGCCAGCACAGGAAGACGGCGAGCGGCATCAGCAGCACCAGCACCGACAGCACGCCATAGGCGCCGAACGCCGCTCCGATGCGCGGCAGGCCTGCTGGCGCGCTGATCGCCGCCTGGCTGCCGAAGATCGACTGGATGGCGAGCGACGTGCCGCCGAGGCCGAGGCCGGTCAGGCCGAGGCCGGCGATGATCTGGTTGGCGTTTAGCTTCTCGACGACGAACCAGAACAGGACCGAGCCGGCGATGCAGATCAGGATCGCGATGGACAGCGCCAGGGCGATTGAGCCGGTCAGCACCGTGCCGACGATGGTGGCGCAGGCACCGGTGATCATCAGGCCTTCCAGGCCCAGATGCCAGATGCCCGCGCGCTGCGCGATCACGCCGGCCAGCGTGACATAGACCAGCGGCGTGCCCGACCGCAGGATGGCGATCACGATGTCTTCCATGGTCGCCTCCAGGCCCTCGTCACCGCGTCGACGAAGCGCGAACGGGCGGTGATGAACAGCGCGATCGCCGCGTTGATGATGTCGATGGCGGCCGAGGGCAGGCCGGCCATGACGGGAAGGTAGAGCGCCGCCGAGGCAAGGCCGCCGAAGAAGAAGGCGACGATGGCCGCGCCGGTGATCGACAGGCCGGCGACCAGCGCGATCAACACGGCGGTAAAGCCGTGCGCGGGCAGGAAGCCGCCGGCCAGGCGCCCGTTCGGCCCCATCAGTTCGATGGTGCCGGCGAGCCCGGCGAGCGCGCCGCTGAGGAGGAAGCTCGCGAGGCCGATCTTCCAGGTGCTGGCGCCCTGCCATCGCACCATGGTCGGATTTCGGCCGCCGAGCCCCGACAGCACGCCGAAGGCGGTGCGGTTGACGAGCCACCACATGGCCAGCCCGACGAGGATGGCGATGCCGATGATGGCGGGCGAGACGCCGTTCGAGGTGCTGATGCGATAGGCCGCCTCGAGCGGCCGGCTCGATGCCTGCTGGCCCGAACCGGACGGGTCCTTGAGCGGTCCCGCCGTAACGTAGACGAGAAGCAGGCCGGCGAGGAAATTGCCCATCAGCGTGGTGATGACTTCGTCCGCCCCGGAGCGCAGGCGCAGCAGGCCCGGCCACAGCGCCCAGAGCGCGCCGCCGCTCATGCCGGCGGCGAAGCAGAGCGGGATCACCAGCGCGGCCGGATATCCCCTGAGCCATTCGGCGACGAAGGCCGCGCAGATGGCGCCGACGTAGAACTGCCCCTGCGCGCCGATGTTGAAATAACCGGCGCGAAAGGAGATCACCACGCCGGTGGCGGTGATGAACAGCGGCAGCGCCCAGCGCAGCGCGTGCTCCAGCGCATTGCGGCGCAGGAAGGCCCCGTCGACGATCGAATGGAACATCTGCGGCGCGGAATAGCCGGCGAACTCGAAGATGACCCCGCACATGGCGAGCGCCAGCAGGATGAAGACGATCGCCCGGACGATGGCGCTCAGGCTGCCGCTCATGCGCGTGCTCCCGTCATCGCCGCGCCGACGCGGGCAAGGTCGAAGGGTGGGCGGAACTCCGCGACGATGCGGCCCGAGAGCATCACCACCACGCGGTCGGCGAGATCGAAGATCTCGTCGAGGTCCGACGACACGAAGATGACGCCGCAACCGCGGCCGCGCGCCTTGCGCAGGGCTTCCCAGACGAAGGCGGTGGCGCCGATGTCGAGGCCCCGGGTCGGCTGCGCGGCGATGATCAGCCGGCCCGCCTCGTCCATCTCGCGCGAGAGGATGACCTTCTGGGCGTTGCCGCCCGACAGCGAGCCCGCCGGCTGACCGACGTCGGCATAGCGGACGTCCCAGGCGTCGAGCGCCGATTTGCAATCGCGCCGCAATCCGGCCGGACTGATGGCGGACAGGAGCGGTCTGGCGAGCAGGCGGCCGGCCGACCAGTTCTCCCAAAGCGGGCTCGTCAGGCTCAGGCCCTCGACATTGCGCTCGAAGGGGATGACGCGCAGGCCGGCCCCGCGCCGTTGCGACAGCGAGGCGTCCGTGACGTCCCGGCCGGCGAGTTCCACCGAGCCCGCGCTCACGTCCGCGAGCGCGCAGATGGCGCGCACCAGCGTGCGCTGGCCATTGCCCTCCACGCCGGCGATGCCGACGATCTCGCCGGGCCGGACGACGAAATCCACCGCTTGCAGGGGAGCGCCGTCCTCGTCCGGTCGCGTGGACAGGCCGCGGAGGCTGACGACCGGCGGTTGCCCGGAAGGCGCGCCATGGGCTTCGCCATGCGGTGCGGCGGCGCCGGTCAGCGCGGCGCGGTCCTCGCCGGCGAGAGGCCGGGCGGACGGGCCGATGATCATGGAGGCGAGCATGTCGGCGTCGATCCCCGCCGCCGGCAACGGGCCGTCGACCAGTCGTCCCCCGCGCAGCACGGAAACCGTGTCGGCGATGGCCAGCACCTCGCGGATCTTGTGCAGGATGAGCAGAACGGTGACGCCGCGCTCCTTGAGCCGGCGAACGCGCTCGAACAGCTTGCTCGCGCCCTCGGGCGACAGCACCGCCGTCGGCTCGTCGAGGATGAGCAGGCGCGCATCGCTGACCAGGGCTCGGGCGATCTCCACCGCCTGCTGCTGTTCCACCGTCAGCGTGCGGATTTGCGCGCGCGCCGACACCTTGACGTCGAGGGCGTCGAGATGCGCCTGCCAGCGCCTTTCCAGCGAGGCCCGCGTGTAAAGTGTTCCGCCCGAGGCGCCGAACTGCATCGCCTCCGCCACCGTGAAGGAGGGCGGAAGCGCGAAGCTCTGGTGAACCAGCTCGACGCCCGCCTGGCGGGCATCGTTGACGTTGCCGCCGGCGATCGGGACCCCACCGATCTCGACCGCGCCCTGCTGGGCCCGGACGAGACCGGAGACGACACGGGCAAACGTGGTCTTGCCCGCGCCGTTCTGTCCGACGACGGCGTGGATCAGGCCGCGATCGAAGGCGATCGAGACGTCGTCGAGGGCCACGACGTCGCCGTATCTCACGGCGACGTTGCGGCAGGCGAGGATGACGTCGTCGTTGCGCTTCATCGCGGCATGCCTTCCCCTCGCCCGTCGATCAGAGGGTCGTATTGAACGGCACCTGGATCGATCCGTCGAGGATGCCGGCCTTCGCCTTCTCGATCTCGGCCCAGACCTCCTTGGACTTGGCGACCGTCTCGGGATCGCCTTCCTCCTGGAACAGCGGCGACAGGATGAAGTCGATCACGCCGGTGCCGAGGCCGGTGTTGACGTGCGAACCGCCGGCCCAATCGTCGCCAAGCGCTTTGGACGCCTCGTTGTAGAGCGAGACGCCGAAGTCGAGGCCGACGATCGAGATCAGCGATTTCGGCCCGAGCTTGAACTGCGCCGGGTCGAGGGCGCTGACGTAGCGACCCGTGCCCTCGTTGGCGGCGGCGATGATGCCGAAGTCGGTCGCCGCCGCGTCGGTCTGGATGTAGTCGATGCCGTCGGAGAACATCTGCGTGGCGATCTCCTGGCCCTTGGCCGGATCCTGGAAGGAGCCCGCGAAGGCGGCCGTGACGGTGGCGTCGGGGCGCACCGACAGCACGCCGGCCTTGAGCGCGTTGAAGTCGGCGTTGAGCGGCGGGATGGAAATACCGCCGATGAAGCCGATCTTGCCGGTCTTGCTGATGCGCCCGGCGAAGATGCCCGACAGGTAGCAGCCGAGATAGTAGTCGTAGGACACCGTGACCACGTTCGGGATCGCCGGCTCGAACGGATCGCCGAACAGCTGGATCCACTTGGTGTCCGGATAGGACGGAGCGACCGCCTTGAAGGGCTCGGCCACCTCGTTGAACGTCGACACCACCACCGCCGCGCCGGCATCGCCCAGCGTGCGGAAGATGGTCTCGTAGGTCGCGGGATCCTGCGCGTAGATCGCGCGATGTTCGAGGCCCTTCTCCTCGGAAAGCTGCTTGAGCTTGGCGATCATGGAATCGACGGGTCCGGCGTCGCCGGCCGCCTGGGTGTGCACGAGGGCGATGAGGCCGCCCTGCGCCTGGGCCACCGCCGCCGTCAGCGCGCCGGACATGGTGAGCGCGGCCGTGCCGGCCGCCGTCTTCAGGAAAGACCGGCGGTCGAAGGATGTCCGCAGGAACGAGAGTGTGTGATGCTTGCTTGTCATGTGTCGTACTCCTCTGGATGTCGCCGTTGACCGGTCTTCTGGTGGGTTGTCGGGACTGCTGCTTCCAATCAGGCCCCCGGCGAGAAGGATGCCGGGTTCATGATCATCACGGTCTGGCTCTGGATCGCATTCAGCGACCAGACGCCGGAAATGAAGGATTGCCATTCGGGGTCGGCATACATGGCCGCTCGCCGGGCCTCGCGGTCGGCCAGGCTGTCATAGCCCCAGATCAGCACCGTCGTGTGCAAGGGACCGATTTCGCTGACGAACAGGCCGATGAAGCGGCCGAGATGACGCTTCTGGATCGGCAGTCCCTCGGTTTCGTATTTCTTCAGCCAGCCATCGACCGTGCCGGGCCGGAACGTGTAGGTGCGGTGCTCGACGATCATGCGCTGGTCTCCCCGAGAATGAAGTCCGATGCCCGCTCGCCGATCATGATGGCGGGCGCATTGGTGTTGCCGCTGGAAATGATCGGCATGATCGAGGCGTCGGCGACGCGCAGTCCCTCGATGCCGCGCACCTTGAGCCGCGCATCGACCACCGCCATTGTGTCGTTGCCCATCTTGCAGGTGCCGACGGGGTGGAACGTCGTCATCGCGGTCGCCCGCAACCAGGCTTCGAGGGCTGCGTCGTCCGCCTGCCCGGGACCTGGCGCCAGTTCGCGGCCGCGATAGGGATCGAAGGCCTTTTGCGCGATGATCTCCCGGGTCATGCGGATGCCCGAGATCATGGTGCGCAGGTCGAAATCCGACTGGAGGTAGTTTGCGCGGATGCGCGGCTTGTCGGCCGGATCCGCCGAGCGCAGCGTGATCTCGCCGCGGCTTTCCGGATTGACCGGGCCGACCCGCAGCGTGAAGCCGTGATTGGCCTCGACCGCCTGCTTGCGGCGGAAGGGATTGGGGAAATGCAGGTTCGCCGTCTTCTCCAGCGCCGGCATGAAATGGAGCTGGATGTCGGGCGCGACGAGGTCCGGGCGCGACTTGAGGAAGGCGCCGGCCTCGTAGGGAAAGGTGGTGACGACGCCTGTGCCGAAGAGCATGCCCTGCGCCACCGACCAGACCAGCTTGTCGGCGCGCAGGTCGCCGTAGAGCGTCACCGGCTCGCGGCATTCCCAGGACATCACGCAATCGACGTGGTCCTGCAGGTTCTTGCCGACGCCGGGAAGGTCGTGGATGACGGCGATGCCGTGCGCGGCGAGTTCGTCCGCCCGCCCGATTCCCGACAGCATGAGGAGTTGCGGGGAATTGACCGTGCCGGAGGCCAGCACGACCTCCCGCTCCGCCCGCGCCTCGCGGATGGCCCCGCCCTGCGAGTAACGGACGCCCACGGCGCGACCCTTCTCGACCAGCACGCGCTCGGTCAGCGCCTCGGTCTCCACCGTCAGGTTCGGCCGCGACAGCACGGGCCGCAGGAAGGCGAAGGAGGTCGACCAGCGCTTGCCGTCCTTGATGGTGAAGTCGAACTTGCCGACGCCCTCCTGCTCGGCGCCGTTGAAGTCGTCGTTTGCGGGGTGGCCGGCCTGCGTGCCGGCCTCGACGAAGACGTCGTGCAGCAGGCTCTTGCTGCGGGCGCGGCAGACGGTGAGCTCCCCGTCCCCGCCGTGAAATCCGTCCCGGCGCTCGATATGTCCCTCGGAGCGCCGGAAAGCCGGCAGCACCTCCTCGTAGGACCAGCCCGGCAGGCCGAGTTGAGACCAGCGATCGTAGTCGTGGCGATTTCCGCGCACGTAGATCATGCCGTTGATGGTGGACGAGCCGCCGAGCGCCTTGCCTCGCGGCCAGTACAGCGACCGTCCGCCGAGATGGGGCTCCGGCTCTGTGTGATAGTGCCAGTTGTAGATGCCCGACTGGAAGAGCTTGCCCATCAGCATGGGCAGGCGAAACAGCGGGTTGCGGTCGCGCCCGCCGGCTTCGATCAGCAGCACCCGGTTGCCGGGATCGGCCGAGAGCCGGTTGGCCAGCACGCAGCCGGCCGAGCCTGCGCCGACGATGATGAAGTCGTAGGTGGCGGTCTTCGTCATGGCGTCACCAGTCGATGGGCCGCAGGCCGGCGTCCGCCAGATGGCGGTTGCAGGCGATGAACGGGTTCCCGAGAGAAAAGAGCGCTTCGGCGAAAGCCGGATGTGCGCGCTGGATGGTCGCCTGCGGCGCGGGCGGCGTCTCCAGATGCGCCCGCCGCAGGTTGTCGGCCGCCGCGTCGCCGAAGCCGAGATAGACGATCGGCCGTCCGCTCGCCGCGAAATGGCGCAGCACCGCCTGGATCAGGGGACGCCAGACCGGCAGATGGCCGCGCGACTGATGCGGATCGACCGCCACCTGGAAGCGCGACAGGGTCAGCGAGGAATTGAGGAGCAGTACCCCCTCTCGCACCCAGCGGTCGGCGACGTCGCCGGGCGGCTCCAGCCCGACCGTCGCGGCTTCGATCTCGCGCAGCAGGCCGGGCCAGGCTTCGAACGAGGTCGCGAGTTCCGGACGGCCTGTGCGAGCCGCGCAGATCTGCTGCATGTAGGCGCGCACGCTCTTGGAGAACATCTTGTCGAGTTCGCGCCACGCCGCCACATTGCCGGCCTCGAAGGCGCGGCCGGTCGCAAAACCCGGTTCCGGATAGGGATCCTGGCCGAGCACGACGCAGCGCACCACGTCCGGCTCGATGTCGTCGAAGGCGCGCAGCATGTGGGCGCCGGTCGGCGCCCCCGGAAAGATTCGGCCGCGACGCGCCGGAAAGATCGGCTCCCAGGCCTCGATCGCGAGCGACGGGTCGCAATCGTCGAAGCCGAGCACGACCTCGCCGAGCACCGGATGCCAGGCCGCCGGCAGGTCCTCCCGCCAGCCCTCGAGCGTCTCCCGCAATGCATCGACCAGTCTTGTCGCCATGTCCGACGCCGTTCCCCTGATGTGTCGAATGAATCCAAAACCTGACCAGAATGTCAAGTTCCTGTTTCGCATTTCTTGACCGAATCGTCAGGTTCCTATAGACCGGCGGCAAACGTTGGAAAGGCGTCCGCGGCGATGTATGACGGACGTCGGCGAGCAGGTCGGGAGACGCGGGGAATGGCGCGGGAGAAGGCGACGGAGAGGCGCGGGACGCCCAAGGCGCCGGAGGAACGCATCCGCGCGCGCAACGAGGCGAAGATCCTGCGCGCCGCCGTCGAACTCTTCGCCCGGAAAGGCTTCGACGGCACCCGCATCGCCGAGATCGCCGAGGCCAGCGGCCTGCCGAAGGCCAATGTCTACTACTACTTCGAGACCAAGGAAGCGATCTACGCCACGCTGATCGAGCGCCTGCTGAAAGGTTGGGACAAGGCCCTGGAGCACATCCGCGCCGATCGCGAACCGCGCGAGGCGATCGCCGCCTACATTGGGGCCAAGCTCGACTATTCGCGACGGCACGCGACCGAGTCGCGCTTCTTCGCCAACGAGATCCTGCGCGGCGGCGATTTCCTGTCGAAACTGCAGCGTCGCCACATGCGGGAGGTGACGAGCCAGAGGGTCGAGATCGTCGAGAACTGGGTCCGCGAAGGCAAGTTGCGGCCGGTGAACCCCAGGCACTTCTTCATCATGCTGTGGGCATCGACCCAGTTCTACGCCGACTTCGCCGAGGTCGCGGCGATGACGCTTGACCGATCGAACCTTCGCCAGTCCGACTTCGCCGTCGCGCAGGAGGCAATCGTCACGACCATCCTGCAGGGCTGCCTGCCGCCGCCGGCCAACGCGGTCGAATGACGGCTCAGATCGGCGCCGCCATCATTTCCTCGGCAGCCTTCCGGAAGATGTCCCGCAACCAGACGATGCCCGGGTCGCGGCTGCGATGCCCGTGCCACTGCAGAACTTCGTCGAGCGCCATCCAGGGAAACGGAAGCTCGTGTCGCACGAGCGGAAGGTGCCGCATCGCCTGCCGGGCGATCAGCCCGTGGACGGTTGCGATGCGGTCGGTCCCCAGCACGAGGTGTGGCAGGGCGGTGAAGCCGTAGGCGGTAACCTCGACGCGTCGCACGATGCCGCGATTCTCGAGGAACTGGTCCTCGAACGAGATCGCCCCGGTGCTGGGGACCATGCGGACATGCCCGGCCGATACGAAGTCCTCCTCGGTCAGCGGACGATCCGCCAGCCGGCTTCCCTTCCAGACCAGGCAGCAGTACTCGTCCTTGAACAGCGGCATGCTTGGGTGCTGGGGCGAGGAGAACACCTTCGGCGCGATCAGCAGGTCCGCTTCTCCACGATCGATTTCGAGATAGGGGAAGGTCTGCTGCGGCAGGAGCCGGAATCGGATCGACGGCGACGCCTCGTAGGCCAGCCGCAGCACGTGCGGCATGAGAAGCTGCATGGTGAAGTCCGACATCAGGATCGAGAATTCGCGGCTCGACTGGGCCGGGTTGAACTCGGCCTCCGATGAAATCGCCGCATCGACGCGAACCAGGATATCGCGCACGGCGTCCTGCATGGCCTCCGCCCGCGGCGTGAGCTCGAGACGGCGGCCGACCTGGACGAGCAGCGGATCGTCGAAATACTGCCGCAGCCGGGTCAGCGCGTTGCTCATGGCCGACTGGCTCATGTTCATCTGCTCCGCCGCCCGGGAGATCGAGCGCAGCCTGAGCATGTGATCGAGCGCCACCAACAGGTTGAGGTCGAGCCTCCTGAAGCGCATGGCCGTTCTCCTCCGCATCCCCGCCACGATGAGTCATGGGGGCTCCGTGCATTCAAGCACTCAATAGATGGCATTCGATCATTGGATTTCCTGAAAGTATAGCTGTTGTGTAGCCTCCGCGTCCGAAATGGGCGTCGTTTGCCAGGCCCGTTCGCAAAGGGAGGATCGCATGAAGACAATTGTGAAGGCGCTGCTTGCCGGCGCCGCGATGATGACGGCTACCGCCGCCTTGGCGCAGGAGACCCTGGTCTTCGCCACCACCAATCCGGAGCAGCATCCCGCCAACCAGGGCTTTCTGATTCCGTGGGCGGAGAAGATCAACGCGGAGGCGAACGGCGCCGTGACGATCGAGGTGCGTCACGGCCCGACGATTGCCAACCACAACAATTTCTACGACCGGGTCATCGACGACGTCATCCAGATCGGATGGGGCCTGACGGTCCAGAATCCCGGCAAGTTCGGGCCGACGCTGGTCGCCACGTTGCCCTTCGTCGTCGACACGGCCGAGCAGGGCTCGGTGGCGGTCTGCCGGATGAGCGAAAAGGGCGCATTCCTGCCGGCGCTGGGCGACATCGTTCCGCTTCTGTGGGTCGAGTTCCCGCAGGCATCGCTGCACATGAACGGCTCGCCGGTCACGAGCCTGGACCAGATCGCCGGCAAGAAGATCATCACGACGACACCGGCCTCCGCCGCGATCGTCGCTGCCTATGGCGGCGCGCCGCTGTCCCTCGGAATCACCGAGATGTACGAGGGACTTCAGCGCGGCACGGCCGAAGGCACGGTCATCAACTTCACCGCCTTCCCCGGCTTTCGGCTGAACGAGGTCACGACCGATCACTACGTGATGCCGCTCGGCGGCGCAGCCGGCATCGTCTTCATGGCGAAGGAAAAGTGGGACACCCTCTCTCCCGAGGCCCAGGCGGCGATCATGAAGCACTCGGGTTGCGAGGGCAGCCGCGCTTTCGGCAAGTTCGTCGACGGTTGGGAAGCCAGCGCCATGAAGATGGTCGAGTCGGGCGGAAAGCACACGGTCACGCAGGCGACGCCCGAGGATATCGCCGCCGTCCGCGAGAAGCTCCTGCCGGCCATCGAGGCCGGCTTCGCCGAGCGCGCGCCCGGCGGCGCGGAACTGATCAAGCTCTTCAAGGAAGAGCTCGCGGCCGCGGCGGCCGAATAGACCGCGAAAGCGCAGCGCGATCGAACGAAGCATCGGGGGGGACAAAGTTCCCCCCGATTGCGTTTGCACTGGTGGTCGAGGGAGGAAATGCCTGCGAGCGATCGGCGTCCGCGCTGGCGCCAGGAATCGCCCCGACGTTCGCCAGTCCGCGCGCCTACTGCATCGTCGACGGCAGCCACAGCGCGATGATGGGAAACGCGATCAGCAGGCCGATCTTGACGATATCCGCGATGATGAAGGGCAGCACGCCCTTCATCACCCTTGCCAGCGCAACGTCGGGCCGCAGCCCCTTGATGACGAACAGGTTGATGCCGAAGGGCGGCGTGATGAGACCCAGTTCGACGATCACGAGCATCAGCACGCCCCAGAAGTTGATGTCGTAGCCGAGGCCGAGAATGATCGGCGTCACCACCGGCACGGTGATGACCATGACGGCGAAGCTGTCCATCACCGCGCCGAGCAGGAGATAGAAGACGACGAAGGCGAGCAGGATCAGGATCGGCGCGGCGTCGAGCCCGCCGATCCAGCGCGCCACCATGTCGGGCGCCTCGCCCAGATTGACGAAGAAGGAAAAGATGAGCGCGCCGAAGATCAGGCCATAGATCATGGCGGTCGTGGCGCTCGTCTCCGACATCACGGTCAGGAAGCGCTCGCGGTTCAGCTTGCCCCGCGCCGCGGCGAGCACGAAGGCGCCGACCGCGCCGAACGCCGCGCTCTCGGTCACGGTGAAGACGCCCCCGTAAAGCCCGCCGATGACGACGGCGAAAAGGACGATCACCGGCGATGCCGCGAGAAGGGCCGACGGAAAGGACTCCGCGGCCGCCTCATCGCGCGGCGCGGCCTGCGGGCTAATCCGGACGGTGATCGCGATCGCCGCGAAGTAGAGGATGACGGCGAGCAGCGCCGGCACCATGGCAGCCATGAACAGCATGGCGATCGACTGCTCCGTAAGCAGCGCGAACAGGATCAGCGAGCCCGAGGGCGGCACCAGCGCGCCCAGCGTCCCGCCGGCCGCGACGGTGCCTGCGGCAAGGCCGGGCGCATAGCCGCGCCCGATCATCTGAGGCAGGGCGATGCGGCCGAACGTGGCGGCCGTGGCGACCGACGAGCCGCTGACCGAGCCGAAGCCGGCGCAGCCGGCGACGGTCGCGTAGGCAAGTCCGCCGCGAACCCGGCCGAGCACGGAATAGGCCAGCCGGTAGATGTCGTCCGACACGCCGGCCGCCACCGCGAAGCTGCCCATCATCAGGAACAGCGGCAGCGTCGCCACCTGCGGATTGGTGAGGAACTCCATCGCGTCGGTGGCGAAGACGTTGCCTGCCGATCGGTTGCCCACGAACAGCGCGGTGCCCATGAGCCCGATCAGGCCGGTGACCGGCGCCAGCGGCAGCTGCGCCAGCACGCCGAGCCAGAGCAGAAGGAGCGCGAGCAGGACGAAGGTCCCGGGGAACCCGGTCGCGAAGGCCGACACGGAGCCGGCATCGGCCAGCGCCCAGATTATCGCAACCGCAAGCAGTAGCAGCACGGCGCCGACCACGACGGCTCCTGCGAGCCCCGTGCGCCCTCCCGCCACCGGTTGGCGCAGTGTCGTGACGTCCCGCGCCGCGTTGGCGATCTGGACGAGCGCCGCGACGGCCATGGCCGCGGCGACGAGGAAATAGGTCGGCGCGATCGGCCACAGCAGGATAAGCGTCGCGCGCCCCTGCGCTTGGAACCGAAGGCCGAGGCCCCAGATGCGCCAGGCGAGCAGGCCGAACAGCAGCGCCAGCAGCACCGAGCCCGCCAGGGTGAGCCAGTGGCCGAGGCGGGGGCCGATCGAGAAGCCGAGAAGGTCGACACGGAGATCGACACGGCGGGCAGCGCCCGCGGGCAGCGTGGCGGCGATCGCCACGGCGAAGACCTGGCTCATCACCTCGTTGAGGGCGACGACCGGCGAATCCGCCAGCCAGCGGAGCAGCACGTCGGCGACGACGACCATCGCGCCGGTCAGCATTCCGGCCACCGCGAGCACGGATACGAGGTTGGCCCCACGGGCCGACCAGCGGTCGAAGCGATCGGAAGCCGTATCCGGGGCCTGGACGGTGGAACTCATCGCGCCTGCACCGATGGAAAGGCCGCTATCCGGCTCCGTCGAGGTTCTCCCGGCATCGGTCGACCGCCGACTCAGCCGACGATGGCGACGGGGCGGCACCAACCGGCCGAGCCCCGTTCCACCTTCACCGGAAAGCACATCACCTCGAAGCCGCTGGGCGGCAGTTTCTCGAGGTTTCCGAGCTTTTCGATGTGGCAGTAGCCGGCCGTGGCGCCGGCCTTGTGGCCTTCCCAGAACAGCGACCAGTCGCCGGTCTCGCGGCATCTCGCCACCTGCGACATCAACGGGGCATCCCAGCTCCAGGCGTCGGTGCCGCACACCCGGACGCCGCGTTCCACCATCCATAGCGTCGCTTCGCGGCCCATGCCGCAACCGGCGGAGACATAGTCGTCATGCCCGTAGCGTGAGCCCGCGCGCGTGTTGACCAGCACGATGTCGCCCGGCCGCAGCGCATGCCCGATGCGCTGGAGCTCCGCTTCGACCTCGGCGGCGGTGCAGACATGGCCGTCCGGCCTGTCGCGGAAATCGAGCCTGACGCCCGGCCCCATGCACCATTCGAGCGGGATCTGGTCGATTGTCATCGCCGGCTTTCCGCCGTCCTGAGTGGGATGGTAGTGCCACGGGGCATCCATGTGCGTGCCGCTGTGCGTGGAGATCACGCAGCGTTCGACCGCCGCCCCCTTTCCCTCCAGCTGCTTTTCCACCGGAATGCCGAACATCCGCTCGAAGTCGCGCGCGCCCTCGTCGTGGCCGATGTAGTCGATCTTCGGCTCGAGGCCCGGAGGGTCGGACCGGATTCCCGCCGTCAGCGTCACCGACAGATCTATGATGCTGCGTGCCATGAGCCGCCCGTCCTCCCATATCCCGCCGCCGGTCCGCCTCGATGCGCCGGCGCGCACGTCTCCACCCGCCGCCGGTGGAGGCCGCGTCGACGGGAACGCTATCGACGAGCGATTCATTTGTCGAATGGATAGAAGCAATGCAAGCCATTGACGCGGTGAACCGGACGTCCGGCTGGCCGGACCCGGCTGCGCGCCATTGCTGTGTGCGGCGAAGACCCCGGCCCCGTTTCCCCGCGCCGGTCCGCTGTGATAACGCGATGGGAACCAATCGCCGCGAGACTGCCGGGATCGGCGCGCTCGGCCAGGAAGGGTCGGAGCATGCCGTGATGGCCGGCCCCAAGGCACCCGCCAGAGATCAGACAAGGAGCCTTCCCATTCCGAGGCAGAAGAAACCCGCTCCGATCGTGATGCTCTGTGCATCGCCGTATGGCGCCGCGAGCGACGGCGGCCCCATCATCGCGGGCGATGAGGAACGCGCGTTGAGGGATCGGATCAGGGAGGAACTGGACCGCCACGCGGTCGGCGTCGGGTACTGCTGCCCCGCGAGCGGACCGGGGCTTGTCTTCGCCGAGGAAATGCTCGCCCGAGGCGGCGAACTCCACATCTATCTCCCCTACCCCGTCGACGCGTTCGTCGCCGAGCAGCGGGAGCAGGCCGGCGCGGAACGGGCGGAGCGGTTCGAGGCGGTCCGCGCCCGCGCCACCCGTGTCGAGATCAGTTGCGAGGAACGGCTGGTGGGCGACGGGACGCTCCTGCGGTTCAACAATCAGATGCTGCAGGGCATGGCCCGCCTGCATGCCGATCGAGTGGGTGGCCGGGCAAGGCTCCTTGCCATCTGGAGTCCCACCGCGCCCGCCGGCGCCGGGAGCCCGGGAGACTTCATCGACCAGTGGCCGGAACTGGAGCACCTGTCCCTCATCGACCTGGACGAACTGGGCGCCACCACGGGCGGCGACCTTTCCAGCATGCTGAACGCAATGGCCATCGGCGACAGCCCGCTGGTCGTCCGCGCCATCTTCTTCGCCGATCTCGCGACCTACAGTGCGCTCGGCGACGACCAGGTGCCGCTGTTGTGGGATTTCCTCGCCGAGGTCCAGAATCAGGTGGATGCCCTCTCCAGGCCCCCGATCCTGATCAACACATGGGGCGACGCCATCCATGCCGCCGCCGAGACGGCCATCGACCTCGCGGGCTACGCCACGACCCTGGTGGAAAGCACCGCCCGGCTGGATTTCTCCAGCTTCGGGTTGAAGACCCAGCCCCGCTTTCGCGTCGCGCTGCACGCCGGGCCCGTCTATGTCGGCCTGCATCCGTTAACGGGCCGCAGCATGGTCTTCGGGCACCATGTCAACCGCGCCGCGCGGATCGAACCGATCGCCGAACCGGGAGAGATCCTTGCCTCGCAGCACTTCGTCGCCCTGCTGCGGGCCGAAATGGACGCGCGCCTGCACGAGGCTTCGCAAAGCGGCATGACATATCGTCGGGAATATGCTCTTGAATACGTTGGCAATGTGGAACTGCCCAAGAAGTTCGGGCACGAAGCTGTCTATCGTATCAGGTCCATGGCGAGCGCGGACGGTCGGGTTTGAGCATGTCGCAACCGCACGCCGCGGCCCGCAACTTCACCATCGGGAACGACCTTGCCGAGATCGGCAGGCTCGCTGAAGCGGTCGACGATTTCTGCGGCGAGAACGCCCTGGGCAGCGACGTGGCGCACGCCTTCAACCTTGCCTTCGACGAACTCCTGACGAACACGATCCACTACGGCTATGACGATCCGGGACCTCACCGGATCACCGTCCGGCTGTCGGTTACCGGAACGCGCGTCACGGCGGTCGTCGAGGACGACGGCCGCGCGTTCGACCCGACGCAGGCCGGCGAGCCCGACATCGAGGCGGAACTGGACGACCGGCCGATCGGAGGGCTCGGCATCCACTTCGTGCGGGCCATGATGGACGAGATTGGCTATGAACGGGTCGAAGGACTCAATCGGCTCACCTTGACCAAGCACCTGGGCGTCTGACGTCCGGGCAAAGGGAGAATGAATTGGAAATCAAGCAAGAGAGCCTTCAAGGCGTGACCGTCGTCGAACCCAAGGGCCGCGTGGACAGCAACTCCGCGCGCGAGCTTGAAGACGTCCTTCTGCCGCTATTCGACCGCGCCGAGCCCGTTCTGGTCGACTTCAGCGGCATGAGCTACATTTCCAGCGCGGGACTGCGCGTCCTCCTGCTCGCTGCGCGTCGCAGCAAGGCGACAGGCATCGGCCTTGCTCTCTGCGGCATGAGCAAGCCGGTCGAGGAGGTGTTCACCATCAGCGGCTTCGCCAAGCTCTTCCGCATCCACGCCGCGAGCCCCGAGGCGATCGCCGCGCTGAAACCCGCGTAGCGGCGGGCTCGTTCCTACCGGTCTTCGTAGACCTTGCGGGTGCCGGCGCCAATCTGCGTCAGCAGGACGTTCGGCGCGACCTGAAGCCGTTCGGCGACCGGTTCCAGGGGGTGTGCGATGTCGAAGAAGACGGCGGTATCGCCGGGCGCGGGCTGGTCGGCCGGCAGGTCCGTGACATCAAGCATGGTCAGGTTCATGGCGATGCCGCCGACGACAGGCGCCGGGACGCCGGCAATCCGCGCATGCCCCGTCTCCGCGAAACCCTGCGGCAGTCCGTTGGCGTAGCCGATCCCCACCACCGCGATCCGCGAGGCGCGCCTCAATTCGGTACTGCCGCGGTAGCCGAGCCGGCGGCCCGCCGGATGCTCCGTGATGGCCAGCACCGGTGCGCCGAGACGGTAGCAGGGTTGCAACCCCTCCTGGAAGCGCACGGAGGTCTGGACCCCGAACAGGGCGCTGCCGGTCCGCGCCATGTCGAAATGCCAACCCTGCTCCATGAACACCGCCGAAGACGCTCCGAGACTGATCGGCGCCGACGGCAGAAGGGCGCACAGCCGTCGCATCTCGACGTGCTGCGCCAGGTTGCCGGGATCGTCCGGCAGGTTGTACGACGCCAGTTGGGACAGATACAGCCGCACCTCCAGCCGAAGCAGCAGCGCCGGATCGCTCGCCAGGCGTTCCACCTGACGACTGCCGAGACCCAGCCGCCCGAGGCCGGTGTCCAGCTGGATCGCCACGGCCGGACGGCGGCCGGTCGCGCTTGCATGGCGTGCGCAGTGCTCGATTTCCTCGAGCGAACTCAAGGCGGGAATGGCGCCCGCGGCTTCGAAATCGTCAATCCGGGCGCCGGCCAGGCCCATCAGGCAATAGATGCGGATTCCGGGGTTCCCCCTGCGCAGCCTGACTGCCTCGTCGAGGTCGTTCACCCAGAAATCGCGACAGCCTTCGTCGATCAGCACCGGGGCGACCTCCGTCAGTCCCAGGCCGTAGGCGTCGGACTTGACGACCGCCGCCAGCGTCGTGCCGCGATAACGCCGCTTCAGCTCCCGATGGTTCGCGCGCACCGCCCCGAGACTGACCCGCAGCACCGGGCTCGTCCCGCCTTGGCGCACGGCCTCTCTCGCGGGCTCCGAGGCAGCCGCCGGGAGCACAGCCGCCCTCATGTCCGCTTCCGGTAGCACAGGTCCCGCCCTCCGTCGTCCCGTCGACGCCACGCCATGCCCCATCGACCTTCGGCCAGCAATGCCAGCTGGCCTTCGGTGTCTTCGGCGGCGCACCAGACATCGTCACCGGCGGCTGGCGGCGCGGCGCCCTGTCCATCGTCGCGGTGAAGCAGGTAGCGCATGTGGCCGCCATATTTGGCGACAAGCCCTCGAACCATGAACCCGGCTTCGAACAGGTTCTGCCAGCTGCGCGCATTGCCCGGCGCCGCCGTGGCGTACAGATGTTCGAACCCCGCCTGGCGTGCCTGGTCGATGCGCGAGCGGATCAGCGCGTCGTGAAGGCCGCCGCCCCAGGCGTCCGGCAGGACGCAGGCCCCGGCCAGTTTCGCAAGAGAGACCTCGCTCGAAAGCCCCAGTTGCGGGCGTGCGTCCTCCGATCGCGGCAGGGTAAACTGCAGCACGCCGTAGCCCACGAATGCATCATCGAGCCAGACGCCCGTGATCCGTCCGCCTCCTCCGAGGATGCGCGCGAAGAATTCCGGCGTCTCCGGCTTGATCAGGTCGTTGCGGCCCACCGCTTCGATCGAGCGTCGATGCAGCGCCACGACGGCATCGAGGTCGGACAGGGACAAGGCGCCGTGGCGGATTTCCGGCGTGCGGGAAGCTGCGATCATTCCGTGGGTCTCTCGTCCTCGATACGGACTAGCCGGTCAGGACTTCCGCGTAGTTGAGCATCTCTATCGGCGGGTAGAGATCAAGCTTCCTTGCAACCGGAAGATTGATGATCAGTGAAAATCGCTTCAGCGTCTCGATCGGAATCTCGCCTGCGGGCTCGCCATCGCGGAGAATGCGGACCGCCTTGGACGCGGCCAACTGACCGACCGAATAGTAGCGGCTGATCAGGCCGACGAGCGCTCCGCCTTGCCGGATCGCCAGTTCGGCCGCGCCGAAGGTCGGCAGGCGGTTGGCCAGCGCGGCCGGCACGACGCGCGCATACTGCGTGCCGAGAAACGTATCGGGCAGCAGGTAAAGCCAGTTGGCGCCTTCGCTGCCGATCTCGGCGATGAGATCCTCGATTCCGTCCGGCGACGGGCGGCCGTCGTCTCCGCGCCGGAACTGCCGCTCGACCAGCGAGAAATCCATCGTCTCGCGCAGCCGCCGCAGTTCCTCGACGATCGAAACCGAGTTCTGCTCGCTTCCGGTATAGAGCACGCCGAGCCGCGTGATCGGCCTGTACGCATGCATGGCCCTCAGCTGGGTCTCGGTGGGCACCACATGGACGGCGCCGGTCAGCAGGCG
>JBKBRJ010000011.1:0-101752 GCA_046292285.1 Mesorhizobium sp. | reverse complement strand
CGCCTTCGCCTCGCGCTCGGTCAACCGTGCTCCGCCGGCGAGCCGCCGCGCCCAGGGATCGTCTTCGGACGCCGGCTCGGCCTTCGCCGCGACGGGACGCGGCACGGGCCGTTCCATCCATCGGCGCATCGCGCCGAGCGCCGCGCGGGTGCCGTTCAGCACGGGCGCATCGTCCAGCAGCGGCGCGAGCGAAGGGTGGTGGCCGGAGGAGAGGTTGCTCATGAACAGGGCCGGCATGTCGCTGTCGCGGAAGAACCCGGCAAAGGCATCGGCGATGCCGTGATATTCCGCCGCCCCGGCGTCGTCGAGGCCCACGGGCGCGTCCTGCGCGGCGACGATCATAGCGACGGCGGGATCGGCTGCGACCGTGTCGAGCACGGCGCGGTAGACATCCGGCCGGGAGAAGGCGATGCCGGTCGTGTCGAGCGGGTTTTGCGGGCTGGCGAAGGGGGGCAGGAGCGCCTTCAGCCGCGCCAAGGTGTCGGGCGTGAAGGCGGCAAGCGCCAGCCCCTCCTCCGCCGCGATATCGGCGACATGCGCCACCCCGCCGCCGCTGACCCCGACGATCGCCACACCCTGGGTCGTGTTCCCCGCGCGAGCGGCGCGGCGCGGCGACAAGGCGAGCACGGCCGTCTCGACGAAGCCGTCCATGTCCGGCACCTCGATCACCCCGCAGCGGCGAAAGAAGGATTCCCACGCCTCGTTCGCGCCGGCCACCGCGCCGGTGTGAGCGGCGGTGGCGCGGGCACCGTCGGCGGAACGACCCGCCCGCAGCGCGATCACCGGCTTGCCGGCTTCGTACGCAAGCCGCGCGGCGGCGGCGAAGGCGTCGACGTCGCGGATCGCCTCGACGACGAGGCCGATCACGCGCGTCCCGGGATCGCCGACGAGATGGGCCATGTAGTCGGGGATGTCGGTGACCGCGCCGTTTCCCGCCGAGACGATGTGGCTGAGGCCGAAGCGGCCGCAATTGGCGAGCGCGATGGCCGAGGCCCCGGAGTGCGACAGGATGGCGAGACCGCCGCGCGAAAGTCGACCGGAGAGGCTGGAGGAATATAGCGCGGCACCGCTCGACAGGTTGAAGAGGCCGAGGCAGTTCGGCCCGCATATGGCCATGCCATGGCGGCGGGCGATGGCCGCAAGCTGCTCCTGGCGGTCGCGCCCCTCGGCGTCGAGTTCCGCGAAACCGGAGGCAAGCACGACGGCGGCACGCACGCCAGCACTTCCCGCTTCTTCCAGCGCCGCCTCGACCCGGTCGGCGGCGATGCCGATCACGGCGACATCGGGGGGCGCGTCGAGTTCGGAAAGGGCGGTTGCGGCCGGTAGACCGAACACGGTGCCGCCGCGCGGATTCACGGGGTGGATGGGGCCGGAGAAACCTTTCGCCAGCAGGTTCTTCATGACGAAGAAGGAGGAAGCGTCCGGCCGCTCCGTCGCGCCCACTACCGCGACCGAGCGCGGGTCCATCAGGCAGGCGATGGCGCCGCGCCGGGACTCCTCCATGGGGACCCTCCCCTCAGCCGATGTCGAGGCCCTTGAACGGCGAATCGCGGAAGTCGAGATAGTCCTTCAGCGACATCGTGGCGAGGTTCTTCATCCACTCGCGCCCCTGCTTCGTTACGTGCAACGCGGCGATCGCCTCGATGTTGTACTGGAACGAAGCCGCCAACCCGGCCAGCGCCTGCTGGTTGTTGATCGAGGCCTTGGTGAACTTGAGCGCCGGCACGGGCATGCGCGCCAGCTTGCGGGCGAGCTTCTCGGTCGCTTCCTTCAGTTCGGCGGCCGGCACCACCTTGTTGACCAGGCGCATCTGCATGGCTTCCTGGGCGTCGACCGTGTCGCCGGTGTACATCAGCCAGCGCACGTCGCGCGTGGCGAGCAGCCAGGGCATCATCAGCGTCGGCGGGCCGGAATTGTGCCGCACCTCCGGCTCGCCGAATTTCGCGTTGTCGGCGGCAATGGCGAGGTCGCAGCACATGACGAGTTCCATCGCGCCTGCCAGCGCATAGCCCTGCACCGAGGCGATGACCGGGATCGGCGCGTTCCAGATCTTCAGCCACGCGGCGGCGTTCTCGCCCATGTCCTCGCGCCAGAAATCGATGTCGACGTCGAAATCGCCGCCCTGCAGGTCGTAGCCGGACGAGAAGGCGCGGCCGGCGCCGGCGATTACCAGCGCATTGACGTCGGGATCGGAGACGGCCATGTCGACCGCGCGCACGATCTCGCGGATGGTCCGCTTGTCGATGGCGTTGAGCTTGTCGGGCCGGTTCAACGTCAGGGTGGCGAACTTGTCGGTCGCGTCCTTCTCGTAGAGGATGGTCTCGAACGCGGTCTCGTCGGCCATGGCAAGCTCCTTCGGTGGCGTTGGCGGCCCGGGAGGCGGGCCGAAAGAACGGTCAGCGCCCGCCGGGCGCGAGCGCGACGGCGATGCGGGCAGCGAGCGCGGCGTTGTTCTTCACGAGCGCGATGTTGGCGGCGAGGCTGCGGCCGCCGGACAGCTCGTTGATGCGCGCCAGGAGGAAGGGCGTCAGTTCCTTGCGCGCGATACCGCGCCGCGCGGCCTCGGCCACCGCTTCGGCGATCGAGCCGTCGATGAAGGCGGGATCGAGCGCGTCGGCCTCGGGGATCGGATTGGCGATGAGGACGCCGGTGCCCGAGTCGAGCGCCTTGTGCAGCCGAATCGCTTCGGCGATCACCTCCGGTGTATCGATGCGGTGGTCGGCCCTGTGGCCGCTCGAGCGGGTGTAGAAGGCGGGAAAATCGTCGCTGCCATAGGCGATCACCGGCACGCGCTGGGTCTCGAGGAACTCCAGCGTCTTGCCGATGTCGAGGATAGATTTCACGCCCGCGCAGACCACCGCCGTCTCGGTGCGGCCGAGCTCCGTCAGGTCGGCGGAGATGTCGAAGGTCTCCTCCGCGCCGCGATGGACGCCGCCGACCCCGCCGGTGGCGAAGACATCGATGCCGGAGAGCGCGGCGATGCGCATGGTGGCCGAAACCGTGGTGCCGGCCGAGCCGCGCCTTGCCATCACCGCGCCAAGGTCGCGGCCAGAGGCCTTGACCACGCCGCGGCTGCGGCCGAGCGCCTGCAATTCCTCGACCGTCAGGCCGGCGCGCAGCACGCCGTCGATCACGGCGATGGTGGCGGGCACCGCGCCGTTCTCGCGCACGATCGCCTCGACGGAGAGCGCCGTCTCGACATTCTCGGGATAGGGCATGCCGTGGGTGATGATCGTGCTCTCCAGCGCCACCACCGCACGACCCTGGGCCAGCGCCTCGGCGACCTCGTCGCCCAGAACGAGCGGGAGCTTCGTTGCGTTCGCGGTCATGCCGGTATCCTGAATTCGCCAGCCGAAAGGAAGCGCGGCGACAGCTCCGGATGGACGCTCGACGCACTCTCGGTGGTCAGCGTGGCCAGAAGCGCGCCGGTCTGTGCCGCCACCCGGAGCGGCGCGCCGCCGAGCATGCGGTAGAGCGTGCCGGCGATCATGGCGTCGCCTGCACCGGTGATGTCGATCGGCTGCGCCGGCACCGAACGCATCTCGGTGACGTCGTTCCCCGAGGCGACCGCGTAGCCGTGCGCGCCGCGGGTGACGATCGCCTCGCGCGCGCCGGCCCGACAGAGCGCGGCGGCCGCCTCCTTTAGCGACGGCCGCCGTGACTGGTCGGCGGCGCCGAGAATGGTGCTCGCCTCGTCGTGATTGGAAAAGATCAGGTCGATGCCGGTGAGGTCGCGCGGCAACTTGGCCGATTTCGGCGTCGACACTGTGTCGACCGCCAGCTTGAAGCGCGCCCCATGCTTGCGCGCGATCAACGCCTCGATCGTCGCCGCCGGCATGTTGCAGTCGATGAACACCCAGCTGGCCGACGCCAGATGTGGCCAGAACCGGTCGAGATGGGCCGGCGTCAGAAGGTCGAAGATGTCCATGTCGGCAATGCCGAGGGCGAGGTCGTTGTTGGTGTCGAGGATCGCGGCGTACTCCGCGGTCGGCCGCTCCGTCGTGGTGATGACCTGGCTGACGTCGGCGCCGAGATCACGCAGGTGGCGAACGAGATCGCGGCCGGTCGTGTCATCGCCGACGATGGAGATGAACGAGAGCTCGACGCCGAGCCTGACCAGGTTCTCCGCCACGTTGCGCGCCACGCCGCCGAAGCTGCGATAGCCGTCGACCGGGTTGGAGGTCTCCCAGATCAGTTGCTTGCGGGCGTGGTACTTGCGGTCGAGCACCGCCCCGCCGATGCAGATCATGCGCTGCGGCGCGGGCAGCACGTAGCCGCGGCCGAGGATGTAGCCCTTGTTGATGAGCTGGACGATGTGCGCCGCCACGGTGGAACGCGCCAGGCCGAGCGCGGTGGCGATCTCCTGTTGACCGGCGAAGGGATTGGCGCCGATCAGGTCGAGAACCGCCTGTTCCTGGGGTCCGAGGTCGTCCATCGCGCCGTCCGTTGAAAGAGTTTGTCCCGGGGTTGTTTTCGACATTGACAACAACAGATGTTATTGTCAACATCAGTTGAAATCAAGGTTTTTCAAGCGGTTGCGCGTCTTGCGTGTCTCGCCGCGCGACGAAAGGCAGGGCCTCATGCACGCGCCGATCCTACGGCCAGGCATCTTCCGGCAAGCGTCCCTCGAGCGCTCGCACCGGCACGGCGCCCGCCTCCACGGGCTCCCCGGACAAGGATAGGACGAACCCCATGCACAGCCCGGCCACGACGACCGAAAGATCGATCCCGGTGGTGGACGTCGGGGCCTTCATCGCCGGCAGGCCGGGCGCGGCCGAGGTCGTCGCGCGCATCGAGCAGGCTTGCCGACACACCGGCTTCTTCCTCGTCACCGGCCACGGCGTATCGCCAGAGGCCACGCAGCGACTCTACGGACTTGCCCGCGCCTTCTTCGACCGGCCCGAGCATGAGAAGCGCGCTCATGGCCGGGGAACCGGCGTGACCGGCGGCATGGCCTTCTCGCCGCTTGCCGACGAGGCGCTGGCGGCCACCAAGGGGATCAGGACGCCAGGCGACTACAAGGAGAGCCTGAATTTCGGCGCGCGGCTGCCGGGCGACACCTGGCCGGACCAGCCGGCGGGGCTGGAACAGGCGTTTCGCGACTATTTCGCCGAAATGGAGACGCTGGCGCGCCATCTGCGGGGCATCTTCTGCCAGGCGATCGGGCTCGAGTCCGATCATTTCGAGCCGGCCTTCGCCGAGCATCTGTCGGCCCTGCGCGTCATCAACTATCCCGAGCAGGAGGAAGACCCACTGCCCGGGCAGCTCCGCGCCGGCGTCCACACCGACTACGGCTTCATGACCATCCTGCGCTCGGAAGCCTCGCCTGGCGGCCTGCAGGTGCAGACCCGCGAGGGCGAGTGGCTCGATGTGCCCTCGGTCGAAGGGGCCTATGTCATAAACATCGCGGATGCCTTCATGCGCTGGACCAACGACGAATGGGTGTCGACGCCGCATCGCGTCGCCAATCCCCCGGCCGACCGCAAGGGTTCCTCGCGCCGCCAGTCGATTCCCTTCTTCGTCAATCCCGGGCGCGACACGCTGATCGAATGCCTGCCGCCGTTCTGTGCCGGCGGCCGGGCGGCGAAGTACGAGCCGATCACCTATGGAGAATACATCGAGCTGAAGACGCGCCAGGCTTTCGGCCGGTGAACAATGACAAGACGCCCGTCCACAAGGGCGCGAGTGCCGATCAACCACACAGGGGAATGAGCATCATGAATCTGACCAGACGACAGGGTCTCGCCGCGATGGGCGCTTTCGGCGCCGCCTCGCTTTTCGGCCTGCCGCTCCGCGCGCAGGGCAACACGCTGATCGTGCCGACGCTCGGCGGCGTGTGGGAACAGTTCTGGCGCGGCACCATCGCGCCTGCCTTCGAGAAGGCGTCGGGCGCCACCGTCACGCTCGACGTTGGCAACGGCCGCGTCTTCGGCACCAACCTGCGCGCCGCGGGCGTGGACAAGCCGCCCTACTCCATCGTCATGACCAACGAGGTTTTCGCGTCCAGCCTGCGCAAGGAGGGCTATTTCGAGAAGCTCGACCTGTCGAAGGTGCCCAACTACGCCGACCTCTACCCGATCGCCCAGGTGGCCGACGGCTTTGCCGCGACCGGCGCGCTGTCGCCGATCGGCATCGGCTACCGCACCGACCTCGTCAAGACGCCGCCGAAGAGCTGGAAGGACCTCTGGGACAACGAGGAGTTCAAGGGCAAGATCGGCCTATACAATTTCGCCAATTCGGCCGGCAAGATGGAACTCCTGCTCGCTTCCAAGCTCTATGGCAAGGACCAGTACGACGTCGATGCAGGCTTCGCCGCGCTGAAGAAGCTCGGCCAGGTCATCCAGGTCGACTTCAACCTTTCCACCGCGCTGTCGGCCGGCGAGATCGTCGTCGCGCCTTTCGATTTTGGCGAGATCACCCGCCTGCGCAAGCAGGGCCTGCCGGTCGATTGCGTCATCCCCGAGGAAGGCATGATGATGTTCGACCAGAACGCCTGCATCCTGGCCAACGGGCCGGAGAAGGAACTCGCCTACAAGTATCTCGACTTCCTGATTTCGCCCGAGATCCAGGGACTGATGATGCGCGAGTTCTACACCTCGCCGACCAACTCCAAGGTGGTCGTGCCCGACGAGCTCAAGGCCGACATCCCGGTCTCGGGCGATGCGATGGCCAACATCCTGACCTGGGACTGGGACTTCGTGAACGAGAACCAGGGCGCGCTTGCGGACCGCTGGGCGCGCGAGATCGGCTGACCCGCACCGTCGAGACCGAGCGCGTCCGCCGCGCGGACGCGCCTCACCCTGAATGAACGAGCCGCCGCCGCGGCAGGACCGCGCCGCGGGATCGTGTTTTGCATTTCGATCGGAGCAACGCATGACCGAGGTTAGCATCGAGCGGCTGACCAAGATCTACGGCCAGGCACGGGCGGTGGACGGCATCTCCATGCGCATCGCCGACGGCGAGTTCATCTCGCTGCTCGGACCGTCGGGATGCGGCAAGACGACGACGCTGAAGATGATCGCCGGGTTCGAGGAGGCGTCGGAAGGCGCCATTCGCTTTGACGGGCTCGATGTGGTCGGCACGCCGGCCGAGAAGCGCGACATCGGCATGGTGTTCCAGAACTACGCGCTGTTTCCGCACATGACCGTCGACCAGAACCTCGCCTTCGGTCTTGAGATGCGCAAGGTGCCGAAGGAGCAGATGCGCCAGCGGATCGCGCGCGTGCTCGACATGGTTCAGCTAGCGGGATATTCCGACCGTTATCCGAGCCAGCTTTCGGGCGGCCAGCAGCAGCGCGTTGCGCTTGCCCGCGCGCTCGTCATCGAGCCCAGGATCCTGCTTCTCGACGAGCCGCTCGCCAATCTCGACGCCAAGCTGCGCGAGGAGATGCGCGTCTTCATCCGCGACCTGCAGCGGCGCGTCGGCATCACCACCGTCTACGTCACCCACGATCAAGCCGAGGCCATGACCATGTCGGACCGCGTTGTGGTGATGTTCCAGGGCCGCATCGCACAGATCGGCGCGCCGGCCGACATCTACCAGCGGCCGCAAAACATCGACGTCGCCCAATTCGTCGGACAGGTGAACCTCGTGCCGGCGGTCGTGGCCGGCTACGCAGGAGCGGGCCGCGTAACGGTCGACTGCGCCTTCGGTCGGCTCGATCTCGAGGCGCGTGAAAGTCACGCACCGGGCGAAAAGGTGGTTCTCGTGCTGCGGCCGGAAGCCATCGGCCTCGCCCACGCCGGTGATGCCCCCTCGAGGTCCATGACGGCTTCCGGAAGCACGCCCGGACGTATCGTCTCGCAGTTCTATTCGGGGAGCCTGGTCGACTACCGCGTCGCGCTCGACAGCGGCGAGACGCTGCACGTGCAGGCCTTCCCCGCGACCCGCTTCGCCGACGGCGACCGAGTGACGCTGCTCGCCGGTGCAGAGCGGTTCTGGATCATGGGAGCGGCGGCATGAGTCTGTCGCGCCCACGCCGCGCCCGCGCCTTCTGGCTGATCGCGCCGGCGGCGCTGCTGCTCGTCGTCTTCCTCGTGATCCCCTACCTGAACATCGTGGTGATGAGTTTCCGCGTGCCCGGCCAGGGGACGCCCTATGGCGTCGGCTTCACGATCGGCAACTATGTCCGCTTCTTCTCCGATACCTTCTTCATCGGCCAAGTCGCCAACACGCTGTGGATCGGCATGCTGTGCACGGCGATCTGCCTCGTCATCGGCTTTCCCGTCGCCTGGCAGCTCGGGCGCGGAACCATGCGCTTCCGCGGCCTCGCCTACGGGCTGGTGCTGTCGCCGCTGCTGGTCGGCATCGTCATCCGCTCCTACGGCTGGACGATCCTGCTCGGCAACAACGGGCTGATCAACCGCACGCTGATGAACGTCGGCCTGATCGATGGGCCGCTGCCGCTGATGTATAATTCGTTGGGCATCGTCATCGCGCTGGTGCACGTTTTCCTGCCCTTCATGATCCTGCCCATCATGGCCGCGATCCAGGGCGTCGACCCCTCGCTCGAAGCCGCCGCCCGTTCGCTCGGCGCATCGCGCTTCACGGCGTTCCGCCGCATCGTCCTGCCGCTGTCGCTGCCGGGCATCCAGGCCGGCTGTATCCTCGTCTTCGTGCTGTCGCTCAGCGCCTATGTCACGCCGGCGCTGATCGGCGGGCTGCGGGTGAAAACCATGCCGGTCACCATCGTCGACGCGCTGATAGACACGTTCCAGTGGCCATGGGGATCGGCGCTCGCCATAACCCTCTCCGCCACCGGCGCGCTGATCGTCGTGATCTTCGCGCGCCTGACGCGCATGAAATGGAAGCAGGCTGCGCGATGAAGCGTCCGATCCTCAATGCCTACTGTATCCTGGTCTACGCCTTCCTGCTGGCGCCGATCCTGATCGTCGTCGGAGCCTCGTTCAACGCCGGCAACTTCCTCACCTTTCCCCCGCAGGGGCTTTCGCTGCGCTGGTACGTCACCTTCTTCAACAACGAGGTGTTCATGCGCGCCATCCGCACCTCCCTGTGGGTGGCCGCGGTCTCCACGGTCATCTCCGGCGTCATCGGCACCGCGGCGGCGATCTACTACGTCCACCACGCCGGGCGCTGGAAGGAAGGCATCCGCGTGGCCATGCTGTCGCCGCTGCTCCTGCCGGAAGTGCTCACCGCGATCTCGCTGCTGTTCTTCGTCTATGCGATCGGCATCGGCACCAGCACGATGTTCGGTATGATCGTCGGCCACGTGCTGATCACGCTCCCCTTCGTCTTCATCAACGTCTCGGCCTCGCTGGAGAGCTTCGACCGATCGTGGGACATGGCCGCGCGCAGCCTCGGCGCCGGCACCTGGACCCGGTTCCGGCGCATCATGCTGCCGCTGATCAAGCCCGGTGTCATCGGCGGCTGCCTTTTCGCCTTCATCATCTCCTTCGACATCTTCACGATTTCTTTCCTGCTGAAGGGGATCGGCACTTCGACCCTGCCGATCCAGCTCTTCGACTACCTGCGCACCAACTTCACGCCGGAGGCCGCCGCCGTCTCGACCGTCTCGATCGTGCTGACGCTGGTCGTCGTCATCGTCTCGGAAAAATTCCTCGGCCTTCGAATCCACCGGTTCTGAAAGCATGCACCCCGCCCACGGCACAGAAAATGGTGAGATCCAGGGTCCGGCGCCCCACCCGCCGGGCCGTTCGGGCGACATGACAGCATCGGGTGAACGCGTTCTATCCCAGCTCAGGCAGCGCCTCGATGCCGCCGCGATCCTCGTCGGCGACGCGGTCGACCCGCGCTATGGCGACGATCTTTCCGGCATTCCCGGCGTCCGGCCCGAACTCGTTCTGCGCCCGCGCGACACGAAAGGCGTGGCCGAGGTGCTGAAGGCCTGCGCCGCGGCGGGGCAGACGCTGGTGGTCCAGGGCGGCCGCACCGGGCTTTGCGGCGGCGCGCGAACGCTACCGGGCGAGGCGGTGCTGTCCCTGGAGCGCATGACACGGCTCGAGCCCGTCGAGCCGATGGCGGCGACGATCGTCGCGGAGGCGGGGGCGCCGCTGCAGACGGTGCAGGAGGCGGCCGACGCCGCTGGCCTGACCTTCGGCGTCGATGTCGGCGCGCGCGGCACCGCCACCATAGGCGGCAACGTTGCCACCAATGCCGGCGGCATCCGCGTCCTCCGCTACGGCGCCTTTCGCGCCCAGGTGCTGGGCCTGGAGGTCGCGCTAACCGACGGCAGCGTCCTGACCTCGCTGAAGGGCCTGGCCAAGGACAATTCCGGATACGACCTGAACCAGATCTTCATCGGCAGCGAAGGCACGCTCGGCGTGGTCACCCGCGCCTGCCTGCGGCTTCACCCGAAGCCGGTCTCGCAGGCGGCGGCCTGGTGCGCCCTGCCCTCGCTGGACGCAGCGATCTCCCTCCTGAAACTCCTGCGCGCGCGGCTGGCCAATCTGCTGGCCGGCTTCGAAATTCTGTTCGAGCCGCTGGTCACGGACATGGCCTCCGCGCTGGGCATCACGCCGCCGCTCAAGCTCGTTTCTCCCGTCTACGTGCTGGCCGACATCCAGGGCATGACGCCAAGCGCCGATGAGGAGGCTTTCGCCGCCGCCCTCGCCGGGGCGCTGGAAAGCGGACTCGCACACGACGTGGTGCTGTCGCAGTCCCCCCGCGAATACAGGTCGCTGTGGGATCTGCGCGACGCCTGCAACCGCTTTCTCTTCTCCCGGCCGCCGATGGTCGGGCTCGACGTCAGCGTGCCGCTGCCGCGCATGGGCGCCTTCCTAGAGCAGGCAGAGGCAACGGCGCGGCGCATCGAACCAGGCTGCCTGATCTACATCTTCGGCCATCTGGGCGACGGCAACCTGCACTACATGGTGGACGCCGTGCGAACCGAAGTGATGACCAAGGCGCTGTTTACCGACCTGGCGGGGCTCGGCGGAGCGATTACTGCCGAACATGGCGTTGGCCTCGACAAGAGGGCCTATCTGCAGCTGGTGCGCAGCCCCGACGAGATAGCGGCGATGCGTCGACTGAAGGCCGCCTTCGATCCCCAGAACATCCTCAATCCGGGCCGCGTCCTCGATATGGCCCCCGCCGGGCGTGTCGCGCCGGGAGTGTCCGCATGAGTTCGTCCATCGTGATCGAGGCGCCCAGTGAGCCGGAAAAGCCCTCCGCGCTCGACGAGCGCTACACGCTTCCGCGCGGGCGTATCCTCATCTCCGGCACGCAGGCGCTGGTACGCCTGCCGATGATCCAGCGCCAGCGCGACATTGCCGCCGGGCTGAACACCGCCGGCTACGTCTCCGGCTACCGCGGCTCGCCGCTCGCCGGTTTCGACCGCGAGATGGGGAAGGCGAGGCGTCAGCTGGCCGACAGCCATGTCGTTTTCCATCCCGGCCTCAACGAGGACATGGCCGCCACCGCCGTGTGGGGCACACAGCAATCCGGCCTGTTCGAAGGCGCGCGCTACGACGGCGTCTTTTCGATGTGGTATGGCAAGGGTCCCGGCGTCGACCGGTCGATGGATGTGATCCGCCACGCCAATGCCGCCGGCACCAGTCGCCATGGCGGCGTGCTTCTGCTCGTCGGCGACGATCACGGCGCGGTATCCTCGACCATGCCGCACCAGAGCGAGCACAATCTGATCTCGGCCATGGTGCCGCTACTATCACCGGCCGGCGTGGGCGAATACATCGAATACGGACTGCTCGGCTTCGCGATGAGCCGCTTTACGGGACTGTGGGTCGGCTTCAAGTGCCAGACGGAGATCGTCGAGTGCTCGGCGACCGTGGACATCGACCCCGACAGCCTCGAAATAGCCTTGCCCGAGTTCGACCTGCCGCCCGATGGATTGTCGCTGCGCTGGCCCGACAATCCGCTGGCGATGGAGCGGCGGCTCGACGTCAAGGTCCTCGCCACGCAGGCCTTCGCCCGCGCCAATCGGCTCGACCGGCCGATGTGGGACGGCACGCCGGCGCGGCTCGGTATCGTGTCGACCGGCAAGTCGTGGCTCGACCTGCGCGCCGCGCTCTCGGCGCTCGGCATCGACGAGGCACGCGCGCGGGAACTCGGCATCCGGCTCTACAAGGTCGGCATGACCTGGCCGCTGGAGCCGATAGGCCTGAAATGCTTCGCGGAGGGGCTGGAGCAGATCCTCGTGGTCGAGGAAAAGCGCCCGATCCTGGAAGACCAGATCAAGGCGCTGCTGTTCAACGACGTGGTCGGCCGTCCGCCGCGCATCGTCGGCAAGGCCGACGAACAGGGACGCACGCTGCTGCCCGCGGCGGGAGAGATCGACGCCCGCGCGGTTGCCCGGGCCATCCTGTCGCGGCTCGGCGACGCCGCCGACGGCCTCGGCGAACAGGCGCGCCGCATCGCGGGGCCGGCCGATGTGATCCCGGAACCTACTGCGCTCAAGCGAGAGCCGTTCTTCTGCTCCGGTTGCCCGCACTCGGTCTCGACGGTCGTGCCCGAGGGCAGCCGCGCCTCGACCGGCATCGGTTGCCACATGATGGTCATCGGCATGGAGCGCTCGACCTCCACCTTCACCCAGATGGGCGGCGAGGGCGGCGCCTGGATCGGGCTGTCGCCCTTCACCGACGAGAAGCACATCTTCGTCAACATGGGTGACGGCACCTATTTCCATTCGGGCTTGCTCGCCATCCGCGCCGCGATCGCGGCGAAGGTCAACGCCACCTACAAGATCCTCTACAACGACGCCGTCGCCATGACCGGTGGCCAGCGCCACGACGGCGAGGTGACAGTGCCGGGCATCGTCGCGCAGATGCTGGCCGAGGGCGCGCGGCGCGTCGTGGTGGTGTCGGAAAAGCCCGACACCTTGCAAGGTGTTCTGCCCAGCGAGGTCGACGTGCGCCACCGCGACGCGCTCGACGAGACGCAGCGCGAACTGCGCGAGATCGAAGGCGTCACCGTGCTGGTCTACGACCAAGTCTGCGCCGCCGAGAAGCGCCGCCGCAGGAAGCGCGGCGTCATGCCCGCCGCGCCAAGCCGCATCTTCATCAACGAACTGGTGTGCGAGGGTTGCGGTGACTGTTCGGCCGTATCGAACTGCATCTCGGTGGAGCCGAAGGAGACCGAATTTGGCCGCAAGCGCCGGATCAACCAGTCGAGCTGCAACGCCGACCAGTCCTGCCTGAAGGGATTCTGCCCGAGCTTCGTCACCATCGAGGGCGGCGCGCTGCGCAAGCCGGCGGCGCGCACGCTGCGCGACCCGTCGGCCGAACTGTCCCTGCCCGAGCTTCCGTCGGTCGAGGGAGCCTACGGCATGCTGCTTGCGGGCATTGGCGGCACCGGCGTCATCACGGTCAGCGCCATCATGGCGCAGGCCGCCCATCTCGACGGACTTTCGCTAGTGGCGCTCGACCAGACGGGCCTGGCGCAGAAGAACGGCGCGGTGATGTCGCATCTGCGCCTGGCGCGCGATCCCGACCGGCTGAACGCGCCGCGCATCGGTCCGGGCGAGGCCGATCTGGTGCTCGGCTTCGACATGGTCGTGGCCGCCTCGGCCACCGCGCTGGCGACCATCGGCAAGGGCCGGACGCGCGTGGTGGTCGACGACCATTTCGCGCCCACCGCTTCCTTCGTGAAGGACACGACGATCGATTTCCGCGTCGCAACGATGCCGGGGCAGTTGCGCAGGAAGGCGGGCGACGATGCGGTCGGCATGATCGCCGCCACCGATCTCGCCACTGCGCTGTTCGGCGACGCCATCGCCGCCAACATGTTCCTGCTCGGCCACGCCTGGCAGAAGGGGCTGGTGCCGATAGGGCTGGCTTCGCTTCAGGCGGCGATCCGGCTCAACGGCGCGGGCGTCGAGATGAACAAGAAGGCCTTCGCCTGGGGCCGCATGTCGGCCGTCGATGCCGACGCCGTGGCCCGCGAAGCCGGGCTGGCGCGCGAAACGCCACCGGCCGAAACGCTGGAAGCGATTGTCGCGCGGCGGTCGGATTTCCTCACCGCCTACCAGGACGCCGCCTATGCAGCACGGTACAGGGCGCTGGTCGAGACGGCGCGCACGGCCGAAGCGCGAATCTCCGGCGCCGATGGCGGATTTGCCAATGCCGTGGCGCGCGGGGCCTTCAAGCTGATGGCCTACAAGGACGAGTACGAGGTTGCGCGGCTGCATCGCGATCCGGCCTTCCAACGCCGGCTGGCGGAGCAGTTCGAAGGCGGTTACGCGTTGAAGTACCACCTTGCGCCGCCGCTGCTGTCGCGCATCGACCAGCGCACCGGCAAGCCGGCAAAGCGGGCCTTCGGCCGCTGGATCGAGCCTGCCTTCTCCGTGCTCAAGCGGATGAAAGGCCTGCGCGGCACGCCGTTCGATCCGTTTGGCCGCACTGCGGAACGGCGCATGGAGCGACGCTTGATCGCGGAGTACTTCGAACTCGTGGAGCGGTTGTCACGCGACCTCGTTCCGGCCACGCTGCCGGTCGCAATCGAACTGGCGGGCCTGCCGCTGGACATTCGTGGCTTCGGCCACGTCAAGCACGCCGCAGCCGAACGCGCCAACCAGCGCCGCGCTGTGCTGCTCGACAGGATGGAGAGATCGCGGAAAGAAGCCGGGAGTTCGGCAAGGATCGTCCGGTAGCCCGGCACCGAACGTCGGCCTGAACCGAAAAGTCTCCGCGATCAGGATCGAGATGCTTTCGGTGTACCGGAAGCAACGGCTCATTTGGCCTAGCAGGCTGCTGGATCGGGCATGGCACGCCCTATAAATTCACCATATGCTATTGAATTTATAGATATTTTGGCGGAGGGAGTGGGATTCGAACCCACGGTGGGCTCGCACCCACGCCGGTTTTCAAGACCGGTGCCTTAAACCGCTCGGCCATCCCTCCGGGCGGCATGGCGTTCTATGCGTGATGGCGCGGGGCATTTCAAGGAGGAGTTCGCACGGGCCGCGTTGCCGGCGGGGGCGTGGACCTTCCCTGGAGCCTCGTTCGGGGCGATGCTGGCGCCGGGCGGGCGCCGATCGCAGGAAGGGCGCCGGAACGAGGCGCCCTTCAAGTGTCTGACGGCAGAAGCGGAGCTTACTGCGGCAGCTGGTCGTCGACGCCGGCAACGTAGAAGTTGAGGCCGAGCAACACGCCGTCCTCGGCGACCTCGCCGTCCTTCAGCCACTCTGTGCCGTCCTGCTTGGTGATCGGGCCGGTGAAGGGGTTGAACTCGCCGGACTTGATCTTGGCCTCGGTCTCTTCGGCCGCCGCCTTCACGTCGTCGGGCATGTTGGTGTAGGGGGCCATGACGACATGGCCCTCCTTCATGCCGTGCCAGACGTCGACCTGGCTCCAGGTTCCGTCGATGACCGCCTTGACGCGCTCGGTGTAGTACGGGCCCCAGTCGTCGATGATCGAGGTGAGCTGGGTCTCCTGCCCGAACTTGATCATGTCGGACGCCTGGCCGAAGGCCTTGATGCCGCGCTCGGCCGCCACCTGCATCGGCGCGGTCGAATCGGTGTGCTGGGTGATGATGTCGACGCCCTGGTCGATCAGCACCTTGGCGGCGTCGGCTTCCTTGCCCGGATCGAACCAGGTGTTGGCCCACACCACCTTGACCTTGAAGTCGGGATTGACCGACTGCGCGCCGAGCACGAAGGCGTTGATGCCCATCACCACTTCCGGGATCGGGAAGGAGGCGATGTAGCCGGCGACGCCCTTTTCCGACATCTTGGCGGCGATCACGCCCTGGACGTAGCGGCCTTCGTGGAACTTCGAATTGTAGGTCGAGACGTTCGGATGTTCGCGCTTGAAGCCGGTGGCGTGCTCGAACTTCACGTCGGGGAACTTGGCCGCGACCTTGTTGGTCGCATCCATGTAGCCGAAGGAGGTGGTGAAGATGATGCCGCAGCCCGAACGGGCGAAGCGCTCGATGGCGCGCTCGGCGTCGGCGCCTTCCGGCACGCTCTCCAGATAGGCGATCTCGACCTTGTCGGCGCCGCCCAGCGCTTCCTGCATCTCGAGCGCGCCCTGGTGATGCTGGTAGGACCATCCGAAGTCGCCGATCGGGCCGACATAGATGAAGCAGGCCTTGGCCTTGTCCTGCGCGAAGGCGGAGCCGGCGACCAGCATCGCCGTCGTGGCGGCCAGTGCGAAGAGTGTCTTTTTCATAGTTGGATGTCCTCTGTGGTTTCGGATTCTTGCGTTTCTACAGGGTTCAGCGGTCCGGCACGAAGGGCCGTCCGAGCGATGCCGGCGTGTTCATCATCGTCAGTCGCCTGTTCCTCGATATTAGGACGAGGACGACGACGGTGGCCAGATAGGGAAGCGCCGAAAGGAACTGCGAGGGGATCGATTTCACCGCCCCGGCGAACCAGAAGAGCGGCCCCGGCAGTCCGGCGAGGTCCGCCAGGTTGGTCGCCTGGATGTGCAGCTGGGCGATGGTGATGGCGCCGAAGAGATAGGCGCCGGCGAGCACCCGCCACGGCCGCCAGGAGGCGAAGACGACGAGCGCCAGCGCGATCCAGCCGCGGCCGGCGGTCATGTTCTCGATCCACTGCGTGGTGTAGACGAGCGACAGTTGCGCGCCGGCAAGCCCGGCGCAGGCGCCACCGAACATCACCGCCAGGTAGCGGATGGCGATGACCCTGATGCCGAGCGCGTGGGCCGAGGCGTGGCTGTCGCCGACCGAGCGCAGCGTCAGTCCGGCGCGCGTGCGAAACAGGAACCACATGACGCCGGCCGTCAGCCCGATCGAAATGTAGAACATCGGGTCCTGGCCGAAGAACAGGCGTCCCACCAGCGGCAGCTCGCTCAGGCCGGGGATGGAGATCGCCTCCAGCTTGACGCCCGGCTGGCCGACGAAGGCGACGCCGATCATGCCCGACAGACCGATGCCGAGCAATGTGAGCGCCAGGCCGGTCGCGACCTGGTTGGTGACCAGCGTCAGCGCCAGCACGCCGAACAGCAGCGAGAAGGCCATGCCAGCCAGCGCACCGGCGACGATCCCGATCCAGGCGTTGCCGGTGGCGAGCGCCGTCCCGAAGGCAACGACCGCGCCCATCAGCATCATGCCCTCGACGCCGAGATTGAGCACGCCCGAACGCTCGACCACGAGTTCGCCGATCGCGGCGAGCAGGAGCGGCGTCGCAGCGGTGGCGATCGTCAGGAGGATCGCTTCAGCCATGCCCATGGGCGGTCTCCGTCGCTGGGGCGGCGGCCGGCGCGGCAGGCGCCGGGCGCACGAGGCGGACGCGGTAGTGGATCAGCGTGTCGCAGGCGAGCACGAAGAACAGCAGCATGCCCTGGAAGGCGCGCACGGTCTTGTCGGTGACGCCGATCTCGATCTGCGCGGCCTCGCCGCCGAGGTAGGACAGCGCCAGCACGAAGCCCGCGGCCACGATGCCGAGCGGGTTCAGCCGGCCGAGAAAGGCGACGATGATGGCGGCGAAGCCGTAGCCCGGCGATATCTGCGGCTGCAGCCGGCCGATCGCGCCCGAGACCTCGGTGATGCCGGCGAGGCCGGCGAGCGCGCCGGAAACGAGGAAGGCGAAGACGATGGTTCGCGTGGCGGAAAAGCCGCCGAACCGCCCTGCCCTCGGGCTCTGGCCGATCACCTTGACCTCGAAGCCCTTGAGCGTGCGCGACAGCATGAACCACACCGCGATCGCCGCCACGACGGCGAAGACGATGCCCCAGTTGGCGCGGCCGGACATCGGCATGAGTTCGGGGACGATGGCCCAGGAATGGAAGGCCGGCGCCTGCGGGAAGCTCATGGCGGCGGGATCGCGCCAGGGGCCGCGCACCAGCCAGTCGAGGATCAACTGTGCGACATAGACCAGCATCAGCGAGGTCAGGATCTCGTTGGTGTTGAAGCGCGCCTTGAGGATCGCCGGGATCGCGGCCCAGGCCGCGCCGCCGATGGCGCCGCAGATGAGCATCATCGGCAGCACGGCGCCATTCTGGAACTGCGGAAAGTAGAGCGGGATGGCCGAGCCGGCGATGGCGCCGATGGTGAACTGGCCTTCCGCGCCGATGTTCCAGTTCGAGGACAGGAAGCAGACCGACAGCCCAACCGCGATCAGGATCAGCGGCGCGGCCTTGATCGCCAGTTCGTGCAGCGACCAGACCTCGGTCAGCGGCCCGATGAAATAGGCGTAGAGGCCGTCGACGGGATCCTTGCCGAGGAAGAGAAAGATCAGCCCTCCCGCAACCACCATCAGGGCGAAGGCGATGAAGGGCGAGAAGGCGGAGAACAGCGCGGACTGATGCGGGCGCTTGACGAGTTCGAGCCGCATCACGCCACCTCCGCCGGATCGTGGTGGTGGACGTGGCCGGGCTCGGCGCCCCCCATCAGCAGGCCCACCTTCTCGAAGGTCGCTTCGGCGCGGGGCAGCGGCTTCGACAGCTCGCCGTTGTGCATGACGGCGATCTTGTCGGAAATCTCGAACAACTCGTCGAGGTCCTGGCTGATGACGAGAACGGCCGAGCCGGACCGGGCGAGTTCGATCAGCGACTGGCGGATGCGCGCCGCGGCCCCGGCATCGACCCCCCAGGTCGGCTGGTTGACGACCATCACGGCCGGCTGGCGGTCGAGTTCGCGGCCGATGATGAATTTCTGCAGGTTGCCGCCCGACAGGGCGTTGGCGGCCGGATCCTCGGCGCTCTTGCGCACGTCCATCATCTGGTTGATGCGTTTGGCCGTGGCGGCGATCGCGCCATTGCGGATGATGCCGAACGCTCCGACATAGACGCCGGGGTCGGTCGCGTGGCGCGACAGGAGCAGGTTTTCCGACAGCTTCATCGCCGGCGCCGCGCCATGGCCGAGACGCTCCTCCGGCACGAAGGCGGCACCCATGCGTCGCCGGCCCGAAATGCCTTCGCGGCCGGCGGCCTTGCCGCGGATGGTCACCGCGTCCGCCCGGTCCTGCAGCACCTCCCCCGACACGGCTTCGAAGAACTCGCCCTGGCCGTTGCCGGCGACACCGGCGATGCCGATCACCTCGCCTGCCCTCACGTCGAGCGAGATATCGCGGAGCGGGATCGAGAACGGCGTGGCAGGCGCGCGGTTGAGATGGTCGACGCGCAGCAGCACATCCGCGCCCGCGGCGCCTTCATCGGCCGTGCGGACGACGGCGTGCACCTCCGAGCCCACCATCATGCGGGCAAGCGAGGACGCCGTTTCCTGGCGAGGGTCACAATGGCCGACGACCTTGCCGTGACGCAGCACGGTGGCGCGGTCGCACATGCGCTTCACCTCCTCGAGGCGATGCGAGATGTAGAGGATGGACTTTCCCTCGGAGCGCAGCCGTTCGAGCGTCTCGAACAGCTTGTCGGCCTCCTGCGGCGTCAGCACCGAGGTCGGCTCGTCGAGGATGATGAGTTGGGGAGTCTGCAACAGGCAGCGGATGATCTCGATGCGCTGCCGCTCGCCCACGGACAGGTCGCCCACCAGGGCGTAGGGGTCAAGCGGCAGGCCGTAGCTGTAGGACAGCGCCTGCGCCTTGGCCGCGATGGTGGAGATCGGGGTCTTCGCGTCGAGCGAAAGCGCGATGTTCTCGGCGGCCGTCAACGCCTCGAAGAGCGAGAAGTGCTGGAAAACCATGCCGATGCCGAGGCGACGGGCCTCGCTCGGGCTGGCGATCCGGACCGGGTCGCCATTCCAGCGGATTTCGCCGGCATTGGGTTCGAGCGAACCGAAGAGCATCTTGACGAGCGTCGACTTGCCGGCGCCGTTCTCGCCCAGCAATGCGTGGATCTCGCCCCTCGCGATGTCGAGATCGACGCCGTCGCACGCCTTGAGCGTGCCGAAGACCTTGGTCAGGCCGCGCACGTCGAGAAGGGTTTCGCCTCCCGCCAAATCCAGACCCCGTCGTTGTTCTTGTTTCCCCGCACGCATCGTAGGCGCGCGCCGCGCGCAACGCAAAGCGATATGCGCGTTGAAAGAGCTTCACGATATCAGGCGCAATCTCAGTGTCTGATCCAAAACTCGCCATGCCGGGCTGCAAATGGCAAATTCTGCGCTTCCGGTGCTCACGTACCCGAATGTACGCTCCGCTCCGGTTCTCGATATCGCCATTTTCGCCTCGGCCTGGCACCTTTTTGATTCAGACACTCAGGGCAGGAGGATGCTCGTTCCGGTGGTCTTGCGACCCTCCAGATCGGCATGGGCCCGTGCCGCGTCCTTCAGGGCGTAGCGCTGGTTCACCTCGACGGTGACGATGCCCTTGCCGACGACGTCGAACAGCGCGTTCGCACAGGTCTCGAGATCGCCGCGGGTGGCGACATAGGTGAAGAGCGTGGGACGCGTGGCGTAAAGCGAGCCCTTCTGCGACAGGATGCCGAGGTTGAACGGCGGGATCGGACCGGACGACTGGCCGAAGGAGACGAACAAGCCGCGCGGCCTCAGGCAGTCGAGCGATCCCGGGAACGTGTCCTTGCCGACCGAATCGTAGACCACGTCGCACATCTTGCCGCCGGTGATGGCCTTCACCTCCTCGACGAAGTTCTTCGACGAGTAGTCGATGACGTGGTCGTAGCCATGCGCTTTGGCGAGCGCGATCTTGTCGGCATTGCTGGCCGTGCCGATGACGGTGGCGCCGAGGTGCTTGGCCCACTGGCCGACCAGCAGCCCTACGCCGCCGGCGGCGGCGTGATAGAGGATCGTGTCGCCGGGCTTTACCGCGAAGGTCCGCCGCAGCAGGTACTCGGCCGTCATCCCCTTGAGCATCATGCCGGCGGCCTGCTCGTCGGAGACGGTGTCCGGCAGCTTGACCAGGGTGGCGACCGGCATCACGCGCGCCTCGCAATAGGCACCGATGGGACTGGCATAGGCGACGCGGTCACCGGGCTTCAGCGAGTCGACGCCCGGTCCCACGGCCTCGACCACGCCGGCCGCCTCGTTGCCGGCCGTCAGCGGCAGTCCGCCCGGCGCGGGATAGAGGCCGGTGCGGAAATAGGTGTCGAGGTAGTTCACGCCGATCGCGGTGTGGCGGATGCGCGCCTCGCCGGCACCCGGTTCGCCGATCTCGACGTCTTCAAAGGTCAGGACCTCGGGACCGCCGTGAGTATGAATTCGGATCGCTTTCGGCATCTCAGGAACTCCTCGCACCAAGTTTTGGAAAAAATTGCATGATTCCACCGATCACGAACAGGTAGAGCCCGGTGACGGCGATGGCGATCCTGACCCAGGTGGAGGCCTCCATGTCCTGGAGCAGCGCAACGACGGCGAGGCCGCACCATGCCAGGAAGATCGGCAGGTTGATCCCCCGCAGCCGCTGGACCCGCACCGGGTGCAGGAAGCTGATCGGCAGGAAGGTGAGCACGCCCGCGAAAACGACGACGGCGAAAGACACCCATTCGCCGGGTTCGATGACGAAGAGCGTGAAGACAACCATGTTCCAGACCACTGGGAACCCCTTGAAGAAGTTCTCCTTGGTCTTCATGCCGGTGTCGGCATAGTAGATCGCGCTCGAGACGACGATGATGGCGGCCGACAGGAACGACAGCCCCTCGCCCATGAAGCCGCGCTGGTAGAGCGCGAAGGCCGGTATAAGCACGTAGGTGACATAGTCGATGATGTTGTCGAGAAGGTCGCCGGACCAGGTCGGCAGCACCGTCTTGACCTGAAGCTTGCGGGCGATCGGTCCGTCGATGCCGTCGACGAACAGGGCGAGGCCGAGCCACCAGAACATCGCCGTCCAGCGCTGTTCGCTCGCCGCCACCAAGGACAGGAAGGCCAGGAACGAACCCGACGCCGTGAGTAGATGCACCGAGAAGGCGCGCGCCTGCGGCCACGTCACCTTCTTGCGGTTCAGCGGCAGCCGTTCGGCGATCTTCCGGCCAATGACGTTCTTGTTCAGGTTCACGGTCCGCGCCAGTCCAGCTTGCAGATTTCGGCCGAGCGGCCGGCGAAATTCCAGTCGCGGCCAAAGGCCCGCAGGTGGCTCATGTCGGCCCTGGCGACGGTGATGTCGGGACCGATCCAATATTCGGAGTTCGATATCACCGTATCGTTCACGCCGTCTTTGCCGCGAATCGGTGTCACGGAACCATCGATGATGTCGGGAATCCGGAAAATGCGCGTCTTGTCCCGTGTCTCATAGTCAATCGGTGCGGTGGCGGCGCCCAGGAACCGGCCGACCAGGATGGACAGCAGCGATGTCGCGCCGCCCGCCTTGCCGGTGAAGATCTTCCCGAAAGCCTTGATGGCGTAGATGGAGGCGCGCTTGTCGATGAAAAGCCCCGTGGTCCAGTTTCCGCGGCTCGCGATGCCGGGGCTGTCGATGACGAAAGCGAGCTTGCGGCCGGAAAGGTCCACGTCGCCATAGTGGCCGGAATCCACTCGAAAGCCGGCCCAGCTCTGGCAGGCGCCTTCCGTGGGCGGATGGTCGCCGAGCGACAGAACCGACGGGCAGAAGACACTGCAATTGCACGAGCGGACGACTTCGCCCTTCATCGTCCAGCTTTCCATCGCCATGCAAGCGCCCTCCCTCCCTGCGAGGTTCGCGTGACACTACAGGGACGCCCGTTGCCGGCACAAGCCGTAACGCGCCCGCGATCCGGGTGGCCACAAGCAATTGCCTGCTCTCGAGCCAGATGCGACCCTGTGCGCGGACCAGCCCCGAGGGCTGGCACATTCCGTCGCGTTGATCGGCGTCGACCGCGTGCCATATACGAAGCATCGGATGATCGCCAACGGGATTGGACAGGAGCGCACGACATGGCCGCGAACGAGGTGACGGGCGACAGCGTGGACGTGATCGTCGCCGGCGCGGGACCGGCGGGACTGATCGCGGCGCTGGCGTTCGCACATGCCGGTTTCGGCGTCCGCCTGATCGGTCCCGAGGCCGGCGCGCAGGACCGGCGCACGACCGCGCTGATGGCGCCTTCGATGGCCTTCCTCGACCGGCTTGGCGTGCGCGACGCGATCGTCGGCGAAGCCGCGCCGCTGCGCACCATGCGCATCATCGACGTCACGAAGCGGCTCGTGCGCAGCGGCCCGGTCTCCTTCCACGCCTCGGAGATCGGCGAGGACGCCTTCGGCTGGAACGTCCCGAACGCCGTGCTGGCGCGCGAACTCCAGAAGGCCGTGGACGCGCATCCGTCCATCGCGTGGACGAAGGCGGCAATCCGCGAATGGCGCATCGGCGAAGACTCGGTCGTCGCCGTTCCTGAGGATGCGCCCCCGGTGTCCGCCCGCCTCGCGGTGGCGGCCGACGGACGCAACTCCCCTGCCCGCGAGGCCGCCGGCATCCGCGTGCTGCGCCACGCCTACGATCAGGCCGCGCTGGTGTTCAACTTCGCGCACACGCGCGAGCACGGTTTCGTGTCGACCGAGTTCCACACCGAGACGGGACCGTTCACCCAGGTGCCGCTGCCGGGCCGGCGGTCGAGCCTCGTCTGGGTCCTGCGGCCCGAACGCGCCGAGGAACTCGCCGCCCTGTCCGACGAGGAATTGTCGACATTGGTCGAGGAACGGATGCAGTCGGCGCTCGGCAAGGTGACGATCGAGCCGGGGCGGCAGGTCTATCCGTTGTCGTCGGCGATGCCGGTCACCTTCGCACGCAACCGGATCGCTCTCGTCGGCGAGGCCGCGCACGTCTTCCCGCCGATCGGCGCGCAAGGGCTGAACCTGGGCATCCGCGACGTCCGCGACCTGGTCGAGATCGCCGGGCGGAATGTCGCCGACCCCGGCGCGGCGGCGGCGTTGGATGCCTACTCGCGGCGGCGGCGGCCCGACATCGTGGCGCGCACGGGCGCCGTGCACGCGCTCAATCGGTCGCTGCTCTCCGACCTTCTGCCCGCGCAGGTCGCGCGGATGGCGGGGTTGGGCCTGCTTGGCGCGTTCTCGCCGCTGCGCGCCTTCTTCATGCGCGAAGGCCTGGAGCCGGGCAGCGGCTTCTCGGCGGTGTTCTCAGGCGCCCGGAAACAGGTCGGGCGGTAGGATGCCGCTCTTGATCAGGTAGAGCAGCCCGGTCACGCTGAAGACCGACAGCACTGTCGTGATGAGGACGCTGGCCGAGGCCCGCTCGACCCAGACGCCATATTGCTGGGCGATGACGAAGACGTTCGTCGCCGTCGGCAGTCCCGCCAGCAGCACGGCCGTGTAGACCCAGACCGGGTCGAAATCGCCGACCAGGCTCAGCATGACCCAGCAGACGATCGGGTGCAGCACGAGCTTGATGCCGGCGATCGGCGCCATGGCGGCCGGTACGCGCTTCAACGGTCTCAGCGCCAGCGTCACCCCCATGGCGAACAGCGCGCAGGGCGCGGCGGCCCTCGCCAGCATCTCGAAGAGCCTCCCGATCGGCTCGGGTGGAACGAACTGGACGGCGGCTGCCGTAACGCCAACCGCCGTGGCGATGATGAAGGGGTGGAGCGCGATCTTCTTCGCTACGTCGATAGCAAGCGCGCCCGGCGAGCGCCGGTCCCCGCCCGACAGCGCCATCATCATCGGCGCAATGGCGAAATGCATGATGTTCTCGAAGCAGAAGATCAGCGCCACCGGCACCGCCGCCTCCTCGCCGAAGGCCAGAAGCGCGATGCCTGGCCCCATGTAGCCGATGTTGCCATAGGCGGCGGCCAGCCCCTTGATGGTGCTCTCGGCGATCTCGCCGCGCGACAGGATCGCCGAGCCGGCGAACATAAGCGCGAACATCACATAGGTCGAGAAAACCGTCGCGAAGATGTAGCCCCATTCCGTCAGCCGCTCGATCGGCGTGCGCGACAGGAGTTGGAAGAACAGGGCCGGCAGCGCGACATAGATGATGAAGACGTTCATCCAGCCCAGCGCCTCCAGCGGCTGGCGCACCAGCCGGGCGACGAAGAAGCCGAGAAAGATCAGGCCGAAGAACGGCAGGACGAGGCCGAGAATCTCCGCCAAATTCAAATCCTCCATCCCGATGGTTGAGCGTGGCGCTAACGACTGGCGGACACACCGTCAAGCACGGGCACTATTGAATTGTCGTTCAGGTTGCGCCACTTATCGCCGATGGTGTCACAATGAAAACAGTTCGCGAAGCCAAGTTCCAGATCGGCCAGGTGGTGTGCCACCGGCTGTTTCCGTTCCGCGGCGTCATTTTCGACGTCGATCCGGAGTTTGCCAACACGGAGGAATGGTACCAGGCCATTCCCGAGCAGGTGCGGCCGCGCAAGGACCAACCCTTCTATCATCTGCTGGCCGAGAACGCGGAGAGCGAATACATCGCCTACGTGTCGGAACAGAATCTTCTCCCGGACGAGTCCGGCGAGCCGGTGCGGCATCCGCAGATCGCCGAGTTTTTCGTGACCACCCCTGACGGCCGCTACGAACCGAAGCCGACCGTCGTGAACTGACGCCGGCGCGGCCGGAAATCCGGTCTACGAGACCAGTTCGACCTCGACGACGCCCGGCAGCGCGCGCATGGCGGAGGCGATCTGTGGCGATATCCGGTAGCGGTCCGGCAGTTCGATCTCGACCTCTCCCTTGCCGCCGTCCTTGATGACGAAGAGGCTGACCTGCCCCTCGCCGCGCTGCGACAGCCGGGTGGCGATGGCCTCGAGAGGACTTGCGTCGCGCAGGTAGACGCGCAACGCCTGCTTGATGCGGCTCGCCTCGTCTTCCAGCGACTGCACCGTCTGGATGCGCAGGTTGACGCCTTCGGGCCGGTCTTCGGCCTGCACGGTAATGACCACCGAGCGGCCGGGTTCGAGCATGTCGCGATACTGCGCCAGCGTCTCGGAAAACATCACCGCCTCGTACTGGCCCGACGTGTCGGAGAAGACGACGACGCCCATCTTGTTGCCGGTGCGTGTCTTGCGCTCCTGCTTCGAAGCGACGGTTCCTGCCAGCCGCCCCGCCGTCGCGCCACGCTTCACGGCAATCGAGAAATCCGCCCAGTTCTGGACGCGCAGGCGCTCGAGCACCGACTTGTACTCGTCGAGAGGATGCGCCGAGAGGTAGAAACCGACCGCCTGGAATTCCCGATGCAGCCGTTCCGATGGCTCCCAGGGCGCTGCGGCGGGCAGGCGCAGGCGCTCGCGCGGGCCGGCGAGCGCCATGCCGAAGATATCGTGCTGGCCCGATTGCGCGTCCTCGGCGGCGCGGTGGGCCAGCCCCATCATCAGTTCGACGCCGGCGAAGAGTTCCGCCCGCTCGCGCTGGAAGCAGTCGAGCGCGCCGGCCTGGACCAGGCTTTCCAGCACCCGCTTGCCGACGATTTTCGGATCGATCCGCTCGCAGAAATCCTCGAGGCTCTCGAACTGCTTTTCCTTGCGTTTTTCCACGATGTGGTCGACCGCATGCTCTCCCACGCCCTTGATCGCCGCGAGCGCGTAATAGATGCGGTTCTCGCCCACCTCGAACGCCGCGAAGGAGGACTTCACCGACGGCGGCACGACCTCGATGCCGAGCCGCAATGCGTCCTGCCGGAAGTCGGCGAGCTTGTCGGTGTTGTTCATGTCGAGTGTCATCGACGCGGCCAGGAACTCGACCGGATAGTGCGCCTTCATGTAGGCGGTCTGGTAGGAGACGATCGCGTAGGCGGCGGCGTGCGACTTGTTGAAGCCGTAGTCCGCGAACTTCGCCAGAAGGTCGAAGATGAAGTCCGACTGCTGCTTCGACACGCCGCGTTCGACCGCGCCCTCGACGAAGCGGACGCGCTGCTTGTCCATCTCGGCGCGGATCTTCTTGCCCATGGCGCGGCGCAAGAGGTCGGCTTCGCCGAGCGAGTAGCCGGACAGTTCCTGAGCGATCTGCATGACCTGTTCCTGGTAGACGATGACGCCCTGCGTCTCCTTCACCAGGTGGTCGATCCTGGGATGGATCGAAGCGATCTCCTCCTCGCCGTGCTTGCGGGCGTTGTAGGTGGGGATGTTCTCCATCGGGCCTGGGCGATAGAGCGCGACCAGCGCGATGATGTCCTCGATGCGGTCGGGCTTCATGCCGATCAGCGCCTTGCGCATGCCCGCCGATTCCACCTGGAACACGCCGACCACCTCGCCGCGCGAGAGCATCGAATAGGTCTTCCCGTCGTCGAGCGGCAGCTTGGCCAGGTCGATGTCGATGCCGCGCCGGCGGACCAGCTTCAACGCCTTGTCGAGCACGGTCAGCGTTTTCAGGCCGAGGAAGTCGAACTTGACCAGGCCGGCGTCCTCGACCTTCTTCATGTTGAACTGGGTGACCGGCATGTCCGAGCGCGGGTCCCGGTACATCGGGACGAGTTCCGACAGCGGACGGTCGCCGATGACGATGCCGGCGGCGTGCGTCGAGGCGTGGCGGTAGAGGCCTTCGAGCTTCTGGGCGATGTCGAGCAGTTGTTCGACGATCGGCTCCTTCTCGACCTCCTCCTGGAAACGAGGTTCGGCGGCGATGGCGTCGGCGAGCTTGACGGGATTGGCGGGGTTGGCCGGCACCATCTTGCAGAGCCGGTCGACCTGGCCATAGGGCATCTGCAGCACGCGGCCGACGTCGCGCAGCACCGCGCGCGCCTGAAGCGTTCCAAACGTGATGATCTGCGCCACCTGGTCGCGTCCGTAGCGCTCCTGAACGTAGCGGATCACCTCGTCGCGACGGTCCTGGCAGAAGTCGATGTCGAAGTCGGGCATCGACACGCGGTCGGGGTTGAGGAAGCGCTCGAACAGCAGCGAGAAGCGCAGCGGATCGACGTCGGTGATGGTGAGAGCGTAGGCGACGAGCGAACCCGCGCCCGAGCCGCGCCCCGGCCCGACGGGAATGTCGTGCGCCTTGGCCCACTTGATGAAATCCGAGACGATCAGGAAGTAGCCCGGATACTTCATCCGGTCGATGATGCCGAGTTCGTATTCGAGCCGTTCGGCATATTGCTGCTCGGTATAGCCTTCGGACAGCCCGATGGTGCGCAGGCGCATCGCCAGGCCCTCGCGCGCCTGCCGCTTCAGTTCCTCCGTCTCCTCGCGTTCGGCCGCATGCGGATCATCGCTGGAGCCGGTGGTGAAGCGGGGCAGGATCGGGCTGCGGTTCTTCGGATAGTAGGAGCAGCGCATCGCGATCTCGACCGTGTGGTCGATCGCCTCGGGCAGGTCGGCGAAGAGCACCGACATCTCGGCCTGCGTGCGCAGGTGATTGTCGGGGGTCAGGCGGCGGCGGTTGTCGTCGCCGATGACGGTGCCCTCGGCGATGGCGATCAGCGCGTCGTGCGCCTCGTAATCCTCGCGGCCGGGGAAAAAGGCCTCGTTGGTGGCGACCAGCGGCAGGTCGTGGCGATAGGCGAGTTCGATGGTCGCCGCCTCGACATGGCGGTCATATCCACGCGGGCGCTGCAATTCGACGTAGAGCCTGTCACCGTAGATGCGGCAGAGCTTGAGGAGACGTTCCTCCGCCAGTGCGGCGCGCTCGGCCTTCAGCGGCCGGCCGATCGGGCCATTCTCGGCGCCGGTGAGGCATATCACGCCCTCGGCGAGTTCGGCCATCCACGAGTCGCGGATGTGCGGCCCCTCGCCCGCCGCGGTCTCGAGATAGGCGCGGCTGACCAGCCGCACCAGGTTGGCATAGCCCGCCTCGGTCGCGGCGATCAGCACCAATGGGGCGCGCTCGCGACCGCCGTTGCCGCGCCCGCCTGTGCGGCCGCCCTGTGGAGGTTCGTCCTCGAAGGCGACCTCCAGCTGGCAGGCGATAATCGGCTGGACGCCGTCCTTCGTGGCATACTGCGCGAATTCCAGCGCGCCGAAGAGGTTGGACGTGTCGGCGACCGCGATGGCCGGCGCGCCGTCTTTGACGGCGTGCGCGACGATCTTCTTGAGCGGCAGGGCGCCTTCCAGCAGCGAATAGGCGGAATGGACGCGCAGATGAACGAAGGTCCGCGCGACCGCCGGTTGGGGCGCCCTAGCGGCGGCGGCCTCGCGCTTCAGCGGATCACGGGGAGGACGATCGGCCATGGTGTGTTGTGTCCAGCATTCGAGTCGGCAGCCATTGTCCGCGCTCGACGCCTTGGCGTCCACCGGCGGAAAGGCACTTCGGCGACCTGCCCGGCCAGACCTGTGGACAAAGGGCACGCATCGTCCGCCGGCGTTCAGATGGCGGAGATGGTCCAGTTGACGAGCGAGGCGGTCACGTCGGCGAATGCGCGGTCGAGCGCGGCGACGAACGCGTCGTTGCCCGTTCCCTCGACGGGCGCCGAAGCCTCGAAGCTGCGGGACGCGCGCACGACGCCGTTCCGGTCGTTGAGGATGCGCACGAAGAATTCGACGTGGGCGGTCTGCCCGCCGGTGGCGCGGATTTCGAAGGCGCGGATGTCGACGGAAATCTGGTAGTCGATCGCCAGCCCCTCGCCCGGACGCCCGACGCCACCGAACTTGCCGGACTTCTGGAACGCCTCGGCGAGCCGCGCCTGCACAACCTTCGGCAGCCGGTCGCCCCATTGCGCGCCGCCGAGGAACTGGATCGACGACGGCGTGGGCTTGACGACGATGTTCTGGCCGTCGAGCGACTTCAGCGCGGTCGGCTCGGAAATCAGGATCTGCCGACGCGCATTGGTCCTGCCGACGGCGGCGAATGACGGCGTGGTCAGCTCGTAGGTGTCGAGGGGGCCGGGACCGAGGCCCGGAATCGCGGCGCAGCCCGAGAGGAGCGCCGATAGGCCGACGAGCAGACCCAGGACGGGGCCGCTCCTCACATTTCCGCTTCCGGCACGCGTTCGAACTGGCAAGCGTCCAACTCCCACCCCAGCGGGTTTTTTGGTGTGATCGACCGGGATTGTCAACGGCGGTTGCGCCCGTCAAAGGTGCGAACCGTTCCCTCGCCACCGGTGATTATGCGCTGCGGGTTGCGCTCGAAGGACGTGATCGCCTCCTCGATCCGGTTGATGGAGCGACGGCTATCGCGAATCAGGGCCTCGGCGTCGCGAAGGCCGCCGCCGCTGAAGCGCGCGAGATTGTCGAGGATGCCGCCGAGCCGTGCGTTGAGCGTGTCAGCCACGGTCCGGAAGGATTTCAGCGTGGCCGACGCATCGGCGAACAGGCCTTCCGCTTCGCCCGAACCAAGCAGGTCATCGACCTTGGCCAGCACCCCGTCGACCCGCGTGGAGGCCTGGCGAAGGTTCGCCGCCAGTTCCTTCGCATCGGAGATGATCGCGTCAACATCCTCGGTGCGCGCGGTGATCCGGTCGGTGAACGCGGCGACGTCGCCCGCCGCCTTGCGCGCATCCGCGGCCGCGCCGGAGAAGTCGCCAATCGCCTTGTTGACGGTCTCGGCGTCGAGTTCGGCGAGTATCGTGTCGACCTTCTTCAGGACGCCGTCGACCCGCGTAGACGCCTGGGCGAAGTTTTCGGCGATGCTGCGGGCATTCGTGATGATCTGCTCGATGTCCTCGCCGCGCGCGCTGAAGCGTTCGGTGAGCGCGGAGATGTCGCCCGCCGCCTTGCGTGCGTCCGTCGCCGCGCCCTCGATTGATGTCAGCGCGCTTTCGACCTTGGACGGATCGACGCTCGCGAGGATTTCGTCGGCCCGGGCCAGCGTGCCGGAAGCGTTGTCGGCGAGGCGGGTGATCGAGCCGGCGGCCTGGTCGATGCCGCCCTTGGCGCCGTCGAGCACGTCGTCAACCTTGGTCAGCGTGCCCGACGCCTGGTTCGACAGCCGGTCGAACGAGGCGACCGCCGTGTTCACGCCTGCCTTGACCTCGTCGAGGATGCCGTCGGCGCGGGCGAGCGTCCCATTGGCGTTTTCGGCGAAGGTACGGATGGAATCGGAGGTCCTTTCGACGTTCGCCATGATCTGGTCGATGTCACCCGAGGCGTTCTTCAGCGTCTCGGTGAAGGTTTCGACATTGCCGACGATGTTGGCGACCTTGTCGTGGTCGACGGCGCGGATCAGATCCTCGGCGGCGGTCAGGGTGGAATCGAGCCGGCCCGAAACGGTACCAAGCGTCTTGGACAATTCGCCGAAATTGGCGAGGAACTCGTCGACGCCCTCAGAATTCCGCGATAGCGCCTGCGAGAACGTCTCGACATTCGTGACGGTGTTCGTCAACGGCCCGCGGACGTCCGCGACGAAGCCCTCGAAGTTGGTGATGGCCCGGTCGGCCCTCGAAAAGATGTCCTGCGCGGTCTGCAGAAGGTCGGTGACAGCCGAAGGGCTGGCGGTGATCTCGGCGATGGTCCCTTCGGCCTCGGCCTGCTTGAGCAGGTTGGTCTCGGCCGGATCGCCGCCCTTGAGCTCGACATTGGCCTGGCCGGTCAGTCCGGCGATGCCGATGTCGGCGCGTGTCGATTCGGTGATCGGCGTCAGGCGGTCGACCTTGGCGTCCGCGATCGCGGCCCTTGGGTTGTTGATGTCGATGTAGACGCGCTGGACATCGCCGACCTTCACGCCGTTGAACAGGACGGCGCTGCCGCGCCCGAGGCCGGCGGCCGATCCCGGGATGCGGATCCGCAGGGTCGCGGTCTCGGTCGTAGTGTCCACGCCATAGGCCCAGTACAGGGACGCGAAGGTGGTCAGCATGGCCAGAACGACGAACAGGCCGACGGCGACGTAGTTGGCTTTCGTGTCCATCAGCGTGCGGCTCCGGCTGACACGTGGCTCTTGAGTGCGACGGGATCGATCTGGCGTGCCCTCTTGCCCCGGAAGTAGGATTTCACCCAAGGCTCCTCGACGGTGAGCATATAGCTGATCGGGCCTTCGACGAGTACCTTCTTCTGGCCGAGGACGGCAACCCGGTCGCAAACCGAGAACAGGCTGTCAAGGTCGTGGGTGACCATGTAGACGGTCAGCCCCATCGTGTCGCGCAGCTTCGCGACGAGTTCGTCGAATTCCGCCGCGCCGATCGGGTCGAGGCCAGATGTCGGTTCGTCGAGGAAGACGATGGCCGGATCGAGCGCCAGAGCGCGGGCGAGCGCGGCGCGCTTGATCATGCCGCCGGACAGTTGCGAGGGGAACTTGTCCGCTGCATTGGCAGGCAGCCCGACGAGCTCGATCTTCAACCGGGCAAGCTCATCCATCAGCTTTCCGGGCAGGCTAAGATATTCGCGCATCGGCACCTGCACGTTCTCCAGCACCGACAGGCCGGAAAACAGCGCGCCGTGCTGGAACAGCATGCCGAGCCGCATGTCGATGTTGGTCCGCTGCGCTTCGGTCACGTTGTCGGTGTCGATGCCGAACAGCTTGATCGTGCCGTTCTGCTTGCGGTTGAGGCCGAGCACGGTGCGCAATAGGACCGACTTGCCCGAGCCCGATGCGCCGACGAAGCCGAGGATCTCGCCGCGGTAGACGTCGAGTGACAGCTTGTCGAGGACGACCTGCTCGCCGAACGCGACGCTGACGTCGCGCACCGAGAGGATCACCTCGCCGGCCTTCTCGCCCCGCGCGTCGCTGGTCGACGAGGTCTCCATCAATCTCCAAGCCCGCCCTTCGCCATTCAGAAGTCGATCGCCGCATAGAACATGGCGAACAAGCCGTCGACAACGATCACCACGAAGATGGACTTGACCACCGAGGAAGTGACGTGCCGCCCGAGCGACTCCGCGCTTCCGCCGACCTTCATGCCTTCGACGGACGCGATGATGCCGATGATGAAGCCCATGATTGGGGCCTTGAAAAGGCCGGACAGCAAACTCGATTCGTCGATCGCCGCCGTCATCCGGTCGAAGAATGCCTCCGGGGTGATGCCGGAATAGACCCAAGCGACCGCCATGGCGCCGCTGATCGCGGCGATGTTGGCGATGATCGTCAACAGCGGCATGATGATCGCCAGCGCGACGAGGCGCGGGAACACCAGCACGCCGATCGGGTTGAGGCCGATGACCGTCAGCGCATCCACCTCCTCGCGCATTTTCATGGAGCCGATCTCGGCGGTGATGGCGCTGCCGGAGCGTCCCGCGATCATGATGGCGGTCAGGAGCACGCCCATTTCGCGCAGGACGAGGATGCCGACGAGGTCGACGACGAATATCTCGGCGCCGAAGTAGCGCAACTGGAAGGCGCCCTGCTGGGCGACGATGGCGCCGACGATGGTCGACATCAGGACCACGACCGGTATGGCGCCGATGCCCATCCGGTCGATCTGCATCGCCAACGGCGCGAAGTTGATCCTGCGGCCCCGACGGCGCTTGTTCCCGCTCAGCGTGGCGCCAAGGATGTGCATGGCCAGCAGGAACTCGCTCCACGCGTTGACGGTCGCCCGGCCGATCGCTTCCAGGGCCGGAACGACGCCGAAGGGGCGCTTCTCCGGCGGAGACAGTTCCTGCAGCGCCGCGTCCTCGACGGCCGACAGCAGCACATCGAAGGCGGCGCGCTGGCCGGTCAACTCGATCGTCGCGCCCTTGCGCTGCTGGGCGACGGCCAGGCGCTTGATCACCCAGGCGCCGGCCGTGTCCATGGCGCCGATCCCCGACAGGTCGAAGACCACGGTCCGCACGCCCTGCTGATCCTCCAGCGCGCGCATCTCCCGGTCGATTCCGCCGATGCTGCGCGTGGTCCAGGTGCCGGACAGGGCGACGACCAGCCTTCCGTCGACGACATCCCCGCGCACCAGCGGGCCCGGTTCGGCCGCGATGTCGAGCGGGCTTGCATCGTCTCGTTCTATGGTCAACATGACTGCCACTCTTAGCGGCTGCGGCCCGGCGTGTCGATTTGTTGATGCGGCCGATCGCGCCGCCCGTTCGCGAAAGCCTGCGTGATGTCCTTCTCCTTCCATGTCGAAACCGAACGTTTCCCGATCGCGGGTCGCTTTACGATCGCGCGCGGCTCGAAAACCGAGGCGGAGGTGGTCACCTGCACGGTGTCGCGGGATCGCCATGCCGGACGCGGCGAGTGCGTACCATACCGACGTTACGGCGAGACCGTCGAGAGCGTCATCGATGCCATCGAGGCGATGCGCGGGCACGTGGAGAGCGGTTTGTCGCGCGAGGACCTGCTCCAGGCCATGGGCCCCGGCGCAGCGCGCAACGCGATCGATTGCGCCTTGTGGGACCTCGAGGCCAAGACGCTCGGCCATGATGCGCACCAGCGCGTCTGCCGCATGCTGCCGCGTCCGGTCGTCACCGCGCTGACGATCTCGCTCGGCGACCCGCAGGAAATGGCCGCGCAGGCCCGCGCCGCGGCGCACCGGCCGCTGCTGAAGGTCAAGGTCGGCTCGACGAACGACATCGCGCGTATCCATGCGGTTGCGAGCGCGGCGCCCGACAGCCGAATCATCCTCGACGCCAACGAGGGCTGGACGGAGGACAACATCCGCGAGAACCTGATGGCGGCGGCCGAGTTCCACGTCGCGCTGATCGAGCAGCCGCTGCCGGCCGGGCAGGATGCGATCCTGCGCGACATCCCGCACCCGGTGCCGATCTGCGCCGACGAGAGCGTGCATGTCGCCGAGGATGTCGAAGCCCTCGCCGGCCTCTACGATTTCGTCAACATCAAGCTCGACAAGGCTGGAGGGCTGACCGCGGCGCTGGCCCTGCGCGACCGCGCGCGCGAGGCCGGGTTCGGCGTCATGGTCGGTTGCATGGTGGGAACGTCGCTGGCGATGGCGCCGGCCGTTCTGCTTGCGCAGGACGCCGACTACGTCGATCTCGACGGGCCGCTGCTTCTGGCCCGCGATCGCAGCCCCGGCCTCACCTATGCCGGCTCGATCGTCTCGCCGCCGACCGCCGACCTCTGGGGCTAGCCCACTCTCCGCCCCAACCGGCTGGCGACGCCGGCCAGGACGAGCCCGCCGCAGGCAAGCGCGGCCATCACCAGGAAGCCGAGCGAACCCAGCGCTTCGTACAGCGGGCCGGAGCCGAGCGTGACGACGGCCATGCCGGCGCTGTTGGCGGCGAACGCAATGCCCTGCGCCGCCCCCGTGCGGTCCTCGGGAACGGACTGCGCGATCATCTTCTGAAGGCCGAGCATCGCGAGCCCGGTGGAAATGCCGTGCAGCGCCTGCGTGGCGGCAAACCCCGCGAGGCCGAGGCCAAGCGGCCAGACCAGCGGCATCGCCACCCAGCGGACCGCGCCCGCGCCGGCCGAGATGCCGAGGATCGCGGCCGGCGACAGATGGCCGAAATGCCGGCTGAACAGGAAGAACACGACGACCTCGGCCACGACCATGAGTGCCCACAGGATTCCCGCCGTATCCGCCGCGATGCCAAGCGACGTCCAGTAGATCGAGCCGAAGGCGTAGAGGTAGCCATGGCTCGCGATCAGCAGGCTGCCGCCGCCGACGATGGCGAGGAACGCGGGATCGGACAGCACGCGGCCCGCGCCGGGAAAGTCGGCGGCCGAAAGCTGCGATGTCTTGCGCGGTCGGCCCAGGCGCGGCGACAGCAGGCTGACCACGGCCATGCAGGCGAGGCCGCCGGTCAAAAGGAGCGGCACCACCTCCGTCCCGTACCGGTCGAGGATAGCGCCTCCCGCCAGGTTGGCGACGAGAAACGAAATCGTTCCCCAGATGCGCATGCGCGAATAATCGGCCCCGTAGCGGCGCACGCCGGACAGAGCGAGCGAATCGGCCAGCGGTCCGTGCGGGCTCCAGACGACGATCAGAAGCAGCGACATGGCGAGCACCATGGTCGCGTCGGCGGGCAGGAAGTAGCCGAGCGAGATCAGCGTCGCGGCCGCGGCCAGCGCGATCAGCACGTAGCTCCGTTCCGGGGCCCGGTCGGCGAGCATGGTGAAGAGCGGCGCGGCGACGATGCGAACGAAGATCGGCAAGGAGAGGATCAGTCCGACTTCACCCGCGGTGAAGCCCCTTCCCGCCAGCCAGAGCGGGAAATACGGCAGGTGGATGCCCATCGGCAGGAACATCGCTCCGAAAAGCAGCGACATGCGCAGCTCGTAGCGCCGCGGCTTGACGGCTTGTTCCGGCGACAGGGGCGGCAGTTGCATCTTGAAGCTTCGATGGTGATGCCTGAACGGCACGGTGCCGGGGCCGACGATCCCCTAACATGCGGGTCGGTCGTCGCGAAGCAGCCGCCCTGAGATTCGTGATTGGTGCAGCGCGGTCGACGATCGTCCGCGTCAAGCCGCCTCGGCGGATTTCGGTAGGATCAGCGCGAGCGCAGGTTCGGGCGCCTCGTGCTCCGACTCCGCCGCCGTCACCTTCGCCCAGGTGAGGATCTCGAACGTGCCGTCGTGGCGTTCCGCCACGGCCGTGCAGCTTTCCACCCAGTCGCCGGTGTTGATGTAGTGGACGTCGCCAAAGCGCTCGATCGCGGCATGGTGGATATGGCCGCAAATGATGCCGTCGACGCGCGAGCGGCGCGCTTCCTCGGCCACGACTTCCTGGAAAGAGCCGATGAAGTTGACCGCGTGCTTGACCTTGACCTTGGCCCAGGACGAGAAGGACCAGTAAGGCATGCCGAAGTTGCGCCGGACGAGGTGGACCGCCCGGTTGACGAGGATGGCGACGTCGTAGGCCTTGTCGCCGAGATAGGCGAGCCAGCGGACGTTGTGCACGATCGAGTCGAACTGGTCGCCGTGGATGACGAGGAACCGGCGGCCATCGGCGGTTTCGTGAACCACCCGGTCGGCGACGACGATCCCGCCGAAGTGAACGCCCTGGAAGCCGCGCAGGAATTCGTCGTGGTTGCCCGCGATGTAGATGATCTCGGCGCCCTTGCGCGCCTTCCGCAACAGCTTCTGAACGACGTCGTTGTGCGCCTGCGGCCAGTGCCAGGAACGCCTCAGCCGCCAGCCGTCGACGATGTCGCCGACGAGGTAGATGCGGTCCGCGTCGTGGAAGCGCAGGAAATCGATCAGGAACTCCGCCTTTGCCGGCTTGGAGCCCAGATGCACGTCGGACAGGAACAGCGTACGGAAATGGCGTGTCGGCTCGCTTTTCATCGTCTGATCCAGGCTCCGGCTGCGGAAAGCCAAGACACGATTCATGTCACAGGCTTATGACGGTTGTGGATTGCCGCACTCGCGGCTAGAGCAAGGGTCGGCGAACGGAGGACATCGAATGGATCTCGGCATCAGCGGGCGCAAGGCGATCGTGTGCGCCTCCAGCAAGGGGCTGGGCCGCGCCTGCGCGGCGGCGCTGGCGGAAGCGGGCTGCGACCTTGTGCTCAACGGGCGCAACGCGGACGTGCTGGCCGAAACCGCGCGCGATCTGCGCGACCGCTTCGGCGTGACCGTCGAGGAGGTCGCGGGCGACGTATCCATGCCCCAGGTGCAGAAGGCATTGCTGGCGGCCTGCCCTGCCCCCGATATCCTGGTGAACAACAATGGCGGGCCGCCGCTGAAGGATTTTCGACTGCTGGATCGCGCAGCCATGCTCGACGGGGTGACGCAGAACATGGTGACGCCGATCGAACTCATCCAGGCGGTCATCGATGGCATGGCCGAGCGCGGTTTCGGACGCATCGTCAACATCACCTCGCTCTCGGTCTACCAGCCGATCCCGGGGCTCGACCTGTCGTCGGGCGCGCGTGCCGGGCTGACAGCCTTCCTGGCCGGCGTCGCCCGGACGGTCGCCGACCGCAATGTCACCATCAACGCCATCCTGCCCGGCAAGTTCGACACCGACCGCATCCGCAAGACGGTGGAATACGCCGCCGAAAAGTCGGGCGTGAGCCTCGAGGAACAGGCCAAGCGGACGGCGCAGGCCATTCCGGCGGGCCGGCTGGGCAGGCCGGAGGAATTCGGCCGCGCCTGCGCCTTCCTCTGCTCGGATCATGCCGGCTATATCACCGGGCAGAACCTCATTCTCGACGGCGGCCTGTTCAACTGCGCTTTCTGAACGGCCGCTCCTTCACATCCGACTTCCACCGGGAGGAACAAGACCTTGAAACTCGTTCGATTCGGCCCCTTGGGCCAGGAGAAGCCCGGCGTGGTCGATGCCGCTGGCGTCATTCGTGACGTGTCCTCGATCGTTCCGGATTTCGGACCGGAGACGATCTCGCCGGCGCTGAAGGACAAGCTCGCGGGCGTCGACCTCGGCTCGCTGCCGGCCGCGCCCGAAGGCGTTCGCATCGGCGCGCCGGTCAAGCGCATCGGCCATTTCATCGCCATCGGCCTGAACTATGCCGACCATGCCGCCGAGACCGGCGCGGCGATCCCCAAGGAGCCGATCGTCTTCTCCAAGGCGCCGAGCTGCCTGTCGGGACCGAACGACGACGTGCTGATGCCGAAAGGCTCGGTGAAGCTCGACTGGGAAGTCGAACTGGCGATCGTCATCGGCGAGCGCTGCGACTACGTCTCGAAGCAAGACGCCCTCTCGAAGGTGTTCGGCTACGCGCTGTGCAACGACGTGTCCGAGCGCGAATACCAGGCCGAGCGCGGCGGCCAGTGGATCAAGGGCAAGAGCGCGCCGACCTTCGGCCCGCTCGGCCCCTGGATCGTCACCGCCGACGAGGTTCCGGATCCGCAGGCGCTGTCGATGTTCCTCGACGTGAACGGACAGCGCGCGCAGACCGGCTCGACGGCGACGATGATCTTCACCTGCGCCGAGATCGTCTCCTACCTGTCGGAGTTCATGGTGCTCGAACCCGGCGACGTCATCACCACCGGCACGCCGCCCGGCGTCGGTCTGGGCATGAAGCCGCCGCGCTTCCTCAAGGCCGGCGATACGATGCGTCTGGGGATCGACGGGCTTGGCGAGCAACGCCAGACCGTGGTGGCGCGCTGACCGTTCCGATCGGGCGGGAGCGGGCTCTCGACGCCGTTCTCCGCCCGGTCTAGGCTCTCGCGCATCGTCTTGCGCGAGAGGCCGCCGATGACCCTGCATCCGCCGTCGAAGCCTTCCTGGAACGGCCTGACCGAGGCGCTCCCGACGCTGCCGTCGAGCGCCTATCTCTCGGACGAGGCCTACCGGCGCGATCTCGACGCGATCTGGCATCGGCACTGGATCCATGCCTGCCGGTCGAGCGACCTGGCGGAGCCGCGCGCCTTTCGTCTCGCCCGCATCGGCGACCAGGAGATCCTGATCCTTCGCCACGAGGACGGCGGCCTGCGCGCCTTCCACAACGCCTGCCGTCATCGCGGCGCCGCGTTGAAGAGCGAGGACTGCGGGCGCCTCGCCGGACGGCTCATCGTCTGCCCCTATCACGCCTGGTCCTATTCCATGGATGGCGCCTTGGTCGGCGTACCGAGCCGCGCGCTCCCAGACGGATTCGACAAGGGCGCGCACGGGCTCCATCGCGTCGCTGTCGCCGAGTGGCGCGGCTTCGTCTTCGTCAACATCGCGGTCGAGCCCGGCGCGGCGGTCGACGGGTTCGACAGCGATCCGGCGCTGCTCGAAAACTGGCCGCTGGAGCGGCTGGAGCGCGCCCATGTCTACCGCAAGGAGATCGCCTGCAACTGGAAGGTCTTCTGGGAAAACTACAGCGAGTGCCTGCATTGTCCGGGCGTCCATCCGGAACTCTCAGCGCTGGTGCCGATCTACGGCCGCGGCCTCATGGAGCGGCGCGACGATCCCGACTGGGCCGCGCACGCGCAGGACGATGCGGCGGAATTCTCCGGTCGCCTGCGGACGGGCGCCGAAACCTGGTCGGGCGACGGCCGCGCGCATGGCCGCTTCTTCGCGGACCTGACGGACGACAACCGCCGCGCCGGGCAGACCTACGTCACCCACCTGCCCTCCTTCTTCGCCGTCGGCCACGTCGACTATGTGCGGACCGTCAGCCTGCGTCCGCTCGGCCCCACGCGCACCGAACTGACCGCCGAATGGTTCTTCACGGAAGAGACGAAGCCGGAGACGCCCGAGGCGCTCGACAACATCGTCTCCTTCGGAACGCTGGTGCTCGACCAGGACGCGGCGATCTGCGAGGTCAACCAGCGCGGGCTGTCGGCCCTGCCGCATCGGCACGGGACTCTGATGCCGGAGGAATACGAGATCGCCCGCTTCCACGACTGGGTGACGTCCCGGACGGGTTGAATTTCGCGGCCGGCATCGTTCCTGGCGCTCGACGAGACGATTTGCGCCGTGGCCGGCCGGTGCTATCATGCGTCGTCTCAACGGAGTGGCCTTCGATGCGATATGCCCTTCTCGCCCTCGCGCTCCTGATCGGACCGTCCCAGGCGAATGCCGCCTGCTTCGAGGATGTCGGCGGAACCGGTTGCACGAACGATTCCCTCTTCCCCGAGGCCAACCTGCGGCGGCTGTCCTGCGAGAATCTGTGGTACGTCCGCAACTCGATCTACGACGACAACGGCTACTGCTTCCGGACCAAGCGGGCGCAGGCGGCGTTCGACAATTCCGACTGCTACGTGCGGGACCAGGGCCAGGTGAAGCTGAATAGCTACGAACGGCAGAACGTCGCCCGCATCGCGAAGGTCGAGCGGCAGAAATCCTGCCCGCGCTGACGTCGCTTCACATCTTCCTCGGCAGGTAGACGAAGGTCACCACCCCGCAGCCGATGACGAAGACGCCGAGCGTGGCGAAGACCGAGCCCAGGCCGAAGAACGCGAGCGTCACCGAATAGACGAGCGGCGGCAGGAGTTCCGACAGGTCGAGATAGGTGCGGTAGACCGCCGTCATGCGCGCCCGTTCCCAGACGCGGACGCTCCTCATGAAGGCCGTCGAGCCGAGCGCGTCGAGCGCGATGCAGAAGAAGGCGGCGAGCAACAGGCAAATGGCGGCGGCGATCGGCGCCTGCGCACCCGCCGCGCCGGCCCCGATCAGCATGGCGCCGGTGACGACGAAGGCCGTCGACATCACGTTGCGCGCGCCGAAGCGGCGGCCGGCCCAGCCCCAGATCAGCGCCGAGAACAGAAGCGCGTTGGCGGCCGAGACGATCATGCCGCCGGCAAGCTCGCCCTGCCCCGATGTCACCATCAGGATCGGCGCGTAGACGAAGAAGGTGGTCCAGAAGCACGAGCGGCCGAAGGCGATCAGCCAGGCGAGCCTGAGCCGCGGCTGGCGCAGGAAGCGGCCGATGTTGGCGATCGGGCTCGCCGGGCGGGTGGAGCCCGGGCGGATCATCGGATTGTCGCTGAGCCGGAAGAACCAGAACAGCCCGAGCAGGAGCAGCCCGGTGACGATCGGCACCGCCTGGGCGGCGAGGATGCCGTAGTTGACGTAGAGCACGACGCCGAGCGTCGGCCCGCCGGTCCAGGCGAAGGTCGACCAGGCCATCCGGATCGATTCGGCGCGGATGAACTGCGTCTTGCGGATGTGGTCCATGATGTAGAGGTTGAGCGTGATCGACAGCGCGCTGGCGCCCATCACCCGGCACAGCATGCCCGCCATCTGGCTCCACAGCCACGGCGTCAGGAAGAGCAGCGCGCCGAGGATCAGGCCGGCAACGCCGGCGGAATAGACCCAGCGCCGGGCGAAGCGCTCGATCAGCAACGGCATGAACAGGGTGACCGAGATGCCCGTGAAGGCGACGGCGGTATAGACCAGCGACACCGCCTGCTCGTCGCGCAGGATGTCGTAGATCTGGATCGGGATGACGCTCGACACCGAAGCGCGGGCGAAGGATTCCACGGCGTAGAGGATCGCGAATGTGTGCGCGCCCGGCGTCTTCAGCGCCGGAAGCCAGATCGGATGCCGGACCTGAGTCGCCATGATGTCCCGAGGTTTCGTTGCATCGACAGTGGCAGGCCGCGCGGGACGGCGGATGACAGGAATGCGACGCGGCGATGACGCAAAACCGTTCGGCCCGCGCAAAGCCCGAAACTGGCCCAACCCGCGGCCGCGCGACGCATATTCTCCGGCGATCGCAGCGGCATGCCGACGAACCGCGTCTCCTGTGCTATCGCAGCAAGGGAAACGCCATGAGTCCGCCCGACACCGCCATGCCAGCCCACGTCCATCACCGCCGCATAGAAGCAATCGACCTCGCGCGCGGCGCGGCGCTGGTCGCGATGGCGATCTATCATTTCACCTGGGATCTGGAGTTCTTCGGCTACATCGACGCCGGCACGACGACGGTCGGCGGCTGGAAGCTGTTTGCCCGTTCGATCGCGTCGTCCTTCCTGTTCCTGGTCGGCGTCAGCCTGTTCCTCGCGCATGCGCGCGGCATACGCTGGCGCGGCTTCGGCATCCGCCTGGCGATGGTGGCCGGCGCGGCCTTCGCGATCAGCCTCGCCACCTGGTTCGCGATGCCGGAGACCTTCATCTTCTTTGGCATCCTGCACCAGATCGCGCTGGCGAGCCTTCTCGGGCTCGCCTTCCTGCGCTTGCCCTGGGTGCTCGTGCTCCTGCTGGCGGCCGGCGTGATCGCCGCGCCGGCCTGGCTCACCTCGCCCGCGTTCGATTCGGCCTGGTGGTGGTGGACGGGGCTTTCGGAGACGCGGCCCCGCTCCAACGATTTCGTACCGCTGTTTCCGTGGTTCGGGGCCGTGCTCGCAGGCATCGGCGCCGCGTCGCTCGCCGAAAGGAGGGGCTTGTTCGACCGGCTGGCGCGTGTCCCGGCGCCGCGCTCGGGCGCGCCGCTGCTGTTCCTCGGACGGCACAGCCTGGCCTTCTACCTGATCCACCAGCCCGTCCTGATCGGTTGCATCTTCCTTTTCGCGCAGATCGTCCCGCCGCAGCTCGAATCACGGCAGGTGCAGTTCCGGCAGGCCTGCGAACGCTCCTGCGCGACCGAACGTGACGAGGAATTCTGCAGCTTCTACTGCGTCTGCGTCCTCGACGCGGTCGAGGGCGAGAACCTGCTCGACGGATTGTTCACGGGCCGCCAGAATGAATCGCAGCGGCAGACCATCGCGGCGCTCGCCGCCATCTGCACCGACGAGACCGAGCGCAGGCTTGGAACGGGAGGCAACCAGTGAACGCCTATGACGCACGACCCAACCGGCTGCCCTGGCCGCCGATGATCTACCTGGCCGCGATCGTGGCGGCCATCGTCCTCACCTGGGCGCTCCCCCTGCCCTGGATCCCCAGCCCGCTGTCGGACATCCTGTTCGCGGTCGGGATCGTCATGATCGCCGGCGTGGTGGCGATCGACGTCTCAGCCATGCGCACGCTGCACAAGGCGCGCACGACGATCATGCCGCATCGCGGCTCGGACCATCTCGTTTCGAGCGGGCCTTTCTCATTCTCACGCAATCCGATCTATCTCGCCAACACGATGCTGACCTTCGGCATCGGGCTGATCGCCGGCAGCGTCTGGTTCATCCTGTTCGGGCTGGTGGCGGCCTTCGCGACGCAGAAGCTCGCCATCGAGCGCGAGGAACGGCATCTCGAGGCGCGCTTCGGCAAGAAGTACAGGGACTATCGCAAGAAGGTGCGGCGCTGGATCTGAGCGTCGCCGTGCGCGTCAGGTGTTGACGCCGAGTTCGACCAGCCGCTCCACGCAGGATTCCTCGGCCTGGTCCAGCTCGGCCAGCGTCTCTTCCAGGTCGCGGCGCTTCTGGCGCAGGTCGCCGCGTTTTTCCTCGATGCGCTTGATCATCAGTTTCAACTGGCCAACCTCGCCCGGCGGCTCCTTGTACATCTGGATGATCTCGCGGATCTCCGAGATGGAAAAGCCGAGCCGCTTTCCCCGCATGATCTGCTTGACGAGGTGGCGGTCGGAGGGACGGAACAGCCGCGTGCGGCCGCGCCGGACCGGCTGGATCAGGCCCTCGTCCTCATAGAAGCGAAGCGTGCGGGTCGAGATGTCGAACTCGCGGGTCAGTTCCGTGATCGTGTAGTATTCCCGCATGCCAAGCCCGCCTGAACCGATTTCAGCGATGAAATTGGCATGGCATTTACGTAAAAGTCAATTGCGTGATCGGCGACCGGACCGAGCTTGCCTGTGTCTGCCGGCCTGCAGCTGTATCGCGAAAGATGACGCGAGAGGGCGTGAGGTTGAAGAACCAGCCGCGGCTACCCGCGGCTGGCTGTGGGCGGAGGTGTCGCGCGATCCTACCAGGGCGTCTCTCCGCCGGGTTCGACGAACCGACCGGTCACGGCATCCTCCCTCAGGAGCGCATATCGGACGGGCAGCTTGGCCCCCTCCTCGGCCGTCATGAAGCCGGTATGCCCGGTCAGATCCGTCATCACGTAGCCCGGACTGACCGAATTGACGGCGATCGCCGTGTCGCGCAGTTCCGCCGCAAGCTGCACCGTCAGCATGTTCAGCGCAGCCTTGGACGCGTTGTACCCGATGAGCCGGGCCGAATAGTAGGGCGACGACGGATCGCCGTTGACCGACAGCGATCCCAGGGAACTGGACAGGTTGACGATGCGCCCCGCCGGCGACCGGCGCAGGAGTGGCAGCATCGCCTGCGTCACTGCAAGGGCGCCGATGAAGTTCGTGTCCATGAGCCTGCGAACCGCCTCGGATAAGGCGCTGCTCGGCGGACCATCGGCGGCATCGACGATGCCGGCGTTGTTCACGAGAATGTCGAGATGGCCATGTTTTGTCCCGATCGTTTCGGCCGCCGCCGCTATGCTGGCCGCATCGGTCACGTCGATCTTGACGGAGCGGGCCGCCAGTCCCTGCGATGCAAGGTCTGCGACCGCCGCACCCGCCTTAGCGGGATCGCGGGCACCGATGATGACCAAAACGCCATTCCGGGCGAGTTGGCGGGCGATCTCCAATCCGATGCCCTTGTTGGCGCCCGTGACGAGCGCGATGCGCTGGTTCTCCTGCATGTAAGGTTCCTTCAAGAGAGGGTTGCTTTCACGGCCCGAAGATATGAAGGATCATTCAGTTTGAGGATTCGCATATGCCGTCGCCCCCGCCCGCCCACCTGACCCCGCGCAAAAGGCCGCGTCAGGCGCGCGCGGCGGCGACTGTGAGCGCCATTTTCGAAGCGACCATTCAGGTTTTGCTGACCGATGGTCCGCACCGCCTGACGACCACGCGGGTCGCCGAACGCGCCGGGGTCTCCGTCGGCACCATGTACCAGTACTTTCCGCACAAGCAGTCGCTGTTCTATGCCCTGAACGAACGCTATTTGGACGATCTGGCCGAAACGGTGGAAGCCGCCTGCCGGGCTCAGCAGGGCGCGCCGGTCGAGCGGATGGTCGAGGTGCTCGTGGCGACCTATTGGAACGCCAAGACCAGACGGCCGGATGTGACCCGCGCCCTCTATCGGTCGGTTGTGGAACTGGACAACGAAGCGCTGATCGAGGCGTTTGCCAGCCGCGTCGATGCCGCGACCGCGGCGATGTTCGCCAGCGCGTCCGATGCCGACTTCGCCGAACTGCCGCTCGTCAACTTGACGCTGCTCACGACGATCTTCGGGACGGTTCGCAGCGTCTTCGAACGCAATCTGCCTGCGGATGAAGCCGCCGCCGTGCAGAAGCAACTCGTCCTCATGTGCACCGCGTATCTCGAGACGATTCGGCTGCGGCCGCGCAGCGCGGCGGAGTAGTCCCTAAGGCAGCGGCCCGAACCTGATCCTGAAACGGCGGTTCTCGCGGCCCTTCTTCTCGATCTTGGCGATGTGGATGGCGCCGACCTCCTGCGTCTCCGAGACGTGCGTGCCGCCGCAGGGTTGGCTGTCGACGGCCGAATCTTCGCCGATGCAGACGAGGCGGATACGGCCGGCGCCCGATGGGGGCCGCACGTTCTTCGACTTCACCAGGCCGGGATTGGCGGCAAGGTCCTCCTCGCTGATCCAGCGGTTGAAGATCGGGTGGTTGCCCTCGACGAGGTCCATCATCGCCTGGGTCACGCCTTCCCGCGTCACGCCCGCGTCGGGGATATCGAGGTCGACGCGCGATTCATCTTCGCCGACCGATGCGCCGGTGATCGGAAAGGGGCAGACGACGCTGAGCAGATGGCAGGCCGTGTGCATGCGCATGAGCTTGTAGCGACGGTCCCAGTCGATATGCAGCACCAGCGTCTCGCCGATTTCGGGCACGGCCTGACCCGGCGCGGGCACATGGATGATCTCCTCCTTGGTCTCGCCGGTAATGGTTCCGGCGATGACGATCCGCGACCCGTCGGCGCGTTCGAAGAAGCCGGTGTCGCCCGGTTGGCCGCCGGACGTCGCATAGAAGTTCGTCCTGTCGAGGACGATGCCGCCCCGCTCGTTGACGGCGACGACCGTGCCCTCGGCGGTGGAGAGATAGGCGTCCTCGCGAAACAGCGCCTCCGTCCTGTAGGCCATCAGGCGTCGACCTTCTCGTAGGGGACCGATATGTCGACGGTCTTTTCCATCCAGCCCGGAACCGGCAGGTTCTTGCCGCGCAGGAAGGCCGGGTTGAACAGCTTGGACTGGTAGCGCGTGCCGTAGTCGCACAGGATGGTCACGATGGTGTGGCCCGGACCCATTTCCTTCGCCAGGCGGATCGCTCCGGCGATGTTGATGCCCGAAGAGCCGCCGAGGCAGAGCCCCTCCTCCTGGACGAGGTCGAAGACGATCGGCAGCGCCTCGTCGTCAGGGACCTGGAAGGAGAAATCGGGGGTGAAGCCTTCGAGATTGGCGGTGATGCGCCCCTGGCCGATGCCTTCGGTGATCGACGAGCCTTCCGACTTCAGCACGCCCTCGGTGTAGAAGGAATGGAGCGCGGCGCCGAGCGGATCGGCGAGCGCGATCTTCACGTCGGAGCGCTTGCCCTTGAGCCCCATGGCGACGCCCGCCAGCGTTCCGCCCGTTCCGACCGCCGAGACGAAGCCGTCGACCTTGCCGTCCGTCTGGCGCCAGATCTCCTCCGCCGTGGTGACGATGTGACCCTCGCGATTGGCGGTGTTGTCGAACTGGTTGGCCCAGATCGCGCCGTTCGGCTCGGTGCGCGCGAGCTGATCGGCCAGCCGGCCGGACAGCTTCACGTAGTTGTTCGGGTTCTTGTAGGGGACCGCCGGAACCTCGATCAGTTCCGCGCCGAGCAGCCTGAGCGCGTCCTTCTTCTCCTGGCTCTGGGTGTCGGGGATCACGATCACGGTACGATAGCCGAGCGCCTTGGCGACGACGGTGAGGCCGATGCCGGTGTTGCCGGCGGTGCCCTCGACGATCACGCCGCCCGGCCGCAGCAGGCCCTTCTTCTCGGCGTCGCGGATGATGAACAGCCCGGCGCGGTCCTTCACCGACTGGCCGGGGTTCATGAACTCCGCCTTGCCGAGGATTTCGCAGCCGGTTTCCGCCGAAGCGCGCCGCAGGCGGATCAGCGGCGTGTTTCCAATCGCTTCGATGACGGAGCGGTACATGGGGGCATCCTTCCTGTCGGTTCCGCGCGGGTTTTCGGTCGTTGCGCCGCTCGCGGATGGTATTTCTGGTCTACGGAGCAAGGCAGGTCCTTTCAAGACGGGATTTTTCCCGCATCGCGCGTTGTGCGCCATATTCGACCCGCCGTCGGGAGAGACGCGAAAAACCCCGATTGATCCAGTCGGAAGCTTCGCTCGTATGTGGCGAAAGGACAAAAAACCGACTAGAACGCAAAGCGGAAGGGCGATGGCAGAGCAAAGACGAGGCCAGATGACATCGGACGCCACCGACACGATCGACACGCTGATCGCGCGCTACGTCGCCGGCAACCTGCCGACGCCGGCGCGCGTGCTCGTGGCCTCGCACCTCGAGCTCAAGCCGCGTAGTCGGGCGTTGGCGCGCGGCCTCGAGGTCATGGCCGGCGAGGAGCTGGAAATGGTCCAGCCGAAGCCGCTCTCGGATTCGAGCAGTCGCCTCGCCGCGATCCTCGGCAGCGAACCACCGGCGCCGATCATCGTGCCGCCGCAGCCGAAGGAGGCGATCTTCCCGCGCGCGCTGCGCGATTTCGTCGGCTTCGATGCCAACGAGACGCCCTGGCGCACCAAGATGCCGGGATTTCGCGAGTACGATCTCGGCGACATCGAGGGCTTCCACGTGTCGCTGTTCTGGATCAGGCCGGGCCGCCGCATCCCGAGCCATACGCATGGCGGCGTGGAACTTTCGCTGGTGCTCGACGGCGCCTTCACCGACGTGCATGGGCGCTACGGTCGCGGCGACATCTCGATCGCCGACGAGACCGTCGAGCATCGGCCGACGGCCGAGATGGACCGGCCCTGCATCGGCATGGCGATTACCGACGCGCCGCTCAAGCTCACCGGCTCGATTCCACGCCGCCTTATGGACATCATCGGGGGCTGATCGCGCCCGCTCAGGCTGGCGGCACTCCCCGATTCCTCCCATGACGGAGCCAGCAGCATGACGCTCTATCGCGCCAAGCCGACCGACGGCGTTGCCTGGATCACCGGAGCGAGCACCGGGATCGGCCGCGCGCTCGCGCTCGAACTCGTGCGGCGAGGCTACGTCGTCGCCGCGACCGCGCGTGGCGAGGACAAACTGGGTTCGCTGGCGGCCGAGGCGGCGGACCTCGGCGGTCGGATCGTCCCTTTCCCGGGCGACGTCACGAACGAGGCGGGGATGGCAAACTTGGTGGCGACGATCGAGCGGGAACTCGGTCCCATCGCCCTCGCCGTCTTCAACGCCGGCAACTACTTCCCGACGAAGGGCGAGAAGCTGTCGGTCGAAAACTTCGTCAAGACGTACGAGATCAATCTCTTCGGCATCGTCAACGGCCTTGTCCCGGTCGTCGACGCGATGAAGGCGCGCGGTTTCGGCCAGGTCGCGATCGTCGGCTCGGTGTCCGGCTATGGCGGCCTGCCGTTGGCTGCCGCCTATGGCGCGTCCAAGGCGGCCGTCAACAACATGGCCGAGGCGCTGAAGTTCGATTTCGACAAGATGAACATCCGCATCCAGGTCATCAATCCGGGTTTCGTCGATACGCCGCTGACGGAGAAGAACACGTTTCCGATGCCGGGCCTGATGAAGGTGGAGGACGCGACGCGGCGCTTCGCCGACGGACTGGAGCGCGGCGGCTTCGAAGTCTGCTTCCCGCGCCGGCTGGCCTGGGCGCTGAAGGTCGTGAACCTTTTGCCGCACGCGCTCTATTTCCCGCTGATGAAGCGGGCGATGGGGTGGAACAAGCGCCCCCTCAAGACGTGACCACCGAACGACCGGCCGATCGCTCCTCGATCGTCCGCCGAAGCGCCGCCTGCTGCGACCGGTCGAGCGGAAAGTTCCACATCAGCGCGATCGCCGCGATCTTGAGGGCGACTGGCGGCCAGACATAGAGCGCGACCAGCGCGACGATCGCCGCGTCGTCGTTCGCGGCGCCCGCGGCGGCGTCGAAACCAGCCAGGCCGAGCAAGGGAAAGACGATGCCAACGCCCGCCGCGAGCGACAGCTTGGTCGACAGGCTCCAGGCCGCGAAGTAGGCGCCCGAGCGCTGCTCGCCCGAGCCGGCGGTGTCGACATCGATGACGTCGGCCTGGATCGCCGGCGGTAGCGACAGGTCGAAGCCGAGCAGCAGCCCGGTCGCGACGCAGATGGCTGCGAAAGCCGCGACATCGCCCGGCCCCAGAAGCGGCACGAGGGAAAAGATCGCGCAATTGACGATCATGGCCACGGCCCAGGCGCGGTGCTTGCTCGTCCGCCGCGCGGCGAGCAGCGCCAGTGGCACGCCGCCGATACCGGCGAGGAAATAGAGGAACAGCAGCGGCCCGCGCATGTCGGGCGCCTCGATCCGGGTGGCGACGAAATAGAGGAAGAGCGTGGCCGGAATGCCGTTGGCGAGCCCGTTGAGGAAGTACGCCGCGATCAGCCGCCGGAATGGTCTGTTCCCCGCCATCCGGGCGAGACCCGACCTCAGTGATCCGGACGAGACCGTATGGTCCACCGGCTCCGGGACAAATCGGACCGCGAGGCCGCCGAACAGGGCGAGGCCGGCCGCGACGGCGATCCCCAGCACCGCCAGCCCGCCCGGTTCGCCTGCCGATCCGAACCCGATCGCGAAGGGCAGCACGATGGCGACGAGCGTCCCCGCCAGCGTCAGGCTTTCCCGGAAGCCGGCGATACGCGCCCGCTCGGCGTAGTCGCCCGCAAGCTCGGCGCCCCAGGCAGTGTAGGCGAGCATCGCCCCTGTGAAGCCGAGCGACAGCACCATGCCCCATCCGGCCAGGTAGAGCGGCCCGGCATCGGCCGGCGGCCAGAACAGCTTGACCGCCGACAGCCCGCAGATGGGCAGCGAAAGCGCGAAGACAGCGCGCCTTCGCCCGAGCGTCGGTCGCCAGCGGTCGGCGAACCAGCCGATCAGCGGGTCGTTGACGGCGTCGAAGATCCGGACGGCAAGCAGCGCGGCGCCAACTGAGCCAAGAGAAAGCCCTACCGTTTCAGTGTAATAGGTCGGAATGATGATGTAGAGCGGCAAGGTCAGTGCCGCGAGCGGGATCGCCGGGAGGGCGTAGAGGAGAAGCAGGCGAAACGGCATGTCGGCCCTGGCGGCAGGAGATGTTCGGTTCTTGTACGCGCAACCCGCGCAATCGGTTGTCCGCGTCGCGGAAACGGAGCGATTGTGGTGGGAGATGCTGCCTCCCCCCGTTCCAACGCCCACCCGGAAAAGCTATTCATCCGTGGATCGGGTGTTGGAGGAAGCCGTGCGCCGCATGATGGTGATCCTGGGACTGGCGGTCGTTCTGGCCGCGATCGGCGCCGCCGTCTGGCTGAGCGGCCCGCGCGTCGAGCGAGACGTGACCGTAACGTTCGACCCCGCGACCATCGGCGAGGACCTCGACGCGTGGATCGCCGACCGCGAGGCTCGCGTGCCGGGCATCCGGCCCGGCCTTGAGAAGGAAGTCGTGTGGGCCTTCCCGGCGTCGAAGGCGCGGACACCGCTGGCGATCGTCTACGTGCACGGCTTCTCCGCGTCGAAGGAGGAGATTCGCCCGCTGCCCGACAAGGTCGCCGAAGCCCTCGGCGCCAACCTCTTCTACACGCGCCTGACAGGGCACGGGCAGGACGGCGCGGCAATGGCTTCCGCTTCGGTCAACGCCTGGGTCAACGACTTCGCCGAGGCGTTGGCGATCGGCGAGCGGCTTGGCGAGCGCGTGGTCGTCGTCGCGACCTCGACCGGCGCTTCCATTGCCAGCTGGGCTGCCTCCCAGCCCGGGTTGGGGGAGCGGATGGCGGGCATTGTGCTGGTGTCGCCGAATTATGGCGTACAGGCCGCAGGCGCCGGCCTGCTCGCCGGACCGTGGGGCTTGCATATCGCACGCCTCGTGGCCGGCAGCGAGCGCAGCTTCGAACCGGTCAACGAGCGGCACGCCCGCTACTGGACGACGCGCTATCCGATCGAGGCGGTTCTGCCGATGAGCGCCGTGGTGGACATGGCGGCATCGGCGCCGGTCGAGCGAGGCGCCGTTCCGGCGCTCTTCGTGTTTTCCGATGCCGACCAGGTCGTGCGACCGGACCTGACGCGGGCGATCGCCGCACGTTGGGGCGCGCCGCATGCGCTGGTGACGGTCGACGACGCGGCAGATCCGTCGAACCACGTCATCGCGGGCGACGCGCTTTCGCCGGGCACGACGGACCGTCTGGCCACCGCCGTCACCGATTGGATCCGCGCGCTCCCGGAGTGAGGGCGCCGACAGCCCGTCAGCGCGCCATCATGGTCAGGCAGGGCGGGTTCTCGATGATGGTCCGGGTCGTTCCGCCGAAGATCATCTCGCGGATGCGCGAATGGCTGAAGGCACCGAGCACCAGCAGGTCCGCGTTCTTCTCGCGCACGGTGCGTTCCATGATCTGGGCCTTCGACCAGTCTCCCGAAGATACTGCCTCGATCGAGACCTTCGCCCCGTGGCGCGCCAGCGTCGCGGCGATCTCCGCCCCGGGCTGCGGGCCAGCCTCGCCGTCGCGGGCGACCGGGTCGATGACGAGCAGCGTCGTCTCGTCGGCCGCCGCTGTGAAGGGCAGCGCATCGAAGACCGCGCGCGCGGCCTCCCGCGATCCGTTCCAGGCGACGACCACCCGCTTGACGTTGGGACGGACCGCACGCTCCTTCGGCACGAGCAGCACAGGCCGGCCCGCACCCTGGATCAGCGTGTCGATGTCGGGCGAACCGCCCTCCCCGCCGCCGTGCCCAGCAATGACGATGTCGCCGCAACGCGCGCTCTCCAGCGCCGACAGCGCGCTGTCGCCGGAGAAGCTGCGCAGCGACCGCCACTCGTAGGAAAGGGTCTCACGCGACAGCCGCGCGGCGAAGAGTTCGCCGAGCCGTTCCTCGCGGGCGCGGTTGATGTCCTCGCTCGCGCCGATCAACGTTGCGTCGGGAAACCCCATCGGCGAGGCGATCGGCATCGGCAGGGGCTCGGCGTGGACGCCGATCAGGTGCGCCTCGAAGCGCGACGCCAGCCCCGTTGCCGCATCGAGCATGGCGGGAGCGCCGGCCTCGTCCTGCAACACCGCGACGATCGTCCTGTAGCCCATCTGTATACCTCTTCCCGGCAATGACGTTCGAAGCCTAGCACAGGATCGGGCGCGCGTGCGCGGCATTCGAGGTCGACCGCGCCTGCGATCGCGACGGCCGCCGGCTAAGCCGATCGCGCGACCTCGGCCTGCTCCGCGACCATCCGTTCGACCGCCGCCACCGCGGGCGCCAGCGCCTCCTTGGAGCGGGCGCGCACGACGAGTTCGGTCCAGAACTTGCCGTCGAGATACTTCGGATAGGAGCCGATGATCGTCTCGGGATGCGCCTTCTGGATCGCGCCGAGCGCGTCGCCGATCGTTCCCTCGCCAAAGGGACACTGGACGGTGGCCGAGATCAGCTTCGTGCCGGTCACGAGTGTCGGCACGACGTTGTCGAGCATCGCCTGGAAGATCGACGGCACGCCGGCCATCACGTGCACGTTGCCGATGCGGAAGCCCGGCGCCATCGAGATCGGATTAGCGATATGCTCGGCGCCGCGCGGCATGCGCGCCATGCGCTTGCGGGCCTCGGTGAACTCCATCTCGCGGGTTCTGTAGTGCGCTTCGAGCATGGCGTAGGCCTTTTCATCGTACCCGCAGGGAACGCCGAACGCCTTCGCCACCGAGTCGGCCGTGATGTCGTCATGCGTCGGGCCGATGCCGCCTGTGGTGAAGACGTAGGCATAGCGCGCGCGCACGGCGTTGATCGCCGCGACGATCTCGTCCTCCTCGTCGGGGACGATGCGGACTTCCTTCAGGTCGATGCCGATCGCCGTCAGGATGTCGGCCAGGTGGCCGATGTTCTTGTCCTTGGTCCGGCCCGACAGGATCTCGTCGCCGATGACGACCATGGCGGCTGTAACGATCTTCGACATCGTGTCTCTCCGGAGTGCTCCGCATCGACATAGCGCCAGGCGGGACCGGCAGCAATGGCATCCGATCTGTGAACGATCCGTGCTGCGATCGCGCGGTTTCGTAGACGATGGGCCAGCCCTAATTGAGTTCGGAACCGGGAAATGACGCAACCGATGGATGCGACGCCCGGCAGGCGAAACCGAAGGAGACAGACATGGCGAAGGTACTCGTCCTCTACTATTCGAGCTGGGGCCACATGGAAGCGATGGCGAAGGCCGCCGCCGAGGGTGCCGCCGAAGCCGGCGCGACCGTGACGGTGAAGCGCGTTCCCGAACTCGTGCCGGAGGCCGTCGCGAAGGCGGCCTACTACAAGCTCGACCAGGAGGCGCCGGTCGCCGATCCGCTCGAACTCGAGAACTACGACGCCATCATCTTCGGCATCTCCACCCGCTACGGCGCCATGGCCGCGCAGATGAAGAACTTCCTCGACCAGACCGGTCCGCTCTGGGCCAAGGGCGCGCTGATCAACAAGGTCGCCTCGGTCATGTCCTCGACGGCGACCCAGCATGGCGGCGCCGAATTCGCGATCATCTCCGCCCAGGTGTCACTCCAGCACCACGGCATGATCATCGTGCCGCTGTCCTATGCCTACCAGGGTCAGTCCGGCAACGACGTCGTGCGCGGCGGAGCGCCCTACGGCATGACCACGACCTCGAACACGGACGGCTCGCGCATGCCGTCGGAGCAGGAACTCGAAGGCGCAAAGTTCCAGGGCAAGCGCGTCGCCGAGATCGCGGCGAAGCTGCACGGCTAAGCCGCGCTGCACGGCTAAGCCGCGCTGCACGGCTGATCGTTCCTCAAAGCCATGAGACCAGCGGGGGCGGCCTTCGGGTCGCCTCTTGCGTTTCGCGACGCGGCCATTGATCTTGGCGTCGCGCCGGGGCAGTCCGGCCCGCCCCTCCGAGGAGACCCCCCCATGGCCGTGTTGTTCTGGATCCTCATTGTTGCTATCCTCGCCGCCGCCGGCTGGCTCGGCTGGAACGCGCTGGTCACACGCCGCCTTGCCGCGGATGCCGAACGACGCATTCCGAGAATCGGCAAGACCGTGACGATCGGCGGGGACGCGATCCACTATGTCGACCAGGGGGCGGGCCGGCCGATCCTGTTCGTCCACGGGCTCGGCGGACAGTTGCACCACTTCCGCCAGACGCTGTTCCCCGCCATGGGCGACGGCTTCCGCCTCGTGGCGATGGACCGGCCAGGATCGGGCTATTCGACCCGCGTGTCGAGCGGCGCACGCATCCCGCAGCAGGCCGAGGCGATCGCGAAGTTCATCGACGCGGTCGGGCTCGAGAAGCCGCTGCTCGTCGGCCATTCGCTGGGCGGCGCCATCGCGCTGCGCGTCGCGCTCGACCACCCCGACAAGATCTCGGGCCTGGCGCTGATTTCCCCCCTCACCCACCATATCCCGACACCGCCCAAGGAGTTCGGCGGGCTCTATATCCGTTCGCCGCTGATGCGCCGCATCATCGCCGCCACGCTCGCCGTGCCGGCCGGCCTGAAGACCGCCCAGCAGACGCTCGACTTCGTCTTCGGCCCGCAGCCGGTGCCGGCCGACTATGCCATCGGCGGTGGCGGCTATCTCGGCCTGCGCCCCAGCCATTTCTACGCCACCTCCTCCGACATCGTGGCCGTGGAACAGGACCTGCCCGGCCAGATGGAGCGCTATGGCGAGATCGCGATGCCGGTCGGCATCCTGTTCGGCAGCCGCGACCGCGTGCTGCATCACACCCGGCACGGCCTCGCGATGGAGGGCAAGGTCGAAGGCATCGACATCGAGATACTCGAAGGCATCGGCCACATGCCGCAATTCGTCGAGGCCGAGAAGGTGGCGGACTTCGTCAGGCGGATGGCCGGCAAGGCCTTCGGCGCCTGATTCGTCGAGCTTCGTACGCGACCGTCGCGCGCGCGTCCCGCCTTGATCCCGCACCAGCGACCCGCTACCGGTGGACCCGGCGCCCCCTTGGCGGAATTGGTAGACGCAAGGGACTTAAAATCCCTCGGCTTCGGCCATGCCGGTTCGATCCCGGCAGGGGGCACCATGCTCATTGGTCCGCCCCTGTCGGAACCGCTCCGGCATTTGCCCGTTACCCACCCCAAGGACGGCCGGCCCGCGACAACCGGGCATGGCGGCAAGGACGTACAGGGCTGATTTTCCCGGTTTCTGGCCCTGGGCAGCGAACAGCCACGCGCACGTCTGTCCCGCCCGGCCCGGCCGTCCTTCCCGCTCGCGTCTTTGCCCATCGGCGGAACGAAGTGGCTTCGGCCGCGTTGCCCGTCCATTCAACGCAATGACGGGGATCCCCATGGCCTTTTCCATCAGCCGCACGCGCGACGAAGCCATCGACGAACTGGAGCGCCAGGTGTCGACCCTCACCCGGGAACTCGCCTCGCTGCGCCGGACCGCCGCATCACGCGGATCGCATCTCTACGGCGAGGTCGCGGAGCGCGGCGCTCATGCCTATGGCGACGTGGCCGACATCGTTTCCGACCTCATCCGGCGCGTGTCGAAGCAGCGGCCCGCCGCCCGGCGGGAACTCGAGCGGCAGGCCCGACTGGCCGGCGCGGTCGTGAAGGACAATCCCAAGACGGCCGCCCTCGTCGGTCTGGCCGCGCTGGGACTGGCGGCGGTGCTGCTCGCGCGGCGCTGAACCGCCAGGAAAATAGCCTCGCGCAACTGGTCAAACCGCGCCGGTCTTGGCATGGTCCGCCGAGACCGGAGACCAGCCCATGCGTGCCACGACAACCCCATTTCCGAAGCCGAAGACTTGGAGCGAGGCGGCGCCCACGCTCGTCGACGTCGCCATGGGGCGTCGGCCGGCCGACCTGGTCGTGCGCAACGGGCGCTGGGTGAACGTGCATTCGGGCGAAATCATTGCCGGCACGGACCTCGCGGTCGTGGAAGGGCGATTCGCCTATTGCGGGCCGGACGCTTCGCACTGCATCGGCAGCGACACCGAAGTCGTCGACGCGTCCGGCCGCTACCTGGTGCCGGGCCTCTGCGACGCGCACATGCATGTCGAGAGCGGCATGGTGACGGTCACCGAGTTCTGCCGCGCCGTCATTCCGCACGGCACCACGTCCATGTTCATCGATCCGCACGAGATCGCCAACGTGCTCGGCCTGGGGGGCGTGCGGCTGATGCATGACGAGGCGGTGGACATGCCTGTCAACGTGCTCGTCCAGATGCCGTCCTGCGTGCCCTCGGCGCCGGGCCTGGAGAACGCCGGCGCCTCGATCGGGCCGGCCGAGGTGGCCGAGGCGATGGGCTGGGAGAACATCATCGGGCTCGGCGAGGTGATGAACTTTCCGGGCGTCGCGGCCAACGATGCCAAGATGCGCGGCGAGATCGACGCCACCGTCGCGGTCGGCAAGACCGTCGGCGGGCACTATGCCTCGCCCGACCTCGGGCGCGCATTCCACGGCTATGTCGCCGGCGGTCCGGAGGACGACCATGAGGGCACGCGCGTCGAGGACGCGGTCGCCCGCGTGCGGCAAGGCATGAAGGCGATGCTGCGGCTCGGCTCGGCCTGGTACGACGTCGCCACGCAGATCAAGGCGGTGACCGAGCGCGGGCTCGATCCGCGCAACTTCATCCTGTGCACCGACGACAGCCATTCCGGCACGCTGGTCAACGACGGCCACATGAACCGGGTCGTGCGCCATGCCATCGCGCAGGGGCTCAAGCCGGTGACCGCGATCCAGATGGCGACGATCAACACCGCCCAGCATTTTCGCCTCGAACGCGAACTCGGCTCGATCGCGCCGGGGCGGCTGGCCGACTTCCTGATCGTCTCGGACCTTGCCGCGCTCGCCATCGACGAGGTCTGGGCGCGCGGCGTCCGGCTGGCGGCGTCGGGACGGCTGGAAGTCGACATCCCCGCCCGCGACTATCCGGCGAGCGCCAAGCAGACAGTGAAGCTCGGCAAGGTGCTCGCGGCGACCGATTTCGACATCCCCGCTCCCGAAGGCGCCAACGAGGTGCGAGCCCGGGTCATCGGCGTCATCGAGAACCAGGCTCCGACGCGCGCGCTCGAGGCCGACCTCGCCGTCGAGGACGGGCTCGTCGCCATGGACCGCGCGAACGACGTCTGCCAGATCGCGCTGGTCGAGCGCCATCGCGGCACCGGCGCGGTGGTCAACGGCTTCGTCTCGGGCTTCGGCTACCTGGAGGACTGCGCGATGGCCTCGACAGTGGCCCATGATTCGCACCACATGATCGTCGTCGGCACCAACAAGGACGACATGGCGGCCGCCGCCAACCGGCTCGGCGAGGTCGGCGGCGGCGTGGTCATCTTCTCGAAGGGAAAGGAACTCGCCATCGTCGAGATGCCGATCGCCGGCCTGATGTCCGACGAGCGCGCCGAGATCGTCGCGGCCAAGGCCGAGAAGCTGACGGCGGCGATGCGGGCCATGGGCTGCACGCTCAACAACGCCTACATGCAGCACTCGCTGCTGGCGCTCGTCGTGATTCCGGAGCTGCGCATCTCCGACATGGGTCTCATCGACGTGACGCGCTTCGAGAAGGTCGATCTCTTCGTCTGACCTGCCCGGTCAACGCTTCCAGAAGAACGGCGTGAAGACGACCAGGACCGTCAGGATCTCCATGCGGCCGAGCAGCATGGCCAGCGACAGGATCCATTTCGCGGCGTCGGGAAGCGGTGCGAAGTTGCCGGCCGGCCCGATCACGTCGCCGAGGCCGGGGCCGACATTGGTCATGGCTGTCAGCGCGCCGGTCATCGAGGTGAGGAAATCGAGCCCCGTGGCGGCCAGAAGAACCGTCGCGATACCCCAGATGACGAAGAACGACGCGATGAACAGCACCACGGCGCGCTGCATGGCGTCGTCCACCGGCCGGTCGCCGTAGCGTACGGTGTGGACGGAGTTCGGGTAGACCAGCCGCCGCAGGCCGTTGCTCACCAGGGCGAACAGGATGATGAAGCGGTAGGCCTTGATTCCGCCGGACGTCGAGCCCGAGCAACCGCCGAGGAACGTCGCTATGAAGGCGCAGGCCACCACGAACGGTCCCCAGGTGGAATAGTCTTGGCTGGCGAAACCGGTCGTGGTGATGATCGAGACGAAGTTGAACGTCGCGTGCGTGAAGATCTCGAGGAACGGCGCCCCGGTGTTCACCCGCACGTAGATCGCCGCCACCGATGCGAAGAATAGCACATAGAGCGCGAAGGCGCGAATCTGCGGGTCCCGCGCCGCGTCGATCCGCCCCTTGAAGGCGAGCAGGGCGAGGATCGAGAACGGCAAGGCCCCGACAAACATGAAGAACGACGAGATCCAGAGCAGCGGCAGGTTGTCGCCGTAGAACCCGAACGAAGCGTCATGCGTGGAAAAGCCGCCGGTGGCGAGCGTCGCCATGGCGTGGTTGATGGCGTCGAAGCCCGACATGCCCGCCGCGGCATAGGCCAGGGCGCAGGCCAAGGTCAGCGCCGAGTAGATGCCGAGGATGCTGAGCAGGAAGATCGACAGGCGCTCGAACGGCCGGTCCTCGATGTCCGAGGATTCGAGCTTGAAGTAGGAGACGCCGCCTATGTTGAGATACGGCAGGATGAGAAGCCCGAGCACGATCACGCCGAGGCCGCCGATCCAGTTCAGCAGCGAGCGCCACAGAAGGATGCCGGGGGGCTGCGAATCGAGCCCGACGATGACCGTGGAGCCCGTGGTGGTGAGCGCCGAGGTCGACTCGAAGATCGCGTCGGCGATGCTGAGGTCGATCGACGAGGCGATCAGCGGTATCGCGCCGATCACGACCGTCGTGGCCCAGAGCAGGTTGACGATCAGGAAGCCGAAGCGGGCGTTGGCGGGCACGGTGCGCCCCTGCGTCGACAGCGCGGTCGCGAGCGACAGCCCGCCGGTGAAGAAGGCGGAGAGCGCAAAGACCTGCCAATCGGCATTGCGATGGTAGAAATCGATGAAGGCCGGAAACAGCATCGCCAACGACAGGTAGATTCCGAAGATCGCGGCGATGTGTATGGCGGCGCGGACAGACTGGCTGTTCAAGAAGGACTACCCGATTGACCTGGCGGCGGGGCTCGGCATTCGCCGCCCGGATCCCGTCTGGCGCGGCGCACCCTTTATCCGACCGCCGCCTCGCGCGCAATGGCGCCAGCGTCAGCGGCGCCAGAACACTGGCGAGAAGATCACCAGAACGGCGAGGATCTCCAGCCGCCCGAACAGCATGGCCAGTGCCATCACCCACTTGGCGAAGTCGGGCACCATCGCGAAGCTGCCCTTGGGGCCGATGAAGTCGCCGAGACCTGGGCCGACATTCGTCAACGCGGTCAGCGAGCCCGTGAGGGCGGTCACGAGGTCGAGGCCGGTGGCCGCCAGCAAAAGGGTCGCAATCGCCCAGAGCACGAAGAACGATGCGATGAAGAGCACGACCGCCCGCTGCATGTCGTCGTCGACCGGCCGGTCGCCATAGCGCACCGGTTGCACCGAGTTAGGATAGACCAGCCGCCGCAAGCCGTTGGCCATCAGTTCGAACAGGATGATGAAGCGATAGGCCTTGATCCCGCCGGTTGTCGACCCCGAGCAGCCGCCTGGAAAGGTGGCGATGAAGGCGAGCGCGATCGCGAATGGCCCCCAGGACGAGTAGTCGTGCGTGGAATAGCCCGTCGTGGTGATCAGCGACACGAAGTTGAAGGTCGCGTGCGTCAAAGCGTCGAAGAATGGGACGTCCGTCTGGATGCGCAGGTAGATCGTCGTCACCAGGCAAAAGGTGACCGTGTAGCCAAGGAAGGCGCGAACCTGCGGATCGCGCAGCGCGTCGATGCGTCCGCGCACCGCGAGAAGGATGAGGATCGAAAAGGGCAGCGCGCCGATGCACATAAACAGGATCGCGATCCACAGGATCGCCGGCTTGTCGGCGAAGTGGCCGAACGAATCGTCATGCGTCGAGAAGCCCGCCGTGGCGATCGTCGTCATCGCGTGGTTGATGGCGTCGAAGCCGTTCATGCCGGCCGCGGCATAGGCGATGCCGCAGGCCAGCGTCAGCAGGCCGTAGATCGCGACCATGCTGATCGTGAAGGTGGAGAGCCGCGCGAAGGGTCGATCCTCGATGTCGGTCGATTCGATCTTGAAGTAGGAGACGCCGCCGACATTCAGGAAAGGCAGGATGAAGAGCCCGAGTGCGATCACGCCGAGGCCGCCCATCCACTGCAGCAGCGATCGCCAGAGCAGGAGACCCGGCGGGAGCGAATCGAGGCCGACGATGGCCGTCGCGCCGGTCGTGGTAATCGCGGAGACCGATTCGAAGACCGCATCGGACAGTTTCATGTCCAGCGAGGAGGCCAGAAACGGTATGGTCCCGGTCGCGGCCGTGGTCAGCCAGAGCAGGTTGACGAGCAGGAACGCGAACCGCGAAGAGACGCCCGGTGGCCTGCCCTGTGTCGCCAGCGCGACGGCCAGCGACAAACCGCCGGTGAAGAAGGCCGAAAGCGCGAAGACCCGCCAGTCCGGATTGCCGTAGTAGAGGTCGACGAAGGCCGGGATCAGCATTGCGAGCGACATGTAGACGCCGAAGATCGCGGAGATGTGGATCGCTGCACGGAGCGAAAATGTCTGCAAGGTCCTCCGCCTCCGTGTTTCGAATCCCGATCCCGGAGCCGTTCCGCCCGGCCCCTCCCGCGGACGGACAGTGGCGGCAGGCTGCGGTTTGTGCAATAGGCCGGGGCGCGGCAAACGCGTCCAGCGGGAGACAACCATGTCCGCCAATTCCCCGGCGTCCAGCTTCATCGAACGTGTCGACTCGGCCGCGCTAGCCTTGCGCGACCTTTTTCCCGAAACGCCGCTGCAGCTCAACGACCATCTCTCGCGGAAGTATGGCGCGCGCATCTGGTTGAAACGCGAGGACCTGTCGCCGGTGCGGTCGTACAAGATCCGCGGCGCCTTCACCTTCTTTCGCCGGGCCCTCGCGGCGAAGACGCCGGCGCAGAGCTTCGTCTGCGCCTCGGCTGGCAACCATGCCCAGGGCTTCGCCTTCGCATGCCGCAACCTCGGCAGGCGCGGCGTGGTCTTCATGCCCGTCACGACGCCGCAGCAGAAGATCGACAAGACGGTGACCTTCGGCGGAAAGTTCGTCGAGATCCGCCTGACGGGCGACTTCTTCGACGACTGTCTCGCCGCGGCTCTCGAATTCGCGGACCAGACGGGCGCCCTGATGGTGCCGCCTTTCGACCATCGAGACATCATCGAAGGCCAGGCCACGGTGGCGGCCGAACTGTTGTCGCAGATGCCGGACGGCGTGGTCCCGGACCTGATGATTCTCCCGGTCGGCGGCGGCGGGTTGGCGGCCGGCGTCACGCAGTATCTGACGGCGCGCGGCTGGCCGACACGCTTTGCCTTCGCCGAACCCGTCGGCGCGCCCAGCCTGAAGCAGAGCCTCGTCGAGGGCCGTCGCGTGAAGCTTGCGAAGGTCGACAATTTCGTCGATGGCGCGGCCGTGGCGGAGATCGGGCGGGAACCGTTGCGTCACTTGAAGCGGTTTTTTCCCGACGACGTTCACCTGGTTCCCGAGAACCGGCTCTGCGCGACGATGATCGAGATGCTCAACGTCGAGGGGGTGGTGCTGGAACCGGCCGGCGCGCTGGCGATCGACGCGCTGAAGGATTTCGCGAAGGCCGACCTGAAGGGCAAGACGATCGTGCTCGTCGTGTCGGGCGGCAATTTCGATTTCGAGCGCCTCCCCGACGTCAAGGAGCGGGCGATGCGCTTCGAAGGGCTGAAGAAGTATTTCGTCTTCCGCTTTCCCCAGCGACCCGGCGCGCTGCGCGACTTCCTCGACCTGCTCGGCCCGGAGGACGACATCGCCCGCTTCGAATACCTGAAGAAGTCGGCGCGCAATTTCGGCTCGGTCCTGATCGGCATCGAGACCAGGAACCGCAGGAATTTCGACCGGCTGGAGAAGAACTTCCGCGAGGCCGGATGGTCCTACCAGGACATCACCGACAACGAGGTGCTGTCGGGGCTGATCATCTGACCGCGCCGCGCCGGGTGCGTCTCACCCCTTGCGCTTTGCCACAGCGTCGAAGGCCATCAGCGTCTCGATGAGGCGCGGCATGTCGGCCAGCGGCACCATGTTGGGGCCGTCCGACGAGGTCGAATTGTCGGGATCCTGGTGCGTCTCGATGAACACGCCCGCGATGCCGACGGCCACGGCCGCCCGCGCCAGCGTCTCGACGAAGCGACGCTCGCCCCCCGATGTCGCGCCCTGCCCGCCCGGCTGCTGCACCGAATGCGTCGCGTCGAAGATCACCGGCGCGCCGATGTCGGCCATGATCGGCAGCGCCCGCATGTCGGAAACCAGCGTGTTGTAGCCGAAGGATACGCCGCGCTCGGTGACGAGCACGTTGGCGTTGCCCGAGCCCGTGATCTTGGCGACGACGTTCTTCATGTCCCAGGGCGCGAGGAACTGCCCTTTCTTCACGTTGATGATCTTGCCGGTTCTCGCCGCCGCCACCAGCAGGTCGGTCTGGCGACAGAGAAACGCCGGAATCTGCAGCACGTCGACATGCGGCGCGACGATCGCGCACTGTTCTTCCGTATGGACGTCGGTGAGAACCGGCAGCCCGAATTCGGCGCGCAGGTCGTCGAAGACCGGAAGTGCAGCATCCAGCCCCGCGCCGCGGGTCGACGTCAGCGAGGTGCGGTTGGCCTTGTCGTAGCTGGTCTTGTAGACGAGGCCGATGCCGAGCTTCTGCGTCAGCTCCTTCAGCGCTCCGGCCATGTCGAAGGCGTGCTGGCGCGATTCGAGCTGGCAGGGACCGGCGATCAGCGTCAGCGGCCCGTCATTGGCGAAAACCGCGCTGCCGGCGGTCACGGTGGTGTTCGGCTGGGTCATGCCCGTTCCTCGAAAATGAAGGTTGCGCCCTGTCCCGGAGCCGGGAGTACAGATATGGAACGCGGCGAAGCGTCGTAGTCGACGCCGTTCTTCTCCAGGAGCGCGCGCGTGGCGGCAAACGAGGGAACCGCGAAGGTCACCGCGCGGAATTCGAAAGCGCCTTTCGAAGTCGTCTCATGGCCTGCCATCGTGGCGCGCAACACGAGATCTCCGTTCAGGAGTGAAAAGCGCACGCCGTCCTCGCGCGTATCCCCCGGCACGCCCGTGACGTCGGCGAAGAAGGCCGCCGCGGCGGCGGGGTCCTTCGCCAGCATGGTGACCGACAGGAGGCGCGTCACGCCATTGGCATGCCGCTCGAGCGAGGACCGGTCGACGGCCGGCGCGTTGACGCGCTCGCAGGAAAAGACGAACGGCGTCGTGCCCGGCCAGGCGGCGAAGGCGAGACGGAAGGACGCGGTGTCGCTCCTGCCGGAAGCGTCCTGGAACGGACGCGAGAAGGACAGCATGCCGCCGGCTGAAACGCCCTTCGCGGTGAACTTGCCGTGATCGCCCGCGGCATCGGCGGACGCCAGCACGATCGCCGAAAACCCCTCCTCGCCTTCCTCGGACCTGAAAGCACGGTCCCGGGCCACGAAGACGTTGCCATCCGCGGCGGCGGCCGCGCTGGTGCCGAGATCGGCGACCGCCAGCGGCTCGAGGAACGTCCCGTCGGCGAGATAGACACAGCAATTGGCCGTGCCAAATGGATGGACGCCGGTCGGCGCCACCGTGAAACCGAGCGCGCCGAGGCGCTCGCGCGCGACGTCCAGCGAGGCTGTCGGCAAGACGAAATGGTCGAGCGCGGTGGTCTGGGCGGAGATCGACATGGCGCCCATGTGCCGCAAGACGAACGGCCGCGCAAGCGCCGGCGGCGGAGCGTGGACGTGGCCGGCACGATAAGGTCGGGCTTCCGTCGGTTGCATTCACATTCCGCATCGATAGGCTTCCCGGTAGAAGCGAAGCGCGCGGCGCGAGTTGCCGCGATGTTTCTGGGCGGACTGCGGGCGAGAACCTATGTCATTCATTTCTTTGACGAGAGGCGGGACGGCGCTCGCGCTGGAACGGCAGCGAATCATGTCCGGCTCATGGGTGGCGCTCGTCAGGGCGATCCTGCTGCTCACGCTTGCCGCCATCGCGACGGCTTGCACATCCTCGGAAGAAGTCCTGCGCACGGCCAAGCCCGTTCCGACCTCGGCGTCCAACAAATACGCCGCCATCGTCGTCGATGCGAACACCGGCCAGGTCCTTCACGCCGACAATGCCGATTCGCGGCGCTATCCGGCCTCGCTGACCAAGATGATGACCGTCTACATGCTGCTCGAAGCGATGCGGGACGGGAAGGTCGGTGCCTCGACGGACATCCCGATATCGGCTTATGCCGCATCCCGCCCGCCGACGAAGCTCCATTTCAAGGGCGGTCAGTCGATCGAGGCGGACACCGCCATCCGCGCGATGGTGACGAAGTCGGCCAACGACGTCGCGACCGCCGTCGCCGAATATCTCGGCGGCACGGAGGCGAACTTCGCGGCCATGATGACGGCGAGGGCCCGCCAGCTCGGCATGGGCTCGACCGTGTTCCGGAACGCATCGGGCCTGCCGGACCCGGGCCAGGTGACGACGGCGCGCGACATGGCGACGCTGAGCCTGGCGCTGCGGCGGCACTTCCCGGGCCAGTACGGCTATTTCGGGAAAACGAGCTTCACCTTCAGGGGCAGGTCGGTCAGGGGGCACAACAAGGTGCTTGAAACCGTGCGCGGCGCCGACGGCATCAAGACGGGCTATACCCGCGCTTCCGGCTTCAATCTCGCCACATCCGTGCGCCGCGACGGCAGGTCCGTCGTCGCGGTCGTCATGGGCGGGGACAGCGCCGGCCAGCGGGACGCCATGATGGCGCAGCTGGTCGAGACCTTCCTGCCCAAAGCGTCGCGGCGCTGACGGGCGGCGCCTTTGGATGGTCAGGCCGGCGTCGATGGGGTCCCGGCCGGCTGGGCATTGCCCGCCTTGCGGCCGAACCGGCTCACCATGAAGGCGATGGCTAAGGCCGCGACAACAATGCCGATCGACAGCAGCGGCCGATACCAGAACCAGGCAAGCGCGATGGTCGAGCCGCCAACCAGAACGGCGAGCACGAACGCGATGGCGCCGGTTCCCATGCGGACCAGGCTGCCCAGGAACGGGATCACGTCGGCCAGGACGCCCACCGGCCCCATGATCATCGAGAAGCCGAACATGAGGAGCAGCAGCCCGCCGATGCGCAGGGCCCAGGTCAGGATGGTGTTGCCGGTCATCGCGTCCGCGAACATCTGCGCCGCCGACACGGTGCCGGTCTCGACCATCAGCAGCCGGTTTCCGGCGACCGTCTGGTAAAGGGAGAAGCCCTCGCCGGTCTGGCGACCGATCACGCTCACCGGCCCGAGCGGCACGATCCGCCAGTTCACGCGATAGTCGCCGATGCGCGGCGATGACGGGTCGATTCCCAGATAGGCTCCGCTCGCCGTGACATGCAGGGCGCGGGGTCCCGCATAGCTCGCCTTCACCGCATCGATCATCGCCTGGTCGAGCGACAATGGCTCCGCCCCACCGATCCGGTCAAGGACCGGCTCTTCCAGCCGGAAGGCGCCCATCGTGGCCTGCGGAACCTGGAACCTTTCGCCGCGCCAGTTCATTCCGGGATTGGCGTGACCCTCCGGCTGCTTGAATCGTCCCGAATCGATTTCGCTCGACGACCATTCCTTTTCGTAGGAATAGGTCGTGACGATTTCCTCGCGGCCGCCGACCTGCACCTTGCCGTCGGACTTCACGCGCTCGACCCACTGGTACATCTCGACATCGCGCTCGAGACGGATGCCGGCGGCGGCGACGCCGAACAGGTCGTCCCTCGGCTCGGTCGTCGCCACGACGGGGCCGGTCACGTGCACCAGGCGGCCTTCGAGGGTTGGATCGATCCGGTCGGCGGGAACCGATTGCACGAGGCCGGCGCCCTCCGCCAGCGAGCGCGCCGTCGTGACCGCCCTGCCCTCGTTCCAGAACAGGCCGATCACCATCGCGACGATGAGCAGGAGACCGAACAGCACGCCGCCGATCGATTGCCGGATACGGTTGAACCACGAAACGGTCGTGACTTCGCGGAAGCTGTCGCTCACTGTCGGTCATCCCCACCTTGCCCGCGGACGGCGCATTCCGCGGGGCATTGCCCCGACCGCCATACTATTGGTGACTTCGCAGTGCGGGCAACCGACCAGTGGCCGTCGATCAGACGAGCCGGGACTGATCCACCGCCGCGCCGATGAAGCTTGCAAACAGCGGATGGGGCTCGAAGGGACGCGACTTCAGCTCCGGATGGTACTGCACGCCGATGAACCATGGGTGGTCGGCATACTCGACCGTCTCGGGCAGCACGCCGTCGGGCGACATGCCGGCGAAGACCAGACCGCAGCTTTCCAGCCGCTCCTTGTAGTCGATGTTGACTTCGTAGCGGTGGCGGTGGCGCTCGAAGATCCGCGTGCCGCCATAGACCTCGGCGATCTTCGAACCTTCGGCGAGGCGCGCCTCATAGGCGCCAAGCCGCATCGTTCCGCCGAGGTCGCCGGCCGCCTGCCGCTTCTCCAGCATGTTGCCCTTCAGCCATTCGGTCATCAGGCCGACGACCGGCTCCTTCGCCGGGCCAAACTCGGTCGACGAAGCGCCCTCGATGCCGGCAAGCGAGCGCGCCGCCTCAATGCAGGCCATCTGCATGCCGAAGCAGATGCCGAAGTACGGCACCTTGCGCTCGCGCGCGAACTTGGCGGCCAGGATCTTTCCCTCCGAGCCGCGTTCGCCGAAGCCGCCGGGCACGAGGATGCCGTGCACCTTCTCCAGCCAGGGCGCGGGATCCTCCTTTTCGAAGATCTCGCTCTCGATCCAGTCGAGCTTCACCTTGACGCGGTTGGCGATGCCGCCATGCGTCAGCGCCTCCATCAGCGACTTGTAGGCGTCCTTCAGCCCTGTGTACTTGCCGACGATGGCGATGGTGACCTCGCCCTCGGGGTTGTGGATCCGGTTGGAGACTTCCTGCCAGCGCTCCATGCGCGGCTTGGGCGCGGGATCGATGCCGAACGCCGCCAGCACCTCGCCGTCCAGGCCTTCCTTGTGATAGGCCATCGGCACGTCGTAGATGTGCGAAACGTCGAGCGCCTGGATGACGGCGGATTCGCGCACGTTACAGAACAGCGACAGCTTGCGCCGCTCCTCCTTCGGGATGGCGCGGTCGGCGCGCACGAGCAGGATGTCGGGCGCGATACCGATCGACCGCAGTTCCTTCACCGAATGCTGAGTCGGCTTGGTCTTTAACTCGCCGGCTGCGGGGATCCACGGCATCAGCGTCAGGTGGATGTAGACGGCGGCGTTTCGCGGCAGGTCGTTGCCAAGCTGGCGGATGGCCTCGAGGAAGGGCATGGCTTCGATGTCGCCGACCGTTCCGCCGATCTCGCACAGCACGAAATCGTAGTCGTCGTTGCCTTCGAGCACGAAGTTCTTGATCTCGTCGGTGACGTGCGGGATCACCTGCACGGTCGCGCCGAGATAATCGCCACGGCGCTCCTTCTCGATGATGTTCTTGTAGATGCGGCCGGTGGTGATGTTGTCCTGCTGGTTCGCCGAACGGCCGGTGAACCGCTCGTAGTGCCCGAGGTCGAGGTCCGTCTCGGCCCCGTCGTCGGTCACGAAGACCTCGCCGTGCTGATACGGAGACATCGTTCCGGGATCGACGTTGAGATAGGGATCGAGCTTCTTGATGCGCGCGCGATAGCCGCGCGCCTGCAGCAGGGCTCCGAGAGCCGCCGCGGCGATGCCTTTGCCAAGGGAGGAAACCACGCCGCCGGTGATGAAAACATATCGCGCCATGGGAGTCAGGGCATATCGCGGCGATTCCGATTCCGCCAGCGAAAAAGCACCGGTCCGGAAGTGTTATCCCCCGGCCGGCCATGACGCTGGGTCAGGCCGGCCGAGATCGCGTCGCGACGGTTGGTCAGGTTGCGCACCATCCGGCGAATGGTCCACAACCGTCTCAGGAGACATCGGCGTCGGATCGCGCCCAGCGGCCGGCCCGGACTGGAGGAACGCATGACCGCCCTGCCCGCCTTCGAGACGCATGAGGTCCTGAACCAGCCGACGGCGCTGGAGGACGTCAATCTCTTCACCACCGACCGGGCGCTCGCCAACGCTTCCGCGGCGATGGGCGCCGGCCGTGCCGCCGACCGCCTCGCGGCCTATGGCGCGAAGCTCGGCGCGGCCGAAACGATCGAGGCCGGACGGCTCGCGCACCGTTTCCCCCCGGAGCTCAAGACTTTCGACCGTTTCGGCAACCGGGTGGACCGGGTCGAGTTCCATCCAGCCTGGCACCGGATCATGGACCTCATCATCGGCGAAGGCCTGCATTCGGGACCGTGGGTGGAGCCTGGCCCCCGCGCCCACACGGCCCGGGCCGCCGCCTACATCATGCATGCGCAGGTCGAGCCCGGGAGCCAGTGCCCGACCACCATGACCTATGGCAGCGTGCCGGCCTTGCGCGGCCAGGGCGGCATCGCCGAGACCGTTCTCGGCAGGATCGCGACCCGCGACTATGACCCGCGCGACATTCCCGTCGCCGGCAAGGCTGGCGCGCTGGTCGGCATGGGCATGACCGAGAAGCAGGGCGGCTCGGACGTCCGCTCGAACACGACGATTGCCGTTCCGGCCGGTATTGGCGGAACCGGCGGGGAGTATCTGGTCACCGGGCACAAATGGTTCTTCTCCTGCCCGCAGATCGACGCGCATCTGGTGCTCGCCCAGGCGCCGGGCGGGCTGTCGTGCTTCCTCGTGCCACGCTGGCTGCCGGACGGGACGAAGAATGCGGTGCGCATCCAGCGACTGAAGGACAAGGTCGGCAACAAGTCGAACGCCTCGTCGGAGGTCGAATTCCAGAACGCCCATGGCTGGCTGCTCGGCGAGGAAGGTCGTGGCATTCCGACGATCCTCGAGATGGGCACGTTCACGCGCCTCGACTGCGCGCTGGGCTCGGCCGGCCTGCTGCGCGGGGCGGTGGCGCAGGCGTTGCACCACGCCTCCAACCGCCGCGCCTTCCAGCGCCACCTGATCGACCAGCCGTTGATGACCAACGTCGTTGCCGACCTCGCGATCGAATCGGAGGCTGCGACGTTGCTTTCGCTACGGCTCGCCCGCGCCTTCGACGAAAGGGCGTCTGGAGATGCCGACGCCGCCGCCTTCGTGCGGCTCTGCACCCCGGCGGTGAAGTACTGGGTGTGCAAGCGCGCGCCGAACGGCGTCGTCGAGGCGATGGAAGTGCTCGGCGGCAATGGCTACGTCGACGAAGGACCGCTCGGCCTGCTCTACAAGGAGATCCCGCTGAACTCGATCTGGGAAGGCTCCGGCAACGTCATGTGCCTCGACGTGCTGAGGGCCTTGCAGAAGACCCCCGACATTCTCGATGTCTACATCGCCGCGATCGACGAGGTGCGCGGCGCCGATGCCCGCCTCGACGCCGCTGCGCGGTCGCTCCAGGCGGATTTCGCCCAGAGGGGCGACATGGAGCACCGGGCGCGGCGGTTGGTGGAACGGATGATGGTGGTACTGCAGGGCGCTCTGCTCGTACGGCATGCGCCGGCGGAGGTGGCCGACGCCTTCTGCGCCAGCCGGCTGGCCGGCGACTGGGGCCATGCCTTCGGCACCCTGCCCTCCGGCGTCGACGCTCGCGCGATCGCGGACCGGGCGCGCCCGGCCTGATCGCGGCCGCCGTCCGCTCTCCATACGGCGAGGGTCCGCGAACGCGTGTTCGCGGACCCTCGCCTTGCAGTCACATCGATGCGGTCAGAGCACGACCACGTTGGCGCCCATCGGCACGCGGCCATAAAGGTCCATGACGTGCTCGTTGATCATCCGGAAGCAGCCATTGGACGAATTGGTGCCGATCGTCTGCGGCTGGTTCGTGCCATGGATGCGGATGTGGGTGTCCTTGTTGTCCTGGTGCAGGTAGATCGCGCGCGCGCCTAGCGGATTATCGGGACCGCCGGGCATGCCGTCCTTGTACTGGCCGTACTTCTTCGGCTCGCGCTTCTGCATGTCCAGAGTCGGGATCCAGCGCGGCCATTCCTGCTTGTCGCCGACCTTGGCGGTGCCCTTGAACTCAAGGCCTTCGCGGCCGACGGCGATCGCGTAGCGGCGGGCGGTCGAACCCGACTCGACGAGATAGAGATAGCGGTTGGCTGTATCGATTACGATCGTGCCGCGCGGATAGCCGGAGAACGGGACCGACTGCGGCAGGAACTCGTTCTTGACCGCGAATGTCTTGCCGTTCTGGCGCTTCTCGAGCACCGAGTCGAGCGCTTCAGTCTGCGGCAGGAGCTTCGCGGTCGTGCCGCCGAACAGGCCGATCACCGGATCGGTCGCGCGTGTCTCGGAGCGCAGTTCGCCATTGTTGCCGCCCGCGATGACGTCGGCAACGCTCGGCTGCAAGGGCTTCGCGGGCGCATTCGGCTTCGACACGACTTTCACCTGGGCCGCTGGCGCGCGCTTGATGTTCTCGGACGCGCCCGGATCGCGATCACGCTCGGCCGATGCCGGCAGGGCAAATCCGAGGGACACGACGGCGCCGAGCGCCGCGATGAGAAGACGAGATGTCCGCATGACGTTCCGCACCTGCCTGAATGTTGCGCAAGGCTTCTCGGCGACGGCCGACCGAAGCATGCGCATGATACCGCAACGCAGCGAGCCGGCTCAAGAGCAATCGCGAGAGTGTGATAGAAATGCCTTGCGACAAAGACGCGAGGTTGCCGATCGACAACAGTCCAGCGGTCAGAATGTGCATGCAGGCGATCGAACATCGATCGCCCTGCAAAGGCTGGCGGGTCAGAACAATCCGGCTTTGTTCGCCGGAAGCCGCGGACTTACTGGCCGCTGGGCACCTGCGGTCCCGAAGGAGCCGGAGCGGTCGTTGGCGCGGCCGGCGCATTGCTTCCGCCCAACTGGTCGAGCACGCCGCCGCCGGTGGTGCCACCGCCTTGCTGCTGGCCGGCCGGCAGGCGGTCCAAGATGTCGATCGGCTGCTCGCCGTAGCGCGCGATCAGCGACAGGCCCAGCGAGGTCACGAAGAAGGCTGCCGCCAGGATCGCGGTCGCACGGGTCAGCGCATTGGCCGCACCGCGCGCGGTCATGAATCCGGACCCGCCGCCGATACCAAGGCCGCCGCCCTCCGACCGCTGCAGCAGCACGACGCCGACCAGCGCGAGCACGATCATCAGATGAATGACGATGAGGACGGTTTCCATGATCAATTCCGCGGATGTGTCCGGGCAAGCGGTGCCCTGGGAGGGAGACGCAGCTCAATACACGCCTTTGCCGACGTTTCCAAGCCCGAACGCCGCCAATGTGGCGTCTGGTCCCGATATGGGGACCTCGCGTTGGAATTCAAACCGTCATTCGGAAGCCTGAACTGTCAGAACGACCGATAGGCCTCGGCGATCCCCAGGAAGTCGGCTGCCTTGAGGCTTGCCCCGCCGACCAGCGCGCCATCGACATTGTCTATGGCCAGTAGTTCAACCGCGTTCGAGGGCTTCACCGAGCCGCCATAGAGGATGCGGGTCGATGCAGCCGCCTCCCCCATGATGTGGCCGAGTTGGGCGCGGATATGCGCATGCGCGGCGGCGACGTCGTCCGGCGATGGGGTCAGGCCCGTTCCGATCGCCCAGACCGGTTCGTAGGCGATGATCGTGTTCTTCGCGCTCGCGCCGTCCGGGATCGAGCCCGAAAGCTGGCGAGTGAGAACCGCGAGCGTCTTGCCCGCGTCCCGCTCGGCGCGTGTCTCGCCGACGCAGATGATGGCCACGAGCCCGGCGAGCCAGGCGGCCTCCGCCTTCGCGCGCACGATCGCGTCGGTCTCGCCATGATCGGCACGGCGTTCGGAATGGCCGACGATGACGTGGCTCGCGCCGGCATCCTTCAGCATTTCAGCGGAAATGTCGCCGGTGTGTGCGCCGCTCGGGCGGGGATGGCAGTCCTGGCCGCCGGTCTTGACGGGTGTGGAGGAGAGGATCTGCTGGACCCTCGTGATCAAGGTCGAAGGCACGCAAAGAAGGGCGTCGCATTCCGCGTCCAGCCCGCGCATGAATCCGTTGCCGATCGATCGGGCCTCGGGCAGCGAGGCGCTGGTGCCATTCATTTTCCAGTTGCCGGCGACGAGCGGCTTGATGCCCTTTGTCATGGCGGAACTCCCCATCGATCGCGCTGAATTGCCAGGGTTCCCTAGCAAATCGCGGCCATAAAGCAATCGACACCCGCCATGAAGGAGTCTATTTGCTGTGCAGCTTGACGGCGTCGCGACGATGCGGCGGCAGACTGTTAACTTGGGTAAGACATGCTCGATTCATTGCGTTCGGCAGCTGGCACATGGGTGGCTAAGGTTCTGCTTCTGCTTCTCGTCCTGAGCTTCGCCGTCTGGGGAATTTCAGGACAGATCACCAGCGGGCTCGGCGGTGCGGTCGTCACCGCGGGCGAAACGACGGTGACGCCGATCGAGTATCGCCTGGCCTACGACCGACAGATTTCCGTGCTCTCGCAGCGTTTCGGCACCCGTGTCACGCGCGAGCAGGCCGTTGCCCTGGGCGTTGACCAGCAGGTGCTGTCGCAGCTCGTCGCGGGCGCCGTTCTCGACGAGCAGGCCCGAGTGATGAACCTCGGCGTTTCCAAGGACCGCGTCGCGGTCCTGACCGCCGAGGACCCGGCCTTCCAGGGCCCCGGCGGCGGGTTCGACCGGCGGCAGTTCGAGTTCGTGCTGCGCCAGATCGGAATGCGGCCGGAGGACTACCTCAGGAACCGCGAGCAGGTCGCGGTCCGGCAGCAGATCGTCGAGGCCATTTCCGACGGCATGTCGGTGCCCGACACCTTCCTGCGCGCCGTCGCGCTTTACCAGGGCGAAGACCGTACGGTCGAGTATCTCGTGCTGCCCAGGGCCTTGGTCGAGCCGATCGAGGAGCCGACCCAGGAGCAGCTTGTCTCGTATTTCGAAGAGAACAAGGTCCGCTACGCGGCGCCCGAGTACCGGAAGATCGACTACGTCAAGCTCGAGCCCGAAGACATCGCCGACACGACGGTCATCACCGACGAACAAGTCGCGGAGGACTACCAGCGGACGATCTCGGCCTTCACCACCCCCGAGCGGCGGACCATCGACCAGATCGTCTTCCTCAACGAGGATGCGGCGAAGATCGCATCCGACCGACTTTTGGGCGGCGCGACCTTCGAGCAGATGGTCGAGGCCGACGGAAAGAGCATGGACGACGTCCGGCTCGGCACCGTCGAGAAATCGCGCATTCCGGACCCGGCCATCGCCGAGGCGGCGTTCAGCCTCGCCAAGGACGAGGTCAGCGGTATCGTCGAGGGCGCATTCGGTCCGGCGATCGTGCGCGTGACCGAGATCATCCCCGAGACTGTCAAGCCGCTCTCCGAGGTCCAGGAGCAGATTCGCAAGGATCTCGCGCTCGCTGAGGCAACCCGCGTTCTTCTCGACGTTCACGATCGCTACGAGGACGCGCGTGCCGCCGGCAGCACGATGCAGGAGGCCGCCGCTTCGCTCGGCCTTCGCGTCGCCACGATCGAGGCCGTCAGTCGCGCCGGGCAGGATCCGGCGGGCGGCGTGCTGCGCGACATTCCCGAGTCGGCCGAGTTGCTGCGCGCCGCCTTCGAGTCCGAGATCGACGTCGAGAACCCGCCGGTCAACATCGGCTCAAACGGCTTCGTCTTCTTCGAGGTTCGCAGCGTCACCCCGGCGCGCGATCGCGAAGTCGCCGAGATCCGCGACCGCGTCGCTGCCGAATGGACGGCGGCGCAGGTGTCAGCGCGGCTCGCCGAGCGGGCCGGCGAGATCGAGAAGCGCGTGAAGGACGGCGCTTCGCTGGACGAGATCGCGGCGGAACTGGGTTACGAGAAGCAGGTGAAGCGCGGTGTTCGCCGCGGCGCGACCGATCCCGACCTCGGGGAGACAGGCGTCGCCGCGATCTACGGCGTCACGGAGGGCGGCACCGGACTGGTGCAGACGCCATCGGGCGACGGCCAGATCGTTTTCGAGGTGACGGAGGTCTTCGAACCCGCCGGCGCCAGCGCTGAATCGATCGCGCCCGAGATGCGCCAGGCTTTCCGCTCAGGCTGGTCCGACGACCTGCTCGACCAGTTGGTCGCGGAACTGCAGCAGCGATACGCGGTGACCGTCAACCAGACGGCCATCCAGCAGGCACTGAGCTTCTGACGGGACGGGCGATGAGCGATTTCAAACCCTTCATCGCCAAGGTCGCCGCAGGCCAGGCACTGAGCTTCGAGGAGGCGCGGCAGGCATTCGACATCGTCATGTCGGGCGAGGCCACGCCGGCGCAGATCGGCGGCTTCCTGATGGCCATGCGGGTGCGTGGCGAGACGGTCGACGAGATTTCCGGCGCGGTGGCCACCATGCGCGCCAAGATGCTGCCGGTCGAGGCGCCCGCCGACGCCATCGACATCGTCGGCACCGGCGGCGACGTCTCCGGCTCCTACAACATCTCGACCTGCTCGGCCTTCGTCGTGGCCGGCGCCGGCGTGCCGGTCGCCAAGCATGGCAACCGCGCCCTGTCGTCGAAATCCGGCGCGGCGGACACGCTGATGGCGCTCGGCATCGACATCGACATAGGCCCGGCGGAGATCGCCAACTGCGTCCGAGAGGCTGGCGTCGGCTTCATGTTCGCGCCGCGCCATCATTCGGCGATGAAGCATGTCGGGCCGGCACGCGTGGAGCTCGGCACGCGCACAATCTTCAACCTGCTCGGCCCGTTGTCGAACCCGGCTGGCGTGAAGCGCCTGATGGTCGGCGTCTTCGCGCCCGAATGGGTGGAGCCGGTGGCGAACGTGCTGAAGACCCTCGGCGCGGAAGCCGCCTGGGTGGTGCATGGCGACGGGCTCGACGAGGTAACGACGGCCGGCGTGACGAAGGTCGCGCAACTGAGGGACGGCGCGATCGAGATCTTCACCGTCACGCCCGAGGAAGCCGGGCTTGCGCGCGCAGAATTCGCCGACCTGCGCGGCGGCGACGCCGCCCACAACGCGCTGGCGCTGCGCTCGGTGCTGGCCGGCGAGAAGTCGCCCTATCGCGACATCGTGCTGATGAACTCGGCGGCCGGCCTTCTCGTCGCCGGCCGTGCGTCCTCGCTTACCGAAGGCGTCGCGATGGCGGCCGAGTCCATCGACACCGGCAAGGCCGAACAGGCGCTGGACCGCCTGATCAGGGTCTCCAACCGCGGGGCGGATGCGTGAGCGACATCCTTAGAAAGATCGAAGCCTACAAGCGCGAGGAAATCGTCGCCGCCAAGGCCGCCATTCCCTTCGACGATATCCGGGCGCGGGCGAAGGATGCCGACCGGCCGCGCGGCTTCGCCGAGGCGCTGCGCGGCAAGCGCGCGGCGGGCGCGTTCGCCCTGATCGCCGAGATCAAGAAGGCGAGCCCGTCCAAGGGGCTGATCCGCGCCGACTTCGACCCGCCGGCGCTGGCGCGGGCCTACGAGGAGGGCGGCGCCGCCTGCCTGTCGGTCTTGACCGATGCGCCTTCCTTCCAGGGTGCGCCCGAATTTCTGACCGCCGCGCGGGCGGCATGCTCGCTGCCCGCCTTGCGCAAGGATTTCTTGTTCGAGCCCTACCAGGTCTACGAGGCGCGAAGCTGGGGTGCCGATGCGATCCTGGTGATCATGGCGAGCCTCACCGACGACGAGGCCAAGGCGCTGGAGGAGACCGCCTTCGAGACCGGGATGGACGTGCTGGTGGAAGTGCACGACGAGGCCGAGATGGAGCGCGCGCTGCGGCTCGCCTCGCCGCTCGTCGGGGTCAACAACCGCAACCTGCGTACTTTCGAGGTCGATCTTGCGACTTCGGAGCGACTGTCCGCGATGGTGCCGGACGACCGCCTGCTCGTCGGCGAGAGCGGCATCTTTACCCATGCCGACTGCCAGCGCCTGGCCCGGTGCGGCATCGGCGCCTTCCTGGTCGGCGAAAGCCTGATGCGCCAGGCCGACGTCGCCGCGGCGACCCGCGTCCTGCTCACCGGCGCGGCCGAAGGCCTGCGCCGCTCGGCCTGACAATGGTGGGCGCCCTCACCCATATCGGCGCCTCCGGCGAAGCGCACATGGTCGACGTCGGGGCCAAGGATGAGACGAAGCGCGTGGCCGTCGCCGAGGGTTTCGTCGTCATGCGGCCCGAGACGCTTTCGATGATCCTCGAGGGCAACGCGAAGAAGGGCGACGTGCTCGGCACGGCCCGCATCGCCGGGATCATGGCGGCCAAGAAGACGCACGACCTGATTCCGCTCTGCCATCCGCTGATGCTGAACAAGGTCTCGGTCGACATCGAGCCCGACGAGGCGCTGCCCGGCCTGCGCGTCACTGCGACCGTTTCGGTGACCGGCAAGACCGGCGTCGAGATGGAGGCGCTGACGGCCGCCTCCGTCGCCTGCCTGACGATCTACGACATGGCCAAGGCGGTCGACCGAGGCATGACGATCGGCGGTATCCGCGTCCTGGAGAAGTCGGGCGGCAAGTCCGGCGACTGGCGCGTCTCGGGCGCCTGACCGGGATGGCCGCCGCGCTGCTCCCCGTCGACGAGGCCCTCGCGCTCCTGCTGTCGGGCGTCACGCCGGTCGGGTCCGAACGCGTCGGCATCGCCGAAAGCGGAGGACGCGTCCTCGCGGCGCCCCTGCGGGCGCTGCGCACGCAACCGCCCTTCGATGCCTCGGCCATGGACGGCTACGCCGTTCGGGCCGAAGACGTCGCGACCTCCCCGGCCGTTCTGAGGGTGGTCGGGATCGCGCCCGCCGGCAAGCCTTTCGCGGGCCGCGTCGGACCCGGCGAGGCGGTGCGCATTTTCACCGGCGCGCCGGTTCCGGCCGGCGCCGACAGCGTACTCATCCAGGAAAACACGCGTCTGGCCGATCCAGGCATGGTCGAGGCGCTGGAGCCGGTCAGGCTGGGCGCCAACATCCGTCGTCGAGGGCTCGACTTCGCTGAAGGCGAAATGCTTCTGGAGGCCGGCCGCGTCATCGACGCCGCTGCGCTGGCCCTTGCCGCCTCCGCCAACCATGCCGAACTCGAGGTCCTGCGCCAGCCGCTAGTTGCGGTGCTGGCCACCGGCGACGAACTGCTGCCCCCCGGCAGCGTTGTCGGCGACGGCCAGATCGTCTCGTCCAACACCTATGGCGTCGCGCTGATCGCCCGCCAGGCCGGCGCACGCACCCTCGACCTCGGCATCGCGCCGGACGATCGCGACGCGATCTCGGCCGCCATCGACCGTGCTCTCGAAGCTGGCGCGGACGTCATCGTCACCTCCGGCGGCGCCTCGGTCGGCGACCACGATCTCGTCCGCGAGGTGCTCACGGCGAAGGGTGGCGAACTGGATTTCTGGAAGATCGCCATGCGGCCGGGCAAGCCGCTGATGGCGGGAACGCTTGCCGGCCGCCGCATCCTCGGTCTGCCTGGCAACCCGGTCGCAAGCCTAGTTTGCAGCCATGTTTTCCTGAAACCGCTGGTTGCCCGACTCTCGGGACGGTCGCATGTCGACGACATCCGCGTTGGCGTCCTCGGCGGACCGGTCGCCGCCAACGACCAGCGCCAGGACTACATGCGCGCCCGCGTGGTCGAGACCGACGGCGCGCTGGTTGCCACGCCTTCGTCCATCCAGGATTCCTCCATGCTGCGGACCCTGTCGGACGCCGGGGCGCTGGTTATCCGCAAGCCTTTCGCGCCGGCCGCGCGGGCCGGCGATCCGTGCCGGATCCTGATGCTGCGCTGACGTCTGCGCCGCGCGAGCACGCGCTGACGAACGGAAGAAAATGCGGAGGCCGAAACTCGAAAGTTTCGGCCTCCCTTGCCCCCCTGGATGCCCCCACGGTTCCAGACGGGACGCGCGGCTACCTCACCAGGCGACGGTAAGTCGAGCCTGACCCTGGTAGCCGACGAGATCGATCTCCTGGACGCCGTAGCGTCCCGAGAAGCTCGACGAGAGGCTGACATTGTCGTTCAGGCTGGTCTCGATGCCGAGCGCCAGTTCGAGCGCCGTTCCTCCGGTCCCCGTCGAGTAGGCGAAGTTGTCGACCGTCACCGTCTCCCTCGAGGTGAGGTCGTGCGCCACGGCGAAGTCGGCGAAGGTCGACACGCGTTCGAAGTGCCCTTCCGCACGCAGGCCGCCGCGAACGCTCATGGCGTCGCCGGTGCCGAAGCGCACGTCGTCGACCCAGTTGCTGGAGAGGTCGGTGATCGTCGTGTTCTGATAGGCGAACTGGCCCCAGGGCGTCAGCCGCGCGGTCTCGGTGCCGAAGGTCACGCCCGCCTCGACAACGACCGTCGCAGTCTGGGCGTCGAGCGTCGTGGCGCTGGCCGCGGTCGGGCTGAAGGTCCAGTTGCTGGCCCCGTACTGGGCGACCGCATCGAGATAGACCCGATCGTTCGACCAGTTGGCCGTGACGCCCGCCGCGTAGAGATCGCCGCTCAGGCCGGCGATGCCGGTCTCGGTCGTCACGTCGCTGTCGGACCTTCCGTAGGACGCGAGCACGCCGGCGCGGAAGTTCCCGGACCGCAGCACGTCGGTGCCGAACTGGGTATAGAAGAGTTGCTGCGTGTGCGATGTCTCGGCGTCGATTTCGGTGCTGCGGGCGCCGGCGCGCAGGAACGAGGTTTGCATCTCGTCGCCATTGCCGAGACCGCGGCGGTCCACCTTGCTGCCCAGGATATCGAGCGAGGCGGAACGGATGCTGCTTTCCAGCACCGACAGCCCGTAGGTCTCGTCCTGGACGATCGCGCCGACGCCATAGACGATGACGTCGCCGGCGCCGAACAGCTGCTCCTCGGTCCAGCCGCCGGTTCCCACGACTTCCGCGATGGCGTCGGCCGAGCGAACGCTGCGGGTCAGGATGATCTCGTGACCGTTCTGCGTAAAGCGTTCGGAGCGGAAGATGTCGGCGCCGGCATCGCTGCCGCCGATGCGGATCAGCTCGATCTCGTCGAGATTCCCGAGCGTGTCGCCGCGCGTGGAATCATGGCGTGCGAGCGTGACGGCGAGAGAGCCGTTGGCGCTGCCGCCGATATTGACCTGGTCGTAGTCTACGGCCGCCTCGTAGCTGCCGCTTCCGTAGACGATCTCGAAGAGCGAATCGACGACGTCGAGGCCGGTGTCGCCGCTGACGTTGATCACGCCCGGCGAATAACCCGGCGACAGGAGGCCGCTCACCGTCAGATCGCCGATGATGAAGACGTTGCCGAAGATCGAGCCGTCATTGATCGTGGCGTCGCCGGTCACCTGCAGTGTGCCGCCGAGCGTGCCGCCCTGCACCGTCGATCCCGCTTCCGCGATCAGGCCACCGACCATCGTGCTGCCGTCGGCGAAGTTGGCGCTGGCGCCCTCCTCGATGAAGAAGCCGGCGCCGTTGACGAGGCCTTCCCAGGTCGTGCCCGCCGCGATGGTGACCTTCGTCGCGCCCGTTCCGGTCTTGGTACCCGTGTCGAAGATGTTTCCGGCGACGACCGTTTCGCTGGCGATGACGAAGTTGACGATGCCGTCGGAGCCCGCGCCGTCGCGCTCGACGAGCAGCAGCGTGCCGTCGTTGCCGGTGATCGTGGTGCCGGTTCCGAGCGTGAAGTTGGCGATGCCACCGCCTTCGTCGAAATAGGCGTAGGCGAGCGACTTGTCGGTCGAGAGCTCCGTGCCGGTGGTGGTGATGGTGCCGCCGTTGACGATCGTGAGCGCGGAGAGGTTGGCGCCGCCGGAGACGGAGCCGCCCTCGACCAGGATCGTGCCACCGGTCGAGGCGATCAGTCCGGTCTGCGAGATCACCTCATCGAGCGTCAGGGTTCCGCCGGAGACCTCGAAGCCGCCCGAGCCGTTTATGGCGCCCTCGAAAGTCGTGGAGGCATTGGTCACGCGCAGCCGGTTGGTCCCCAGTTCGACGTCGCCCTCGCCCGAAAGGGTGACGATATCGACCCGACCCAGCGCAGAGGCTATGTCGAAGGTGCCCGCGACATCGACCGAGGAGCATGCCGCGATGGCCCCCGCGCCAGCGATGAAGAGGGTGGCGTTCTCCTCGATGGTCGTCGCGCCGGTGTAGATGTTGACCCCGGTCAGGGTCATCTCGCCGCCTTCGACCGTCAGGCCGCCATTGCCCGCGATCACGCCGGAGAAGGTCGTGGACGCGTCGGTGATCACGAGGTCGTTGGCGCCGAGCGTTACCGTGCCGCCGCCGGCGAGCGTCACGATGGACGCGCTCGAGACGCGACCCGCGATGTCGAGCTCGCCGCCGACCGTAACCACCGCCGACTGCTCGATGCTCCCCTCGCCGTCGAGCACGATCCTGGCGCCCGAGGCGACTTCGGTCTCGCCGGTATAGCTGTTGATGCCCGACAGCGTCTGCGTGCCGCCATCGACGGACAGCCCGCCGGTGCCGGCGATGACGCCGGAGAAGTCGGTCGAACCGTTGGAGATCACGAGCGTCTTGTCGCCCAGCGTCACGTCGCCGCCGCCCGACAGCGTCACGATGGTCGCGCCGGAGGTGGTCGCCGCGATGTCGAATTCTCCGTCAACGATCACCTCGGCCGAATTCTCGATGCTGCCACCGCCCGACAAGACGAGCTTGGCGCCGTCAGCGATCTCCGTATCGCCGGAATAGGTGTTGACGCCGGTCAAGGTCTGCGTGCCGCCGTCGACGGTGAAGCCGCCCGTACCGGCGATGACGCCGGAGAACTCCGTCGAGCCGTCCGAAATCACGAGGGTCTTCGATCCGAGCGTCACGTCGCCGTCGCCGGAGAGCGTCACGATGGTCGCGCCCGAGGTTGTCGCGGCGATGTCGAACTCGCCCTCGACCTTCACCTCGGCCGAATCCTCGATGCTGCCGCCTCCTGAGAGAACGAGTTTGGCGCCCGCGTCGATCGTCGTGTCGCCGCCGTAGGTGTTGACACCCGCCAGCGTCTGCGTGCCGTTCTCGACGGTCAGGCCGCCCGAGCCCGAGATGACGCCCGAGAAGCTCGTCGAGCCGTTCGAGATGATGAGCGTGTTCGCGCCGATCACCACGTCGCCGCCGCCGGCGAGCGTCGTCAGGCTGCGGTCGCCATCGGCGCCCGAAAAGTCGAGCGTGCCGTCGATCGTCACCTGCGAGGATTCGGAGATGTCGGCCGCTCCCTTCAGCACCAGCGTCGTCTTGTCCTTGACCTCGGTCGTGCCGGCATAGCTGTTGTTCGCCGTCATGGCGATGATGCCGGTCGTGGAGCCGTCGCCCAGGATCAGCCCGCCGTTCGACAGGATGCCGTCGAGATAGGCGACGTTTTCGCCGAGAGGGCCGCTGTTGGCGATGATGGTGCGCGTGCCGCCGTTCAAATTGATGGCGTTCTTGAAATAGACGTCGGAATCGGCGCTGTCGGAGCCGAAGAGCAGCGAAGCCCCGTCCGTGACGAAACCGCCCGACGCCCAGGTCAGGCCCGCACCATTGTTCAGGCGCACCGTCAAGTCGCCGTCGACCGCGGCGAAACCGCCCGAGCCGGTCCATTGGATGCGACCGGACGCCGTGCCGAGATGACGCGTGAAGGTGCCCGAGGTCTGCAGGACGCCGCCGGCCAGGTTGATGTTGCTGTCCTTGTGGATGCCGATACCGTCGTCGGCGTCCAACACGCCGCCGGAAATCTTCGTCTGGCCGGTATAGGTGTTGGTGCCGTTGAAGATCACGAGGCCGCTCTGGACGTCGAGGCCGGCGCCCGCCCCGCTGGCGTTCGAGGTGCCGGTGATGCTGGCCGCGCTGTCGTCGGCGATGGTTCCGTTAAAGGTGATCGTGTTGCCGGCGCCCGCGTTGAGGTTGACCGTGGAACCCTTCATCATGAACAAGTCGGTACCCGCCGCCTGTCCGGCCGTACCGCCGTTCTGGCTCGAGCCGCCATAGACGCTGTTGCCGTCGAAGGTCACATTGCCGGTTATGGTGAGCGTGCCGCCCGACTGTACGAAGATCGCGCCGCCATAGGCCGAACCGCCGCCGCCGCCATAGCCGTTGGGCGTTCCGTCGGCCGTCGAGCCGACGCCGCCGCCGAAGCCGGCGCGACCGCCCGCGCCGCCGGTGCCGTCCCCCTCCTCGCTGGTTGCGGAACTTCCATCATCGCCGCCGTCGCCGCCGTTGCCGCCCTTGCCGCCGCCGGCGCCGAAACCGCCGATGCCGCCAGTGCCGCCGTCGCCGCCCGCGCCGCCGAAGGCGCCCGAGGTGCTCACCGCGTCGCCGCCGCTGCCGCCGTCGCCGCCCGCGCCGCCGCCATAGCCGAAGGAACCGTTTCCACCCTTGCCGCCATTGCCGCCATTGCCGCCGTTTCCGGCCGCGCCGGTCTCATAGCTGGTGACCTGAATGGCCGTGAGATAGGCCAGCTCATAGGCCGCCTTGACGCCTTCCGACGTTGCGCTCGAGGTCGCTTCCGCCGCGAGCGAGCCCATAGCGGTCGCGGCGGCCGCGAGCGCCGTGGACAAAGGCACGTTCGGAGCCGGACCCGCGGCGTTTACGCCACCCGTCGCGGCGGCCGCCGAAGCGGCGCTGAACGCCGAAGCCAGCGTCGTATAGAGGCCGGCCTCGGTGCCGTCGCCGGCTGCGTCGAAGAGGGCCTTGGCCTGCTCTGCGATGGTCTTGACGATGTCGGCCGTGGTCGCCGAGCCATCGGAGCCGTCGCCACCCGAACCGCCGTCGCCGCCGACGCCGGACACGCCGTGGGACGCGTTGAAGCCGTGGCCGCCGTCGCCGCCATTGCCTCCGTTCACGTAGGCAGTGGCGCCGGACGAGTCGCCGCCGTCGCCGCCGTCGGCCGCGGCGGTTCCGGTCGTGCGCCCATTCAGGCCGCCGCCCGTCGTTCCCACGCCGCCGTCGCCGCCGATGGCGGTGTTGCCGATGAAGTCGACGGAGTTGATGATCACGGTCGCGCCGTCGCCGACGAAGATGCCACCGCCCATGCCCGCGCCGCCGCCGCTGCCGTCGCTGCCCTGCGCGGTCTGCCCGGTGATCGTCGTGTCGGAGATGGTCGTCGTGCCGGTCAGGTATTCCGTCGCCTCGGCCCGGCCGGAATGGCCCGCCGCGACCAGCGCGATCGCCAGCATCGAGGTCGTCGCCAAGGCGCGCCGGCGGAAGGACGATCCGTTCCGGGCATACCGCGTCGCGTTGATTTCGACCATGGCGTGCGGCGCACGCAGCCGGGCTTCGATGGAACGGGTCATGGACAGGGTCTCTCCTCGATGCAGGCATCGGAACAGCAAGCGGAATCGCCGCCGGCCAGCCGATCAGGGAGAGAGCTACCATCCGCCGCTAACGAAAAATTAATGGAAATTACAATCTCGTCATGCACGCAGGGCGCGCAGCGGTTTCGACGTCGGAGAGTCTCGTCTGCGATCCCCGATTCGAGCCGGGTGGGCTTAGCCCTCGATACCGATTTCCAGGGACAGGCTGTAGCCCCAGTTGCGGATGGCGCGGATGCAGCGCTCCTCCGCGCCGGTTTCCTTGATCTTCTGGTTGATCCGGAAGATTGTGACGTTCACCGTGTTGCGGCTGGCGACGCTGCCGTCGCCGCCGAGCACCTCGGCGATCTGCCAGGCTTCGAGTTTGCGGTCGGGTGCGCGCGCGAGCGCCACGAGCACCGCCATTTCCGCACCCGACAACGGGACCTTGCGGGCAGGACCGTGCAGTTGCCGCGCCTTGAGGTCGATCCGGTAGTCGCCGCGCGGTTCGCGCGGCTGCGCGACGCGCCGCAGCAGCGCACGCACGGCCGCGTGAAGTTCGTCCGGCTCGACCGGCTTCGTCAGGTAGATGTCGGCGCCCATGTCGTAGCCGTCGCGCCGGTCGGCCGGCCTGGCGCGCGCCGTAAGGATGATGATGCCGATGCGCGGCTGCAGACGGCGCATGCGGGCGGTCAGGTTGAGGCCGCTCTCGCCGGGCAGGTTGACGTCGATGAGAAGCAGGTTCGGATCGATCGAGCGCCGATCTTCGATGAACTCCTCCGCGCAGGTGAAGGCGCTGACGCGATAACCGCCATCCGACAACGTGCGCGCTATGGCGCGGCGCAGGCTGTCGTTGTCCTCGATCACGACGATGTCCATCAGCGCCCGGCCCCCGCCTGGACGAGCGCCGGCGCGCCGACCGGGCCGCCTTGTCCAGCGGTTTCTGGCCCGGTGGCCGGAAGCCAGAACTCGAAGCGAACGCGGCCGTCGCGAACGGTGCAGGCAATGCGTCCACCGAGCAGTTCGGTGACGCCCGCGACAACGTAGAGCCCGAGACCGGAGCCGGGCGCGGAGCGCGCTCCCGGAGCGCGGTAGAACTTGTCGAAGACGCGCGCGGGATCAGGCGCCTCCGCCCTCCCCGCCTGGTTTTCCACCGACACAGCGGCGCCCCTGGCTCCGCCCCGGTGCGTCTCGCGGCAGGACAAGCGTATCGGCGTCTCCTTCGGCGCGTACTTGATCGCATTCTCGACGAGGTTCGACAGCACGACGTTGACCATGTGTCGGTCGCTCTCGACCCCGACCGGAGCCTCGGCATCGATTTCGATGGGGTTCGACGGCGCATGGCGCGCCACCACCTCATGCAGGGCCTCGGCGAGATCGAACCGGGCACCGCGCGCGGTCGTGACGACCGGATTTACGTCTTCGCCAAGGCTACAGCGCCTGACGGTGGCGTCAATCTCGGCGAGGGCTTCGCGGATGTCGCGGTATCGTTCGGGGCCGAGGCGGACGGGATCGAGCGAAAGCCGGATCGCCGACAGAGGGTTGCGGATTTCATGGACCAGCATGGCGTTGAACCGATCCTGGATGTCGCGCTGTCTGCGCTCGGCATCCAGCGCCTGGCTCACCAGGTCGAGCCGCGCCCGGTTCTCGCTTTCGAGGTTCTCCTTATCGCGCGCGCGGCGATGAACGACCAGGAACATCAATGCCCCATAGGTCAAGACGAGGATGTAGGGGTAGTGGAACGTCCACTCACCGAGACTGCCGATCCCCAGCAGCGGCGCGATCGACACCACGAACGCGACCGCCTGGACGGCATAGAGCGTCCGCAACAGCGGCGACGGCGCCCGATCCTTCCACGGCCAGAATGCCATCGCGAAATAAAAGGCCGAGCTGAGGAAGATCAACGTCGAATTCGCGCGCAGCGCGAACTGGGTATGGCCGCCGATCATGAGCGCCCCGACCAGCGCGAACGAACAGACGCACATGCCCCAGCTGACGGCGGAAACGATCCGCGCGGGCGCATAGAGCAGGAACACCTGGCGATGCAGCATCACGCCGACGGCGGGTGTCAGGCACACCAGGATGTTGGTCCCCGTGTTGACGGCGCCCGGCGACGCCGACTGCACCAGCGGCGCAAGGTAGCCCGTGACCGCGAGCACGTAGAGCATATAGCTGATCTGCGAAGCGATGAAGATGAAGGTGATCGCTTCGGCGCGCGCGACGAACTCCCCGATCGACCAGAGCAGGATGCAGCAGGTGATCGCGAGGAATCCGACGAGTAGCGCATCGGTTGCGAGTTCGGCCCGGCGCATCTCGTTCCAATCCAGCGCCTGCACGCCGAACAGCGACGAACTCGTCGTCTCCAGCCGCAGATAATAGACTGTTTCCGGCGCCTCTGGGCTAATTTCCAGCGCCAGGGCCGCCGCAGCCACTTCCCGCTGCTCGTAGGGCACCATGTCACCCGTGACCCGGCTGCGCCAGCCCGGACCGGCCGGATCCGGCTCGAACAGCACGACCGTATCGAGAAATGTCGGCCGGATGCGCAGGACGAGCGGGCGAGCCTCCGCCGGAGCCCGGACGCGCAGACGCACCCAGTGCACGGACCGCGTGTAGCTGGCCGCCAGCACCGGCGCCATCGGCGCGAAGGGCATGTCGACGACGTCCCGGATCGCCAATTGCCCGGTCGGGTCCTCGATCACGGATCGCTCGACAATGTGGTCCGCGCCTGGCGGGACGGCGGGGAAATAGGCCACGGCCAAGGACACCGCCACGATCGCGGCCAGGGCGATCAGCGGCAGGAAGAATTCCCGGCCGTCGGGAAATCCGCGCGCGCGATCAGCCGCCGCCATGGTCATCTGAACGGCGTCCCGTCAATCTTCGTCGGCGCGAGGTGGATGTCATGGTGCCCTGGCCGCAACTGATCACCGCGAGGAGGCCGGATGGTCGTGAAGGGGTCGCGCCCCGGGATGGTCACCCCCGCCTCGCCCGCACCCTTGCACCGTGCGGCGGACAATTACCAGAGGTTGCTGTCCACATGACAGCCTATCCCCAGTGTTTTCACCCGTCCGTCGTCCGCCACGCCGCGCAGGCGGTACGGACCGCTACCGTTTCGGACCGGCGAACGATCGAAACGCATTCGCCAAACGAGCTTGCTGAACAAAGGGATTGCGGAACAAGACTGGAACAGATAGGTTTGTTCCGGTTTTGTTTTTCCGCATGATTCCTCCCGGGGTGGACCGATGCTGACCCGCAAGCAACACGAACTTCTTCTCTACATCCACGAGCGTCTGAAGGAGACGGGCATTCCGCCATCCTTCGACGAGATGAAGGAGGCGTTGGATCTTGCGTCGAAGTCGGGCATCCATCGCCTGATCACGGCGCTGGAGGAGCGGGGCTTCATCCGCCGCCTGCCCAACCGGGCCCGCGCCCTGGAGGTCATCCGCCTTCCCGAATCGATCGCGCCTGGCCTCGGCGGGCCGAAGAAGTTCTCGCCGAGCGTAGTGGAGGGCGGCCTGGGCAGGAAACCTGATGCCGGGCGGGTCGCGAGCAACGACGACGAGCCCGGCGGCATCTCGATCCCGGTGATGGGCCGCATCGCCGCCGGCGTGCCGATCGACGCCATCCAGCACCAGACGCATACGGTCGTCGTGCCGCCGGACATGCTGGCCGGCGGCGATCACTATGCCCTCGAGGTCAAGGGGGATTCGATGATCGAGGCCGGAATCCTCGATGGCGATACGGTCATCATCCGCAACACCTCGTCGGCCACGCCCGGCGACATCGTCGTCGCGCTCGTCGATGGCGAGGAGGCGACGCTGAAGCGCTTCCGCCGAAAGGGCGCATCGATCGCGCTGGAGGCGGCCAACCCGGCTTATGAAACGCGGATTTTCGGTCCCGACCGGGTGAACGTCCAGGGCCGGCTGGTGGGTCTGATCCGGCGCTACTGACCCTGGTCCGAACCTCGGCGTTCCGGGGGGCTCTGGCGCGGCGACGGGGTATCGAGCGTGCCCGTTTGGCGTTCCTCACGGCGGTAGGGCGGAAGCCCGCGTGCTTCGCGCGAGTAGCGCCGATGTGCGTGCCATGGCCGAAACGGTTCGGCGATCGCCTGGCGCAGGAGGATGGTCGGCGGGTCCTTGTCGACAAATCGGATCTCCGCGCTGCCGCGTCGGGCGAGATCGCGGCTGGTGAGCACCATCGCCTCGCCTTTGCCGTCGCAGCTTGCAGTGGACGTCGCGTCATCGATGACGATCAGGGAGGCGACGGCGCAATAGCCGTCGGCCGGGACGCCTTCGCCGAGAAAGGCGATCACGGCGCCGCTGGCGTGGCGGGCGAGGCAGGCCGTGCCGGCACAGGCGAACGGCGTGTCCGGTTGCGCTCGGCCGATGCGCGCGTGCCCTGCGACGCGCGCCTGCGCCGCCTCGGTCGCCTCCTCATCCGTGACGGTCGGCCTGATGATCGCGCTGGCCATCGCCGCTCCCTTCCAGATCCCGGTGACGAATTCGCTCGGCCGGTGCCGATTGACCGCCAGGTCGCCATTGTTGAGGCGCATCCCGACCAGTCGGCCATCCTCGGCGACGAACAGATCGGGCAGGTCGCGTGCCGCAATAAGGGTGACCCCTATGGCGACGAGCGGAAGCGCGAGTGCGCGAAGCCATGTCGTCAATGTTGTCGCCAGCACCAAGGCCGCGGTGAGCATCAGCACGGCCGATGGCGGTATGGCGCCGACCACGTCGATCGGCGTCATCTCCGCCAACCAGCGCGCGATGGCCATCATGACGCCGATGCCCCAGCCCATCAGGTCGAGCGCCGGGCCGTCGAGGCCGAATGGCATCAGCACGCCGCCCATAACGGCCGACGGCATGACGACCAATGACACCACCGGCATGGCCAGCAGGTTTGCCGGGAGCCCGAGCGGCGCGGCCCGATGGAAGTGCCACACGCCATAGAGCGCGGTCGCCGTCCCGGCGATCAGCGACGTGGCGGCGATACCGCCGGCATAGGCCAGGCCTCGCGTCAGCATTGCGCGCAACAGGGAGCGATCGCCGCTCCATCCGGAACCCATTCCGCCTTGCGGGCGTCGCTCGGACCAGGCGGCATAGGCGGCAATGAGGGCCGCGGTGGCGGCGAACGACATCTGGAAGCTCGGCCCCACCACCTCGTGCGGCGCGATCGCCACCACGATCAGCGCGGCAATGGCCAGGTTGCGCATGGTGATGGCCGCGCGGTCGAACAGCAGCGCCACCAGCATGACGGCGATCATGATGAACGAGCGCTGCGCGGCGACCGCTGCGCCGCAGACGACGAGATAATAGCCTGCGGCCATCAGCGCGGCGACGGCCGCATATTTCTTGACCGGCCGTCGCGAGGCGAAGCCGGGCGCGAGTGCGAACAGGAAGCGCAGCGTCAGCATCACCGTGCCCGCCACCAGCGCCATGTGCAGGCCGGAGATCGACAGCACGTGCGCGAGGCCCGTCCTGCGCAGGTCTTCGTTGACATCCTCGGGAATGCCCGCTCGCGTCCCGGCGATCAGCGCCGACGCGATGGCGCCCTCGGCGCCGCCGACGCGTTCCATGATGCGGGCGGAAATCGCCTCCCGCATCCGGCCGATGCCGGCCGAAAGCCTCGCCCGCCATCCCGGCTGCTCGGCCAAGGCGGTCTTGCGCGGGTTGGAAAGAAAGAAGCCCGTCGCGCCGATGCCGGCCATGTAGCTCTCGAAGGCGAAGTCGTAACCATGCGGCCGCGCCGGGCCGGACGGCGGGAACAGCCGGGCGTAGCCCGAAACGCCATCGCCGGGAGTGAGATCGTCGGGAATGGCGCGGGCCGACAGCCGCACGCGCGCCGGCGCATGGCGAAGGGTCGGCCTCGCCGTGCTGGTCACGTCGATGGTCAGGCGGACGCGTCCGCTCGCCTGCCGCTCGATTGACGCCAGCCTGCCCGTCACCATCGTCGGTATCTCGGAGCCCAGCATCAACGTTCCGGCCCGCCAGGTCTCGGTCTTGCCGGCGAGGAGCCCGAGCGCGAGCAGGAGGACAACGGTCGATACGGCTCGCCCCGCGCCGCCTTCGCGCGACAGGAGGAGCGCGACGGCCGCAGCCCCCGTCAGGGCGGCAAGCGGGGGAAATCCCGGCTCGAATGGGAGAGCCCAGTAACCTGCCGCGCCAAGGGCGAGAAGGACCGGCAGGAACAGGAAGCCAGCGCCGCGGTCGCGTTCCCTGTCGACGGCCTTCCACACCAGGTCCCATGTCCTGCGCATCTCCCATGGGCGCGACGCCGGCCGGGCCTTGCCGCGCCCGGCGAAGGTTTCGCCCTCGTCGGCCGCGCGTCCGGGCACACCCGCGCCCGGAAGGGTCGTGGGCAGCATTCCGCGTTCGTCGGCATCCGGCTCATCCACCGCCGCCATCGACCTCGTCCCGTCCGGGAGCCTCCAAGCCGACGCCCCTCCCCCGAAAAGCTTGCGCCCTTTCGAGCCTATGCTACATGAACGCGACCCAAAACACCCGCGCGACGATGCAGCACCTGCGTGCGCGCGCCATTCCTGGAAATGTCATGTCCGCACCCGTCGTTACGCGCTTCGCGCCCTCGCCCACCGGCTACCTGCACATCGGCGGCGCGCGCACGGCGCTGTTCAACTGGCTCTATTCCAGGCACACCGGCGGCAAGATGCTGCTGCGCATCGAGGACACCGACCGCGAGCGTTCCACGGACGCCGCGACGGCCGCGATCCTCGAGGGTCTTGCATGGCTCGGCCTGCATTGGGACGGCGAGCCGATCTCGCAGTTTTCCCGTGTCGAGCGCCACCGCGAGGTCGCAGAGGAACTCGTCCGCATCGGCGAGGCCTACTACGCCTACGAGACGCAGGAGGAACTCGACGCCATGCGCGAGAAGGCTCGCGCGGAGGGCCGGCCGCCGCGCTACGACGGAAGCTGGCGCGACCGCGACGCCTCAGAAGCGCCTGCCGGCATCAAGCCCGTCATCCGCATCAAGGCGCCGCGCGAGGGCGAGACGGTGGTGCACGACAGGGTCCAAGGCGAGGTGCGCTTCCCCAACAAGGATCTCGACGATTTCATCATCCTGCGATCGGACGGCACGCCAACCTACATGCATGCCGTCGTCGTCGATGATCACGACATGGGCGTGACCCACATCATCCGCGGCGACGATCACCTGACCAATGCGGCGCGCCAGACCGTCATCTACAAGGCGATGGGCTGGGAGGTGCCGGTGATGGCGCACATCCCGCTGATCCACGGTGCGGACGGCGCCAAGCTGTCGAAGCGCCACGGCGCGCTCGGGGTGGAGGCCTACCGGGCGATGGGCTACCTGCCCGCGGCCCTGCGCAACTACCTCGCCCGCCTCGGCTGGAGCCATGGCGACGACGAGGTCATGTCGACCGACGACATGGTGTCCTGGTTCGAGATCGAGGACGTCAACAAGGGCGCCGCCCGCTTCGACTTCCAGAAGCTCGAGGCGCTGAACGGCGTCCACATCCGCAACACGCCCGACGCGGAACTGCTCGACATCCTGGTCGACACGTTGCCCTACCTCGAAGGCGGCCGCATCCTGTTGGACAAGCTCGACGACAAGCGCCGGGCCATGCTGCTCGCCGCGATGCCCGGTCTCAAGGAGCGCGCCAAGACGCTTGTCGAACTGGCCGACAGCGCCGGCTACCTGTTCGCCGAACGTCCGCTGGCGCTCGACGAGAAGGCCACGCAACTGGTGGGCGAGCCGCCGCGCGACATTCTGGCCGGCGCCAGGGCCGCGCTCGGCGCGATCGAGGGCGAGTGGACGGCGGCGTCGACCGAAGCGGCGATCCGTGCCCATGTCGCCGCGACGGGCCTCAAGCTCGGCGCCGTCGCGCAGCCCTTGCGTGCATCGCTGACTGGTCGCGCTACCTCTCCGGGCGTCTTCGACGTGCTCGCGGTGCTCGGCCGCGAGGAAAGCCTCGGCCGCATCGACGACCTGCTCTGAGGCTTCCCGGCCGGGCCGTCCGTCTAAATCGATCCAATCGGGAGATGGGCCGCCCGGCGCCGCCGGAGCGTTGGTGCAACGCAACATTCGCCCATGGGACAACTTGGCATCGGGGGGGAAATAGGATAGCTAGAACGCCGTTCTTGCTTGCGATTTCCCATCGTGAAGCCCTCTCCAGGCAGTGATTTTCCGACACAAGGAGTCCGTGATGACCGATTCAACCGCAAAGCTCGATTTTGGCGGCAAGACGATCGATCTGAGCGTGCGAAAAGGCTCCGTTGGTCCGGATGTCATCGACATCGGCAAGCTGTACGCCCAGACCGGCGCCTTCACCTATGATCCGGGCTTCACTTCCACTGCGAGTTGCGAATCCGAGATCACCTTCATCGACGGCGACGAGGGCATCCTGCTGCATCGCGGCTATCCGATCGAACAGCTCGCCGAGCACGGCGATTTCCTCGAGGTCTGCTACCTCCTGCTCTACGGAGAGCTCCCCACCAAGTCGCAGAAGGAAGACTTCGACTACCGCGTGACACGGCACACCATGGTGCACGAGCAGATGTCACGCTTCTTCACGGGCTTCCGCCGCGACGCCCATCCGATGGCGGTCATGTGCGGCGTCGTCGGGGCGCTCTCGGCCTTCTATCACGACTCCACCGACATTTCCGACCCCTACCAGCGCATGGTCGCGTCGATGCGACTGATCGCCAAGACGCCCACGATCGCGGCGATGGCCTACAAGTACCACATCGGCCAGCCCTTCGTTTACCCGAAGAACGACCTCGACTACGCGGCCAACTTCCTGAACATGTGCTTCGCGGTGCCCTGCGAGGAATACAAGGTGAACCCGGTGCTGGCCCGCGCCATGGACCGCATCTTCATCCTCCACGCCGACCATGAGCAGAACGCGTCCACCTCGACCGTCCGTCTGGCCGGTTCGTCGGGCGCGAACCCCTTTGCCTGCATCGCGGCCGGCATCGCCTGCCTCTGGGGTCCAGCCCATGGCGGCGCCAACGAGGCGGCGCTCAACATGCTGGCGGAGATCGGCTCGGTCGATCGCATTCCCGAGTTCATTGCCCGCGCCAAGGACAAGAACGATCCGTTCCGGCTGATGGGCTTTGGCCACCGCGTCTACAAGAACTACGACCCGCGCGCCAAGATCATGCAGAAGACCACGCACGAGGTGCTCGGCGAGCTCGGCATCAAGGACGATCCGCTGCTCGACGTGGCGATGGAACTGGAAAAGATCGCGCTGACGGACGAATATTTCATCGAGAAGAAGCTCTATCCCAACATCGACTTCTATTCCGGCATCACGTTGAAGGCGCTGGGCTTCCCCACCACCATGTTCACTGTGCTGTTCGCCGTCGCCCGCACGGTCGGCTGGGTCGCGCAGTGGAAGGAAATGATCGAGGATCCGCACCAGAAGATCGGCCGCCCGCGCCAGCTCTATACCGGCGCGCCGGCCCGCGACTACCTGCCGATCGCCAAGCGCTGACGCGCCGCTGGAGCAGCCCTTTCGACGACCTGGCGGCGCCTTGCGGCGCCGTCAGTCGTTCTGGCGTCGGTCGATGGTGGCCAGCACGGCGTCGGCGGCGATGGCGCCCGAGGGGCGGTCGGTCGCCATCACCGCCGCGATCCGGTCGAATCCGGCAAGCTGGGCCGCCCGCGTGTGCGTGTCGGAAAGCAGCTGTTCGAGAAGCCGCGCCAGCATGCCCGGCCTGACGAAATGGTCGTAGAACTCCGGCACGACCGGGCTGTCGGCGACCAGATTGGGCAAGGAAGCGGACCAGATTCCAATCATCGAATAGACCGCTCGCATCAACGGGTCCGCCTTGTAGCAGGCGATCGTCGGCACGCGACCGAGCGCCAGTTCCAGCGTGACCGTTCCCGACGCGGCGAGCGCGGCGTCCGCCTCCCCGAACGCCCGGTACTTCTCATCCGCCGTCGTCAGGATGGTCGGCTTCACCGGCCAGTCCACGGTCCTTGCGCGCACCATCGCCTCGACATGCGGCACCGTGGGCAGCAGCACCCGCGGCTGCGTGCCGCGCGCCGCCAGGAGGTCGACGGTCTCGCGGAACGGCCCGAGCAGACGCGAGACCTCGCCCCGGCGCGAACCGGGCAGGACGAGCAGCGTCGTCGGCTCACCGGGCTGGCGCGGCGGCTTCGCACGTTGCGCCCGGGCGGCGGCGATCAGGCGAGGCTCGTGGACGAGGCGGTGGCCGACATAGGTGGCCGACGGTCCCCTCAGCCGGGAGAGTTCCCCAACCTCGAACGGCAGCAGGCACAGAACGTGGTCGACGAAGGATGCCATGCGGACCGCGCGCTCCGGCCGCCAGGCCCAGACGCTGGGACAGACATAGTGCACCGTCGGCAGGCCCGGCGCGGCGGCACGCACCTTTCTGGCGACCCGCAGGCTGAAATCCGGCACGTCGATCGTGACCAGGCAATCGGGCCTTGCCGCGACGACGGCCGTGGCCGCCTGTCCGATGCGGCGATAGAGTTGAGGTAACCGCGTCACCACCGCGGCAATGCCCATCAGCGAGATTTCGCCCGGGTCGAACAGCGTTTTCAGGCCGAGCGCCTGGAGATGCGCTCCTCCGACGCCCGTCAACTCGACCGGGCGCCCGGTGGCCGTCTCGATGGCCTTGACGAGGTCGGCGCCCAGCAGGTCGCCCGATTCCTCGCCGGCCACGATGGCGATGCGCAACGGTCTTCCGGTCATCGCGGCGTCCCCTCGATGCCGACGACGAAGAGCCCCAGCCGGTCGGCATTCGCGATAACCTCGCCTTGGCGGAGGACGATGGTCCGCCCGGCTTCGACGGCGATGCCCGCGAGCCCCGCCGCATGCGCGTCGACGACGGTGTCCGGCCCGATCGTCGGAAGATCGGCGCGCAGTTCCTGCCCCGGCTTGGCGCATTTCACCAGAACGCCGCCGGGAACCGAGACCCGGCCGGATGCGCGCAGGTCGCGGACGCGCGCAAGCATCGCCGCCGTCCCTTCCACGCCCTCCAGCGCCACGACACGGCGTCCGACCGCCACCGCTGCCTGTCCGATGTCGAGTTCCCCGATCGCTCGCGCCGCCTGGAAGGCCGCTGCGAGCGCCGGCAGCATCGAAGACGCCGGCCTTGCGCGCGTCAGCGCTCCCCTGCCGGCGAGGATGTCGGGCAGGATCTGGTGCGATCCAAGAACCTTGAATCCCTCGGCCTCGAGGTGCCCGACGATCGCGCGCAACAGGGCGTCATCGCCGCGGCCGAGCGCCGGTAGGAGGCGCGGCGCGAGTTTCAGCAGGCCGAAACTGAAGCGGATCGCGCGCAGGCGGGGCCGCCGGGACACGCTGCCGGCCATCACCACGTGGGTGGCGCGCGCCGCGCGCAGCACCGGCACCAGCCGGCCGTATTCCTCGAGTTCGAGAACGGTGTGGTCGCCGTCGGCCAGGCCGGTCCGATCCTCGCCGCCGACGATGATCACGAAGGGCGGATGCCCGGCCGCCGTCAGGCCGCGAACCAGTTCGCGCGGGAGTTCGCCTCCGCCGGCGATCACCGCGACGCGGTCGGCCGGGTCCAGCCGGATCGAAGGGGCGCTATCAGCCGTCGCTGCCATCGCCGGCATCCCCGGCGTCGGCATAAGGCGGCACACACATGTGTCGCTTGCCGCGCTTGGTCATGAAGTCGACGATCTCCATCACCTCGGGCGTGTCGGCGAAGTCGACGGCGACCTGTTCGAGGTTCTGCGCGACGGTCCGGCTCGGATCGAAGATCCGCCGATAGGCCTCGCGCATGGCCAGCACCTGGCTGCGCGCCATGCCCGAGCGGCGCATGCCGACAAGGTTGAAGCCCTGCAGTCGCGCCCGGTTTCCGACGGCGAGCGCGAAGGGAATGACGTCGCCCACGATCGCGGAGCATCCGCCGAGGAAGGCGCGGCGCCCGATGCGCACGTTCTGGTGAACCGCGGTCAGCCCGCCGATGATCACATGGTCGCCGACCTCGCAATGACCGCCGAGGGTCGCCTGATTGGTAAGCGTGACGTTGTTGCCGACGATGCAGTCGTGCGCGACGTGCGCCGCCACCAGATAGAAGCCGTTGTCGCCGACCACGGTGGCGCCACGACCGCTGTCGGTGCCGGTGTGCATCGTCACATATTCGCGGATGGTGCAGTTCCGGCCGATCGCCAGCGTCGTGCGCCCGCCCTTGTGCTTGGTGTCCTGGGGCGGCCCGCCGAGCACCGCATGCGGATAGACCTTCGTACCCTCGCCGATCGACGTCGCGCCGATGACACTGACATGGCTCACCAGTTCGACGCGGTCGCCCAGGACGGCGTCCGGACCGACATGGCAGAACGGACCGATCCGAACGCCCTCGCCGACCTGGGCCCCCGCCTCGACCACGGCGGCCGGATGAATGAAGGTTTCGCTCATCAGGATCGTCAGCCGGCCTGTTTCGGCGTCATCATCGCGGTCAGTTGCGCTTCCGCGACCTTGACGCCATCGACCAGCGCCTCGCACGCATAGCGGAAGATTCCGCCACGCTCCTTCTGCTTCTTCACGTGGATCCTCAACTGGTCGCCGGGCGTGACCGGCTTGCGGAACTTCGCGCCGTCGATCGCCATGAAATAGACGAGGCTGGGCGTCTCCATGCCGCTCTTGCGGATGCAGATCGCGCCGGCCGTCTGCGCCATGGCCTCGACGATGAGCACGCCCGGCATCACCGGATGTCCGGGAAAATGCCCTCGGAAGTGCGGCTCGTTCATGGTCACGTTCTTGATCCCGACCGCCGACTCGTTGCCGTCGATCTCCACCAGCCGATCGACCAGCAGGAACGGATAGCGGTGCGGGAGGAGTTTCAGGAGCGCGACGATGTCGACCGCCTCCAGAGTTGACCCGCCACTCTCAGCCATTCGCTGCCCCCCTTCGCTTCCTGTCGCCGGTAAGCTTCTTCAGCGTATAGACTTCGCGGAAGAACTCCGTGGCCACCTTGGCCGGAAACCCGGCCCATCGCTCGCCGGCAGGCACGTCATGCATCAAGCCGCTGCCCGCCGCAACCTGGGCTCCGGCGCCGATGCTGACATGATCGGCGATCCCGACCCGGCCGCCCAGCATCACACCGTCGCCGATCGTGACCGAGCCCGAGATACCCGCCTGCGCGGCGATGGCGCAATGGCGACCGATCCGCACGTTGTGGCCGATCTGGACCAGATTGTCGATCTTGGTGCCCTCGCCCACGACGGTGTCGTCGAGCGCCCCGCGATCGATCGTGGTGTTGGCACCGATCTCGACGTCGTCCTGGATGACGACGCGTCCGATCTGTGGAATCTTCTCCAGGCCCGACGCGCCGGGATGAAAGCCGAAGCCGTCCTGCCCAAGACGCGCCCCGCCGTGGATGGTGACGCGGTTACCGATCAGCGATGCGAGGATGCTCGCGCCGGGCCCGACGTAGCAATCGCGGCCGATGCGGCAATCGGCGCCGATCACCGCGTTCGGCGCGATCACGCTGCCGCCGCCGATCTCGGCGCCCTCGCCGATCACGGCCCCTGCGCCGATCGACACGCCATCCTCGATGACGGCAAGCGGCGAAACGACCGCCCTTTCGGAGATTTTCGCCGGGACCCCGGCAAGACGCGCGCTGCGGAGCGCTTCAGGGTAGAGCGCCCGACCGATGCGCGCGAAGGCGGCTGCCGGATGGCGCGTCACGATGACGGCGATCGCTTCGGGAACGAGATCAGCGAGTTCTTCCTGGCAGAGCACTGCGGCCGCAACGAGATGCTCGAGCAGGTCCGCGTGTCGGCGGCCATCGACGAAGACCAGCTTGCCGGCACCGCCCAGCGCGGCCGCGGCCAGTCCGTCGATCTCGATTCCGGCCAGGGAAGGTCGGTGCAGCGTGCCGCCAACCATGGCAGCCGCCTCGCCGACGGTGGGACGTCGCGCCGGCGGAAAGAAAACCGGATCACCCATTTTGTGAAAGGATCCTTGAATCCGGAACCGGGCGGGATGACCCGCCCGGCGAACCGCTCCGATCAGAAGCGGGTGGAAATGCCGATGTTGAAGTTCTGCACCTCGTCGGTGTCTTCCTTCAGGACGGGTACGGCGTAGTCGACACGCAGCGGACCGAAGGGCGACGCCCACAGGATCGACGCGCCGACCGACGCGCGCCAGCTCATGTCGGTGTTGATCGCGTTGTTCAGCGAGTTTCCGTAGAGCGTCGCCGCGTCGGCGAAGACCGCGCCTTTCAGGCCGAGGCTGTCCGGTACCAGCGGCAGCGGGAACTGAGCTTCCGCCGTGGCATTGAAGTAGGTCGTGCCGCCGAGATGATCATTGGGGCTCGTGCTGTCGACCGGACCGATGCCGCTCGACTCGAAGCCGCGAATGATGCGGCTGGTGCTCTGGAAGTAGTCGAACAGCCGCAGGTCGGCACCCGTTTCGATGATGTGACCGCCGCCGACCGACAGCAGCGCCACCACGTCCTGTTCGGCCAGCAGCGTGTGATAGTAGGTCGCGCGTCCCGTGAGCTTGATCCACTCGGCATCGCCGCCGAGGCCGGCATATTCGCCGGTGAAGGTCGCGTAGATGCCCGAGCGCGGGTTGTTCATGTTGTCGATCGTATTGAACAGCAAGGTGCCGCTCACCGACGACTTCACCCACGAACCCTGTTCGATGGCGTCGATGTAGGCCTGCCCGATATTGCAATCGGCGTCAGCGATTCCGTCACCATCCTCATCACAATCATCTGAGAAGGAATACTCTTGGACCGAGTAGTTGTAGGCGAGTTGCGTCGACAGCGCCCGCGTGATCGGCAGGCCAAGACGAACGGTCGCGCCGGTCTCCTGCGTGTCGTAGTCGGTGTAGTTGCGCGTCCGCCGGAACACATCGAAGCCGGCGGAAATGCGGCGCCCGAGGAAATAGGGCTCGGTGAAGGACAGGCCGTAGTCGCGCGAATTCTTGCCGCCGCCGGCCGACACCTTGATGTACTGGCCGCGGCCGAGGAAGTTGCGTTCGCTGATCGAACCCTCGACGGAGACGCCGCCGGTGGCGCTGGTGTCGCCTGACGTCGAATAGCCGGCGCCGATGGAGAACTCGCCCGTCGACTTCTCCACCACGTCGATGACGAGATAGACCTGGTCGGGCTGCGAGCCCGGCACCGTCGAGACGTTAACGGAGGTGAAGTAGTTCAGGCCTTCAAGCCGGCGCTTGGCGCGCTGGACCAGGACCTGGTTGAAGGCGTCGCCCTCGCTGATGTCGAACTCGCGCCGGATGACGTAGTCGCGCGTGCGGGAGTTGCCGCGAATCTCGATGCGCTCGATGTAGGTGCGCGCGCCCTGGTCGATCGTGTAGGCGACGGAGATGGTGCGGTTCTCGAAGTCACGGTCGCCGCGCGGCGTCACCTGGGCGAAGGCATAGCCCATGCCCACGACGCGCTCGGTCAGCCCGATGATGGTGTCCTCGACATCCTTGGCGCTGTAGACCTTGCCCTTGGCCGTCTTGATCTGCGAGCGCAGGGTCGAGTCGTCTACGCCGTCGAGCGTGCTGTCGATCGTGATGTCGCCGAAGGTGTAGCGATCGCCTTCCTCGACGGTGAAGGAAACGGTGTATTCGTTGCGGGTTTCGTCGAGCTCGGCATAGGACGAGATCACGCGGAAGTCGGCATAGCCGCGATTGTAATAGAAGCGGCGCAGGGCCTCCTCGTCGGCGCGCAGGCGATCCTCGCTGTAGAGATCGTCGCGGAAGAGGAAGGACAGGACATTCGACGACTTGGTCGAGATGACCTCCTTCAGCCGACGCGCGCTGAAGGCGTTGTTGCCGACGAAGTTGATGTTGGCGATCTTGGTGCGGTCGCCTTCGTTGATCTCGAACACCACATTGACGCGGTTGTCGCCGAGATCGATCGTGCGCCCGTTGACGGTCGCATCGTCGCGGCCGATCGCGCTGTAGGCCTGCCGGATCGTATCCGCGTCGGCCTCGAGAGCGGCGTCGGAATAGGTTCCGCGCGGCTTCATCTGCACGGCCTGGGCTAGGTTGGCGTCCTTGATCTTCCGGTTGCCCTGGAAGATCACCTGGTTGACGATGGCGTATTCGTCGACCTGGACCACGAGGGTCGACCCGACCTGGTTGATGCGGACGTCGGCGAAAAGGCCGGTTCCAAAGAGGCGCTTCACGCCTTCGTCGATGTCGGACGGGCCGAAGCTGCGGCCGGGCTGGATCCCCACATACTCCCGGATAGTCGCGCTATCGACCCTGCGATTGCCCCGCACGTCGATGCTGCTGACCACCGCCGCCTGCGCCGCCACGACCGCGGCGAACTGGAGGGCGATTGCACCGGACGCGACCAAGCCGGTCGAAAGGGCGAGTGCCGAAACGGCGCTCACGAAATGTCTGCCTGCCTTCATCGGGCTTGTATACCTTGCTCTCGTAGTCCCCACGGCGAGATACCGGACGGCCGGTCGTAACCGCATACCGTATGACCCGTATTTCCCATACACGCAAGGCTCCTGGTTAATTTGTGTTTACTAATCCCGGCGGCGTGTCGTTCGGGTCACGCAATTCCCGTCGCATGGTAAATGGTCCATGAATTCAACCTCCCGACAACGCCAATGCCGCTCAGCAGCCAAACAGGTCGTTCCAGAAAACGAACGCCATGAAGGCAAGCACCAGAAGCACTCCGGCGCGGTAGACCAGGTCCATGACTCGTTCGGACACCGGCCGGCCGCTAGCCGCTTCAATGGCATAGAAGAGAAGGTGCCCGCCGTCCAGCGGCGGCACGGGCAGCAGGTTGAGCACCCCGATGCCGACCGAGAGCATCGCAACGAGTTGAACGAGCCACTCAAAGCCCTTCGCCGCCGCCTTTCCGGCCATGTCGGCGATCTTGACCGGACCGCCCAACTGGCACCTGTCTTCACGTCCTGCGACAAAACGTTTCAAGAATTGACCGGTGCGGAGGATCACGTCGCCCGTCTCGATCACCGCCTGGGTCAGTGATTCCAGCGGGCCGTATTCGACGACCCGCGGCTGGCCGACCTCCTCGTTGTTGACGACGCCGATGATTCCGACCCGCACTGTGTTGCCGAGCGCGTCCGTCTGTTCGCTGAGTTCGGGCGTGGCGACCAGTTCGATCTCCCGATCGTCGCGCAGCATGACGAAGGTCAGCGCGTCGCCGGCGCGGCCCGTCACGTAGCGCTGCACGTCGGAGAAAGTCTCGACCCGGTTGCCGTCGACCCGCAGGAACCGGTCTCCGGGCAGGAAGCCCGCCGCCTCCGCCGGGCTGCCGGGACGCACTTCCGCGACCATCGGATCCGACACGAATCGCCCGTAGAGCCCGAACATGACGGCGAAGACCGCGATCGTGAGCAGGAAGTTGAAAAGCGGCCCGGCGACGACTGTCGCGGCGCGCTTCCAGACCGGCTGGACGTGGAACGCGCGCTTGCGGTCCTCTTCGGACAGTTCTGCGATCTCCTCGGCGTCGGGCGGGGTGCTCGCCGCGTTCATGTCGCCGACGAACTTGACGTATCCCCCGAGCGGAATGAGCGACAGCTTCCAGCGCGTGCCGTGACTGTCGTTGAAGCCGAACAGTTCCGGCCCGAAGCCGATCGAGAAGGCCTGCACGCCGATGCCGCACATGCGGCCGACCAGGTAGTGCCCCATCTCGTGCACGAAGACGACGATCGTCAGGACGAACAGGAAGGGCACGATGGTGCCGATGAGAAGTCCGTCCGTCGCGAAGATGGATAGTGCGATCTCGCCCAAGCTTGATTCTCGCCTCTACTAGAGCCTCGACGGGCAGGAGGGTGGAAGGACAATCCGGGCGACAGGATGACGCCCTTGCCCCGGATGCGTCAGAACGCGAAGAGCCCGGCCGCGGGAGCCTCCGCTCCCGACATCAGCCAGCCGACGACGTACAGGGCCGTGGCCGCGGCCACAAGCCCGTCGACGCGATCCATGACGCCGCCATGGCCCGGAATGAGCCCGGACGAGTCCTTGGCGCCGAAACGGCGCTTGACCCACGATTCGAACAAGTCGCCGATCTGCGAGGCGATCGACAGGCCCAGTGCGACGACCGCGAGCAGCGGCCAGTGCGCAATTCCGGCGAAAAGGGCTACGGCGACGCCGGCAACGACGCCGAAGAGCGCGCCTCCCGCCGCCCCGCTCCGCGTCTTGCCCGGCGAGATCGCCGGCGCGAGCTTGGGGCCGCCGACCGCCCGCCCGACGAAATAGGCGAAGACATCCGTCGCCCAGACCACGGCGAATAGAAAGGCGATCGCGACGAGTCCCGCGGCGCCGCTGCCGCGCAGGGTGGCGAAGGCCACGCAGGGGATCGCGGCGTAGGCGATGCCCGCCGCGCCCCATGCGCCCTGCCCGGCGAAGGAACCGACGGTGAACGCGGCGAGCAGGACCGGGACGAGCGCAACCCAGATCACGTCCGCCGGCGTTCCGGTCGCCAGCAGGAGGAGCGGAACGGCAAGCAGCAGCCAGTAGGCGCCCCAGGCCATCCGTCGCCGGTCGAGGCCCGCCATGTGCGCCCATTCGTAGAAGATGGCGAACCCCGCCGCCACAACGAGCAGCCGGAACGGCAGCCCACCGAGCCAGGCGAGCAACAGAACGGCCGGCGCCATCACGAGCGCGGACAGGACGCGCAGGCGAAGATTGCTCATCGGCGAACCGCGGCGCAGGCGATGCCCGCGCTCATGAAGCGACGTCTCGCGCGGGGATGCCGCCGAAGCGGCGATCGCGCCCCTCGAAGGCCGACACGGCGAGCGCAAGCTGCCCGCGCCGAA
>JBKBRJ010000010.1:0-104355 GCA_046292285.1 Mesorhizobium sp. | reverse complement strand
GGGGGGAGATCGGCAGTTCCAGTGGCAGCGCAATTGCCGCACCGTTGGAGAGTGGACGAGACGTGCCGCACCTCCAATCTCCCCCCTTGAGGGGGAGATGGCCGGCAGGCCAGAGGGGGGCGTGACGCACGCCGACAGCGGATGTCATGGCGCCAGCGTGATGTGGATGTTGCCGTAGCCGTCGATCTCGACCCGGTTGCCGGGGTGGATGACGACGGTGGTGCCGGGATCCTCGACGATGGCCGGACCCGAGAATGTCATGCCGGGCTCGAGCCGGGCGCCGTCGTAGATCGCGGCGCGGTGAATGCCTTCCAGCGCGTAGTCGACGTCGCGGTGGCCCTTGAGCGCGGCCTCGGCCTTCGCGCCCGTCGGCTCGCGCTTCGCCATGGTCAGCTTGCCGACCTCGGCCGAGGCGACGAGGTGGATGCCGACCATCTCGACCGGCGCGGAGAGCCGGTAGGTGTATTCGCGCTCGTAGGTCTCGTGGAAGGCGGACTGGATTTCGGACAGGCGCGCGTCGGTGATGGCGCCCTCGGCGATCAGGACCTCGGTGGTGTGCTCCTGGTTCTGGTAGCGGAACTTGCCGTAGCGCAGCATCCGCACCTTCTCCGGCGCCACGCCTTCCGCCGCGAACTGGGACCGCGCGCGCGCCTCGGTCTCGGCGAAGATCGCCTCGATGCCGGCGGCGGAGCCGGGCGTCAGTTCGGCGAGACGGGTGACGAAGTAGTCGCGGCGCAGGTCCGACATCATCATGCCCCAGGCCGAGAACACCGACGCGCCGGCCGGCACGACGACCTTTTTCACGCCGAGTTCCTGGCCGAGCGCCACGCCGTGCATAGCGCCGCCGCCGCCGAAGGCCACCAGCGTGAAGTCGCGGGGGTCGTGGCCGCGGTTCAGCGAGACGAGCTTCAGCGCGTTGACCATGTTGTTGTTGGCGATGCGGATGATGCCGCGCGCGGCTTCGGTGGCATCGACGCCGAGCTTGCCCGCCACCGCCGACAGCGCCGTCTCCGTCGCCGCCATGTCGGCCACGACCTCGCCGCCGCAGAAATAGTCGCGGTTGATGCGGCCGAGCCAGAGGTTGGCGTCGGTGGTGGTGGCGTTGGTGCCGCCGCGCCCGTAGGCCGCCGGTCCGGGCATGGCGCCCGCCGACTGCGGGCCGACATGCAGCTTGCCGAAATCGTCGACCCAGGCGATCGAGCCGCCGCCATTGCCGATCTCGACCAGATCGACGACGGGCACCATGATCGGGTAGCCGGCCGAGGTGCGGTCGCGCTCGATCCAGTAGTCGGTCTTGATCTTGACTTCGCCGTCCTCGATCAGCGAGCACTTGGCGGTGGTGCCGCCGATGTCGAGCGCCAGCACGTCGGGCTCGCCGATCAGCTTGCCGAGTTCGGCCGCGCCCCAGAAGCCGGAGGCCGGCCCGGACTCGACCATGGTGATCGGGATTTTGGAAACGGAATCAAGCGAGTCGACGCCGCAGTTCGACTGCATGATGTAGGGACTGCCTTTCAGCCCCTTTTCCTTGAGGCCACCGGCCAGCCGCGACAAATAGCGCTCGGCGATCGGCTGGACGTAGGCCGACAGCACGGCGGTGTTGGTGCGCTCGTATTCGCGCCATTCGCGTGTGATCTGGTGCGAGGCGACCGCCGAGACCTCCGGCCAGAGCCGGCGCAGTTCCGCCATCGCCGCCTCCTCGTGCGAGGGATCGGCGTAGGAATGCAGGAAGGAAATGGCGACCGCCTGGACGCCGTCGGCCTTGAAGTCGGCGACGATCGCCGGCAGGCCAGACAGGTCGAGCGGCTTCAGCTGCTCCCCCTTGTACGAGATGCGGCCCGGCAGTTCGCGGCGCAGGTAGCGCGGCACGAAGGGCTTCGGCTTCTGGTAGTGCAGGTTGAAGAAGTCGGGCCGGTTGCCGCGCGCGATCTCGAGGGTGTCGCGGAAACCCTCGGTGGTGATGAGGCCGACTTTCACGCCCTTGCGCTCGGTCAGCGCGTTGATGACGACGGTGGTGCCGTGGGCAAGGAAATCGACGGATGCCGGGTCGACGCCCGCCTTGGCGAGCACGTTGAGCACGCCCTGCTCGAAGTTCGGCGGCGTGGTGTCGGACTTGGCGGTGAGGATCCGGGCGGCGCCGGTGGCGACGTCGGTCTCGAAGCAGACCAGGTCGGTGAAGGTGCCGCCGACGTCGGTCGCGACGCGGATGATGGTCTCGCCCATGGTCAGGCTCCCTTGTTCATGCGCTGGTTGAGGAGGAGGCAGACGAGGCCGGGCAGCTTGAGCGCCTCGGCCGCGGCCACCCGCTCGGGCGTGTAGTGGCCGGCGACGTCGAGGCAGTTGATGGTGCCGGCGACCTCGCCGTCGAGCAGGATCGGCACGTTCATGACGCTCTCGCAGCCGAGCGAGCGGATCTGTTCCCAGTCGTCGAAGACCGCCGCGATGCCTTCGATGTCGTTGGCGACGAAGGTCTTCTTCTCGTCGATCACCTGGCGCGACCAGTCGGTCTCGTTGGCGGGCTTGGTGCCGGAGACGGGATAGGCGTCGGGCATGTTGGAATAGACGCGCGCGCTGACTCCCCGGGCGCGATCGCTGGACATGACGGTGAAGAGCCTGGCGCCGATGAGCTCCTGCGTCAGCGTGCGGAGCGCGTCGAAGGCGGCTTCGGGCTGACCGGAACGGCCGGCGGCGACGAGGAATTGCGTATAGTCAGGCACGTTCATTGTCTTTCTCCATGAGACGGTCGCGCAGCCGCACTTCGTCGGCGGTGACGACCGGAACGGCGCCGATCAGGCGGCGCGTGTAAGGGTGGTGGGGATCGGAGAAGATCGTCTCCGTCGGGTTCAGCTCGACCAGCCGGCCGCGCTCGAAGACGGCGACGCGGTCGGCGATGTTGCGCACGACAGAGAGGTCGTGGGTGATGAACACATAGGTGAGCCCGCGACTTTTCCGAAGGTCGTTCAACAGCTTGAGCACGCGAGCCTGCACCAGCACGTCAAGCGCGGAGGTCGGCTCGTCGAGCACGACGAGGTCGGACTGGCAGGCGAGCGCGCGGGCGATGGCGACGCGCTGGCGCTGGCCGCCCGACAGCGCATCGGGGGAACGTTTCGCATAGTCGGCGGGCAGGCCGACCTCCTCCAGCAACGCACCGACGCGGGTCGCACGGGCCGCTCGCGGACCGAGGTCGTGCACGTCGAGCGGCAGCCGCAGCGACGCGCCGATCGTCCGCTTCGGATTGAGCGAGGACAGCGGGTTCTGCTGCACGAGCTGGATGGCGCGGCGATGGGCAAGCGTGCGGACCGACGGCAGCGCCTCGCCCTTGAAGGCGATCGTGCCGGAGGTCGGCGGATAGATGCCCAGGATCATGTTGGCGACGGTCGACTTGCCCGACCCGCTCTCGCCGACGATCGCCAGGCATTCGCCCTGGATGACCTCGAGCGACACGTCGTCGACCGCGCGCACCTCGTGGCGGCCCTGGGTGAAGGTCTTGGAAACGTTGGCGAGGGAGAGGAGCGCGGTCATGCGGGGTGGTCCGCCTTGAATGCCATTCGGGATCCGCCGCGTTCCGTCGCGCCTCCCTCTGGGCTGCCGCCCATCTCCCCCACGAGGGGGGAGATCGGCAGCTCCAATGCCGGCGCCCGTCCCGCACCGGTGAAGAATGGGCGAGGCGTCGAAGACGGCCGATCTCCCCCCTTGAGGGGGAGATGCCCGGCAGGGCAGAGGGGGGTATTCTCGGCTAAAGCCTTGCCGAACAGCCTCATCACCCCGCCTCCCCCGGCTCGCCGCAGCCGTCATGCACCACCATCGGCGCGAAGTAGCTTTCCGACACGTCGTCGATCTCGGGAATGCCGCCGCCGGTGATGCGGGGGACGGCGGCGAGCAGCGCGCGGGTGTAGGGATGGCGCGGATCGGCGAAGAGATCGGCCGAGCGGCCGTGCTCGACGATGCGGCCCTTGTAGATGACGTAGACGCGGTCGGCGAACTCGCGCACGACGCCGAGATTGTGCGAGATGAAAAGAACCGAGGTGTGGCGCTTCTCGACGAGGTCGCGCATCAGGGCGAGCGTCTGCGCCTGCACGGTGACATCGAGCGCGGTGCCCGGCTCGTCGGCGATCAGCAGCGACGGCTCGTTGGCGAGCGCCATGGCGATCATGACGCGCTGGTTCATGCCGCCGGACAGCTGGAAGGAATAGGAATCGAGCGCGCGCGCCGGATCGGGGATGGCGACGTCGGCGAGCGCGGCCTGCGCCCTCCTCCGGGCGTCCGCCTCCGAGATGCCCGGCTCGGCGCGTTTCAGGACTTCGTGGAACTGGGTGCCGATGCGGTAGACCGGGTTGAGCGAGGAGGTCGGATCCTGGAAGATCATCGACATCTTCGTGCCGCGCAATGCGTGGCGGCGGCGCGGCGACAGTTTCGACAGGTCCTGCCCCTCGAAGGCGACGAGCCCGCCGACGCGCGCGGCCTTCAGCTGCTGCAGGAGGCCGAGCACGATGCGCGCGGTGACCGACTTGCCCGAGCCGCTTTCGCCGACCAGCGCGACGCGCTCGCCCTTCATGATGTGCAGCGAGATGCCGTGCAGCACGTCGACCTGCCCGGCCCAGCCGCGGAAGCCGAGGGTCAGGTCGCGGATGAGAAGCGTCGGCGCGGTCACTGGCCAGTCCCCAGGACGTCGCGCAGCGCGTCGCCGACGAGGTTGAAGCCGAAGACGGCGACCAGGATGGCGAGGCCGGGGAAGACGGTGAGCCACCAGGAATCCGGCAGGTACTTGGCGCCGTCGGCCACCATCGAGCCGAGGTCCGGCGTCGGCGGCTGCACGCCAAGGCCGAGGAAGGACAGCGACGAGGCGATGAGGATGACGAAGCCGAGGTCGAGCGTCATCTTGGTGACGATCGAGGGCACGCAGTTGGGCAGGATCTCGCGGAAGATGACATGCGCCTTCGACGCGCCGATGACCTCGGCGGCGAGCACGTAGCCCTCCTCCTTCTCGGATCGGGCGAGGTTGTAGACGAGGCGCGTGTACCAGGGCCACCACATGGCGGTGACGGCGAGCATGCCGTTGGTGAGGGTGGGCTGCAGCAGGCCCATCATCGACATGGCGAGCACCAGCGGCGGGATCGACAGGAACACGTCGGTGACGCGCATCAGGACATATTCGGTCCAGCCGCCGAGATAGCCGGCGAGAAGACCGATGGTGACGCCGATCGGCACCGCGACCGCCAGCACCACGACGCCGAGGATCAGCGAGATTCGATAGGCGTAGAGGATGCGCGAGAACAGGTCGCGGCCGACGAGATCGGTGCCGAAGACGTAGGGCCACTCGGGCGGCTTGTTGAAGTTCGCGAAGTCGACGACCGCGCCCGCATGGGTGGGGAACGGGGCGATGAAGTCTGCGAAGACGGCCGACAGCACCACCAGCGCCACCAGGAACAGGCCGAGCGCCGAGAGCGGGTTTCGCAAGAGGATGAAGAGCGTGCGCTTCATGTGGCCCTCTGCGACAGGCGGATGCGGGGGTTGATGAGGGCGATGAGCAGGTCGACGACGATGTTGACGATGAGAAACAGCGCAGAGATGATCAGCACCGTGCCGACGATGGCGTTCAAGTCCTTGCGCAAGATGACGGCCACGCCGTAGCGCGACAGGCCGGGCCAGGCGAAGACGGCCTCGACCAGGAAGGCGTTGCCGAGCATGGCCGCGAAGTCGAGGCCGATGATCGTCAGCGAGGGGATGAGCGAGGGCCGGAACGCCCAGCGGCGCGCGATGCGGCCTTCCGGGAAGCCGTAGGACTGCGCCATCTCGATGTAGGGCCTGTCGTAGGTCTCGACCATGTTGGAGCGGGTGAGCCGCGCGGCCTGGCCGATGCCCGAGAGCGCCAGCGCGAAGGCCGGCAGCACGATGTGCCAGGCGGCGTTGGCGAAGGCGGACAGATTGCCGGCGATGAGCGTGTCGACGGTGAGGAAGCCGGTGACCGGCGCGATCGCGTAGCTGTCGGCAATGCGCCCGGCGATCGGGAACAGCGGCAGGAAATAGGCGAAGCACAGCATCAGGATGACCGCCCAGACGAAGCTCGGCGCCGACACGCCGAGCAGCGTGACGAGCCGGATCGCATGGTCGGCCCAGGTGCCGCGCCAGCGCGCCGCGATGACGCCGAGCGGCAGGCCGATCAGCACCATCATCAGGCCGGCGACGACGATCAGTTCCAGGGTCGCGGGCAGGAACTGGGCGATGTCGGTCGTGACGGGGCGGTTGGTGTAGAGCGAGACGCCGAGGTCGCCGCGGAACACGTCGCGGACGAAATAGGCGTATTGCACCGGCAGCGCGTCGTCGAGACGCAGCCGCTCGCGCATCTGCGCCACCTGCTCGACGCTGGCGTTCGGCCCGAGCGCGATGCGCGCGGGATCGCCGGGGATGACCCGGGCGATGGCGAAGATCAGCATCGAGACGCCCACCAAGACGAGCAGGGACGTTCCGAGCCGCTTCGCGAGAAGGCGAGCGACAGGCGGCATGAGGCTTTACCCGGTTGCATGGACCGGCGGTCGCCCGCCGGTCCGGGTTTGCAGGCGCGCGGTTACTGGCCGGTCATTTCCATCAGGCGGAAGGAGAAGCCCATGCCGTCGAGGCCGAAGGCCTTCTCCGGATCGCTGAGCGCCGGCACCTTGACGCGGTTCGACGCGGCGAACAGCGACTGCCGGTCGTAGCCGTAGATGGTCGGCGCGATCTCCATCAGCCGGGCGTTGAGCGCGGCGTAGGTGGCCTGGCGCTCGGCCGGGTCGGTTACCGTGCGGCCCTTGACGAGCAGTTCGTCGACGGCGGCGTCCTCAAGGTATTCCGGCGACTGCCAGGTGCCCTTCAGCGAGGAGTGATACATCGGGAAGAGCAGCGTGTCGGGATCGCCGGTCACCGCGTTGGCGAAGATCTGCGAGACGTGCGGCGTGTTCTCGGGCTTGGACACCAGTTCGGTGAACAGCGCCCACGGCACCTTGCGGATTTCGGACTTGATGCCGATCTCGGCGAAATTCGCCTGCATCAGAAGCGCGAAGCGTTCCTCGATCGGAACCTCGCCGATCCAGGACAATTCGAGGGTGAAGTCCTCCGGCTTGTACTTGCAGGCCGCGAGATGCGTCTTGGCGGCCTCGAGGTCGCGCGCCAGCGGCGTGTCGCCGGCGCCGAACATGCCGACCGGGATCGCGCCCGTCGACGGGCTGCCCTGCGAGATGCCGTCGGCGACGGCCACCATCTGGATACCGGCCGCGTAGTCGAAGGCCGAGGCGAGCGCCAGACGGCAATTGGCGTCGTCGAGCGGCGGCTTGGCGGTGTTCATCTTGACGTAGAAGGCGCCGCCGCCGGTCTCCTTCAGGATCTGCGCGCCGCTGCCGGCGAGCGCCTTCAGCACCTCCGGCGGCAGCCACTGCGAGGAGATGTCGTGCTCGCCCTGGGCGATCAGCGTGCGTACGGTCGCGGCCTCGAGGCCGTAGCGCAGGCGCACCTGGTCGGGGGCGCTGTCCTGGATGTCGAGGAAATAGTCCGGATTCTTCTCCATGACCGTTTCCTGCTGCGGATTGTGCGAGACGACCTTGTAGGCGCCCGAACCGGCGCCGTTGGCCGACAGGAAGGCCTGGCCCCAGTCCTTCATCTCGCCGTCGCCCTCGCCCAGGTTCGCCATGACGAGCTTCTTGTCGAGGATCGGCAGGCGCACCAGCGAGGCGACGAAGGGCGAATAGGCTTCGGTGAGCTTGAAGCGGACGGTGGAGGCAGCGACGGCCTCGGCGGCTTCCACCTTGGCGAAGACGAAGGACAGGCCCTGCCCCAGCGCCTTCATGCGGTCGAAGGAGAACACCACGTCCTCCGCCGTCAGCGGGTTGCCGCTCTGGAACTTCACGTCGGCGCGCAGCTTGAAGACGAAGTCGTTGCCGTCCGCTTCCCAGCTTTCGGCGAGGTGCGGCGCATAGCCGGGTCCGCCCTGCACGGGCAGGACGAGCGTGTCGTAGACGTTGAACATCAGGATGGAGTCGGCATAGTCCGACGCCTTGCCCGGATCGAGTTCGCCGACGGCGACCTCGTCGAGTCGAAGGACGGTCTGCGCGGCGGCCTGCGAAACGGCGAGCGGCGAGAGAACGGTGGCGGCGAGCAGCGTCGCGGCAAAGGATCTGGCGATCGATTTCATTTCTTATTCCCCTTTGTTGATCTTGGGTCTGGATGGTTTGTTGCCGCGCGCGGCCGCCCGCTGGACGACCGGGTGCGGCTCCTCCGCCGCCGGATCATCGCCGAAGACATCCATCGTGCAGGTATGCAGGATGGTGGCCGGCGAGCCGGTGTGGTTCCAGGACGAGTGCACCCTGGTCGACTGGAAATGCAGCGAGTCGCCCGCCTCGAGGATGTTCGTCTCCCCCTCGAGTTCGACGGTGATCGCGCCCTGGAGCACGTAGAAAATCTCCTCGCCCTCGTGGGCGATCGGTTCGGAACGATAGCCGGGCGGTTCGTGGATGATGAGGCTGCGCAGCACGTTGCCGGGAAACGAGGTCGACAGCCGCTCGTAGACCAGCGAATTGCCGCCGACGGCATAGTGCTGGCGCTGGTTCTGCTTGGTCAGCGACGCGGTGGCCTTGGGCTGCGACAGGAACTCGGAAACGTGCAGCCCGAGCACCCGCGATACCGATACCAGCGACGAAAGCGACGGCGTGGTGATGCCGCGCTCGATCTGGGAAATGAAGCCGACCGACAGGCCGGCGCCGTCCGCGACCTCCTTCAGGGTCAGGCCGAGCGCCTGGCGCCGCGTCCGCAGGCGATCGCCCAGCGGCGCCGCCTCGTCGCTCGCAAAGCCCTCGTGATCAACCTGATCGGCCACGCTTCACCTCGTTTTAGTATTTGTAAAACGTGACTCGGTGACCGGGACGAGTCAAGCGGATTTTTTAGTCCGGCTAAACAAGATGGAGAGGTTCGCCGGGGAGTAGAATCAGCGTACAAACCATCCAAGAACAGGTGGATGTAGGAGTTATCTTGAAGTCGTGAGACGACCCCGCACAATCTTCTGCAAACCCTTGTGACCAGTTTTGCCTGTGGTTATGCCTGTGTTCGGTCTGACTGGTGAGGAGCAATGATCTTCATAAATTTAGAAACCGAAATAACGTTATTGAGAAGTGGAAGCAATTCGGCCCGAAGTGCCTTTATTGTCCCATCTCCCTTGTGCAGGCACAATATATGAGCGTGGGCGAGATTTTCGGGGAAAGCCGGATTTACGGAAGTGTCCTCTGGTTGAGGGGACGCGTGCGCAGAAAATATATTCTCGACTTTCTTCTCTTCTCCTTTCGGCCATTTCTTGTTTGGAACTACCGCCTTAATGCCGGTGACCTCATTGGTCACCATTCGCCAGATTCGAGCAATCTCTCTATCGTTAGGCAGTTTAGCCATTGCGTCTTGAATGAGACGGTCCACAACTCCAGCTTTAACGAAGTCGCGATTCACGCTGAGGCCATTCTTCTTCAAATCAGATACAGAAATTGCGGCAGGAGTTAGTTTCCCATCGTCGTCAAGCCATTCGGGGTCATAAATTACGCGATTTAGGAATTCTTCTGGCTTGAGATTTTTCAAGTCCCAGACAATCTCCTCTTTGTCACCGACTCCCCCATTCGCCATTGTTTCAGCCTAGTGCAAACGCAGCTATTATATCAGGCCTCAGTCGAGGCATTCCGTGCATTGAATTTTGAATATACGCAGCACCATTTGGCAGACGCGCATAGTATGAAGAATTACTTCTTCGGTTGAAACCAATATCGAGCGTTCCGCCATTTTGCTTCCAGTAGAAGTTTATCTCGCCATCGCTGCTTAGGTTGATTCTATTCGGAGCCCTCATCCCCGCCTCCGCCAAATAGTAAATAAAGTCACCGGCAACCATGAATGCCTTCTTTGTTGGCACCAAGGAGCCCGGACCTGCCCACCCTGCTCTATATTGCTTCAAGCGATCAAGTCTATGTATAAGGAGATTGATTTCGCTCTGCGCCATTGCAGCGCGTGAACTTCTCCATACTTGTACCGGAGGTAATGGAAGCTGGGTTGCAGCACCCGCCACGGCCGCAGTACCACCCGCAAGACCAAAACCAGTCAAAGCAGATAGAAGGGTGAGCGCTGCAGTACACTGGCGAACAAAATCCGTAGCTATGTACGTTTGACGGTTGCGCGAAACCTGTACAGTCTCGCTTACGTACTTATCAAAAACAGAAGAAGCCTCACCCGACACAGTTGTCGAACTAGACATTAAGCTTAATCCTTTTGGCCGCCTTCGTCGAAAGAACCGAAAGCATCAACTCCTTATCTAGGTCGTGAAGTACAGAAAACAAAGATGCGAGCGCCGCATTCTCGGTTTGCCCCATGCCCACGAGCACCATCGGCGCGTCGAGCGTTACGTCCAAATAGGTGTCAAGACGCACAATCGGTCTCTTGGTCCTGTCATCCTCGACCGCGTCCAGATGCACACGCTCTAAGAGCCTGGACGCTGGCAGTCGAGGTTCGCTGCGAAACCATCCCTGATGAAGGTGCCAAAACGGACCCTTGTTAAGGATGGTTGCGGGAATCGCGGCTCCCTTTTTCAACAGTTCAGCCGCATCATAGCTATTCCGATCGCCAGTCCACTCAAACACGTCGACGTATTGAAGGAGTGCAGCGACTACGGGATTGTCGCCATTTGTCGCCAGCCAGGCTACCTTGAAGAGATATCTGGAGGCCGCAGGCCAGATTTCAGACCAGCGAGAGTAATCCAAACAGTTGAGCAGAACCCGATCGCCTTCAAGTCGCAGCTTCCAATCAGCCGTGCCGTCTGGCCTTAACCGCTCGAACGCCACAGACGCTGGCGGCAGTGGCAACCCCAGAACTGGTTCCTGTCCCAAATGGAACTGAAAGCCTACGCCACGTGTAACTCTAGGGAACTGATCGCGCCACTCGTCATGAGATGCTACGACCTTCTCAAGTAGCTGAGCCTCAAAGGGTTTTGCAAACCTCAGACCGAAAACAACCTCAACTATCGCGTGCGTTTTACTTTTGGGCTCGAATCCCATGCGTCCCGTCCCCTTCGGTGCGCTGCGTAGAACTATTTAGCACAGTGAACAAGCGACACTCAATGTTCGTTCGCGCACTTATAGGTGGAAATCACCCCAGCGGCCGCAATTGACCCAGCCCAAAATGGGTCCCGGCGTGTGGCCCAACCGTTGACCCGCCGCATTACTGACTGTTAACGTAGCATTCGTTCGAGGTTCCCGCGCCAACGCAGGCCGGGAGGAAATAGGGAATACGGGACGGTGCCGAAGGCGTCGCAACCGTAGCTGCCCCCGCAACTGTAAGCGGCGAGGCTTGTCCGCTGATGCCACTGAGGCGCGTTCGTCGCTTCGGGAAGGCAGGGCAAGCCGTTGAACCGCAAGCCAGGAGACCTGCCTCGGGCCGTCACGTTTCCGGATGCGGGGAGCTTCCGGCGCTGTCTCGCACAGTGGTGGCTTTCGTCATCGCTGGGGGACTCCGACTGAAATCCCACCGGCATCATTGCAACCATGACCGCGTCCGAGGGGGCGCGTCGCTGGGGGACTATCATGAACCAAAAGAAAGCGTTGTCGCTTTCCGCCGCCGTATCCGTATTCGCGCTCGTCGTCGCGGCACCCGCCTTCGCGCAGGACCTCGACATCGGCGAGGTCGTCGTCACGCCGAACCGCGCGCCCACCGACAGGGCCAAGACCGGCTCGACGGTGGAGACCGTGAGCAGGGAGGAGATCGAGGAGCAGGCAAGGCCGCTGATCGTCGACTACCTGAACCAGCTGCCCGGCATCCACATCACCTCGCCCGGCGGACCGGGTACAGAGGCCAGCCTCTCCGTGCGCGGCCTGCCGCGCCGCTACGTCAAGACTCTCTTCAATGGCATCGACATTTCCGACCCGACGAGCACGCAGGTGCAGACGTCCTACCAGTACCTGCTCGCCGACAATGTCGGCAGCCTGGAGGTCCTGAAGGGTTCGCAGAGCACGCTCTACGGTTCGGATGCGATCGCAGGCGTCATCTCCGTCTCCACGCTCGGCGGCGTCGAGCCCGGCGTCAAGCACCTCGTGGGCGTCGAGGCCGGGTCGAACGGCACGGTGCGCGGCGCCTACGGCCTGCGCGCCGGAAGCGACAAGGCCAGCCTGTCGTTCAACGTCGCCGGGTTCCACACCGACGGAATTTCAGCCGCGGCGCTCGGGTCCGAGGGCGACGCCTTCGATCTCGGCAATCTCGACATCAACGGCGAATACCGCTTCAGCGAGAATTTTTCCGTCTTCGCCAGCGCGCTCTACATCAAGGGCGAGGCCGAGTACGACAACGACCGCTATGTCATTCCCGAGACGGGCGAGATCGTCGAACCTTCCGACAGCCTCGTGAACAAGAATGCGACCGAACAGGCCGCCGCCCGCTTCGGCTTCAACCTCGACCTGCTCGACGGGCGGTTGAAGAACACGGCCTCCGTGCAGGTGTTCCAGCTCGACCGTGCCATCCGGTCGGTCGATCCGCTCTACGGCGCCTTTGACGCGGACTACACCGGCACCCGCACCAAGCTCGACTACCAGGGCTCGTTCGAAGCCGCGACCTGGCTGACGCTGCAGTACGGCGCCGACCATGAATGGCAGGACGCGGAGGCGACCGACAACTACGGCACCGATACCGACGCCGGCTTCGAACTGACGGGGGTCTGGACGCAGGCGATCCTGGAGCCGGTCGAGAACCTGGTGCTGACCGCCGGCCTGCGCCACGACAGCCACTCGGCATTCGGCCAGCACCTGACCTATCGCGGCACCGCCTCCTACCTGTTCGACCAGACCGGCACCCGCCTGCACAGCTCCGTTGGCACCGGCTTTCGCGCGCCGAGCCTCTACGAGCTCTACGATCCCTATTCCGGCAACGCCGCGCTGCAGCCGGAGACGAGCTTCAGCTTCGATGCCGGCGTGGAGCAGACTCTCCTCGACGGGACGCTGGTGGCCGACGTCACTTTCTTCATGCTCGATGTCGACGACCTGATCATCTACGACAACGTCACCTACTCCTACCAGCAATCGGAGGGGACGATCAAGTCGCGCGGCGTGGAGACCTCCTTCACCTGGAAGGCGTCGAGCTGGCTCGATCTCGGGGCGAACTACACCTACACCGACGCCAGGGAAGCCGACGGCGACCGCGCCATCCGCATTCCCGAGCATGTGATCGGCCTCCAGGCGACCGTGCGGCCGGCCGAGAAGTGGACGATCTCCGCCACCGCCAACATCCCGATCAACACGCTCGACACCATCATCGTCGGGACGAATGCGAGCACGTGCTACCCGGCGCCCGACTACCTGCCGACGCCCTGTTTCAGCGCCCAGCGCGGCGACGTGAAGCTCGACGACTACGTGCTCGTCAACGCCAAGGTGGCCTACAAGCCGACCGACAGCACGGAAGCCTATGTCCGCGTCGAGAACCTGCTCGACCAGGACTACCAGGTGTCGCCGGGCTTCGGCACCGCCGGCATCTCCGCCTTCGCGGGCTTCAAGGCGCAGTTCTGATGCGCCGCCACCTGGCAATCGCGCGCATTCGTGGCCTCGCGGCCCCCGGCGCGCGGCTGCCGGGCTGGCATCGCCCGGCGACGCTGGCCGCCGCGCTGGTCGCGGCGGCGATCGGCGGTACGGTCGCGCCGGTCGCGCCGGTCGCGCCGGTCGCGGCCGAGGATACGCCGCGGGTGATGTCGCTCAACGTCTGCACCGACCAGCTCGTGCTGGCGCTGGCCAAGCCGGAGCGCATCGTCTCGCTGTCGATGCTGTCCGACGACCCCGACTTTTCGTACCTGCGGGCGGAGGCCCGAGCCTTTCCGAAGAATGCCGGCGTGGCGGAAGAGGTTCTCATCGCCCGCCCGGACGTGGTGGTGACGGGGACATACTCGCTGCACAACACCACCCAGCTCCTGCGCCACCTCGGCATGCGGGTGGAGGAGTTCGGCTACACGCAGACGCTGGACACAATCCCTGGCGACATCCGCCGCATGGGTGCGATCCTCGGCCAGCAAGCCCGGGCCGAAACCATGGCGTCGGCCTTCGAGAGCGAGCTTACGGCGCTGACCCTGCACGCCGAGACGCCGCGCCCGACCGCCATCATCTTCGGCCAGAACGGGGTCGCGACCGGCGCGGGCACGCTGGCCGACAGCGTGCTGTCGGCTGCGGGCTTCCGCAACCTCGCCGCCGAGCGCGGCCTTTCCGGTCTCGCCCCCTACCCGCTCGAACTGCTCGTCATCGACCGGCCCGACGTGGTGCTTCTGTCCGCCCGCATCGAGGGCGCACCGGCGCTCGCCGACCAGGTGACGCGCCATCCGGCCATTTCCGCCAGCGGCGCAGTGGCCGCGACCGGCGTCGTGCCGCGCGGCTCGTGGGGCTGCGGCGGCCCCTTCACGCTGGAAGCCGTGCGCGCGCTGCGCGCCCTGCGCGATGACCTGCTGGCCAGGAAAGGCGCCTCGGGATGAGCCCGGCCCGCCTTGCCCTCGCCCTGTCGCTGGCGGTCGTGCTGCTGTTTTCGGCATCGCTGCTGATCGGGCCGGCCGCGCTGGGCCCGGCGGCGAGCCTGGAGGGCCTTTTCTCCGGCGGCGGCGAGGCGGCGGCGATCATCATGCGCGAGGTGCGCCTGCCGCGCGCGCTGCTGGCCGCCCTCGTCGGCTTCGGCCTCGGGCTGTCGGGCGCGGCGCTGCAGGGCTTCCTGCGCAATCCGCTGGCCGAGCCCGGCATCATCGGCGTTTCGGCCTGCGCCTCGCTGGGGGCCGTGGCGGTGTTCTATTCGGGGCTGGCCGGCGCCTCGATGCTGGCGCTGCCGGCCGGCGCGATGGCCGGCGCGCTGGCAGCCGTCGTCGTGCTGCTGGCGATCGCCGCCGGCAACACCACGACGCTGACGCTGATCCTCGCCGGCATCGCGCTGTCGAGCCTCGCCGGTGCCTTCACCTCGCTGGCGCTCAACCTGTCGCCCAATCCCTTCGCCAGCTATGAGATCATCTTCTGGCTGCTCGGTTCCATCAAGGACCGGTCGATGCCGCATGTCTGGCTCTCGCTGGCGCCGATGCTTGTCGGCTGGGCGCTGATCCTCGCATCGGCGCGGGCGCTCGACGCGCTGTCCTTCGGCGAGGAGACGGCGCAAAGCCTCGGCGTCGACATCGCCCGCGCCAGGATCATGCTGGTGGCGGGCGTGGCGCTGGCGGTGGGCGCGGGCGTGGCCGTGACCGGCGCGATCGGCTTCGTCGGGCTCGTGGTGCCGCACCTGCTGCGGCCGCTGACCGACCGGATGCCGAGCCGGCTGCTCCTGCCGTCCGGCCTCGGCGGCGCGGCCCTGCTGCTGGCCGCCGACATCGCCGCCCGCACGATCGTTCCGGCCAAGGAGCTGAACGTCGGCGTGCTGACCGCGCTGATCGGCGCGCCGTTCTTCCTGTGGCTGGTCACCCGCTCGCGCCGGGAGCTCGGCTGATGGAACTGACCGCCCGCGCCCTGAATGTGGAACTCGCCGGACGCGCGGTGCTGCGCGGTATCGACCTGGCGGTGCGGCCGGGCGAGGTCGTCGGCCTGCTGGGCCCGAACGGCGCGGGCAAGTCGACGCTGATGCGCGCGCTGGCCGGACAGGTCGCCCATGCGGGAACGGTGCGGATCGGCGAGCGCGATGGCGCCATGCTTTCCCACGGCGAGCGCGCCCGTCTCGTCGCCTACCTGCCGCAGACGCGGGTGATCGGCTGGCCGATGAGCGTGGGGAAGGCGGTTGCGCTCGGCCGCCTGCCCTGGCTCGGCTTCGGCGGCCGGCCCGGCCCGAGGGACATGGAGATCTGCCGCGAGGCGATGGCGGTGATGGACGTGGCCGGCCTCGCCGAGCGCCGCGCGACCGAACTCTCCGGCGGCGAGCAGGCGCGTGTGCTCGCCGCGCGCGCCATCGCGCAGGACACGCCGGTGCTGATCGCCGACGAGCCGGCCTCGGGCCTCGATCCCGCGCACCAGATATCGATGATGGCCGCGCTCGGCACCATTGCCCGGAGGGGACGTGCGATCCTGGTGTCGCTGCACGACCTGACGCTGGCTGCGCGCTGGTGCGACCGGGTCGTGCTTTTGCGCGACGGCGTGGTGGCCGCCGACGGCGACCCCGCCGCTGTGCTCGACGCGGCCATGCTGGCCGACGTGTTCGGCATCCGCGCCCACATCGCGCGGGAGGACGGGCGGCCGGTGCTGGCGCCGGTCGGGCTTGCCCGGACGACCGAGCGAACGGTCATCGCGGGAGGCGCGCGATGATCCGCCGCCCGGCGCCCGCCTGGATCGACCTCGCGCGCGGCGACGCGCCGCCGGCCTACAAGCCGAGGCCGGAGGAGGTCGAGGCGCCGGCGATCGACGCGCCGCATCGCGGCGAGAACGACAATGTCGGCATGATGCCTGAGCTGGGCCTGACGGCCGGCGGACGTTCGGCGCTGCTGCCCGGCAAACCGGCGCGCGGGCGAAGGCTGGGCGTGACGGCGGCGCTGATCCTGTCGACGGCCATCCATGCCGCGGCCTTCGTCTTCATCGCCGACCGCCTTTCGGTGGAGGGCATGGAGGCCGCCACCGACGGCGTCTCGGTCGAGATCGTGTTCGACGTGCCGGCCGCAAGCGCCGCCTCGGCGGTCGCCGGCAAAGACGGCGCGGACAAGGCGGATGCCGAGCCGATCGACGCGATCGAGCAGACGCTTGCGGAGGTTGTGGAGCCGGTCGAGGCGGTGGAGCCGGTCGAGGCGGTGGAGCCGGAGGCGGTCGCGGCCGAACGGCCCGAAGCGATCGAGGCGGAGCCCATGCTGACGGCCGCGGCCGAATCGACGGAGGCGGTCGAAGCTCCGGTGGCCGAGACGATCGCGCCGGACGAGGCGATCGCCGCCGTCGAGCCGGTGGCCGCGCCGTCTGTCGAGTTCGACAGGGCCGACGCCGTGGACGGCGACACCGCGCCGGAGACCGTCGAGGCGGTCCCGGACGGGGTCGAAACGGTCGTCGAAGCGGCCGCGCCTGCCTTCGCGCCGCCGGCGCCCAACGCCGCGACGATGGCGCTGCTTGCAGCCCCGCCGCCAGTCGAGACTATGGCGGCTCCCGCTGCCGAGCCCGTCGATCCGGTCCGCGTACTCCTGCCGGAGACGACGGACGCCGTCCCGGAACAGCGGCCGCTGCCGCCAGAGCCGATGGCAAAGGTGGCGGCGAGCGCGACCGTCACGGAAACGGCGGCGAAACCGGCGCAAGCGCCGCGGGCCCGCGCCGCCGAGCCGACGCGCAGGACCGTCGAGACATCCGAACCGCGGGCGAAGCAGGCGCCCGCCAAGGACGAGGCCCCCGCTCGGTCCGGCGAGAGGCCGGCCGGTTCCAGCCGCAAGCCCGCCGCGCCCGCCAGCGCCGGAAGCCAGGCCCGCAGCGCCGCAGCACCCGGCGCCGAGGCGAAGTACGCCCGCGCGCTGCTCTCCCACGTCGAGCGCCACAAGCGCTATCCCGCCGCCGCGCGCAGCGCCGGCATCACCGGCTCGACCCGCCTCGCCATCACCATCGACCGGACCGGCGGCCTCGCCGGCGCGCGCGTCGCCGCCGGTTCGGGACACCAGATCCTCGACCAGGAGGCGCTGGCCGTCGCCCGCCGCGCCGCACCCTACCCGCGTCCGCCCGAGGGCGTGGGCGGCAATACCTTCTCCTTCGCCGTGACGCTGCGCTTCGCGCGCTGAGCGGCGCCCCGCGTGCCGTCGACCGCCCTACCCCACGCGGGCCGCCGCTGAACGGCGATCCGGCCGCGAACCGCGCTCTCAAGGCTCCACCGTCGGCGCCCGCGCCCTTCCCGTGACGGCCAATAGGGGAAGCCCATTCCACATCGATCGTCGGCAGCGTCTTGACTCCTTTCGTGTTTTCGTCAAACGTTTAACGAACGGGAGGAACACACCAGATCATGCTCACGCAGGTGCGTCCGGACAGCGACGTCAGCACCGCGATCCTCGCGGCGGGGGAGCGTGCCTTCGCGGAATTCGGCTATGCCGGCGCTTCGATGCGCGGCATCGCGCGGGATGCCGGGGTGAACCAGGCGATGATCGCCTACTATTTCGGCTCCAAGGAAGGCCTGCTGCATGCCATCATGCGGCGGCGGTCGTCCTTCGTGAACGCGCAGCGCGAGGTGCTGCTCGACAACCTGCTCGCGCAGGGGCAGCCGACGGTGGAAGACCTGATCGAGGCCTTCATGGCGCCGCTCGTCGAACTCGGCAGGGACGAGGAACAGGGCGGATATTCCTATGTCCGAATGCTCGCGGTGTTCATGCATTCGGTCGACGAGGTGGCCAAGCGTGTGATTGCCGAGAACTTCGACGGTATCGCGCGCCGCTTCACCGACGCCTTTCGCGAGATCGAGCCGCGGATGACCGAAAGCGACGCGATCCGCGCCTACCTGCTGTCGCTCGGCGCCGGCATTGCCGCGCTCGGCATCGAGGGCCGCGCGAAACGCATGTCCGACCAATACGACCACCCCGACACGGCAAGACTACTTCGCGCCGTCGTCGCCTTTTCCAGCGCGGGTGTCAGGGCGCTGATGCACAGGGACTGAGAAAACAGTCCAGAACCAACCCGATCGAACCCAGGGAGGATACCATGTTCGACAAGGCTCTTCTGAAATACGCATTCGTCGCGGCGGCGCTCGCCGCATCGACCGCCGGCGTTCGCGCCGAGACGATCGACGTCACGATCGTCGCCGGCCATCCGCCGGTGTTCCGCTGGGTGAAGCACGCCAGCACGACCTTCATCCCCACCGTCAACAAGGCGCTCGAGGGCAGCGGCCACGAGATCAAGTGGGACGAGCAATATGGCGGCTCGCTCGCCAAGGTGGGCGACGAACTGGAAGCCACCGAGGAGGGCCTGGCGCAGATCGGCGTGATCTCGTCGGTCTTCGACCCCGCCAAGCTGTCGCTGCAGAACGTCAGCTATTTCACCCCCTTCGTGTCGAGCGATGCGGCGCTGGTGGCCAACACGATCGACCAGCTGCATTTCTCCAACCCGAACATGAAGGTAACCTGGGAGGAGAACGGCCTCGAATATCTCGGCGCGCCGTCCGCCATCGACGACTACCTGCTGATGACGACCTTCCCGGTGAATTCGATCGACGACCTGAAGGGCAAGAAGATCGGCGCGCCCGGGCCGGCCGTGAACTGGCTCGGCGGCACCGGCGCGGTCGGCGTGTCGGGCAACCTCACCACCTACTACAACGAGATCAAGACCGGCGTGTATGACGGCGTCATCGTCTTCGCCACCGCCGCCCTTCCCGGCAAGCTGCACGAGGTCGCGCCCTACATCACCAAGGTCGGGTTCGGCGCGCAGTACGCCGGCTCGCTGGCGGCCAACAAGGAGTGGTTCGACGAGCAGCCCGAAGAGGTGCAGAAGGCGCTGAGAGCCGGCGGCGAGGCGTTCCGCGACGCCTATCTCGCCGACCTGGGCGCAGCCTCGGAGGCGGCGCTGAAGACGCTCGCCGAACAGGGCGCCACGATCACCGAGGTCGATGACGCGTTCCGCCAGAAGTGGGTCGACGGCATGGACAATGTCGCGCAGGCCTGGGCCAAGCAGGTCGACGGCGAGGGCAAGGCCGGAACCGAGATCTTGAAGGCCTACATGGACGCCATCCGCGCCGCCGGCGGCAAGCCGGCCCGCGACTGGGACCAGGAATAGCACCGGGTCCCAGAACCTCAGGCACTTCCGAAGGGGCGAACGTCCATGGCACATGGAGCGACGCCGGAGCCGGCCACCGGCTCCGGTTGGGGCAGGCGCATCCGCGCCGCCGCCGACGCGATCTCGAACGCGCTCAACGTGATCGGCACGCTGCTGATCCTTGGGCTCGTGGTGCTGGTCAACGCGGACGTGCTTGGCCGCAACCTCTTCCTAGCGCCGATCTCCGGGGTTCCGGAGATCGTCTCGATGTCGATCGTGGCGATCGTCTTTCTTCAGGTGTCGCAGGCTTTCCGCAAGGGCCGCTTCACGCGGACCGACGCTCTGCTCGACGCCATCGCCCGGCGCGCGCCGCGCCTGCGCGCGGCGATCGAACTCGTCTATGTGGCGGCGGCCCTGGCGCTCGTGTGGTTCCTGCTGTCGGCCAGTTGGCCGCTGTTCGAGAAGGCCTGGCAGCGCAACACCTACATCGGCACGGTGGGCGATTTCACCGCGCCGGAATGGCCGGTCAAGCTCATCATCCTGATCGGCTGCGCGGCCCTCATCATGCAGTTGCTGATCGCGGGCGTGATCGCGCTCTGGAGCCTGGTCGAACCGAAAGCCGCCGGAGACGCCCGATGACTTCCTTCGAGATCGGGCTCGCCACCCTGGGCGCGATGATCGTGCTGGTCTATGCCGGCCTGTGGGTGCCGATCGCCCTCATGCTGTGCTCCTATGTCGGCGTCTGGATGATGAAGGGCTCGCCGCTGCTCGCCGGCAAGCTGCTGGCGCTCGCCGCCTCGGAAACGATCTCGTCCTACTTCTTCGGCGTCGTGCCGCTGTTCGTGCTGATGGGCTTCCTCGTCTCCGTGACAGGCCTCGGCCGCGACGCCTACGACGTCGCCAACCAGCTCTTCCGCCGATTGAAGGGCGGGCTCGGGGTTTCCACGGTCGCCGCCAACGCCATCTTCGCCGCCATCACCGGCATCTCGATCGCCTCCGCCGCGGTCTTCACGCGGCTCGCCGTGCCCGAAATGGTGCGCCACGGCTATACGAAGAAATTCTCCGTCGGCGTCGTCGCCGGCTCCTCTGTGCTCGGGATGCTGATCCCGCCGAGCCTGCTCCTGATCCTCTATGGCCTCCTGACCGAACAATCGGTCGGCGACCTCTTCCTCGCCGGCGTGTTGCCGGGCCTGCTGCTTGCCCTGATCTTCGGCGGCGGCGTGGTGCTGATGGCCTATTTCTGGCCGTCCTTCATCGGCGAGAACCTGTCGGAGGACACCGAGCACGACATGAGCCGGGCGGACCTTCTCGCCAAGGGCCTGCCGATCGCGAGCCTGATCGCCCTCGTGCTCGGCGGCCTCTATGCCGGCTTCTTCACGCCGATCGAGGCCGGCGCGATCGGATGTCTCGGCGCGATCGTGATCGGCCTCGCAAGGCGCGCGCTGACATGGCGAAGCTTCTGGGAGGTGCTGACCGACACCGGCCTTGTCACCGCCTCGGTCAGTTTTCTCATCATCGCCGCGCAGATGTATTCGCGCATGCTGTCGCTGTCGGGCCTGCCCGCGGAGTTCGGCTCCTTCGTCGCCACCGCCGACATCGGCTTCTGGGGCGTGATCCTCGCCTACGTCCTGCTCGTGATCGTCATGGGCACGATCCTCGACTCCTCCTCGATCATGCTGATCCTGGTGCCGCTGATGCTGCCGGTCGTCGTGCCGATGGGCGTCGACCTCGTCTGGTTCGGCATCGTCACCGTGATCGCCGTCGAGATCGGGCTGCTGACGCCGCCCTTCGGATTGTCGGTCTTCGTCATCAAGTCGACGCTGGACGACGACTCCATCTCGCTCGGCGAGATTTTCCGGGGCGCCGCCCCCTTCGCCGTCATGATGGCGATCGTGCTCGCGCTCGTGCTGATCTTCCCATCCATCGCCACCGGCCTGCTGGGCCGCTAGGAGACCGCCATGCCGCGCCGCATCGTCGACCTGTCCGTAGCCCTCGAGATGGGCATTGCCTCCGACCCGCCGATGGCGCTGCCCAAGATCGACTATCTCGACCACCACATGACCGCCGGGCAGATCCTGCCCTTCTTTCCCGGCCTGACGACCGAGCAACTGCCGAACGGCGAGGGCTGGGCGGTGGAGCAGCTCAACATCTCCACCCACAACGGCACCCATCTCGACGCGCCCTGGCACTATGCCTCGACCATGAACAATGGCGAACGGGCGATCACCATCGACGAGGTGCCGCTGGAGTGGTGCTTCAATCCTGGCGTCAAGCTCGACTTCCGGCACATGGAGGACGGCTATGTCGTCAAGGCATCCGACGTCGAGGCCGAGCTCAAGCGCATCGGCCACGAATTGCGTCCGCTCGACATCGTGGTGGTGAACACAGCGGCCGGAGCGCGATACGGCCAGCCAGACTACGTGGCGCGCGGCTGCGGCATGGGCCGCGAGGCGACGATCTGGCTGCTGGAGCGCGGCGTGCGCGTGACCGGCACCGACGCCTGGAGCTGGGACGCGCCCTTCGTCCACACGGCAAGGAAATTCGCCGCGACGCACGACCCGAAGATCATCTGGGAAGGCCATCGCGCCGGCATGGAGATCGGCTACTGCCACATCGAGAAGCTCGCCAATCTCGACCGGCTGCCGGCGACCGGCTACGAGATCGCCTGCTTCCCGTTCAAGATCAAGGCGGCCTCGGCGGGCTTCACCCGCGCCGTCGCGATCTTCGAGGAATAGGCCCGTGCGGCTGGCCACCGTCGTCCATGAGGGGCGCGAGATCGTCGCGGCGGCGGCCGGCGACGGTCATCTTCTCGATCTAGGACGGGCAGCGCGGCTGGCGGGACTGGACGGTTCGCATTTCGCCTCCATGCAGGCGTTGATCGAGAGCGGCGGAGCGGGCCTCGACGCCGCGCGCCAGTTGCTCGACGCCGCGCCCGAGCAGGCGCTGGTCGCCGAGGACGCCGTCGCCTTCCGCGCGCCCCTGCCCCGCCCGGTTCGCCTGCGCGACTGCCTCGCCTTCGAGGCGCACCTGCGCAACGCCTACGACCAGGCGGAGAAGCGCACCGGCAAGCGCTACGAGATACCGGCGGTCTGGTACGAGCAGCCGATCTACTACAAGTGCAACCATCTCTCGGTGATCGGGCACGGGCAGGACACGGTCTGGCCGTCCTATTCGTCCTTCATGGACTACGAACTGGAGCTGGCCGTCGTCATCGGCAAGGGCGGCGTCGACATCCCGGCCGAGCGCGCGATGGAGCACGTCTTCGGCTACACCATCTTCAACGACATGTCGGCCCGCGACGCGCAGCTCAGGGAGACGCCGGGCCAGCTCGGTCCGACCAAGGGCAAGGATTTCGACACCGGGAACATACTCGGCCCCTACATCCTGACCGCCGACGAGGTGACGCATCCGGTCGCCCTCGACATGGAGGTGCGCGTCAACGGCGAGCGCTGGGGCGGCGGCAATTCGCGCGACATGCACCACTCCTTCGCGCGCATCATCTCCTACCTGTCGACCTCGGAAACGCTCCATGCCGGCGAGGTGATCGGCTCCGGAACGGTCGGCACAGGCTGCGCGCTCGAGGTCGGCCGCCAGCTTTCGCCAGGCGACGTGATGGAACTGACCGTCGAGCGCATCGGAACGCTGAGGAACCGCATCGTGAGGCCGCGGCCCGCCTGACGGCGCAAGGACCCACGCGACGCAAGAGATAGAGACAACGGGGAGGATCCCATGGCCCGCAAGAACGACAAGATCATCATCACCTGCGCCGTCACCGGCGGCGTCCACACGCCGACGATGTCGGACGCGCTGCCGATCACGCCCGACGAGATCGCCACGCAGTCGATCGACGCGGCGGAAGCGGGAGCGGCGATCCTGCATCTCCACGCCCGCGACCCCGAGACCGGCAAGCCGACGCCGGACCCGGCGGTGTTCATGCAGTTCCTGCCGCGCATCAAGCAGGCGACCGACGCGGTGATCAACATCACCACCGGCGGCGGGCTCGGCATGACCGTGCAGGAGAGGCTGGCCGCGCCGCTGAAGGCGGAGCCGGAACTGTGCTCGCTCAACATGGGTTCGATGAACTTCGCGCTTCACCCGCTGGCGGGAAAGTACAAGGAGTGGAAGCACTCCTGGGAAAAGCCGTTCCTGGAGGCCAGCGACGACTTCATCTTCCGCAACACCTTCCGCGACATCGGCTACATCCTCAAGCATCTCGGCGAAGGCTGCGGCACGCGCTTCGAGCACGAGTGCTACGACATCGGCCACCTCTACAACCTGGCGCATTTCGTCGACCAGGGGCTGATCAAGCCGCCCTTCCTGGTGCAGTCGATCTTCGGGATCCTGGGCGGCATCGGCGCCGACGTCGAGAACGTCGCCTTCATGAAGCAGACCGCCGACCGCCTGTTCGGCGACGACTATGTCTGGTCGGTGCTGGCGGCGGGGCGCTTCCAGATGCCGTTCATCACCCAGGCGGCCCTGCTTGGCGGGCACGTCCGCGTCGGGCTGGAGGATTCGCTCTACATCGGCCGCGGCAGGCTCGCCGGTTCGAACGCCGAGCAGGTCGCCAAGATCCGCACGATCCTGGAGGAACTGGGCCACGGCATCGCCACGCCGGCCGAGGCGCGCGAGATGCTGGCGCTCAAGGGCGGCGACCGGGTGGCGTTCTAGCAGGGGCGATTCCGATGGCCAATCCGATCGACGGCTTCACCGTGACGAAGGCCGACATCTCGTATGTCGGTCATGACCTGCAACGGCCGGAATGCATCCTGGCCGAACGCGACGGCAGCCTGTGGGCCGCCGACGCGCGCTCGGGCGTCATGCACATCCGGCCCGACGGCACGCAGGAACTGATCGCGCAGAGCCACGCCGACGCTTTTGCGAATGCAACCGACGAGGCGACGCGCTTCACGCAGGGCACGCTGCCCAACGGGCTCGCCTTTGCCCGCGACGGCTCGATCTACATCTCCAACTTCGGCACCGACTGCCTGGAGCTGATGACGCGCACGGGCGAGACCAAGGTGCTGATCGACAGCATCGACGGCAGGCCGATCGGCAAGGTCAACTTCGTGCTGCGCGATTCGAAGGACCGGCTCTGGGTGACGGTCTCGACCCAGATCCGGAACTGGATGGAGGCGGCGAGCCGCCGCGTGGAGGACGGCTCGATCGTGCTGGTCGACGGCGATCGCGTCCGCACGGTGGCCACCGGCATCGCCTTCACCAACGAGGTGCGGCTCGATGCGAGAGAAGAATGGCTCTACGTCGTGGAGACGACCGGCCGCAAGATCACGCGGTTCCGGGTCGCCGACGACGGGTCGCTGTCGGATCGCCAGACCTTCGGACCGGAGGACCATGGCGCCTTCATCGACGGCATCGCCTTCGATTCCTACGGCAATCTGTGGGGCACCCACGTGATGACCGACCGCATCTTCGCGATCACGCCGGAGGGCGAACTCAGGATCATCCTCGACGACGACAATCCGGGCGCGAGCAAGCGCCTGCTCGATGCCTTCGACCGGGGCGAGGCGACGCCGGAGCTGATGCTGGCGGCCGGCGGCACGATCGCGCCCTGGTTCGCCAGCGTCACCTTCGGCGGGCCGGACCTGAGGACCGTCTACATCGGCTCGCTGCGCGGCACGAGAATCCCCTTCTTCCGCAGCCCGGTGCCCGGCCTGCCGATGGTGCACTGGAACGACCCTCGGCCCTGAGGCCCTGCGGCCCGCCGGGCGCGACCGCCCGGCGGGAGCCGCGATCCGCTATTCCTCGAGGACGATCTCCTCGGTCGAGCCGCCTTCGCAGACGTAGCAGCAGTCGTCGCAGCTTTCGGCGTTGTTCGGGCCGACGCCCCAGTAGGTGTCCTCGTCGCCGTCGACCCAGGCGCCGTAGCAGATCTGCTCGCCCTCCTCGCAGGCCAGCGACATCTCGCGCGCCTCGCCGTCGTCGAGATAGAAATCCTTCCCCTTGCCGGGCCAGACATAGCTCCGGTCTTGGCTGTAGAGTTCGACGCGCACGGCGTTGGGATGGTTGTTGCGGATGGTGAAGGTCACGTCCGAGGCCATCGCCGGACCGGTCGATGGCAACAGGGTAATGGCGCAGAAGGAGAAAAGCGCCACGGCGGTGCGGTGCGCGAAGATGACAGACATTGAAAGCCCCCGGGAAAAATACGGCCGACCGGCCGCGGCGGACTCATCGCACGGCGTCGACGGCACGGAAAGCGGCGGACGGAACAAATCCCCGGTTTCGCACGGGACCACCCCGGCGACGCGCCGGGACGACCAGTGGAATCCCGTTGCCGATCGATCGGCCCGCGGCCCGTTCAGCCCGAGAACAGCGTTCCGCCGCGCAGCTTGGCGCCGAGCCGCGTCGAAAGCCGCTGCGCCGGAAAATTCCAGCGCCACTGGTCGAGCCGCGCGAGCATGTGCCGGATGCCGCCTGCCCGGCGATGGGGGGGCGGCGTTTCGAAAAGGACGGAGAGCAGCGCCGGATCTGCCCTGGCGAGCAGACCACGCACGACCGCGGGTTGCTGGCGCAGCATGTCGGCGAGGACCGAGAAGCCGGAGAAACCGGGCCGGGTTCCGCCCCGGCTCCGCACCGTCGTGAAGACGAAGTTGCTGCTGCGCGCGATCGCGAACAGGTCGCAGAGCAGGTCGACGGCCGTCTTTCGCGGATCCGTGCCTCTCGTCGCGTGCAGGGGCAGGCCCGGCAGGTCGGGAATGTCGGCGGCGCTGAGGATCGTGCTGTCGGCGAACACCCTGGCCGCATAGGCCTTCACCTCCGCCGAATCCGAACAGACCAGCAGCCGCCGGCCGGCGAAAAGCCGGCGGCAGTTCGCGAACAGGGCGACATAGTCCGTCGAGAGGTCCGTGTTCCGCACGTGGATCGCATCGTAGTCCCGGCCCAGCGGGATCAGGCGCCTGGCGATCGCATCGGCCATCGCGGGCGCGAGCGCCACGTCGCGCAGGAAACCGAAGCCGCGCGTTCCCCCGCCCGCCTCCTCGTGAACGATCAGCGTCTCGGGATGGTCCCGGTCGAAATCGAATGTGACGCGAACGCCGGACTGGCGTTCCGTCGTGCAATCGGCCTGCACATCCCATTCCGCGGCATAGGAGGAGACGCGGCCGGCGACCTCCGACGGCCTGACGCTTTCGATGCCGTCGAGAACGCGCGCCAGGTCCGGCGTCATGGAAAGGACAGGCGCGCCGAAGTCCGCTCGCGCGACGAAAACCTCGTCGAAAGGCAGCCGCAGGCCCGAGCGCGACAGGTCGACGATCATGGTCCGGCCGAAGCGCGCGGCATGCCGGCGACACAGTTCCAGTTGCACGAGCGTGTCGTTGAGACCGCCATGCGGGCGGCAGAACAGGTATCGCGTACCGGAGGTCGTCATCAGCGGGGCCTACTCCTTCTCCCTCGTCGCGAGGGCGAAGGCCGCGTTTAGCGGCGTGGCGTCCGCCTTACAACCCGATGACGCGCGGCGACGCCGTATAGAGCTCCTCGACCGCGTCGGCGCGGTTGCGCAGCACGGCGCGCTGGTTGACCGACCCCTTGTCGGTCATTTCGCCCGACGCGAGCGTGGGCGGCGGATCGAGCAGGATGATGCGGCGGATCAGCGTCGACGATCCGGTGTTCGCTTCGGCGAGCGAGCGCAGCCGGTGCTGGAAAAAGGCCCGGACGGCGGGATGGGCGAACAGCGCCTCCACGCCCGCCCCCTCGCCAAGCCCCGAGAGCCGACGCAGTTCCGCATGATCGGGAAAGACCAGCGCCGAAAGGCTCGGCCGGTCGGCGCCGGCGATCGCGACGTCGCGCACGGCCGTCCCGAAATGGTCGATGAAGCCGGTGCGCAGCGCCCCCGCGTTCACCCAGGTGCCGGTGTCGAGCTTGAAATTCTCCGCGGTGCGCCCGTCGAACATGAAGCCGGCCGACGGGTTGCCCGGCTCGGCGAAGCGGAGCGCGTCGCCGAAGCAGTAGAACCCCTCCTCGTCGAAGGCCTTTTCGGTCAGGTCCGGCGCGTTCCAGTAGCCCGGCGTAATGCTCGGCCCCCGGACCCGCGCGTCGTACTTGCCCTCCATCGGCACGAGCTTGAGCTCCACGCCGGGGCAAGGCAGGCCGATATTGCCGGCCTTCGTCTGCGGCCAGGTGCAGACGAGGGCCGCCGGAGCCGTCTCGGTCGCGCCGAGCCCGGTCCCGATCACGACCTTCTGCCCGATCGCGCGGATCGCCAGTGCTTCCAGCGCGTCCCAGGTGTGCTGGGCAAGGCCGGCGCCTGCGTACCAGAGCATCTTCAGGTTCCGGAACAGGTTGTCGCGAAGGGTTGCGTCTTCCTCCAGGTGCGGGATCAGCGCCTCGAAGCCGCGCGGCACGTTGAAGTACCAGTTCGGGGCGACGTCGCGGAGGTTGCGGATCGTCCTGTGGATGCCGGCGGGCGTGGGACTGCCGTCGTCGATGTAGAGCGTGCCGCCATTGAAGACGGGGATGAAGAACAGCTTGTTGCCGCCCGCCGTGTGGTGCCAGGGCGCCCAGTCGAGCAGCACCGGCGGCTCGTCCTTGAAGTAGGCGAAGGTCTCGCGCGACATCACCTGGTTGGCGCAGATCATCCGGTGGGTGTTGATCACCGCCTTCGGCGTGCCGGTCGAGCCCGAGGTGAACAGGAACTTCGCCACCGTGTCCGGCGTGATGGCCGCGTGCGCGCGGTCGACCGCCCCGGTGGGAATTGTCGCGGCGGCCGTCGCGAAATCCTCTTCCGCCCGGGTGGCACCGCGTCCGAACAATCGTCGGGCCGAGAGCGGCGCGGCAGCCTCGATCGCGTCGGCGTAGGAGGCGGCATCGGCGGCGAAGACCATGCCGGGGTTCAACTGGTCGAGCACGCCTCGCAGCCGGTCAAAATCCTTCGCGACCTGCGAGTACGCCGGCGAGACGGCCGCGTAGGGGATGCCGACATGGACGGCGGCAAGGGCAAGCGCCGCGTGGTCGAGGTCGTTGCCGGACAGGATGACCAGCGGCCGGGCGGGAGACAGGCCGGCGTCGAGGAGGAACTGCCCCAGCGACCGCGCACGCGCCAGCGCGTCGGCGAAGCTGAGCCGAACCCAGTCGCCATCGGAGCCGCGCGCGGCGAACAGCATCCGGTCGGGCGTCTTCGCCGCCCATTCCTGAAGCGGCTCGGTCAGCCGGTCGGGATAGGGGGGCAGCGGCGCCTTCTGCCGGATGTAGATCACGCCCGCATCGGTCTGGCGAACCTCGATGTCGGGATGCCAGAACCGGGCTTCCCGATATCCCGCGTCGCCGCCGACGCCGGCAGCCTTCTCAACCGTCATGTTCTCCTCCCGAGATCCCACCGGTGCATCGTGATCCTACCCGCTTGACGTGCAAGCGCAAAAGTAGTTTATTCCTGAATAATTCAAAAATGAACAGTGTCCGGTCGAACCTGGACATTGCACCGGGGAGGAACCGGAGCATGGCTCTGGTCGAATACACGCTCGACGGCGGCGTCGCGGTGCTGACGCTGAACCGTCCCGAAAAGCGCAACGCCATCGGCGATTCCGTCATCGCGGCTCTCTCGCAGGCGGTGGAGCGCGCGAGCAACGAGGCCCGCGCGGCCGTGATCGCCGCCAACGGAGCGCACTTCTGCGCCGGGCTCGACCTGGCCGAACAGGTCGGCAAGGACCTGATGCAGGGCATCGCCGGCTCGCGCCACTGGCATTCCGTCTTTGGCCGGATCCAGCGCGGACAGATCCCCTTTGTCAGCGCGCTGAAGGGCGCGGTGATCGGCGGCGGTCTGGAACTCGCGGCGGCCACGCATATCCGCGTCGCCGAGCCCGACACCTTCTTCGCCATGCCCGAGGGCCAGCGCGGCATCTTCGTCGGCGGCGGCGGGTCGGTGAACATCACCCGCCTGCTCGGCGTACCGCGCATGACCGACATGATGCTGACCGGCCGCACGCTCGATGCCGCCGAGGCGGAGCGCTACGGCGTGGTGAACTACCTGGCCGAGGCCGGAGCGGGCCTCGAACGGGCCATGGCGGTCGCCCGCGCCATCGCCGCCAACGCGCCGCTGTCCAACTACGCCACGATCAACGCGCTGCAGCGCATCCACGACAGCGGCTATGACGAAGGCCTGTTCTTCGAGACCATGATCGCCACCCTGACCCAGCTTTCACCGGATGCCGGGGAGCGCATGCGCGCCTTCGTCGATCGGAAGGCGGGGCGGATCGCGGCTCCGGTGGCGGGAACCGCGCGGTGACGGACGCGCCCGCCCTCGACGACGATGCCGCCGTCACGTCCGACGGCAAGGGCGACGTCTCGCTGGGCGCGCTCGAACGCTCGGCGGGCCTGATCCTGCGCATTGCCCAGCTGACGGTGTTCGAGCACTTCTTCGAGGTGTTCGGGCAGAGCGACATCAAGATTTCCGAGTTCACGGTGCTCTACGCGATCGCCGAGAACCCCGACGTGCGGCAAGGCGTGCTGGCCGACGTGCTGAAGATCAAGTGGCCGAACATGACCAAGCTGGTCCGCGCGCTCGAGGAGCGCGGCCTGATCGAGCGCGTCGTTCCGCCGGAAAACCGCCGCTCGGTGCATCTGCGGGTCACGCCGGCCGGCCGGCGCCAGATCGCGGTGTCGCAGGAGCAGATGTACCGCTCCGAGCGGATGGCGCTCGGCATGCTGGACGACGAGGAATATGCGCAGCTGCTTCGGCTGTCGCGCAAGATCGCGGGCTGGCCGCCAGCGCCCGAAGCCGGACGGCCCGAGGCCGGCTGACGCTGGGCGCGAAAGGGATGGAAAAGGGTATGCGCGCTGCTTCGGGAGGCCGGCGCGCGTTATCCGCGGGATTGAACGAGAAGACCGCGACAGGCGGCTGAGGGAAACCAACGAGCGGCCGCGGGCCGCGGGAGGATGAACATGAGACTGCTTGCACGGACAATCGCGGCCGCTTCGCTGGCGGCCGTCGCATTCGGCGGCGCCGAGGCGAAGGACCTGCGCCTGGCGCCCGGCGCACCGCCCGTCCACCCGGCCGCCGACCCGCTCTACGCCAAGTTCGCCGAGTTCCTGCCGCAGGAAACCAACGGCGCGCTGACCGGCACGGTTCTCGGACCGGAGGTCGTCAACATCGGCCAGGTGAAGCAGGCGCTCCAGTCCTCGCTGGCCGAGGTTGGCAACCTGCTGCCGCTGTTCGTGCCAGCCGACCTGCCGAACACGGCGCTGGCCGGGGACCTCGCCTTCCTGGCGACCAATCCGCACGCCATGGGCGCGGCGATGACGGAATACGTGGTGACCTGCGGCGAATGCCAGGCCGAGTTCAAGAAGCTCGGCGGCGTGTTCGTCGGCGCGGGCTCGTCCGACGTCTACGTGATCCTGACCACCAAGCCGGTTCGCTCGGCCGCAGACCTCAAGGGCCTGCGCCTGCGTTCCGGCGGCGCGCCCTACGCGCGCTGGGCGGAAACGATGGGCGCGGCGCCGGCACAGGTTCCCGTCAGCGACCAGTTCGAGCAGATCTCGCAGGGCGCGCTGGACGGCACCATGGCCTCCATTTCCGACCTCGTCTCGTATCGGCTGATCGACGTCGCGAAATACGTCATCGACCTGCCTCTGGGTACCTACCACACCACCTCCAACTTTACCGTCGGCACCGCCGCATGGCAGGGCCTGACTCCCGATGAGCGCGCGGGCCTCGCGCGCGCGGCCAACAAGGCCAGCGCCCTGTTCACGCAGAACTGGGGCTACGACCGGCCCGAGAACGTGCGCAAGAAGGCGGTCGAGGCGGGCCTGGAGATCATTCCTGCGACGCAGGAGATGATCGACGCGACGAACGCCTTCCGCGAGGCCGACATCGACGCCGCCGTCAAGGTGGCCACCGAGCAACTCGGCGTAACGGACGCGAGGGCCAAGATCGAACGCTTCCGCGAACTGGTCGGCAAGTGGACCGCGATCGTCGACGAGGCCGGCGGCGACGTCGGGAAGATCACCGCGCGCGTTCAGCAGGAGATATGGGACAAGGTGGACTACGCCACCTACGGACTGTGAAGCCTCCCAGGCTTTGAGCCCCGCCCGCCGGCGCCCGCCGGCGGGCAACCGTCCAAAACCGGGAGCAGGACATGCCCGCAGCATTGAGGCTGGTCGTCGGCCGGATATCGAGCAGCCTGGCGCTGGTCGGCGCCGTCGCCATCGTGGCGATGCTGCTGCACGTCACCGTCTACGTCGTCATGCGGCACGTCGCGTCGGCGCCCGTGCCCGCAACGATCGAGATCGTCTCCTACTACTACATGGTCGCGATCGCCTTCCTGCCGATCGCTTGGGCGGAGCGGCGCGGCGACATGATCACGGTGGAGGTTTTCGAGAGCCTGTTTCCGCCCGCCGTCCGGCGCTGGAACGCGGCGCTCGTGTCGCTGATCTGCTTTTGCGCCTATTGCGCGCTCGCCTACGCCACATGGACGGTGGCCATGCGCGAGTACACCACCGGCAGCTTCGTCATCTCGCTCAGCGTCGCGCTGCCGACATGGCCCGGGTATTTCGCCCTGCCGGCCGGCTTCGGCCTCGCCGCGCTGGTGTCGCTGTTCCGGGCGGTCGACGCCGCGATGACCGGCAGCCACGAGCGCGAGGCCGGGGACATCGCCCAATGAACGTCAGCGCCGGACTGCTCGGTATCGCCGTCCTCGTCGTCCTGCTCCTTCTCCGGGTGCCGGTGGCGATCGCCATGGTCATCGTGGCGTTCGGCGGCGTCTGGATGATGCTGGGCCTGGCCCCGGCCGTCGGCGTTCTCGCCAACACGCCCTACGACTTCGTCGCGAGCTGGACACTTTCGGCCGTGCCGATGTTCCTGCTGATGGGCTTCGTCGCCTTTCACGCGGGACTGACAGCCGGCCTTTTCGACGCCGCGAAGCTGGCGTTGCGCCGAGTTCCGGGCGGTCTCGGCATCGCCGCCATCCTCGCCTGCTCGGGCTTCGCCTCGGTCTGCGGGTCGAGCCTCGCCACCGCCGCCTCGATGGGCCGCATCGCCATCCCCGAAATGGTGAAGGCGGGCTACAAGCCGAGCTTCGCGACCGGCGCGCTGGCGGCCGGCGGCACGATCGGCGCGCTGATCCCGCCGTCGATCCTGATGATCATCTACGGCGTCTTCGCCGAGACCTCGGTGACGCGCGTCTTCGTCGGCGGCATCTCGGTCGGAATCATGACGGCCATCCTCTACGTCGCCGTCATCCTCCTGATCGCGACCTTCCGCAAGGACATCATTCCCGCCCATCCGCTGGGGCTGGAGCATCTGCGCGGCCGCCAGGTCTTCCAGGCGGTCTGGCCGCTGCTGGTGCTGATCGCGCTCGTCTTCGGCGGGCTGTTCAGCGGCCAGTTCACGGCGACCGAGGCGGGCGCGGTCGGCGCGGCGGGGGCCATCGCGATCTCGATCGCGACCGGGCGGATGACCTGGCCTGTGTTCAGGCAATCGGTGCTGGAGACGCTCGGCACCTGCGCCTCGCTGTTCATCATCGGCGTCGGCGCGGTGATGCTGACCAAGTTCCTGGGCCTGAGCGGCGTCGCCGGCCTCATCGCCAGCGCCGTGCGCGACTTCGAGCTCGGCTATTTCGACCTGATGCTGGTGATCGTGGTCATCTACCTCGTGCTCGGCATGTTCATGGAGCCCTTCGGCGCCATGCTGGTGACGCTGCCGGTCCTGCTGCCCGTGCTGCAGGCCCAGAACGTCGACCTCGTCTGGTTCGGCGTGTTCCTCGTCAAGCTGCTGGAGATCGGCATGATCACCCCGCCGCTCGGCATGAACGTCTTCGTCATCCGAAACGTGGCCGGGCAGTATGCGTCGCTGACCGACATCTTCCGTGGTGTCGCCGTCTTCATCCTGGCCGACATCGTGCTGGTCACGATCATCGTGCTCGCGCCCGATCTCGTGCTGTACCTGCCCAACCTGACGCGGTGAACGACCGGGCGTCGCGCCGGCGCCACCCGCCGGTCCGGTCGTTGAAACGGGCTTGCCGAGCGGGCGGAATTCCCGTTCACTCGTGCTCGAGCAGTGCGCCATAGGCGACCTGGGCGGCCGCCGGCCGGACAGGATCGAGCGAGTGCCCGACCGATGGAGCGAGCAGACGGCAGAAACGAGCTTCGCTCGCGCGACGGCGGGATCCGCACGGGGACCGTCGCGGTCGAGCACGAACCGGACAGGAAGGGCTGCCGCGACGGGACGCACCGGCTCGTTCCGCCCCGCGACACCCTCGCCCGCGTCAGGCCGATGATGGCGGCGATGGGCATCACGCGCCTGGCGAACGTCACCGGCCTCGACCGCATCGGGATACCCGTCATCACCGCGTGTCGCCCGAACGCGCGCTCGCTGGCGATATCCCAGGGGAAAGGGGCCGATGTCGAGGCGGCGATGGCATCGGCCCTGATGGAGGCCGCCGAGCTCTACCACGCCGAGCATATCGACCTTCCGCTCAGGCTTGCGAGCGCCGCGGCGCTGGGCGCGTCCGATCGGGTCGTCGACACTGGCCGGCTCGCGAAGGTGGCGGGATCGCGGTTCCATCCGGACCTCGGGATGTTGTGGATCGAGGGGGCCGACCTCATGTCGGGCGGCTCGCGCTGGGTGCCCTACGAATCGGTGCGCACCGACTTCACCCTGCCGCAGCCTCCGGGCAGCGGCTGCTTCGACTGCTCCAGCAACGGACTCGCATCGGGCAACAGCATCGCCGAGGCCACGTGCCATGCCATCTGCGAGGTGATCGAGCGCGACGCAACCGCGCTGTGGAACCGGCTGGACCCGGAGGCCCGCGCCCGCACCCGGCTCGATCCCCGGACGGTCGTCGACGATCGCTGCGCCGCCGTCCTGGGGCAGCTCGAAGAGGCCGATTTCGACGTCGCGATCTGGGAGTCGACCAGCGACATCGCGGTTCCCTCCTTCTTCTGCCTGATCGAGGACCGGCGCGACCCGACGAGCCACCACGGCATTGGCGCCGGCACGCATCTGTCGCCCTCGATCGGTCTTCTGCGCGCGCTGACGGAAGCCGTCCAGGTGCGGACGACCTACATTTCCGGCGCGCGGGACGACCTGCAGCCGGCCGAGTTTTCGCATCAGCATCGGGTCCTGCGCCGCGTGGCCGCCAACCGGCTCCGGCAGGGCGCCGCGCCCTCGCGGAGCTTCGCGGAGATCGGCGATGTGTCGACCGAGACCTTTTCCGGGGACCTTGACCTGCTGCTCTCGCGACTGGCCGCGGTCGGGATCGACCAGGCGATCGTGGTCGACCTCTCGAAGCCGCAGATCGGCATTCCCGTGGTTCGCGCCGTGATCCCTGGCCTGGAGGGACCCGACGATCACGAGGCCTACCAGGAAGGCGAGCGCGCCCGGCGCGCCGCGCGGGCAGGCCAATGAGCGCGGTCGTCTTCTGCGGGCCGACCCTCGCCGCCGCCGACCGCGAGCGCTACCGGGGCTTCGATTTCCTGCCGCCGGTGCGCCAGGGCGAACTCCATGCCGCGGCGCTGAGGCGACCACGGGCGATCGGCATCGTCGACGGCTTCTTCGACGGGCAGCCGGCCGTCTGGCACAAGGAGATCCTGTGGGCGATGTCGCAGGGCATCGCCGTGTTCGGCGCGGCGAGCATGGGCGCGCTGCGCGCGGCCGAACTTCACGCCTTCGGCATGCGCGGCGTCGGCCGCATCTTCGAGGACTATCGCGACGGGCGGCTGGAGGACGACGACGAGGTCGCGCTGATCCACGGGCCGGAGGAGATCGGCTATGTCCGCCTGAGCGAGCCCATGGTCAACATCCGTGCGACGCTGGAGGCGGCCGCGCGCGGCGGCGTGATCGATGCCGCGATGCGTCGCCAACTCGTCGATGACGCCAAGTCGCTCTTCTACCAGGACCGCACATGGGACAGGCTCGTCGAGGCCCTGCCCGCCGACGGCGAAGGCCGGCAGCGCCTCAAGTCCTGGCTGAAGGCCAACAAGGTCGACCGCAAGCGCGAGGACGCGCTGGAGATGCTGGACGCGATGGCGGGGTTCATGGCGGCCGGGACGCCGCCGGCGCCTGCGAGTTTCCGTTTCGAATGGACGGAGAGCTGGGAGACGGCGCCCTGGCGGACCGATGCCGGCCGGGAGGACGCGGAAACTTCAGCCGAGCAGGAGGCGATCCTGGACGAATTGCGGCTGGACGGGTCCTACCTTGCCCTGCGGCGGGAGGCGCTGCTGCGCCTGCTGGTCGCCGAAGGCGGCGTCGGCGAGCCCGTCCGTCCGGACCGGAAGGCGGTCGTCCGGGCGACGGAGGCTTTCCGCTCGGCCAGGGGACTGGCGCGCCAGGCCGACGTGGAACGCTGGGCGACGGACAACGACATCGACGCGGCCGACGTGGAGCGGATGCTGAGGGAACAGGCCGGCGTCGACCAGCTGGCGCTGGCGCGCGACCGCAAGCTCGGGCGCCGGATCCTCGATCTTCTGCGCGAAAACGGCCGCTACAAGGCCATGCGCAAGCGAGTGCGAGCAAAGGCGCGGTGGCTTAAGGAGAATGGCGAAGTCCCCGCCCCGATGACGCCCACCTTGTTGCATTGGTTCTTCAAGTCGCGTCGCAAGGAGCGCATTCCCGACGACATCGAGGATCATGCGCGAGAACTTGGTTTCGACGATCCTGAAAGTTTTATTGATGCCTTGTCGGCTGAGTTCTTTTTCCACGACAGAAATCCGGAAAGAAAATCGGTAGCGAAAACTCGGAAAACAGGCTAGCTTACTACTGGTTCCGGCAGAATGCTCGCGTGAGTTGCAACGGGACACACCGGTCAGTTCCGTTGGGGGGATCGGCATGCCAGGGAAGAGCGAGACGTTCGCGTCGGCCGGCGGAACCCGCTTCCGCCTGTTTGCCCAGCCCTCCTTCCTGCGCAACTTCCGCGAGCCCGAAACGGTCGTCGTGTCCTCGCCCGCCGGATCGGTCGGCGCGGGCCCGTCCGACGAACGGATGTATGTGATCGACCCGATCGGCATGCGGGTGCCCTATGGGCTCGCCGAGGACTGGTTCGGCAACGCGGCCTACCTGCTGCCGCCTTGGCCGGGGGCGGTTCATCCGCCGGCCTGGCCCGATCCCGACGGGCATTTCGACCATATTGCGCCCGACGAGCCCGAATTCGAGGCCGCCCATCTCTTCGGCAGCGTGCGCTTCACCCTCGACGTCTGGGAAAAATACTTCGGCCACCCGATCGAATGGCATTTCAGCGACGATTTCGACCGGCTCGAACTCGTCATCCAGGGCAACCTGCTCGAAAACGCCTTCATGGGCTACGGCTTCCTGGAGGTCGGCGTGCACCTGGCAGACGACGGCGTCATGCCGTTCAGCCTCAACTTCGACGTGATCGCGCACGAGGTCGGCCATTGCCTCGTCTATTCGATGGTCGGCGTTCCCGACCCCCGGTTCGTCAACGCCGAATATTACGGCTTCCACGAATCCGCAGCCGACCTGACGGCGCTGATCGCGGCGCTGCACTTCGAAACCGTGATCGACGAACTGCTCGACGCGACGGGCGGCAATCTCTACGCCCGCAGCGTGCTGACCCGCATCGCCGAACTGACCGACAACCGCCAGATCCGGCTGGCGGCGAACCCGCTGACGCTGGCGGACTTCGCGCAAGGCTGGCGCGACGAACACGACCTGGCGCAGCCGCTGACCGGCGCGATGTTCGACATCCTCGTCGACGTCTACCACGAGGAACTGGTGTTTCGCGGCCTGATCAGCGCAGAAAGCGAAGACCTGTCGGACCGGTTCGAGGGCGACCCCGACTATCATCTGGTGATGCAGCCGATCTTCGACGCCGCCTTCGAGGCGAGCCCCGGCGAAATCCGCGAGGCGCTGCTGTTTGCCCGCGACATGGTCGGAACGCTGCTGGCGGAAACCTGGCGCCGGCTCTCGCCCGAGGGCCTCGGCTACGACGATGTCGGCCGCGTGCTGCTTGCTGTGGATCGCGGCCTGACCGGCGGACGCTACCAGCGCATCATCCGCGTCAATCTCGACCGCCGCGCCATCGGCCGCGCCCATGTGGGGCCGCGCCTGACCGGGCGAAGCGCCAACAGCCACGTCGACCTTCCGCGCGTGTTCATGCCGGAGCGGCATGAGAGATGCTGCGGATCGCGGCGGCTGGCGTATCGGGAAAAATTCGAGGCACAACTGTTCGATCAATTCTAGGCGGAGGAACATCCATGGTCGAGACATTACTTAGTTCATCACAGGTACTGCTGTTCGGGCTTGAGATGGATGATCTTAAGATTGTGAAGCCAGTTGTGATTCCCGATGACGCCAAACGTGTTTTCGCCGCAACCACCAGAAACGTTGATTTGGCGGCTGTAATCCCTTCAAAAATTGACGGGCAGGACGTTAAAAACCGGCAGAATTTCTTAGTATGGAAACAAGTACGTGGTATCGAAAACGGTTTTTACAGCAGAGACAAATTAAATAATCGATTCGCTAAAATTTTTCCACCGGACGAATTAGATGAAGATTTAGAAAACTTAACGGAAAATATCTATGTAAGATTCGGCGACATTCACGGCAAGAAGGCATTCACTATTGTTGCGACCTACGGAGCCGATAGAAAACTGGCGCGCGTATCCGTCGACGTTGTAGAAAACACAAACTCGGATCACAACCCATTCTCAGGGTCAAGAAATGGGCTACCTAGTCAAGTACAGCAGCAATTAGGATATGACCCCGCCTTTGCTAGGATCTACGGCTTCTCATTTGAGGGCGCCTACTACAATCTACCGAGACCCGTCATTTTCCTTGTACACGGAGAAGGTCAGCCTGCCTCCGAGGTGAAAGGAAGGATAAACCGCGCCAGAGCTCCCGGAGAACCTTCGCTGACAGGCGTCGGCGACGCCGACTTCCAGTTTTCCGATGAAATCCTGGTCTGGTCCTACGACAAGGCGGACTACACGATCCGGATGGACGTCGAGACCGGCATGTTCGAGGACGTGCTCCTGGCGGCGATGCTGGGCGGGTCGGGTGGGCTGGATTCGGCCGGCATGAACGCGCGCGGGATGAATGCGAGAGGGATGAACGCGCGCGGGATGAATGCTCGCGGCATGAACGCCCGCGGCATGAACGCCAGGGGCGGCGGCAACAGCGACTGACGTCGGAAGGCCAGCGGGCACGGCGCGGGCGACTGACCTTCCCGCTCCGGCCCGGATGACGGCGGCGCCGCGAGGGAGGGCGCCCTGCCTGTCTGCCCCTGCCCTTTCTGCCCCTACCCTGCCGTCCCCGTTGGCGCACGCGCGTCCGGCCTGCTCCCGAGCGATGGATCGTCGCCCCAGACCATGTCGATGATCGGCGTGGCGTCCGCGTCGAGAATGCGGAAGCCCAGCCGCTCGTAGAGCCGAATCGCGCGGTTGGTGCGAACGGCCGACAGCGAGACCGTCCGCCCCTCGCCCGCCGCCCGGCGCAGCAGGTCGCCGATCAGCGTCGTGCCGATGCCCTTGCCGCAGCAGTGTTCAAGGATCTGGAGCTGCGCCAGATTGTAGTCGGTGTCGCGCTCGGTCACCTGCATCCAGCCGACGTCGCGCGCCTCGACGACGATGATCGACGTGTCCGCCGCCTTGAAGGACCGCCGCAGCGCGGCGCGCCGCTCGGCCTCGTTCCACGGCGCCAGTCCGACCATCAGCGGGCGCATGGAATCGATGTAGAGCGCCTCGGCGAAAGCATAGTCGTCCGGCCGCGCGGGCCGGATGTCGAAGATGGAACGAGGCACCGCCCTGTTGTCCCGGTCATTTCTCGACATGGCAATATCGGTTGCCGATGTGCTTACCAACGCGACTGAAACCGGATCACGCAAGATTTTCCACCGGTCCGGCATGTGTTAATGATAACATAGGCTTTGTCGTAGCGGTACTTTTTACGGAGTATCAGGGAACGGATGGCCAACGCCAGACCGCCATCGCTCAATCGGAAATTGTCGGCGATCCTCTTTGCCGACGTCCATGGCTACAGCCGCCTGATGGACAGGGACGAGCCGGGGACCGTCGCGAAGCTGACCCGTTCGCTGACGCTGATCCGGATGCTCGTCGGCGACTATGGCGGCACGGTGGTCAACACGGCCGGCGACGGGCTCGTCGCCCTGTTCGAAAGCGCCAGCCAGGCCTTGCACTTCGCCATCGAAATGCAGCGCCAGCTGCCGCAGGAATCGGCCTGGGACGACGATCCGATCGCCTACCGGATCGGCATCACCGTGGGCGACACGATCCCCGGCGAGGACGGCGTCTACGGCCACAGCGTCAACCTGGCGGCGCGGATCCAGGCGCTGGCGACGCCCGGCGGCATCTGCATCGCCGACACCGTCTACCAGATCGTCAGGTCCGACCCCGGCATCAAGGCGCGCACGCTCGGCAAGCACAACCTCAAGAACATCGAGGAGCCGGTCGAAATCTTCGCCGTCGACGTCGGCCCGCCTTCAGCCCAGATCCAGCAGATCGAGTTCCCGCGAGCCGTGCAACAGCCGGCGGTCTCGGATTGCTCGCTGGCGGTGCTGCCGCTGGAAAACGTCTCCGGCGATCCCGCCGACATCCACCTCTGCCAGGGCGTCGTCGCGGACCTGATCTCCAATCTCTGCCGGTTCCGCAACCTGATGGTCATCGCCCGCCGCTCGGCGTTCCTGGTGGCGGACGGCTCCCGGCCGCTGCGCGAGATCGGCAACCTGCTGGGCGTCCGCTATCTGCTGACCGGCGGGTTCCGGCGCGTCGGCCACCAATTGCGGGTCTCGGTCGACCTGATCGAGGCGCAATCGGAAAGCATCATCTGGTCCGAGCGCTATGACGGGACCATGGCCGACATCTTCGCCTTCCAGGACGACGTCACCGCCACCACCGCGTCGCGGCTCGCGGTGCACATCGAACACGCCGAGAAGCGGCGGCTCCAGACCCAGCACCACCCAAACGTCCACGCCTATGGGCTGATCCTGCGGGGCCAGGAACTCGACTCCCGGTTCAGGCCCGACAGCAACGCGCATGCAAGGCGCCTGTTCGAGCAGGCCCGCGCGATCGATCCGCAGTATGGCCGGACCTACGCGGCGATCTCGAGGACCTTCAACGTCGAATGGCGCTACCACTGGGCGCGCGATCCCGAATCGGCCCTGAGCGAGGCGCTGAAGCTCGCGCAGATGGCCGTCCAGCACGACGACCTCGACGCCCGCGGCTATTCCGAGATGGGCCTGGCTCACCTCTACATGAAGGACCACGACCAGGCGATCGCGGCATACGAACGGGCGCTGCAGCTCAATCCGAACGACGCCGACCTGCTCGCCGAAATGGGCGACTGCCTCGTCTACGTTCGCCAGGCGGAACGATCGGTTGAGCTTTTACAGCAGGCGATCCGCCTCAATCCGTATCACCCCGATTCCTATCTCTGGTATCTCGGCGACGCGTACTTCCACCTTGGCGAATACGAGAAGACGATCCAGACGCTGCGCCGGATGCGCGATCCCTCGGAAGGGCACCGCCTGCTGGCGGCCAGCCATGCGCTGCTGGGGCAAAAGGCGGAAGCCGAGCGCCATGCGCGTTCGGTGCTCGAGGTGCACCCGAACTTCACCATCGAGCAGTGGCGGAAGGTGCCGCCGAACAAGTATCCCGAGGATCTCCAGGTTTTCGTGGAAGGCCTGCGGATGGCCGGGCTGCGCTAGCGCAAGCCGCCGGTATCCGCCGTATCGACGCTCAGGCGATTTCCATTTCGCGCGAGACCAGCCGTTCGACGAGCCGGTCGACATGCCGGTTCGGGACGCCGGCCCGCGAAAGGTACGAGGCAAAGCCGCCATGGCGATCCGCGACATGGGCCAGGAAGGTCCGCATCGTGTCCGGCTCGCTGGAGAGCAGCGTATTGGCGGCGGCGGCTTCGAGGCCGCGCTGGCGGGCGGCCTCGCGCAGGCGATCCATTAGCGCCGCCGCGGTGCTGGCGGTGAGCGCGTAGTCCTGCGCGATCTCGTCGTCGGCGACGCCGGCGAGGCCGAGCATCATGGCGGCCACGATGCCGGTCCGGTCCTTGCCGGCCGTGCAGTTGAACAGGACGGCGCCCTTGCCCGCCTCCGCGATCGTCGTCGCGACCCTGCAGAGCGCGGGCGCGCAGATCTCGAGGGCGCTGACATAGCGCTCGGCAAGCTTGAAGGAGGCCTTCGACAGCATCATGTCGACCGGTGCGAGAGCGTCAAACAGCGGGATGTGGCGGTAGTCGACGGCCCGGTGCCCGGCGAAGACGCTCGGCTGCCGCTGGAGTTCGAGATCGCTGCGCAGGTCGATCACCGTGACCAGGCCGAGATCGAGCAGCGCGCGGATGTCGGCTTCGGTCAGCGCCTGCAGGCCGTCGGCCCTGAGCACCGAGCGCCAGCGCGTCGTGCCGCCGCCGGCCAGCGCGTAGCCGCCGAGGTCGCGCACGTTGAAGGCACCCTGCAGGCGGATGTGGCGTTCAACAGTCCCTGACATTCAACGAATTCCCGATTTCATGAAGGAGTCGACCACCTGCCGCTGCAGGACGAGGTAGAGCGCGAGAATGGGCAGCGACGCAAGCGTGGCCGCCGCCATCAGCGGCCCCCAGTCGTTGCCCTCCTGTGTCATGAAGAACTGGAGGCCGATCTGGACGACCGAGTTCTCCATGCGCCGGATGAGCAGCAGCGGCCAGAAATACTCGTTCCAAGCCGAGATGAAGCACAGGATCGAGACGGAGGCGAGCGGCGCCCTGAGATTCGGCAGCACGACCTCGGCGAGGATGCGGAAATTGCCCGCGCCGTCCATCCGCGCGGCCTCGACCACCTCGCGCGGGAAGCCGCGCATGGCATTGTAGAGCACGAGCACCGAAAAGGCCGCCGCCGCGTTGGGGATCACGAGCCCGGCCACAGTGTCGAGCAGGCCAAGCCGGCTCGCCAGCACGTAGTTCGGAATCATCACGACCTGGAAGGGCACCAGCCAGGACAGAGCGATCAGCGACCGCGCCAGCGCGCCGCCCGGAAAGCGCCAGCGCACCAGCGCCCAGGCGGCGAGCAGGCCGGTGACGACCTGGGCCAGCGTGGTGGCGCCCGCCATGACGATCGTGTTGCCGAGGATGCGGAACATGGGCATCGCGGCGAGAACGTCGGTGTAGTTCTTCAACGTCGGCGCGGTCGGAAACAGCCCGCCGGCGAAGATCTCGTTCTCGGCCCGGAACGAGGTCTGGATCATCCAGTAGACCGGAAAGATCGCCAGGAAGGAGAGCGCGATCATGACGCCGTGGGCGGCGATGCGCGCGGCTCGTGCATTATTCGTCATAGACCGCGAACCTCCGCATGAGGGCGAGACAGCCGATCGCGATCAGCCCGAAGACGGCGAAGACGAGCATGCCGGCCGCCGTGCTCCAGCCGGCGGCCATGGTCTTGAAGCCGTACTCCCACATGACGTGGTAGACGTTGGTGGTGGAGCGCAGCGGCCCGCCGCCGGTCAGCGCGTTGATGTAGACGAAGCTCCACTGGGCGCCGAACAGGATGGTCATCATGGTGATCAGCAGGATGGTCGGCGACAGCAGTGGCAGGCGGATGTCGCGCACGATCTGCCACGGGCTCGCCCCGTCCATGCGCGCCGCCTCGACATAGCTCGGGCTGATGGCGCTGTCGGCGGCGGCGAAGAGCAGCGTGGAAAAGCCGATCAGCTTCCAGCCGGTGATCCAGACCAGCGTCCATAGCGCCACGTCCGGATCGCTGAGGAAGCCGATCTTGCCGAGGCCGAGGCCGGCGAGCCAGGCGTTGACCAGCCCGTGATCCTCGTTCAGCAGCCAGCGCCACAGGATGGCGGCGACGATCGGCGCGACGATCATCGGCACGAAGATGAGCGCGCGGTAGAGATTGCGCAGCGGCCCGCTCAGGCCGCCGGTGAGCAGCGCCACGGCGAGCGGGATGCCGACGGAAAGCGGCAGCAGGCCGACCGTGTAGAGCACGGTGTTGACGACCGCCTGCCGCATGTCCGGCAGGGAAAGCAGGTTGCGATAGTTGTCCAGGCCGACGAAGCGCGGCGTCGACCGCGGCAGCATGTTCCACTGGTAGAACGACAGCTCGAAGGCCTGCAACAGCGGCACGTAGGTCCAGATCGCCACGACCACGAGCGCGGGCGCGAGATAGAGCCAGGGTTCGGCGGCCGAAAGGCGCAGGCGCGGGACGCGGGCGCGAAGCACACGCGCGCTCGTGATCGTCGCGTCGGTCATGATGATCTCCGAAGGGCGCGCGCCGGGCCGGTTGCCAAGCCCGGCGCGTCCTCGCTCCTGTTCAGTCCTGCGGCATCAGCGGCTGGGCGAGATCCTGCGCGGCCTTCAGCACCTGGCGCGGGTCGCCATTGCCGAACACGGCCTCGGTGACCGCTTCCTTCATCATGTTCTCGACCTGACGGTAGTTCGGGCCGGGGAAGGCGACGTTCGGCGTCAGCCGGTCGAGCTGGTCGATGTTGGCCTGGAACTTCGGATGGGCCGCCATCCAGTCCTTGAGGTAGCGCGGATCCGTGACCGTAGAGGGGCGCAGCGGCAGGTAGCCGATCTGCGAGGTGATGACCGAATAGGCCTCGTCCGAGGTCAGGAACTTCATCAGTTCCCACGACGCGCGCTGCTTCACCGGATCCTGCGAGAAGGTGAAGATCGCCGAGCCGGAGTTGGTCGGCGCGGTCGGCTTGTCGCCGAAGGAGGGCATCGGCGCCATGCCCAGCTCGAAGTTGCCCTTCGCGGCCGTCTCGAAGCGGCTGAGAACGGCGGAGGTGAACAGGAACATGCCGAGATTGCCCGAGGCGAAGGTGTCCATGTGGGCGCCGACGTCGATGCGGGCATGGGCGCCCGAGTCCATCAGGTCGCGCAGCATGGCGACCGCATCGGCCTGGTCCTTGTCGGCGAAGGTGAGCGTGTTGCCGTCGCGGACCTTGCCGCCGCCGTTCGACATGACGATGGCCTGGTAGACGAAGGTGCCGTCGATCGGCCCGTAGGCGCCGGGGAAGAAGCCGTGCTTGCCGGTCTTCTCGGCGATCGCGATGCCCGCGGCCTTGACCTCGTCCCAGGTGCGCGGCGCCTGCTCGGGATCGAGGCCCGCGGCGCGGAACAGGTCCTTGTTGATGAACATGACCGGCGTCGAGAAGACGTAGGCGAGGCCGTAGGTCTTGCCATCCACCTCGCCGAGCGCCAGGCCGTTGGGCACGAAGCCGGCGGCGTGGGCGGCGAGTTCCTCGCCCGCCAGATCCTCGAGCGGCTGCGCGCCGAGTTCCTCGGCGGCATAGATCAGGTCGCGGAAGACGAGCTGCGCCACGTCGACCTCGAGCCCGGCCACCATGTCGGCCTGGACGCGCGACAGCACCTCGTTGGAGGGCGCGGCGATCGGCTCGACCTTGATGTTGGGATTGGCCGCCTCGAAGCGCGCGATCAGGTCGAGCGTGGCGTCGCGGCCGAGTCCGGCCGAGGCGAGATTGTAGTTGTAGAAGGTGATGGTGACGGGCTGGTCGACGGAGGGCGCCATCTGCGCCTGCGCGAGCGGCGCGAAACCGCCGGCCAGGAGGCCCGTGGAAAGCGCGAGCGCCAGGAAGTGTCTGCGGATCATGGAAACGACCTTTCGTGTCTGGGGAGGATCATTCGGCCGCGGCCGAAACGGGCGTGGCGCGCTGGCGCATCAGCTCCAGCGGATAGACGTTGAGCTCGGCGCGGTCGGTCGGCAGCGGCACGAAGGCGACCGTCAGCCCGCTCCTGCGGATGGTGCCGATGGCGAAGGACGAGCCGCGCACCATGCGCAGGACGTCGCCGCGCAGGATGTCGGTCGCGGCGTGCTGGCCGGTGCCGACGACGACGGGGATGCCATGCCAGGACGAGACCCGGTCGTGGTGGATGTGGCCCGACAGGATGCCGATCACGTTGCGGCCCCTGAGCAGGTCGGCGAGCCGCTGCGAGTGGTCGAAATGCACCGTGCGCCAGTGGGCCCAGTCCGGCTCGTCGCCGAGTGCGGGCGGATGGTGCGAGACGATCAGCTTGGGAAGCTCGGGATGACGGTCGAGAACGTCGGCCAGCCAGGCAAACTGCGCCTCGTCGATCGAGCCGCCGATGAAGCCCGGCGTGCTGGAATCGAGGGTGACGACGTGGATGCCGTCGATCACGGCGTCGTGGTCGTAGGGCGCATCGAGTTCATGGTCGCGGCCGAACATGCCGCGGTAGAAGCCCTCGCGCGTGTCGTGGTTGCCGAGCGCGTAGATGACCGGCATGTCGAGGGCCGACATCAGATCCTTCAGCACGGCGTAGCTTTCCGCGTCGCCGCGGTTGGACAGGTCGCCGCTTGCCACGGCGAAGCTCGGCTTCGGATCGATCGTGCCGACCAGTCGAACGATCTCGGCCAGCGTCGAACGCGTGTCGGAAAACAGGTGGTCGTCCTGCGCCGGGTCGCCGATGTGCAGGTCGGTCAGGTGTACGAAAGTGACGTCACGCGCCATGGAGCTTCTCCGGAAGGTGTCGATGTCGGGATGGAAGGGATTTTCGGCTCGACGCGGCGCCCGTCGCCGAGATCGAAGGCGTGGACGGCCGACGGCGGAGCCGTCAGCCGGACCGGGCCGACGGGAACCCTGGTCGAAGCGGGCAGCGCCACCGAGACGGGCGTGCCTTCGACGGCACCGTGCCAGTGGAGCTCACTGCCGAGATCCTCGAGGATGTCAGGCTCGAAGGGAATGACGCCTTCGGATTCGGAACCCGCGACGAGGGCGAGGTCGCCCGGGCGAAGGCCGATCTCGATGTCCGTGCCCGCCGGCAGGTCGAAGGCGAGGTCCGGCCATGGGAGGTGCCGGTCGGCGACCACCGCCCTGCCCCGCCGGTCGATCCGGGCGGGGAGGAAGTTCATCGGCGGTGAACCGAGGAAGTTGGCCACGAAACGGCTGGTCGGCCGCCGGAAGACTTCGGCAGGCGTTCCCACCTGCTCGATCACCCCCTGGTTCATGACGACGAGCGTGTCGGCGAGCGTCATTGCCTCGACCTGGTCGTGCGTGACGAAGACGCTGGTCGTCTTGAGTTCCCGGTGCAGCCGCTTGATCTCGAGCCGCATCTGGATGCGCAGCTTGGCGTCGAGGTTCGACAGGGGCTCGTCGAACAGGAAGATGCCGGGCTCGCGCACCATGGCGCGGCCCATGGCGACGCGCTGGCGCTGTCCGCCCGACAATTGCGAGGGCTTGCGGCCCAGAAGCTCGCCAAGCCCCAGCATCGACGCCACCCGGCTGACGCGCTCCGCGCGCTCCGCCCTGGCGACGCCCGCGACCTTGAGCGCGTAGCCGATGTTCTCGGCCACCGTCATGTGCGGATAGAGCGCGTAGTTCTGGAAAACCATGGCGCAGCCGCGACGGCCTGGATCGACGTCGTTGACGACGCGCCCGTCGATGGCGATCTCGCCGGCCGAGATGTCCTCCAGTCCGGCGATCATCCTGAGCAGCGTGGACTTGCCGCAGCCGGACGGGCCGAGGATGACGAGGAAGCTCCCGTCCTCGACGGCCAGGTCGAGCCCGCGCACCGCCGGCGTCTTGCCGTAGAGCTTGTGAACGTCTCGGATGTCGATCGAGGCCATGGGGTCGCCTGCTGCTGTGCTTCGGCGCATGGGTAGGCGCGCGCCGTATCGGCAGCATGACGGGTTTCAAACACCGTTCGAATTTCGTCGGGGCGGACAGTCCGAGCCGGTCAGGCCGGGCGGCGGAACATCGGCGCCACGACCTCGACGATCCGCGCGATGACCTGGTCGGAATCGGAAAAGTCGATCGCGTGGCCGGTCAGCACCTCGTTGCGCATGCGGTTGCGGGTGACCTGCGAACGGATGCCGAGCGCGCAGCTCATCCGCCACCCGATGGCCGCATTGTCGAGCCAGGGCGCGAGCTGGCGCAGATAGGCCATGAAGGCCTTGTGATGTTCCACGCCCTCGATAATCGCCCGGTAGATTTCCGGCTCCCTGCTACGCTGCGACATCGAGTTGAAATGCGCCAGGACGCGGTATTTCGAGGTGGGATCGAGGCTCCAGCGTACCGACGGTCCGACCAGCGCCGCGATGATCTCCTCGAGCTCCGGCGGCTCCGGAAACCGGCGTTGGACGGCCCGCCCGAGCAGGCTCATCCGCTCCTGGTTCAGGCGCTTGTAGACCCGCTGCGCCGTGGCGACGATCAGGCGCTCCTGCGAGCCGAAATGATAGCTGACCGAGGACGGCGTCACCCCGGCGGCGGTCGCCAGGCGGCGCACGGTGAGGTCGTCGACGCTATCGACCTCGCAGAGCAGTCTTTCGCAGGCATCGAGCAGCCTGGCGGGTGTATGGTTCACGGCGTATACTTTCGGCGCATCTCCGGCCGCCGAAGGATACACCCCGCTCTTGACGGCTGGATGAAGCTCGCCACCGCGCGCGGCCGAACATCCACCGACAGAGCTCTCGACATGTCCGCCGGCCTCCAGTCCCGGCAGACAGCTTGAATCATTCTTCCGCTGATTTGGGAATCCCGATTCATTCGGGTGGGATGATGCTCTAACCCATTGAACATAAACTGGAGCGGGTGAAGGGAATCGAACCCTCGTATGCAGCTTGGGAAGCTGGTGCTTTTTAAACAATATCAGAGAGTTATAGGTAAAACGGGTATCAGAACCGTTTCAAATTTCCCAATGATTTCAGTATCAGTGTAAAACTCGAAATGCATGAAATTCCCCCCGCTATTCCGAGTAGCCCAACGAAATCGGTCCGCGTCAAGGCCGATAATGATGTGCACGGCTGGTGCTCAAGGTCACCCCTGGTCAATCGTCACCGGATATCCACATACTGCGTTGAATAGAATACCGTATGGTAAAATTTCATTTTTTGTTCTGATATGATAATATCAGCTATTCTTCTGCTATTTCTGTATTGAGATTGAACAGGAGAAAATCAAATGAACAATGGAAGACCTTATCGCACCTCTCGTCTCGCCGAGTTCCTTGACAGGCGGATCCTCGAGCTCAGTCCCAGGAAGTCCCAGAAGGAGATCGCCGTTCAGGCAGGCTTTAGGACGCCGAACGTTCTCTCGATGCTGAAGACCGGCACGACCAAGGTCCCCATCGACCGGGTGCCTGCCCTTGCCAAGGCGTTGGAATGCGACGTGAGGTTTCTCTTCATGCTGGCCCTCGAGCAGCTCGGCGGCAGCATGACGGCAAGCGCCATCAACGAGATCGTCGGCACCATCGTCACCGAGAATGAGGTCGTGTGGCTGAAGGAGTTGCGCGACGCCTCTGACGGCTCCGACCCCAGGCTCACCCAGCGCGCACGCACGGCCTTGCGGGCCATTTTCGGGAAGTGATCATGATCTCGTCGATCACCACCTCGCGCGCCGATCTGGTCGAACGCATGCACCGGCCCATCACCGAGAACGAGCGCTACTGGATCGAGGTCATCCGCCTCGCCTCCGACGATCGAGATCCGCCGCCGACGCTCGGGCTGACCCAGGTCCTGAGGCAACTCTTCTCGGTCTGACGGCCAGCTCTAACAAAGTCGCGCCGACGCCAGACCGTCGGCGCCGCTCACTCCTTCCATGGGCATCGAATGACCGACCTACCTCTTCGGCGTCTGGCGCTGTTGATCGACATCGACAATAGCAGCGCTCGCACCATCGACGGCATCATGCCCGAGTTGGAACGTCTCGGTCGCTGCGACATCCGACTCGCATTCGGCGACCACGATCGCACCAGCGTCAGCTGGCGCGAAGCCTGCCTCCGCGTCATGATCAAGCCGCGCCACTACCCCGTGTTCTCGAAGCGCTCGAAGAACGCCGCCGACATTGCGATGGTCATCACCGCCATGGAGTTGCTGCACAGCGGCGTAGTCGACGGCTTCGCGATCGTATCGCGAGACACCGATTTCGTTCCGCTCGCCAAGCGCATCCAGGAGGCCGAACTGCAGGTCTACGGCTTCGGTCCTTGGGGCACCTCGGAGCGCTTCCGCAAGGCTTGCACGCGCTTCTTCTTCATCGAGAACCTGATTCCTGACACATCGGCTCATCCGGGGATCGTCGGGCGCAAGGCGCTCCAGGAGCCTCACGCTGCCAACGAACAAATCAGGACGGCGATCGCGCGGCTACACCCCGGTCTGGGTGGCTGGGTCGATGTCGACGACCTCGAGCGAGAACTGGTCAGGCACGCGCCTGACTTCGACGCGCGCACCTATGGCAAGAAGACCCTCCTGGATCTCCTTAAGGCCCAGCGGCGGTTGAATCTCAGCCGTGGCCCTGCGGGGAACTGGCAGGTGCGCATAGCGACGAAGCCTTCCGACAGCACGGGGGGGCTGAGCAACAGGCTGTGAGATCTGGGAATGCAGACATTCTCCGACGCAGCTTGGTGGCAGCATAGCTCGCTACCGGTCAGACCTGGTCCATGAAGTTCCGTCGAAATGGCGCTGCGGTCGTTCCGACACGCCTCTAAATGCTTCTCGTGAAGTGCGACTGGTCGGCGTAGCCGCTCAGGAACGCGATCTCGGCCACGGCCCCCGCGCGATAGCCCCGGATGGCGGCCGCCAAAAGCGCGATGGATGCGAGCCCTAGCAGGATCTGAAGTTCGCCAAGCACGCGGGTTTGGGTTTCACGAATGGGCGGGCTCTGGAGCTGGGGCAGGGTTCAGCCGTGGGTGGGTTTCCTCGCCGAGCCAGAACAACAGCCCGCCCGACGCGAACATGGATATAGTCACGAACCAGAAGGCAGCCTCGGCCGCGCCGGTGAGGCTCGCGGCTAGACCAAGGCCGAGCGCGCCGATGGCATAGCCTAGATCGCGCCAGAAGCGATAGATGCCGATGGCAGAGCCGCGCCAGGCGGGCGGCGTGATGTCGGCCACGGCCGCTGAGAGGTTTGGATAGAGCAGCGCCATGCCGAAGCCCGCCACCCCGGCCGAGGCCGACCACCAGAGCGCGCCCGTGCCGATCACCACCATCGCCACGCCCGCGCCGCAGATCCACATGCCCAGCACATTGGGCCAGAACCTGCCGACATGATCGGAGAGCCGCCCGGTGAACAGCTGCGAGCCGCCCCAGATAAAGCCGTAGACGCCGACGATCCAGCCGACCTCCGTCAGACTTGCGCCTCGTGCCACGAGGAAGACGGGGAGCAGCGTCCAGACGAGAGCATCGACGAACTTCTCGACGAGCCCCGCCTGCGAGATCGCGAACAAGCGGCGGTCGCGCCAACTCATCAGCGCGAACACCTCGGCTGTGGAAGGGTGCTCGGAAACGCCCCGCGGATAGCGCGGCGGGTTTCTCGGAGGCGCGGCTTTGTGCGCGGCGCTCTCGGCCCTGGCCCAGGGCAGCGTGTCCTTCACCCAGACCACGGTGAGGAACAGCGCAAGCACGACCACGGCCATGCCAAAGACCAGCAGCCCAACGCGCGCACCCAGCCATTCGGCGGCATAGGCGGTGAGGATGCCGGCCAGCGCCACGCCGACATATCCGGAAAACTCGTTCAGCCCCATGGTGAGGCCGCGTTCCTCGGCCTTCGTGATATCGAGTTTCGCGGTCTGTGTCATCGACCAGCAGAGTCCCTGGTTGACGCCCAGCAGCACGGTCGCGGCGACGATCCAGTTCCAATTCGGCGCGTGCCAGATCATGACCGGGATCGGCAGCGCCACGATCCAGCCCCAGAACAGCACGCGCTTGCGGCCGATCTGCTCGGACCAACGGCCGGCGACGAAGTTCATCACCGCCTTCACCGCGCCGAAAGCCACCACGAAGGAGGCCAGCAGCAGGAAAGTGCCGCGCGCAAGCCCGAACTCGCTCTCGGCCAGCGCCGGCACGACCGTTCGCGTCATGCCGATGGCGAAGCCGACCAGCATCACCTGGATCAGCTGATGCGAGACTTGGCCTTTATTCTCGCGGATGCCGCGTTGCAAATCACTGCCACTCATTCGGCCGGCACCTTCGCGGATAGTTTCGGACATCGGTTCCGGATTTCGCGGTTGCAGGGCGCAGATGGATCGTTATTATTCAATATATCGCTTGAACGATTTATCGTTTGGAGACGTCCGGTGTCAATCAGCCCAAAGACAGCCCTTCTCGAGGAATACGCGCTCGTCGCGCGCGCCTTGTCCGCTCCGGCGCGACTCTCGATCCTTGAACAACTGGCGCAGGGGGAGCGCGGCGTGGAGGCTCTCGCCGAAAAGACTGCCCTCACGATCGCCAACTGTTCGCAGCATCTTCAGCAGCTCCGTCGCGCAGCACTGGTCACCAGCCGCCGCGACGGCAAGGCAGTGATCTACCGATTGACCGACGCGAAGACGCTCGTGCTGATGGACCTGCTCCGCGTCGTTGCCGAGCGGAACCTGGCGCAGGTCGAACGCATCCTGCGCGGGCTATCAGGCGGGGACGATGCGCCTGAGCCGGTCAGCCGCGAAGACCTAGCGGCCCGGATCGCCGACGGATCGGTGATCGTTCTGGACGTCCGCCCCGCAGATGAATTCGCCGCGGGACACATTCCCGGCGCCCTCAACGCGACATTGGCGGAACTCGAGCGGCTCGTTCCGACCGTTAATGCGGACGCCGAGATCGTCGCCTACTGCCGGGGTCCCTACTGCGTCTATGCTCATCAGGCCGTCGCCGCCCTCCGCAAAAATGGCGTCAATGCACGGCGCCTCGACGGAGGCCTGCCGGAGTGGCGAGAGGATGGCCGCGCTATAGCGGTATTGGCGGCATCGTCACGATAAGGAAAACGCGAGAGTCCCTGACATCGGCATGAACGACTGCAGCGCAGCCGGTTGTTTTCGGTATCTGGACAACCTGAGCTCGTCATGGTGGTAAGGAGCCGCGACGCGCAAATATCGTGGCTCGGCCCTGCTGCCAGTTCTCGTGCCGGCGTAGAGCAGTTTTCTGCAGTGGCATGTTGGGCAGAAACGTCGCTCTGCCGAAGTCGTCGACGCCTCGATCCACGGGAATGCTTTCACCGAATATCGCGGCCTGATCGATGCTGACGACTTGGCGCGCCATGGGCGAGCGGTCGGCCCGTTCCGGCGACCATCGTTGATTGGGATCGTCACATCGAAAAATCGAGAAGATGGATTGGCCGGGAACCAAGCGCCAAAGGACGCCTCAAGGCAAGGTCATTCCTTCCTGCGTATCGTCCCTTCGAACTTCAACGCCACGTCGACCGTGTTGGATATCGTGCCAAATTTGCGGACGTTCTTGTGCAGCAGGTCGAGGCGCTTATCGGTCTCGTCCGTATCGACGACGAGTTCGTAGGTGATCGAGACCATCTTGGGCGGGCTGTCCTGGCGTTCCCCATGCAGACGCACTTCGACCCCGCGCAAATCGAACTTCAGCGTCGGCGTCACGCGTTCGATACCCTTGATCATGCAGGCGGCAACCGCCGCGAGCAGCAGTTCGGCCGGATTGAAGGCGTCCAGGCGTCCAGCCACGTCGGTATCGAGAACGATGCGGGCTTCCTTCGTGGTCGCCTCAGATCCGTGGCTGTCGAGGCGGCGGGCTTTGACGCGATATTCCAGCATGTCTTTTCCTTCGGTTCCTTTGACCCGGTCGGTTCAGGCCTTTTCGTTCCCGAGCGGCACCATCAACACGGGGCGGCGCGCGATTTCGCAGAGATTGGCCGCCGTCGATCCGATCGCTACGCTTTCCGCCCAGTTCTGCCCGTGCTTGCCGACGATGATGAGATCGGCGTCGCGCGCGGCAGCTTCCCGCGCGATTTCATCGGCGGGCTTGCCTTCGGCCATATGCACCTCGGCGCGGCCGCCGACGGCGACGATCTCGCGGGCTATGACGTCGAGGGCGGCGCGCGCCATCACCGGCCAGTGCGCGAACCGCGCGCGCTCGTCGGGACTGACCACATGGAGAATGTCGACGACGCCCGCATGCGGGGCGAGTTCGGTAGCCTCGACCTCCGCCGCCCGCGCCTGCGGCGAGAAATCCGTGGCGAGTAGCACCCTGCGCAGTCCAGCATGACAGGAACGCTCGCAGGCCGCGTCGCCGTCCCTACCCGTGGCCTCGATCCACTCCAGCCGCACCGGCAGGGTGCTGAGCCGGATGACCTCGCGCGCGACCGAGCCCAGGAACAGGCCGCGGATCATGTTTTGCCCACGCGAGCCGATCACGATCAGGTCAGCGCCATGCTTGGCCGCCGCCGCCAGGATGTCCTTCCCCAGATCGCCGGCCGCGCGGATGTCGATGCCGACGTCAAGTCCCGCGTGGCGCAGCGGCATAGCGCGACTCCAGAGCCAGTCCTTCAGTGCATCCTCGTGGCCATAGCTCGCGCTCTGCGCGTAACCCACCTTCACGACATGGGTCAGGATTGCGCGAGACACACCCATTTCGCACAAGTCGGTCAGGCATTCGAGCAGCGGGCCTTGGGCGGCTGAGTGGTCGAGAGCAATCAGTGCAGTGCGATACATCGGTTCCGTTCCTTATTTCTGGGTTCGCGGATCGCTAGTTCTTCGACCGAGAGCCCAGCGCCGGGTGCGATTGGCGAACCAGACGATCGAAGCAACACTGGCACCCCGACCGGCACGACCACCGTGACAAAGGCGGCGATGGAGTTCAGGCCGAAAAGGCCGATCGCGACCGTGAGACCGACCAGCGTCGTGCAAACAAGCAGGGTCGTGCCCACGCCCACCTTGCCGGTCAGGAAAACGAACTTCGATAGATCGTTGACCATACGGTCTCCGTTCGCCACCCGCGATAAATGATCGGTCATATTGCTATTTGGCCACCGTTTATGGCGAGGCGCCTTGCTCTGGATCATGCGGGATGCCGTCTCAGCGGCAGATTCCGGCCTTTACGGCGACGGATGCAGCGATGTTCCTGGCAGAAGTCTCCTTGACCGGGGACCAGCTTTGCATCAGGTCGCCCGGCTTGCGCCGCGGTCGTTCCTGCCTGTCGTCGAATGCGCGGCCAATAGCGACGAACGCGACCAGATGGATGGTGTCGGGCAACCGGAACGCCTGGCGCAGGGCCTGCGATCTCACGCGCCTGCCGCTGAGCGGCTTCGTATCAAGGCCCAGCGACAGCGCCGCCAGAAGAAGGTTCTGCAATCCCGCGCCGACCGCGACCCATTGCTCCTCGACGGGAACCACGGGATGATCGGGCGTCAGACGAGCCAGGACGGCGATCAACGCGGGCCCGGCCATGGCGCGGTCGCGCGCGGCTTGCAGCGCGGTGGCATCGGCCATCGGATCGGCTTCCAGCACGGCTTCAGCAAACACTTCGGCCAGCGCCCCGCGGTGACGCGCTGGAATGTGGATCAGTTGCAGCGATCCCAGCATCCCGTGATCCGGGGCCGCGGCCGCGGCCTCGGCAAGGGTCGACAATTCCGCATCCGTCAGGTCCGGCCCCGTCAGATGGCGCGGGCCCACCGACCGGCGCGACAGGATGGCCCGCAGGAGTGCGTTCATTCGCACAGCACCTCGACCTGCAGCGGCTGGCCGGGAAGCACGACCGGCAGGTCCGGCGGGATCACCGCGATCCCCATGGCCCGGGCGATGGGCGAAAGCGAGGCCGAGGCGCCCTGCCCCAACCGTTGCAGCACAAGCCGCCCCATGGCATCGCGCCGGTCCCAGGTCACGGGGACATACTCCCGCCGACCCGTCGCTCGGTCGTAGCGGAAGCCCGCGACGGCGGGCAGCCAGGCGTCGGGCTCTTCGGTCAGTCCCGCGACCCGGCGCAGGGCCGGGCGGGCGATCTGGGCGAAGGTGATCGCGGCGGCATAGGGATTGCCGGGCAGGCCGAAGTAGAGGGCGCGGCCGAGCCGCCCCACCGTCAGCGGCTTGCCGGGGCGGATCGCGACCTTCAGCACGTCGAGCTCCGCGGCCTCGGCCCGCAGGGCGTCGAGGATGTGATCTTCCTCGCCGGCTGACACCCCGCCCGACGAGATCACCACGTCATGGCCGCGCGCCGCCTCGCGGATCGCCGCACGGATCGCGACCGGATCGTCCGGCAGGATGCCGAGGTCGGCGGTCTCGGCCCAGGGAAGGCGGGCCAAGGTCGCGCACAGCAGCACCCGGTTCGAGTTGTAGATCTGGCCGCGACCCAACGGTGACCCCGGTTCAGCCAGTTCGTCGCCAGTGGACAGGATCGCTACCCGCACGCGCCGGCGGACGGCGACCGCGGGCACTCCGCAGCCCGCCAGCAACGCCAGCCGAGGCGGGGTCAGCGAAACCCCGGCGGGCAGCGCCTCCGCGCCTTGCGCCAGGTCCTCGCCCCGACGGCGGATGTTCTGGCCAGGACGGGGGCGTTGGGTCAGCACGACATGGTTGCCCTGCCGCGTCACGTTTTCCTGCATGATCACGACATCCGCGCCCTCCGGGATCGGCGCGCCGGTGAAGATGCGCGCGGCCGCGCAAGGGGCAAGGCTGTGCCGGGCACGGTCACCCGCGGCGATGCGCGGCCCGACCGGCAGCAACCACGGCCCGTCGCCGACCAGGTCGGCAAGGCGCATCGCATAGCCATCCATCGCCGAATTGTCGAAGGGCGGCAGGGCCGAGGCGGCAACGACCGCGCGGGCCAGCACGCGACCGATGGCCAGGTCGAGCGGCACTGTCTCGATGTCGGCCACGGCAGCGGCAACCGCCACGGCGCGCAACCGCGCGCCATCGACCGAAAGGACCGGCCCGGGCTTGCCGGCCGAACAGCTTGCAGGCTCGGACATCGATCCCCCGAAAAAAGAAAGGGACCCGCCCCATGTCGGGGCGGGTCCGTGGGTGCGCCCTAAAGCACGGCTTCGTGCGACTTGAACGAAATGGCCGCCGTCTGCGCCGTGGCGTTCGCGATCTTGCGGATGTCGCCCCAGCAATGCTTGTAGTCCGGCAGGACCAGTTCGTTCACGCCGGGGTTGACCACATTGCCCTGGCTGCCCGCGGGCGAACCGAAGACCATCGCCACGGTGTTTCGCTTGAGGGTGGGCATCGGATAGGCCATGCCCTGCGTCACCCCGTTGTCGTTGATGATCTCCAGCAGATCGCCGGGATTCAGGCCCAGCTCCACCATGTCGTCGGGGTGCATCTCGACGAAGGGGTGGGGGTAGCGGTCCTGCACGAAGTCGTTCTTCTGGTCGAGGAACTGGTTCTGCCAGAAGATGTTTGCCCGGACGTTGTTGATCCAGAACCGGTGCGCCGCCTGTTCGCGGGCCTTGCCCGGCGCCTGCCAGCCGCGCCAGCCGGCCGCGCAGAACAGCGCCTTGCCGTCCTCGCGCCCGTGCCGGGTGAACCGCCCGTCGGTGTAGAGCCGCTCGGTGCCGACGAGCTTGCCGTCGGCGAAACCCGTGACCGGCTCCTGCACCCCGTTGTTGCCCATCGCGCGCAGGCGCTCGTAGGTCACTTCCGGATTGCCCTTGTTGTAGCCGTCCATGAAGGCGTCTTCCTCGGTCGCCCAGTCATAGCCCTTGAACTGGTCGGCATAGGCATCGTTGCCCATCTCGCGAAGCACGCGCTCCATGTTCTGCGCAATGCCGGCGGCGATCAGCGCATCGGGTTTCGAGTTGCCGAACGGGTCCATGTATTTCTCGGACAGCCGCAGGCGCCGTTCGCCGTTCATCGAGGTGAGATTCATCTCGTTGGCTTCGCAGGCCGGCAGAATCACATGGGCGTTCTGGCCGATCTGGCTGTGGATGATGTCCACATCCACCACGAAAAGGCCGCCCGCGTTGATCGCCGAGACGATCGCATCCACGACCTGCTCGCGCGTGCCGCCGGCGGCGGCGTCGATGGCATCCTTGACCATGTCCGACCGCCGCTTGTGCACCCGCTTGAACTCGGAGGCATTCAGCGTGGTCTTGTAGTGGTCGCAGGCCCAGATGTGATGCACGCCGCCCAGACCCCGGATCAGGAACTGGTCGATGTATTCCGCGGGCCGACCCACATGGGCATCCGACGGACGGTAATAGCCTTCCTGGTGGCCGCCCAGACGGCAGACGCCGCCGCCCTCGCGCCCGATGTTGCCGGTGACAAGCGCGATGTTCACGATGGCGCCGATGGTGCGGTAGTTGTCGTTGCCCCAGATGATGCCCTTTTCGTAGGCCGTCACGCACTTGCGGCGGCTTCCGTCATCCTTGGGCCTAGCGATCCACTCGGCGGCCTTGGCGATGTCGGCGGCCGAAACGCCGCAGATCTCCGCAGCCTCGTCCAGCGACATGCGGGAGGACTGCATCGCGTGTTCCAGGCTCCCAAGGCTTGCAGGATGCGCCGCATCCTCGGCCACGGCCACGCCATCCTGGAAGGTCGAGGCTGCGATGAAATCCTTGTCGATCCAGCCCTTATCCACGATCTCGGTCAGAAGGGCGTTGCACAGCGCCAGATCCGTGCCTTCCTTGATCGCGAGGTGCAACACATTTTCCTTGCCCGCGTAGAGTTCGGACGAGGCGATGGTCAGCGTGCGGCGGGGATCGACCACGACCATCTTCGCGCCGCCCTGCAGGCCTGGCGCCATGTGGTTGAGGTAGAGGTTGGTCTGAGTTTCCATGCTGTTGGCGCCAAGCATGAAGATGGTGTCGGTAAGCCCGTAATCCTTGTAGGCGTAGTTCAGTTCGTCCACGCCCATGTCGCGGCTGGAATGAACCTCGGAATTGTAGGCCGGCCGGTTGTGGATCCGACAATTCTTGATCTTCATGCTCTCGAAGTAGAGCTTGCCGGTGCCCCAGGTGTTCTCGTAGCCGCCTGCCGAGCCGCCATGGTCGAACATCGACACCACGAGGTCATCCTCGGACCCCTGGGTGATGACCTTCGCCGTCACGCGCGCCACCAGATCGAGCGCGTCGTCCCAGGACGTCGGCTGCCAGACGCCGTTGCGCCAGACCAGCGGGTCGGACAGGCGCTGCGCCTGCGTGCCGGTGATCTTCGAGGGACGGTTCTCGGCCATGCGCGCGCCGCGGATCGACCCGAGGCCGGAGTTCACCACGCAGTTCACATCCGGCTTCACGACCAGATGCACGTCCCGGCCATCCTGCCTGACGATGTTATACATCGACGGCGCATACCACGCCTCGGTGTCCATGGCCTGCTGTTCGGCCAGGTTCACGCCGAACTTGTTCTGCTCCGGGGCCGTGCCGCCCTGACGGTTCATCGGCCATGTGTAGGCCTTGTAGCCACAACCGACGATGCAGTAGTGGCAGGTGACGTTGTGTTCCCGAGCATCGGCGGGGATGATCGGCAGGCGGCCGACTTGTCTCTTGTAAGCCATTGCTTTTCCTCCCTTAGGCCAGCACGTTCGACAGGCGGCCGTAGATCAGCTCGTCCACGCCCTCGGCGTAGATCTCGCCGCCATCTTCGACGCGCAGCCTGAACTGCGGCAGGTTCTGCGTTGCATGGCCCCAGATCTGCTGGCCGCCGGATTCGCAATCGAAGCGGGAATGATGTCCGGGACAGTTCAGCGTCCTGTCAGCGGCGTTGTAGGTGAGCAGCCAGCCCTTGTGCGGGCAGAGCACCGAAAAGGCCACGATGTCGCCATCGGGACCCACGCCGCCCTCGACCGCCTGCCCGAGCTTGAGCACGACGCCCGGGCTGTCGGCATCGGGATAGGCGATTTCCATCGGCTCGTTGACCTTCAGATCGGCCACGTTCGCCAGACGGTTAGCCGGATACTCGACAAGCGCCAGCGCCGTCTGCGCCTGCGCTTGGCCGGTTCCGACAACGGTGGCCACGGCAGCCCCGGCAGTGGCGACAACACCGCCTCGCAGGAACTGACGCCGGCCGACATCGACCAAGCGGTTGCATTTCATGGTTGGACTCCTCCCGTGTTTGCGTTGCGGGCAGGATAGGAACCACCGTATAGAGGCACAATGGCATCAATCGCCTTGATGCACCGCGGTAAGTTGTTGGGATCATGTGATTTTTCAGGGTGTTCGGATTTCCGAACACCAGCGCGGCGGTTACAGGCCCAGCTTCTGCATCTTTTCCCAGAGCGTCGTTCTGGACACCCTCAGCAGGCGTGCGGCCTCGGTGACTTGCCCGTCCGTTCGCTCCAGCGCCCTGATGATCTGTCGCCGCTCGGCGGCGTCCCTTGCCTCCGACAGCGACTGAACTCCCGGGTCCTCTTGATTCAGTTCCGGAAAGACGTCTGCGGGATGGATCCACTCCCCACTCGCGACCTCCATCGCGCGCAGGAGCCGCGACCGGAGTTCGCGCCCGTTGCCTGGCCAGTCATGGTCGCGGATGACCGCCAGGGTGTTTTCGGAGAGGCCGCGCAACGGCGCCGGGCGCCGTTTGTTGAGGATGTCGAACATCTGCCCCGCCAGCCAGACGGCATCCTCGCCCCGCTGCGACAGCGGCGGCACCACGATCTCGTGCGCGACAAGGGCATAGAGCAGGTCGGCGCGGAAACCGCCCGCCTGCATCTTCTCGTCGATCCGCGTGCCGCAGGATGCGATCACCCGGAAGGCGGTGCCGTCCAGAGCTTCGACCAGCAAGTCCTGCCCCGCCTTGTCGAGACGCCCGACGCCATTCACGAAGAGGGTGCCGTCGGAAACCTGTTCGAGCGCGCGGGCAAGCACCGCGCCCGGCACGTCGTCGCGAAAGGCATTGACCGCCACGAAGGGAGCCGAACTTCGGTCGGACAGGTCGTGAATGCGCCGCGCGATCCGTTCCTTCCCAAGGCCGCGGCCCCCGCGGATCAGGACCGGCCGGTCATGCCCGGCGAACTCGGCAACCAGCGCGTCGACCTGCCGGGCGAGCGGCGACGTGCCGGACTGGGCCGGCAATCCCACGCTGGGATTTGACCGCAGGATCCGCGCCAGACGTCTCAGGAAGACCGGCATGTCGAAGGGCTTCGTCATGTAATCGGCGCCGCCCGCCCGCAACAGGCGCACCGCCTGGTCGATCTCGCCCTGACCCGTGATGAACAGGAAAGGCGGCGGCGCGATCGAGCGCGAGACCGTGTTGAAGATCTCCTCGCCCGTGCCGTCCGGAAGGCGGATGTCGCAGATGACCGCATCGACGGGCCTGCGCGGCGTCCTGACCGCGGCGATGCCCCGCACCGCCTGCTTGACCCAGGTGACTTCCGCCCCTTCGAGTTCCAGCCGCTGCACCAGCGAGTTGCCCATCAGGGCATCGTCCTCGATCAGGACCAGATAACGACCGGTCAACACGGGGCGGCCTCCCGGTCCGGGAAACTGACCCTGATTTCGGTTCGGCCCTCCCGCCGTTCGCAGGAGATTGCGCCGCCAAGACCCGCGACGAGGTCGCGGACGAGCCGCAGTCCCACTCCGCCGCCGGGTTCCACCGGAGCTTCCGACATCAGGCGCGCCCGGGCGGCTTCCGAAAGACCGGGCCCGTCGTCCGTCACCGCCAGTTCAAGTCCGCCGCCCTGCTCGCGGACGCCGAGCGCCACGGCACCGCCCTCGGGCGCGGCTGATGACGCATTCAGCAGCAGGTTCAGCGCGATCTGCCGGACAGGCGCCGACGGAAGATGTCGCAGGGCCTCGTCGCCCCCGACGACCTTCCAGTCCAGCCGCTGGCCGCGGCGGGTGGTCTCGGGCTCGAACAGGAGGCGCAGGTCCTCGAAGTCCGATCCGGACAGCCGGCGGCCAGTCCGGTCAATCCGGTTCTCTTCCAGGATGACACGGCTCACGTCGCGCAGATGGCGCAGACCGCGGTCGATGAGTTCGGCGGATTGCCGGACCACATCCGGGCGGTCGGCATAGGTGCGGATCGTATCGGTTGCGTTGAGTAGTCCCCCCAGCGGATTGTTGATCTCATGCGCCAGGGACGAGGAAAGCCGCCCGAGACTCACGAAGCGCTCCCGCTCCGCCAGGCGCCGCTCGGCCTCGGTGCGCGCGTCGATCGCCCCTGCCATGTCGTTGAAGTTGCGCAACAGCCTCGAAAGGACGGAGTCGGAGCGCGGAACCGCCGCCTCGGGTATGGGGTGCGGGGTATCGCCGACTTCCCCGAGGTGACGGGCCAGCAGTTCGACCGGCCTCAGCACGCGCGCCATGACGAAATATCCCGCAAGCGCCAGGATCACCGTCGCCACGGCATTGCCGGTCAGAAGTGCAATGGCCGCGTTCCGACGTTGGGCGACGATGTCGCTGACATCAAGTTCCGTCACCACCTGTCCGACGTGCCGACCCTGCACGACGAGGGGCGCGATCACGCGGACCACCGAAACTCCGTTCGCCGCGGTCACTTCGCCAACGGGAACGGCATCCGCGGCGAAGGCGCCGATCTCGGAATCCACAGGCGCCCGGACGGGATCCGTCGCGGCCAGAACGCGCTCCCTGTCGTCGGCAACCACCGTGAACAGGATCCGCTGGCCCGAGGCGTTGGCGCGAGCCCGGTCGAGCGTGTCGTAGACCTCCCACACGTCCTTGTGCAGCGCGAAGGGGCCAAGGGCCACGGCCAGACCCTCGACGTGGAGCCGCGCATATTCCTGCAGACGAGCGTCCTGAAGCCTGCCGAGGGTGGCCAGGACCTGTTGCGACGCCACGAGGCCGAACAGGACCATCAGCACGGCCGTCGCCACGGCCACCCGGATCGTGATCGGCCATGTCCCGACACCGGCCAGCATGGTCAGCGCCCTGTCATCTCGGCCATCCGCGCGGCGATGCCGTCGAACAGGGATGGATCGCCCGCCTCGACGCGGTCCAGAAACAACAGCCCCAGCGCCTCGCGCCCGGCCGGCGAGGACCCGAGGCCGCGCAGCGCCGCGCCGAACCGCTGCACCGCCGGCTCCGCGGCCCGGTCGGCCCGCGCGGCGAAAGGCGGAAAGCCAAGCCATTCCGAGCGCGTCACCACCCGCGTGCGCGAGGTCAGGGACGGCTCGACACTGGCCAGCGTCTCCCACACGTAGCCGTCCACGCTGCCCGAGCGGGTGAGGCCGCCCGCCACCGCGCGCACGACGTTGCGGTGTCCGTAGGTGAAGACCGATCGCGAGAAGAAGCGTTCGGGGCTCTCGCCCATCCGCGCAAGGTCGGAAGCGGTGACGAGATAGCCCGAATTGCTGTCGGGATCCGAGAAGGCATGCGTGTCGCCGCGCAGGTCCGAAAGCACGTCCGCCGTGTCGTCCGCGCGCACGATCAGGTAGGATTGATAGAGTGGGCGTCCGCGCCAGACCGGAACGCCAAGCAGCGAAAGACTGCCCCGATGTTGCAGGAAGGGATAGCCGCAGATCCAGGCGGCATCCACCGACCCGTCCAGGATGCTCGCCGTGATCTCCTGATAGGTCCGGCGCTGGACCAGGTCGACCGTCTCGCCCATCGCGTCCGAGAAGGCGGACCTGAGGCGTTCGATGACGACGGCATCGTTGTCCAGAAAAACAGGGGTCAAGCCGAGACGGAATGTCCCCGAAGCGCGCGACCCGCCCGGCAGCCCGGCGGCCGCGAACGCGCCGCTTCCCGCGAGGAATCGCCTCCTGTCCATCGAACCTGTCCTCCCGTCGGCATGGTAGCGATCAGAACCGGCCGCAGGCAAGGAAGCTGCCGTTTGTTCCGCAAGGTCCCGGCGCAGATGCGGAACGCCACCCGATGTTCGGACTAGCCAGCAGAAATCGCAACCCGAACGTGTATTAAGTTCGGGGATTGCCGCCAGCGCTTGAAGTCGACATCTACACCGACGGCTTCGCGCGGATGCGCCGATGAACCGATGAGACCAGAATATGCTCGTCCTTCTTGTGCTGCTCGAGACCCATGCAGGATGGCGCCAAACCCATATGGCACTGACTGCCTCCGCCGGCTCCGTTGCGGACGTCGACGCGTTTGCAGAAAAAGCGAGCAAGCGCCCTCCGATTCGCCGACATCGTCCACGGCGCGACGATAGTGCCGAACGCGGGATCGAGCGGAAGTGAGCCTGGACCGTCCTGCTCACGACGCGAGAAGCTAGCGAGGAAATCCAAGATGCGACCGCTCGGTTGCAGCAAAGGGAGGGCGGATGGGGCGGCGTTGACGGCCTCGAGCACGAGATGGTCAGCCATGCGCGCAAGACTTCGATCCGCGGCAAACGCAAGCGCACATTGCTTGAACTGATAAAGGCCCAGAAGCCGGCTGACCGTGAGCCAGCACTCCAAGGGCGCTAGCGCGTGCGTGTATTCGGAAAGGCATTTGAAATCAAAGCCACCAGGCCCAGAGAGAGACCGTCGCAACGCCCACAACCACTATGGTCACAGGCCATCCCGCCCTCAGGAAATCGTGGAACCGATAGCCCGCGAGCCCCATCACGATCATGTTGTTGTGGTGGCCGATCGGCGTGAGGAAGTCGACCGAGGCGCCGAGAGCCACCGCGATCAGCAGCAATTCGGGCGAGACGCCCGACGCGGCCGCCATGCCGAGCGCGATCGGCCCGAGCACCACGGCCGTCGACGCGTTGTTGACGAAGGGCGTGATGACGACCGCGATCCCCATCATCGCGGCGGCGACGGCGAGCGGGCCGTGGGAGGGAAGGACGGACATGAGCCCGTCAGCCAGCACGGAAGCCGCGCCGGTCGTCCGCACCGCTTCGCCGAGCGGGATCATCGCGGCGAGCATCAGCAGGATCGGCCAGTCCAGTTCCGCCAGTCCCTTGCGCAGGTTGAGGCTGCCGAGGCCGACCAGGACGATCACGACCAGGCCGAAGGCGAGCTGCGGCGGCGCGAGGCCGTTTGCGGCGAGAGCGATGCCGGCGCCGAAGGCGATCGCCGGCGGCCAGCGGATTTCGGTCGCCCCCCGCTCGGGCTTCGGCCAGAGCGGGAGGATGTCGGCCTCGTCGATCGCCTCGTCGATGGCCGTCTGATCGCCGGAGAGATAGAGCACGTCGCCGATCGACAGCCGGAGGTCAGCGAGCGATCCTTCGATGCGTGGCGTCTGCGTGGCGACGGCGACAACGCCGATGCCCCGCGAATGGATGAGGTCCAGCGTTCCGATGCGCGATCCGACCAGCGTGCTTTCGGGCATGATGACGGCCTCGACCCGTTGTCCCTTCGTAGCGCCCGCCGCCACATCCGGCAGCGATGCCGAACCGTCGGCCAGCAGGGTTTCGAGATGCGGCAGGCTGGTTTCGACGAGCAGGATGTCGCCGGGCTCGATGGTGGTTCCGCGCCGCTGGTGGAGGAGATTGGCGCCGCCTCGCCGCAGCGCGTGAATCGTCAGGCCAGCCTCCGCCACGGGGCGCCCAGCCAGGGACGAGCTTACTGTCACCTCGATTTCGCCGACGACGGTCCTGAACGACTGCGGCGGCAATCGTCCACGCCCGACGGGTTCGCGGCCGAGCACGCGTCGCGGCCAGACGAGCAGGACCAGGATCCCGGCGAGGGCGGCGGGCACGCCGACCCAGGCGAAGTCGAAGAAGTCGAACCCGCGCCCCGTCGCCTCGGCGAGCTGGTTGCTGACGATCAGGTTGGCGGGCGTGCCGATGACCGAGCAAAGGCCGCCCAGGAGGGCGGCGAAGCTGACGGGCATGAGGATCCGCCGGCCGTCGAGCCCGTTGACCCTGCACACGCTGCTTACCACGGGCAGCATCAGCGCCAGCGCGCCTATGTTGTTCATGAACACCGACAGGCATGCCGTGGTCATGCAAAGGACGGCCAGAATGCCCGTTTCGGTTTCCGCGATGTCGCGGATGCGCCTGGCCAGCGGATCGAGGATGCCGGAGCGCCCGAGCACCTGCACGATCAGCAGGATTTCCACGACGGTGATGAAGGCGGGATTTGAGAACCCGGCAAAGGCGTCCGCCGGTCCGACCAGCCCGAGTGCGACGCCAAGGGCAAGGCCGCCGAGCGCCACCAGTTCCATGCGGATGCGATCGAGGGCAAGGACGACGAGCATGCCGACGAGCAGGATCAGGATCGCGGCCTGCTCGAAACTCATCGTCGCGTTCGTCTCCGGTTCCATGCTTCCGCCGCGCCCAGGTCGATGGCGAAGAGGCCGAGAGATAGCATGCAGAGGGCGGCGAGCGTAGCCTCGGCCCGCCATCGCGGCACGAGGGTCAACGACATCGTCTCGACTGGATGGCGCAGCAGCAGGATGGCGGCCGCGACGAGCACGGCTCCCGCGAGCACGGCGAGGATCCGCGTTCGATCGTCGAGTGGGATGCGGATCGATTTGCCGAGGGCCAGCCACAGGGCAAGGATTCCCGCGTAGACCGTGACGCCGACGGCGGTGGCGAGCGCAAGGCCCGCATGGGCGAGCGGGCCGACGAGCAGCAGCTTGAGACCGACGTTCACCACCGTCGACAGGCCGAGCGCCTTGACGGGCGTGAGCGTGTCGCCACGGGCGTGGAAGCCCGAGACCAGCGCCCGCAGCGCCACCGCGGCCGGCAGTCCGAGCGCATAGGCGGCGAGTGCTCCCGCCGCGCCGGCGACCGCCGCTGGCGTGAACGCGCCGCGCGCGAACAGCACCTCGATGACGAGATCGCCGAGCAGCGAAAGGCCGACGGCGCAGGGGATGCCGAGGACGAGGCAGACGGCGACAGCATGGCCGAGGGAAGCGGGCGCCGAAGCGTCGCCCGGATCGGAGAAGCGACGGGAGAGATCCGGCAGCAGCGCCGTCCCGATCGCGATGCCGATCACGGCCAGCGGCAACTGGTAGAGGCGGTCGGCGTAGTAGAGGAAGGAGAGCGACCCGGTGGGCAGGAAGGTCGCGATGATGGTGTCGGCGAACATCGCGATCTGCACGCCGCCCGCGCCCAGAATCGCCGGACCGAACCTCCTGAAGAACGTTGTGACGGCCGGGTCGAGGCGCGGCGGGGACAGGGTGAAGCGCAGTCCGGCCCTGGCGCACGCCATCGCGACGAACACCACCTGCAGCACGCCGCCCGCGATAACGCCCCAGGCGGCGGCGTGGGCCGCCGTCGGGAAAGCCGAGGCCGCCAGCAGCGCCACCGTCATCGCCACATTCAGCAGGATGGGCGCGGCCGCGGCCGCCGCGAAGCGGTCATGCGCGTTGAGCACGCCGGACATCAGCGTCACGACCGACATGCAGGCGAGATAGGGGAAGGTGATCCGCGTCAGGTCGACGGCCAGGGCATGCTGCCCAGGGTCGTCGCCGAGACCCGGTGCAAGGATCGCCACGACCCAGCCCGTCGCGACGAGCGCGATTGCGAGGAGGATGCCGTTCGCGGCCAGCGACCACGCCAGGATCGTCGACCGGAACGAGGCCGCCGCCGCCTCGCCCTCCCTCTCGCGCAACGCCGCGTAGGTCGGGATGAAGGCGGAATTGAACGCCCCTTCCGCGACGATGGCGCGGAAATGGTTGGGCAGGCGGAAAGCGACCATGAAGGCGTCTGCTAGCGGCCCGGCGCCGAGGATGGCCGCCATCACGACATCGCGCCCGAAGCCGAAGACGCGGCTGAGCAGCGTCAGGCCGCCGACCGTTCCCGCGCGTCGAATGAGACTCACCTGCGTCGTGGCCCTTTGCTGATCGCGGCGAAGAAGCACATGTCGCGGTCGACTTACAAGCTCGTCGCCAGCATCAGTTCGTGCTGGTCGAGGCCCCGCACGCGCTGCTCTTCCGCAGCCGGCCTGGAAGGTTGCGTCTCCCTTCGCGGAAACACCTTCCAGCGCCTGGGCCGGAAGGCGATGCGTCCGTTCGTGCCGGCCGGATGCTCGACCGGCAGCTCGATCTCGACGCGGTCGCGCGCGCCGCCGACCTCGAGTTCGACGCGACGGGTCCCGGCCACGCGCCGGCTGGCCGCGACGGTTCCCGCGATGCAGCCGCCGCAGCCGTCGAGAAGCTCGATGTCGTGCGGGCGGAAGTAGAGCGTGGCGGGACCATCCGGCAGGTCCTTGGCCTCGATGCCGATGGAGCGGTCCTGGAGCCAGAGCCGGCCGTTCTCGACCCGAACGGGAAGCGTGCTGGAATCGCCGATGAAGCCATAGACGAAGGGAGAGTTCGGGCGGTCGTAGACGTCGTCGGCCGAGCCGACCTGCTCGATGCGCCCCTGGCTCATCACCACGACACGGTCGGCGAGTTCGAGCGCCTCTTCCTGGTCGTGGGTGACGAAGACCGTGGTGTGGCCGGTGCGATCGTGGATCTCGCGCAGCCAGCGGCGCAGTTCGCGACGGACCTGGGCATCGAGCGCGCCGAACGGCTCGTCGAGGAGGAGAACGCGCGGCTCGATCGCGAGCGCGCGCGCCAGCGCCACGCGCTGCCGCTGGCCGCCCGAAAGCTGGCTCGGGTAGCGGTTCTCCAGCCCCGAGAGCTGGACGAGGTCGAGAAGCTCCGACGCGCGGCGACGGATTTCGCTTTTGGGCGGGCGGCTCGATCCCGGCCGCACCTTCAGCCCGAAGCCGATGTTGTCGGCGACCGTCATGTGGCGGAACAGCGCGTAGTGCTGGAAGACGAAGCCGACGTTGCGCTCCTGCACCGAGCGATGCGAGGCATCCTCGTCGCCGAAGAACACGGCGCCTTCCGTGGGGCGTTCAAGTCCGGCTATCAGGCGCAGCAGCGTGGTCTTGCCGGAGCCGGATGGACCGAGCAGCGCAATGAGTTCGCCAGAGCGGATGTCGAGCGAGACGTCGTGCAGCGCCGGAAACCTGTCGAATTCCTTTCGGACCGACTTGATCGAGACGTCCATTGGAAGCTCCTAGTGCTTGCCGGCAGAGGCGATCTCGTCGCCATAGCGGTATTCGAGGATGGACTTGAGGATGAGCGTCACGAGAGCCAGGCCGGCGAGCAGCGTGGAGACGGCGAAGGCGGCGACGAAATTGTATTCGTTGTAGAGGATCTCGACATGCAGCGGCATGGTGTTGGTCAGGCCGCGAATATGGCCCGACACCACCGAGACCGCGCCGAACTCGCCCATGGCCCGGGCGTTGCAGAGCAGAACGCCGTAAAGCAGGCCCCACTTGATGTTGGGCAGGGTCACATACCGGAAGGTTTGCCAGCCGGACGCGCCCAACGACAGGGCCGCTTCCTCGTCGCCGGTGCCCTGGTCCTGCATTAGCGGGATCAGTTCGCGGGCGACGAAGGGAAAGGTGACGAAGATCGTCGCCAGCACGATGCCCGGCACCGCGAAGAGAATCTCGATGCCGTGCGACCTGAGCCACGGCCCAAGGACGGACCCGGCCCCGAACAGCAGCACGTAGACCAGGCCCGAGATCACCGGCGAGACCGAAAACGGAAGGTCGATCAGCGTGGTCAGGAAGGCCTTGCCCTTGAACTCGAACTTGGCGATCGCCCAGGCGGCGGCGACGCCGAAGACGAGATTGAGCGGCACTGCGATGGCGGCCACCGTCAGGGTCAGGCGGATGGCGGCCAGCGTATCCGGCTCGCGGAGAGCGAACAGGAATTCGCCGGCGCCCTTCCGGAACGCCTCGATGAAGACCGCGATCAGCGGCAGCACGAGGAATAATGCCAGGAAGCCGAGCGCGAAAACGATCAGGATGCGCCTGGCGAGCGGACCTTCCGTGGTCGCGCGCGGATATCCACGCGCGCTCGTCGTGCTCGCCGGGACTGGGCGCGGCGCGTCCGTCATCAGGTCAACCGCCATAACCGTATCTCCTGCGACTCCATGCCTGGATGAGGTTGATGGCGAACAGCATGGCAAACGAGATGATCAGCATGATCGCCGCGATCGCAGTCGCGCCCGCATAATTGAACTCCTCCAGCCGAATGACGATCAGGAGCGGCGCGATCTCCGACACGTAGGGAATGTTGCCGGCGATGAAGATCACCGAGCCGTATTCGCCGACGGCGCGCGCGAAGGCGAGCGCGAAGCCAGTCAGCACCGCCGGGGAGAGACCTGGAAGGATGACGCGCCAGATCGTCTGGAAGCGGTTGGCGCCCAGCGTGGCGGCAGCCTCCTCCACCTCGCTGTCGATTTCCTCCATCACTGGCTGCACGGTGCGCACCACGAAGGGGAGCCCGATGAACACCAGTGCGATGACGATGCCGAGCGGCGTGAAAGCGGCCTTGATACCGAGGGGATCAAGAAGCTGGCCGATCCAGCCGTTGGGCGCATGGATCGAGGCGAGCGCGATGCCCGCGACCGCCGTCGGGAGGGCGAAGGGCAGGTCCACCGCAGCATCGACGATGCGCCTGCCCGGGAAGCGGTATCGCACGAGCACCCACGCCACGAGCGTGCCGAAGACGACGTTGACCATCGCCGCGATCAGCGAGGCACCGAAGGAAATCCTGAGCGCCTGCAGCGTGCGTTCGTCAGTGGCGACCGACCAGAACTCGGCCCAGCCGAGTTCGGTCGTTCGCCAGGCCACGCCGGACAGCGGGATGAGGATGATCAGCGTGAGGTAGGCGATCGTGAAGCCGAGGGTCAGCCCGAAACCGGGTATGACGCTTGGCCTCCTGAACTGCCACCCCTTCGCCAGCGCGAGGGTGGTCATGGTGCCGGCCTCAGTTCGACGAGCCGGGGCGGTAGATCTGGTCGAAGATGCCTCCGTCGCCGAAGTGATACGGCTGCGCCTTCGCCCAGCCGCCGAACAGCGGGTCGTCGATCGAGATCAGCTTGACGTCAGGCAGCGCCGAGAGCTCGTCTGCCGGCACCAGGTCGCGCCGGGCCGGACGGTAGAAGTGCTTTGCCGCCAACCTCTGGCCTTCCTCGGAATAGAGATAGTCGAGATAGGCCTGCGCGACCTTGCGGGTCCCCTTCGCGTCGACATTGCCGTCCACGAGCGCGACCGGCGGCTCGGCGAGGATCGACGAAGGCGGAACAACGATGTCGAACTGGTCCTCGCCGAACTCGCGGCCCGCCAGGAAGGCCTCGTTCTCCCAGGCCAACAAAACGTCGCCGATCTGGCGCTGCGCGAAAGTGGTGAGCGATCCGCGCGCGCCGGTGTCCAGCACCGGCACGCGCCCGTAGAGATCGGCGATGTAGCCTTTGACCTTCTCCTCCTCCCCCCCGAACGCCTCGTTGGCCCAGGCCCAGGCCGCAAGGTAGTTCCAGCGCGCGCCGCCGGACGTCTTCGGGTTCGGCGTGATCACCTGGACGTCGTCCTTCACCAGGTCGCCCCAGTCCCTGATCCCCTTGGGATTGCCCTTGCGGACCAAGAACACGATGGTCGAGGTGTAGGGAGCGCTGTTGTTCTCCAGCCGTCCGCGCCAGCCGGCGGGGATCTTGCCGGAGTTCCTGGCGATGGCATCGATGTCGGCTTCCAGCGCCAGCGTCACGACATCCGCGTCGAGGCCGTCGATCACGGCGCGCGCCTGCTTGCCCGAACCGCCATGCGACGTGCGGATTGTGACCGTCTCCCCGGTCTGCGCCTTCCAGTGCGCGGCGAAGGCCTCGTTGAATTCGCGATATAGTTCGCGCGTCGGATCGTAGGAGACGTTGAGAAGGGTCGTATCGGCAAAGGCTAAGCCGAGACCGCCGAACTGGACCGAGGCCGCGAGCGCGGCGGTGAACAGCATGGATCGTCGATTGAGCAACATGGCTACCTCCGTATTTAGCCATATTACTCTATCGGAGTAGTCGTGTATTAAAACGCGTCAACTTCCAATTTTGGCCTCGCCAGGGAAATCCCGTTCTCCTACGCGATGTGGACGTGGACCTCCTGGTTCGCCACATCGAGGCAATCCGCGATCGTGGTGCTGTCGAGAACGCGCCGCGTGGCATCCGCGACAAGGGCAAAGACCCGTCGCACCTCGCAGCCATCCTCGTCACGACAATCCTCGCAACGACGATAGGCCATCCGACTCAGGCACGGGAGCGGAGCGATCGGGCCGTCGACGATCCGCAACACCTCGCCAAATGTGATCGCGGATGGGCTCTTCAGAAGCATGTAGCCGCCGGCTTTCCCGCGACGGCTTGCCACGATCCCGTGGTGCTTCAGGTCCAGCAGGATCTGCTCGAGGAACTTCTTCGGGATGCGCTGCTGATCGGCGATCTCGGATATCACCTGGGTGCCGTCGTTCCCATGCGATCTGGCCAGGGCGATCAGAGCACGCAGCGCATATTTCGCCTTTTGAGAGATCATGGTCACGTCAGTTCGCTGGAGCGGGAACAAGGGAGGCAGCGCTCGTCCCGTGCTGTGGTAGGGCAGAGCCTATCCAGCGCGACCGGTCGGCGCAACAACGGTCTCTTTCCGGAGGGGGCCTGGCCAAACCCAGGTCGTCACCGTCGGCTTCAATCTGCCGATGGGATGATACATCACCGCGGTCGCGAACATGGGCAACGAAAAGATGATTCTGTATCTGGTGCGGCTCTCGTTGCTCAACCCTGATGCCGCCACCAGCCCGCCATCGTGAAAACGCCGGGAAACTCTACCTTCCGGCGGTCCAAACAATGGGGTCGGAGCAATGCCTCCACACCGCGTCCGACCACGCGCGGTCTGCGCCCAGCGCACGTTTCGCGCGGAAGGTCTTAAAATCACCGGCCAAGTTCACAAGCGTGATCGGGTAAACCGTTCGACCGTCAGCGTCTCCACACGAATTTGCAGCCCTACGCATGGAATAAACGTTGCCTCGGTGCCTTCAGCCGACGAGCCGTGTGCCGTCGCGCGGCTTGCATGCGGCGATAGCTATGCCGTCCCGAAGATGTCGAAGATCGCCAATATGTGTTCGATGAGGGAAGAATCGCCGTCCATTCTTGCCTGGTGCGTTTGCGAAAGCCGGGCCGGCGACCTCAACCTCGGCGCCAATTCCGCAACCGTTGCGGATTTCAATCGACAAGGGGCGTTTGCGAACCAAAGACGTCGATTGGCACACTCCATCGTCATCGCCGGACAGCGGCGTATCCGTCCCTTCCAGCGCGTCATCGGGGATCAGGAACCACGGAACCCCGAACCTGCCCGGTCGGCGGGTCCCGAATTTTCCCGCCGCAGCCCCTTGAATGCCGCGTCTCCACCCGCCCGGTTCGCGCCCACAAAGACACCTCGGGCGCCTGGACATCGAAGTCCTAGGAAAACCGCATCATGTCGACAGGGATGCCTCCTGCGTCCGACAGAATTCGGGTTCCGACCACCCATGCCCCCGGGCTACCTAAAGACCGTCCGCCGCGTCGAGCAGCTTGTCCTCAAGATCCAGATCCAGGATCCCCCGTCTAGGGATGGGCATTTTTCAGAACCTGACGTCGCCTCCTATCCGACTGGATGCCAATCGACACCCCAGAAGATCCGTCTCCGCTTCGCCTACGAGGCCCTCTTGAACACAACTGGCGAGTCTGCTGCTTGGTTGGAAATGGAACCGGCCGAACTCAGGCGGCCCGTCGTCTACGATCTGCAAGCGAAATCCGGTCACCAACTCCTCCACGAAGATCTCGCCCAGAATGTAGCTCCAGTCGGCGCCGAGGCACCGGTGCTTGTCCAGTCCGAAAGGGGCGTAGTCGCTGGGGCTTACTCTTCCAGCCATGAAGCGGCGGCAGTCGTGTTGGAATGGTTGCTCGAACACGCGGGGATCATGGTGGGCCTCCCAGACGCAGATCCGGATATGACTGTCCTTCGGGATGAAGAAGCCGTCAAAAACGATGTCGCGCGTCGCCACCCGGAGCAGCAGCTCGCTCTGCTCCATTCGCAGTGTCTCCCTCGGAATGGCCCAGGCCGGTCGAACTGCTCCCGCACAACCTGCCGGATGGCTACGCGCGAGATCAGCGGTTTCCGGATTATCGCCCATATGCTTCAGAAGCCACATGCATAGGCCATGCAGATCGTAGCTGCCGACCACGACCATCTGGATGAGATTTCCAAGCACGGTCTCGTCGAGGTTTTGGGCGCGGACGAAATGACCGAGCAGGCTCGGATGGCCTTCCTTCAGCGTCTGCGCATGGCCAGCCACAAGGTCGCGGATGGCGCGGTAGGCCTGGCGATGGCGCTTTCGAACGACCAGAAACGCGCCATCCGGCGCGTAGGCTGCACAGTCAGCCGCCAGGCGTCGTGAGAGCTCCGAGCCTAGTTCGACACCGAGGACAAACCACAACATCAGCTCGGTGGTGAGAGCCTTAAAGTGGCTCCGGATCGTTGGGCCTGCGACCGGCTGCGGCGCGTCAGCGATGCTCGCGAAACAGCGTCGGATGGCCTGAAGAACCAACGGATCATGAATCTCGATCGGTGTAGCTCGAAACGCCTTGGCGAACCGCTTCCGGTAGATCTTGTGCGGCTCACCCTCGAGGCCGCGCAGGAACCCGTGGGGAAACAGCAGCGAGAGGTCCGGCGTGGCAACCCCGATATTGTCCTCGTGCTCGGTGAGAAACCTGCGGGCCAAAGCAAGCCCGACAATGCAGGTGGTCAGCTTGTGCGGCATCCAGACCTTGAACACGGGACCGAACTCGCGCGCCCGCTCCATGAGAAACCCCTGATCCTGCCTGGGGTCCTTATCCAGGACGGTCAGCCGGCCGGGGGCAAGCCGCGCGCCGGCAGCGGATGCTCGGGAGCGAGCGCTCAGCTCCCACAGTGTCTTCTGGAGAACCCGCCGGTATTTCGAGAAACTCAAGACCCTCACCATCCATGCTCTGACCGGCAACGAGCTCGCCAAAGTAAGTGTCTATTCCCAAACGGCTGCTGTTTCACCATCCAATCTGGCGCGCTACGCTGTCGACTGCATTCGAGAGCTTAGGAGACCTGGGTAAGTGCCCCTAAGCAGATTAGGATCCCCGTTTTCGGGAATCTCGAGACCAGTCTGCACGGGCACTTCTGCGGATCTTGATCTCAGCACCAAATCCGCAACAGGTGCGGATTTCGATTTCAGGGAACAACGGCGCTTAGGCGTTACCCATCATTTGGTGACTCTATCGTTGCGCCGGTCCGAGGCGAGACAAGAAAAAGCGATAAAAGCCACTCGCTACACGCTCGCCCGGCCCAGGCTTCCCACCGTCGAGTCTATTGTAGGTCGCTCAATAGACCTATCTCTCACTGTCCATCTCGGCGAGCTTGCGAACGCGCCTGCGGAAGTCCTCGTCGGTGGAGAACTCCGCCTGCAGGTATGACGTGACGAGATCCTTCGCCAGCCAGGCGCCGACGATCTGGGCGCCGATGCACATGACGTTGACGTCGTCATGCTCGACCGACTGGTGCGCGGAATGGACGTCGTGACAGACCGCGGCTCGGATGCCCTTCACCTTGTTTGCGGCGATCGACGCGCCCACGCCGGTTCCGCAGACCATCAGGCCGCGATCGGCCTTGCCGGCGAGGATCGACGACGTCACGGCCCGGGCGATGTCGGGAAAGTCGACCGGGTTCGGATCGTAGGAGCCCGCGTCGTGCACCTCGTGTCCAAGCGACTTGATGTGGTCGATGATGGTCGCCTTGAGCGGAAAGCCGGCGTGGTCGGAACCGATGACGATGCGCATGCTGGATGATCTCCGGAGTTACTGTGCAATCAGTCGCGGCAGCCACAGCGTGAAATCCTTGGCAAAGGTCAGGATCGCGAGCGTGGTCAACAGCGGGATGTAGAAGGGCAGGAGCGCCCGAAGGAGTTGCCTGATCGAAACCTTGGCGATGTCCGCCACCAGGAAGAGCGACAGGCCCATGGGGGGCGTCAAAAGGCCAAGCATGAGGTTGAAGATGGTGACGATGCCGAGTTGAACCGGGTCGACCCCCGCCATCACCAGTGGCGGCGCGATGATCGGCACCAAGAGCAGCGTCGCTGTGGTGGAATCGAGGAACATGCCGGCCACGAAGAAGATGAGGTTCGCGATGATCAGCAACATCAGCGGATCCTTCGACAGGCCGAGCAGGGCGGCTGCGAAGGTTTGCGGCACCTGCTCGACTGCCAGGATCCAGCCGAACATCGCGGCTGCCGCAACGATGATCAAGATCGCCGAAGAACTGCGCGCGGTCAGGACCGCCGAGTTCCACAGATGTGCGAGCGTCAGTTCCCGGTAGATCAGCGCGCTGATGAGGATCACGTAGACGGCGGTTATCGCCGCGGCCTCGGTAGGCGTGAAGATGCCCAGGGTCATACCCGCGATCATGAGCGCTGGAGCGACAATCGCGGGCAAGGCAGGGAAAACGGCGCGCACAATTTCCCGGGAGGTAGCCCGGCGGTCCGCGCGTGGATACTTATTGATAGTGGAGACAACGAACACGGTCATCATCAGCAGCGCCGTGCAGACCAGCGCCGGCATGATGCCGGCGACGAGAAGTTGCACGATTGAGACGCTGGTGACGGAGCCATAGACGATCAGCGGTATCGAAGGTGGAAAGATCGGCCCCAATGTCGCCGAGGCGCCGGTGACGGCTCCGGCGAAGGCAGGATCGAAACCCTGCTTCTTCATCGCGTTGACCTCGATCCGGCCAAGGCCTCCGATGTCGGCGAGCGCCGCGCCGGACATGCCCGAGAAGACAAGGCTGCCGAAGACGTTCACCTGCGCCAAACCGCCCGGAATCCGTCCGACCAGCGTATTGGCAAAGTGGAAAATGCGATCTGTGATGCCCGACAGATTCATCAGGTTGCCGACGAAGATGAACAACGGCACCGCCACAAGGGGAAACGAGTCGAGCGCGTAGGTGATGCGTTGGGCAAGGAGACCTAAAGGCAACCCTTCGATGAGCACGTAGGCAATGGACGGCAGAAGGATGGCGTAAACCACTGGAAAGCCGAGCATGAACAACGTCAGAAAGGCGATGACGACTGCGAAACCCATCTCGTCACACCGCGATGTTCTTGTCGGCCTGCGGCGGCTTGCGCAGGTGCAGCAGGTGAACGACCGCCGCGCCGCCCAGGCCGAACATCGTGGCGCCGAGGAATATCCAGAACGGGATGCCGAGCGTCGGCGTCGCGTTGGTCAGGTTCTTCGAAATATTGGTTGCGGTGACGTAGGCGATGAATCCGGTCGCCGCAATCGCGAGGATCGAAATCGCCGCATTGACGATATGCCTCAGATTTTTCGGCATCGCAGCCTTGAACTCGCCCATCACGATGTTCTCGCCATTCTGAACGACAAGCGGATAGGCGCAGAAGACCAGGCAGATCAGCAGGAAGCGGGTGAATTCCTCGGCCCCTATGAAGGGCAGGACGAAGACGCCGCGCATGACGACCTGGGCGGTCGGCACGAGGACGAGGCCACCCATGATGATCACGACCAGGGTTGTGAGAATTCGTTCCGGAATGCGCATGATGCCCTCCCCGCCGGACGGAACTCGCGCCGCCACTGACCAAGACTCGAAGAACGGCCGGGGCACGAGGCCCCGGCCTTAGGTCGGTTACTGAATGGCCTGGATCTGTTCGATCAGTGGCGTGAAGTTCGGGAAATCCTGGGCGATCTGCTTGTTGACGCCCTCGCGGAAGGCAGCAAGGTCCAGACCATCGGCCTCGGTGATGATGGTCATTCCCCGACCCTTCAGTTCCTCGACGAGCTTGGCCTCGCCGTCCTGGGCCATCTGGAGCGACTTCGCCGCCTCGTCGTCGAGGACCTTGGAGATCGCAGCACGCTGCTCTTCCGACAGGCCCTGCCATACGTCCTCGTTGACGAAGACCGCCAGCACGGCGCGCATGTGACCGGTCATGGAGATATGCGACTGCACCTCGTTGAGGTTGTTCGCCGCTATCATCGTCAGCGGGTTCTCCTGGCCGACCACGACGCCGGTCATCAGCGCGGTCGGCAGTTCGGCGACTTCCACCGGGGTCGGGATCGCACCAAAGCCCTTGACCATCGAGACCCAGAGTTCGAGCGGCACGGCGCGGAACGGCTTGCCGGCGAGATCGGCCGGCGTCTTGACCGGGAAGTTGGACGAGATCTGGCGGTCACCGCGATAGATGCGGCCGATGATGCGCACGCCCTGGGCGACGAGCTTCTCGTTGATGGCCTGCAACGCGGGCGAGTTCGCAGGATCGGTCGCCTTCAGCGCGTGTTCTCCGTCGCGATAGATGAATGGCGCGTTGAAGACCGCCACCTCGGGCACGAGACGGGCGAGCGACGCGAAGTCGTGGTGACCCATCTGGATCGATCCCATCTTCACTCCGTCGACCATTTCGGCGACGCCGCCGAGCTGGCTCGCGGGATAGACCGTGACGGTGACCTCGTTGTTGGTCGCCGCGGCGATGCCCTTGGCGGCTTCGGCGGCAAAGACGGTCTGGATGTCGCCTTCGCTTCCGACATGCGCATAGCGCAACTCGGCGGAGATCGCGACGCCGGTCATGGCGAGCCCGATGGCAGCCCCGGTCAGGGCGTTGATGATGGTTCTGTGCAGCATGTCGAAAGTCCTCCCTTTGGATTCATGCTTATTGCTTAGACCTGCGGCCTCCGGGTGAAGGCCGAGATGAGACTGCGGCGGCGGAACTCGTCGCCGATGGCGAAATGGTCGCGCAGCTTGCGGTCGGCCGCGTCGGGCGCGCGATCGACGATGGAGAGGAACACCTCGCGGTGCGCCTCCACGAGGTAGTCGACGATGCCGGGCTCCGAGACCGTCACTTCGCGCCGCTGAACGTGGCTGCGCCGCAGCAGTTCGCCGATCGCGCCATAGAGCGTGGTCAGAGCCTCGCTGTGGCCTGCCTCGACGATCGCCTGGTGGAAGGCGAAGTCGGCGGCACCCCCTTCGACGGGATCGTGCAGCGTGTCCATGAGCCGCGTGAGCTTCGAGCCGATGCGCTTCAGATCGCTCTCGGTCGCACGCTCGCAGGCCAGCCGGATCGCCTGGCACTCGATAGCGATACGCGCCTGCATCACGTCGTCGAGGATGTCGGGCTGCTGGGCCAGGCTGAAGGTGAAGAAGTCGGACAGCACACCGATGTCCGCCTGACGCACATAGGCGCCCTTGCCGTGACGGATGTCCAGGAAGCCCAGCATGGAAAGCGAGCGAAGCGCTTCGCGAAGAAGCGGCCGCGAGACGCCAAGCTTCAGCGACAATTCCCGCTCGCCGAGCAGCCGCTCGCCGGGCTTCAGCGAACCCTCGATCAACGCTTCGCGGAAGAAGGCGAATACCTTTTCCGCGCCCGACAGGTCGTCGCCTTCCGCGAGCATGATCGACATCGACGTGACTCCTCCCCACTGGCCTTACAGTGGTCTGACCACTGATTCCCCAGCGCAACGCCCAAGTCAAGCTGGCGGTGCCCTGGTGCCTGTTGAAAGGTCGGCTTGTGCGTGATCAGCATTGAAGATGAGGGAGCCGGCGACCGACGGATACGTCATCTGCCGACACCCCGCCGACTCCGACCTCGGGGCCAAAATCCGCAACGGATGCGGATTTCGATCGACGATCGTTGTCTCGGTGGCGCGCACGCGCAGAACATCGTCACCAACATCGGCGAGGATGATCGCTTGACTCGACTGCGCTGAAAGGGAGCCAGCGTGCTCTATCACTCGCGCCGCCTGATCCGCTACCACCCACGATCCGCACGATTCCGACCGTGGATTTGCCGGGTCGCCCTACCCGATGCCGGGGTTAGGAACCAAGAGGTCCCCTGCCCCAGCCACGATTGACGCCGAGGCGAACTATGGTCGGGTGTAGGAACACGAAGTCCTAGAAGGGGCTGTGCTTCCTGATCAGGATGCCTTCTGGGCCCGACAATACCGGGGCTCCTAACCGCCCATAGAGCGGTGACGATCGCAACAGGGCTCGCTGTGGTTGGGGCACGGTGCGAGGCGCCCCACTCGAACGCTAGGAGCTTGTATTTGATCATGAGTTCGGCTTGGCAGCCAGCAGGTCGTCCTGTATCATAATCTCGTCGATCTCAAAGTCGACCCATCAGGTGGCACCGGTATGCGCAATCCGGCAAGCACTGACTGAGCCTACCGGCAGCACGAACAGCAGGCACGACCCCATCAGGGGACACCGCCGCCCCCCGCGCACCTCCCCCTAATGCCGGTAATGTTAATGCAAGTTGCCTTCCTTGATGTAGCCGACGCCTCCCACTCGTCCATCGGTAACCAGAACTACAACTGCTCGGATCGTCTCCGGAGCGACCATCATGATTCGGTCGCTACAGATAGGGGGGAGCAGTCGGAATCATCCACCTTACAAGCCACCCATTGCAAAGTTTCAGACGACAAACCTATCGCTAGCCCGACCGAAACCCAAGCAAAGCTTGCTGTTCTCGCTGCTTCGCCGAATACATCGTCACTTGGGTCTTTTGGGTCTTCTAGGTCCTCTTCACTGCTCCTTTCGAAGTCTTCCAAGACAACACCCGTTGCCAGTGCCCCTCCCTATATAGCAGGAAGCAAGTGCGTAAGCCGCCTACATGTTCCAGCGAACACGAACACAGTCGCCAAGGCGTGGCGCAGCCTATCTGATGCAGAGAAGGAGTCGGTCATTCTCGCCGCTGCCGAAATTGCCGGCGCCTGGTCGTTTCGCCTGACCTTCTCTCCCAGGAAGGAAGCAGCCCTGCGAGAGGCAGCGGCGTATGGCGTTGACATCCGACAGTTGATCGCCGACTCGATTGCGCATCAATTCCGCCGACGCCAGTTGCCGGTTCCGTTGTTGGCGTTCGCGATCGAGGAAGCTCCGCGCACTTACCGGCTCCACATACACGGTGCCTACGTTGCTTCCATCGATCGCGATGTCATCCGCGAGGCTTTCGTCGACGCAGGTGATCGAATCGAGGGCAAAGCAGGCGGCTCCCAGTTCTGGCACGATCGAGGCTGGACCTTGTCTCGGTATTTCGCCTATGCGCGAAAGAACGAAACGAGCGTCAAACGCGAGCTCGGCATCGAGAACGTCACCTTCATAAACAATCTAATGCGACGCCATGGGCGAGAGTGGCACGTGACGCGAATTGCTGGGAAGGCCGCAAGCACAAAAACTCGCCCGGTTGCGGCCCGATCGGAGGAGGATATCCTTGCAGACTTGGCAGATATCCCCGATTGCGTTGACCGGTAGCGGCCGCAGCAGACCAGCAATTGCCTGGAAGGCGGTTATTGACCCTTTGAGGACGGAATGCACGTCAAGCGATCTCCTGTCCCGGGCGGCGAATCGCGCTTGAACTTTCCAAGACCGGCCGGCTTCACCTTCACGGCGAGCTTCAGGCGGACCCGGACGAGTTGCGGCCGTCCGCAAGGCTCTTCGCTTGGCGGGCGGCGAGTGGCACCAAGTTCGACAGCATCAGGCGCATACCAAGCCCGACGTGTCGATCGTGTGGGCGAACTACAGCGCCAAGGACGCTTGGCGTATTCGGCCTTTCCGCAACATCACCCGGCCGATCAACGGAGGCTGGCTCTTCGCCAGCAACGGCGTGAAGCAGGCCGGCAAGGCCATCTATGACCCGTATCGCCAGCGCGTGATCGACTTCCTCGCCGGTCGCGCCGAGCCTAGCGCGTCGCATATGCCTTCTTTGTCTCCCAGGAGCCCCAGGACTCGCATTGACCCTTCTCCGGTCCTCTGAACGGCCGGCACGCCCTGAGGCGATCAGGCGGGCTTCTGCAGGCCTTTTCTAGCGTTTCGCGATGAACTCGCCGGCTCGAAGGACTGTTCAGGACACGCATGCATCGCGTCGGCCTCGATACCGGCGGGTAGCCAGTTGAAGGAGAACCGCCACACTCTTGTGGTCGACGCCTACCTGCCGGCATCCCAAACGTCGGTCGCTTCTAGTTGACTTTGTCGACGTCCGCCTACTCGTAGGCTGTCAGCGTCAGTGCATCTTGCGTAACTCAACTGCCCGGCGGAATCTGCGGATACGGCCCGGCAAGGGCAGGTTTCCGTCAGGTTGTCGTTCTACCGGAAAACGAAGATTTTCGCGTGGCGGGCGACCGAGCCCAACACTCGGTGCCGCGGAGCATTTCGTCATACTCGAGCTCCGTCTGGCGCCTAGACAACCGGCGACACTGATTGATCGAATACCTATCCGGCCGCAGGATCCAAGGTGCCCCGGCAGCGAGTTCCCGATATGGCTTATGGCGAAGTTGCCTCGATCGTGGCGCTCGTAGGCCACAATGCGTTGGTCAGGAAATAGGGGACAAAGAGATTGATGCTCTCGCCGCCGCGGAGGCTGCGTCTGTCCTGGCCCTCGCCGAGAACCAAGGCGCCTGTTCCTTCGACATACGGTGGGTTCGCGGCGCCCAGAAGCTGGATCCACACGCACAGGATACCCTTAGGCTTCACCGAAGGTGATTGACGTCGTGCGAGTTGCTCGCGGTAACGACATCGACACCAGCACATCGTCCGTTGGGGGCGGGCGCGGCATCCAGTGCGCTATCGCGAGCTTCTGAACGCCCTGCTTGCCGTTGAGACCTCTCTCGCCACCGGTGGGTTCGACCCTTCCTCGGTCAAGCTCGTGCGCGGCGAGGTGGCCGACGAGCGGCCCGAGGGGATCGCGAACGAGCAAAACGACGGAAATCAGTCCCGCCTAAGTGCCTGATTCAACAGGCTTTCTCATTTGCCTGAATTTGCCTGTTTTTTTCCTACTCGGGATGTGACCAATAGGCATTCCCGAACGACGTGCATCTTGACCCGACCGGCTCACCCCCGGTCGGCGCGGCCGTGTGCGTCGTTGGCTAACAGGAAAGGAGCGCCCATGATTGACTACACGCCGATGCATGCCCACGACGTTCCGGGGGACTTGAATCTCGACGATAACATCGCGCCGGCGACCGAAGCCGCGCCGATCGACGACGCCAGTTCGAAGAAGAACCTGCCGGTGGTCATCGCCACGAACGTCGCGACCGCAGACGACCGCTATGACTACACGGGTGTTTCGCCGGAGGTCGCGCACGCAGCCCGTGAGGCCGCGACGAAGATCAGACTGATCCGTCGGGGGATGAAGACGAACGTAATTGAGATTGGCCGCGAACTTCTCGCCATAAAGGCCAAGCTGGCCCATGGCCAGTTCGGGCCGTGGTTGCATGCCGAATTCACCATGTCGGAGCGCAGCGCTCAGACTTACATGAATGTTGCACGGCTTTTTGCGAAAAACGAACCGGTTTCGGTTTTGCCTTCGAAGACAATCAAACTGCTCGCACGCAAGGGCACTCCGGAGAAGGTGGTCGAGGAAGTTATCGCGGCGATCGCAAACAAGAAGCCCCCGTCGCACGCCGACGTGCACTTGCTGATCAAGAAGGAGAAGGCCGCGCTCTCGGCCGAAAGGAAGGCATCTGCGGCGGCCAATCGCGCCGAGAGGGAGACGCCTGAGGAAGCCGATCTGCGAAGCAAGCTGGCGCAGCAGGAAGAGGAGAAGCGCCAGAAAAAGGTAGATGAGGAATCGGCCAACGAGTCGGAGGCTCAGCAGGCGGCGGACGACGCCGTTCAACTTCTGGTCGATCGACTGACGAAAGCCCAGTTGCTGACCTTCTGTCAGTTGCTGCGACTGGCCGATTACAGGTTCAAGGCATCGCTCGACAAAGCCGGGATTGTCACCGATCACCGGTCTGCGGCAGCCTAGCGGTCGATCATGGCCTTGCAGACACAAGACCCGCCAGGGAGACTTGGCGGGCTTGAGTGTATCTCGTGCGCGGAGATCAGGTGTGGGCAGCCGCTGAAACGTCTGCCGCCGTTCTATCCACGGACAGCGACCACCGCCTCGATCTCGACGGTGATGTTGCCAGGCAGGGAGCCGACGCCGACGGCGGATCGTGCGTGCTCGCCACGATCGCCGAGCACCTTCACGAAGAGATCCGAGCAGCCGTTGATGACGGCGGGGTGGTCGGCGAAGTCCGGCGCGGCGTTGACCATGCCGAGCAGCTTCACGATGCGCTTGATCCGACCGAGATCGCCGAGCACGTCGTGCAGGACTGACAACAGATTGATGCCGGTCAGCCTGGCGTGCGCATAGGCTTCGTCGACGGTGACACCGGCGCCGACCTTGCCGGTGTGCAGGTAGCCATTCGCCTCCCGCGGCCCCTGGCCGGACAGGAAGATAAGGTTGCCCTCGCGGACATGCGTCAGGAAATTCGCGATCGGCGGCGGCGGCGGCGGGAGCACGATGCCGAGCCGCGCGAGCCGGTCCTCGGGCGAAGCCTCGGCAGGCTCCTGATGAACAGAGATAGTCATAAAATGCTCCAGTCTGAACGTTCGGCGCCAACAGACCCGCCTCGGGCATGGTCAGTCGGCATGATGGCAGGCGGCCTCGGCGCCAGAAGCAACCCGGCGCAGGGCTGGGCGCTCGGCGCGGCAGATGTTGGTGGCGAGCGGACAGCGCGGATGGAAGGTGCAGCCCGGCGGAGGATCGAGCGGGCTCGGCACCTCGCCCCGCGGCACCTTGGCGCGGCTATGCCGACGCGCGGGGTCGGGCCGCGGGACCGCATCCATCAACGTGCGGGTGTAGGGGTGGCTCGGCTGACGATAGACGGCGGCCGTGTCGCCGATCTCGACGATCCGCCCCAGATACATCACGGCGACCCGATCGCTGATGTGCTGGACGATGCCGAGATCGTGGGCGACGAACAGATAGGCGAGGCCGAACTCCTTCTGGATGTCGGCCATCAGGTTGACGACCTGCGCCTGGATCGACACGTCGAGCGCGGAAACCGGCTCGTCGGCGACGATCAGTGAGGGATTCAACGCCAGCGCGCGGGCAATCGCAAGGCGCTGTCGCTGGCCACCCGAGAATTTGGACGGCACGCTGGCCATCTGGTCCGGACGAAGACCAACGCGCGCGAACAAATCCGCCACCCTGGCCCTGCGCTCTGAAGCATTGCCGAGGCCGTGGACGATCAGCGGCTCCTCGACGATGTCCCCCGCGCGCTGGCGCGGGTCGAGCGAGCCGTTCGGATCCTGGAAGATCATCTGCACCTTGCGCCGCATCGGCCGCATGGCACGGTGCGAGGCGTGGGTGATGTCGGCGCCGTCGAGCAGGATCTGGCCCTCGTTCGGCTCGAGAAGCCGCACGATCATCTTGCCAACCGTCGACTTACCGCAACCGCTCTCGCCCACCAGGCCCAGCGTCTCGCCGGGCGCGATCGCAAACGAGACATCGTCCACCGCGTAGACCGTCGCAGGTCGGCCGCTCATGCCGCGAGGCACCGTGAACCGCTTGGATATTCTCCTGACGTCCAGCAGCGTGCTCACGTCGCCACCTCCACCGGATACCAGCAAGCTGCACGGTGGCCCGGCGCCGTCTCCGCCAGAGGCGGTCGGTCGCGAGCACAACGATCGCGGGCGCCAGGGCAGCGCGGCGCGAAGGCGCAGCCAGGCTGCAGCGCCCAGAGCGCGGGGACCATCCCCGGGATCTCGGTTAGCGGCTGACGTGTCCTGGCATCGTCCGCGTCCTCGATCCGCGGGATCGAGCCAAGCAGGCCGTTCGTGTAGGGGTGGCGCGGCGAGGCGAAGAGTTGCCCGGTGGTCGCCTCCTCGACGATCCGACCGGCATACATGACAGCCACGCGATCGGCGGTCTCGGCCACCACCGCGAGGTCATGCGTGATCAGGATCGTCGCGGCGCCGACGGACGCCTGGAGGTCGCGGAACGTCTCGAGGATCTGCGCCTGCGTCGTCACGTCGAGCGCCGTCGTCGGCTCGTCGGCGATCAGCACGTCGGGATCGCAGGCGAGCGCCAGGGCGATCACCACGCGCTGGCGCATGCCGCCCGACATCTGGTGCGGATAGTCGTCATACCGCCGCCTGGGGTCGGGGATCCGCACCAGCTCGAACAGGTCCTCGACGCGCTGGCGCGCCGCCGCCGCATTGAGCCCCTTGTGCAGGCGCAGCACCTCCGCGACCTGCGGCCCCACCCGGATCGAAGGGTTGAGCGAGGTCATCGGCTCCTGGAAGATCAGGCCGATCCGGTTGCCTCGGATCCCCATGAGACGCGCCTCGCTGGCGGCTGCCAGATCGACGTCGCCGAACATAATCGTCCCGGAGACGATCTCGGCGACCGGTTCCGGCAGAAGCCGCATGATGGCCAGCGCCGTCATGCTCTTGCCCGAACCGGATTCGCCGACCAGTGCCAGCACCTCGTTGCGCGAGACGTCGAAGGAGATGTCGCTGACCGCCTCGAAGCTGCGCTCGGCGGTGCTAAGCTCCACGGTCAGTCCCCGGATGGAGAGAAGCGGCGCCGTCATGGGTCGGTCGGCCGGCGGAGTGCGGGAAACAACGCCACCGCGTTGTCGCGCAGGATCGCCCGGCGGTCGGCGTCCGACAGGTAGTCGCTGTATCGCGTGAAGTAGGTCAGCGACTGCGCGTAGGTGCAGTAGCGGTCGACGTTGGGCGCGTCCGAGCCCCAGAGGAAGCGCCCTGCCCCGAACCGGTCGAGCAGCTGGCGAATGTGAACATGCGCCCGCGGATACGGATACTCCTGCCGCCCACCCCAGGCGATCGGATAGAGGATCTCGGCCGAGACCGGCGCCTCGGTAAGAAGCGTCTCCAGGATCGGAGGCAGCGTCAGACGGTCATTGTCGTCGCAATAGAGAGCCGTCGGCACACCATGGACCAGGACATGCCGGATGCCGGGAAAGCGCTCGACGATGCGCGCGAGATGCCGCATCTCGTCTTCGTAGGTTCCGACCGGCGAGTTGCCCGACTGGACCCAGAAGACCGGCAGGCCGCTCCGTTCCACCAGCGACCAGTAGGGGGCGTAGGCCGGATCGGAGTGCATCGGCCTGTAGCCGCCGCGGAACATGCCCGTCGTCGTGAAGTAGAAGCCCGCCATGCCGAGCCGGCCGATCTCGTCGTTCAGTCGCTCGAGCTCGGCGTCGGTGTAGGCGAAAGCCTCCTCGACCTGGGCCAGGCCGACAAAGCGCCCCGGATGATCTTTCGCGGCGGTCGCGAAGTCCTCGGCGAGATTGCCGTAGATGTGCTCGTTCTGGAGCACCGCGGTCGTCACCCCGGCATAGTCCATGTAGGCGAGCAAGGTCTCGGCCGGCATCTCGAGATTGCTCATCCACGGCGCCAGGAACTGCACGTATTGATCCTCGCCATTGACCGTCCACTCGTAGCGACCATGCGTGCCGACCCGGAAGTTCACGTCCCGGCGGCCGGCCGGCGAAGGATCGCTCGGATCCCAGAGCGGCCGCTCCGTCACGAGAGAGCGATCACGCATCCGGCGGTAGGGCTGGTTGCCGTGCACGTGCATGGATCGCTGCTGGTGCAGGAGATGCGAAGCCACGTCCGGGAAGCCGGCAGCGGTTGCCGCGGGCGGAAAGATGTGGGCGTGACAGTCGACAATGCCGTAGTCCATGGATGGCCCGTCAGTTTCTCGAAGCAGGGTCGAAGACGTCGCGCAGCCCATCGCCGAAGGCGTTGAAGGCGAGCACGAGGAGCGAAATCGCCACACCGGGTGCAATCACGAGGTGCGGGGCGATGGTCAGGTATTCGCGGCTCGCACCGAGCATGGTTCCCCACTCCGGCGCCGGCGGCTGGACCCCGAGGCCCAGGAAGCCGAGCGCCGAGCCGATCAGCACAGCCTGGCCGGCATTGAGGCTGAGCTCGATGACGATGACCGTGGCGGCGTTCGGGAGGATGTGGCGCAGCAGGATGCGCGTATGGCTCATGCCGACGGTGATGGCCGCAGCGACGAAATCTTCCTCGCGCAACTCGATCACGCGGCCGCGCACCAGGCGCGCCAGGGGCGGGATGAAGCTCGCGGTGATGGCGATGGTCAGGCCCGTCGCCGACGCGCCGGCGACCGCGGCGATCGCGATCGCCAGCACGATGTTGGGCACCGTCAGCAGCAGGTCGATGATGCCGGTGACGATGCGATCGGTCAGCCCGCCGAAGTAGCCCGCGATCGAGCCGAGCGCGATGCCGCCGATCCCGGCGAAGAAGACCGAGGCGAGCGCGATCGACAGCGTGAACCGCGTCCCCACGATGAGGCGCGAGAGGATGTCGCGCCCGACAGTGTCGGTGCCGAGCAGATGCGCCTGCGATGGTGCCTCCAGCATCGCGAACAGATCCTGCGCCGTCGGATCATAGGGAGCGATCCGTTCGCCCAGCACCGCGAGCGCGGCGAATGCCGCCAGCAGCGAGGCACCGAGCCAGAGGAAGAGATTGATGCGGCGCGCTCCCCGACGCCTGCGGCGGATGATGGCCTCAGGCATAACGCAGCCTCGGATTGACAAAGCGGTAGATCACCTCGACGGCGATGTTGATGACGAGGAACGACACGACGAAGATCAGGACGATCGCCTGGACCAGCGTATAGTCGCGCACCGACACCGCCGTCAGCAAAAGGTCGCCGATGCCCGGCCAGGCAAACAGCCGCTCGATGACCACCGACCCACCGAGCAGGTAGCCCGCCTGGAGCCCGATGACGGTGACGGTAGGGATCATGACGTTGCGAAGCACGTGGCGACGAAGCGCCAGCCCCTTGGAAAGGCCCTTGGCGCGCGCGGTGCGCACATAGTCCTTGCGCAGTTCCTCGATGACGACGCCGCGCGTCATGCGCGCCAGAAGGGCAATCAGCCGGGCCGCGAGCGCGATCGTCGGTATGACGAGCGAGGCCGGCCCACTGGCGCCGAAGCTCGGCAACAGGCCCAGGCCGACGGACAGCCAGGCGATCAGGATCATGCCCAGCCAGAAGTTGGGGATCGCCAGAAGCCCGACCACCGAGAGCGAGATCAGATAGTCGGGCAACCTGTTTCGATAGGCGGCGGCCACGACACCCGCGGGGATGCCAACGATGATGGTGAGCAGGATCGCAGCGCTGGCCAGCGCCAGTGTCGCCGGCAGCCGGTTGAGGACGTGGGGCAACGGATTGCCCCGGAACGTGGAAGAATAGCCAAAGTCGCCGACCACCAGTCCCGAGACGTGTCTTGCGTATTGTTCGAGAAGGGGGCGGTCGAGGCCAAGCTGGACGCGCACAGCCTCGATCTCGGCCTGTGTGGCCGTGGCCCCGGCGACGAAGGCAGCCTCGTCGCCGGGAACGGACTTGAAGATGATGAACAGGATCGTGACGACGCCGAGGACCACCAACGGAATGGTCGCGAAGCGTTTGGTCAGGAACCCGATCATCAGAACGCGCTTCAGGCCTTGGCCGCGTTGCGCAGGTTGGTGAAGACGATCGGCATCACGGTCACGCCGGTCACCGCCTTGCGCACCGCCGAGACGTTCTCGTTGATCTGCAGCCACAGGTATGGCGCGTCGGCCCAGACGAGTTCCTGCGCCTTGCCGAGCGCCTCCATGCGTGCCGACTCTTCGGGAGCGCTGTCGGCCACCTTGAGCAGTTCATCGACCTCCGCGTTGCGATAGCGGCCAATGTTCCAGACATCCGGCTTTGCCTCGTCATCGGCATTCGACTTGAACAGCGAGGCCAGGTGGTAGGTGCCCGACGCGTTCGACGGGTTGAAGCCGAACATCGCCAGGTCCCAGGCGAGGTTCGCCTTGTCCTGCCTCAGGTGGTCCCAGTAGGCGCCCTTCTCGATCTTGTTGATCTGGACGTCGACGCCGACCTGCTTGAGCGACGCCGCAACGATCTCGGCCACGGAAACGTCTCCTGGGAACAGACCTTCCGGCGCGAACAACGAGAGGGTGAGCTTGGCGCCGTCCTTGGCAAGCATGCCATCCGAACCGGGGGCATAGCCAGCCTCGGCCAGCAACGTCTTGGCCTGCTCCTGGTCGAAGGCGGTCTCGCCGACCGACTTGTAGCCTATGGCATCGAAGGCCAGCGGAGAATCCGGCGCCTTGGCAAAGCCGAAGAACACCTTCTCCGCGATGGTGGCGACCGGAACCGCGAGGTTCAGCGCCTTTCGCACCTTGACGTCGGCCAGCGCCGGCCGCGTGAGGTTCATCGCAAGGCCGATCGGCCGCAGGCCCGGCTTGCGAACCACCTCGACATCCGCGTTGCCCTCGAGTTGGCTGACGAGTTGCACCGGGACGGAGTCGATGACGTCGACCGCGCCGGTGGTGATCGCGTTGATGCGTGTCGCGGGCTCGGCGATGAACTTGAAGACGACGCCGGATGCGCCGGGCTTCTCGCCCCAGTAGCCATCGAACGCCTTCAGCGTGAGTTCCTGCCCGGAGTTGAAAGCCTCGACCATGTAGGGGCCGGCGCCGACGGGGTTCTTGGCAAACCCGTCCTCGCCGAACTTCTCGATCGCGGCCGGCGAGACAATGGCGCCGGAGCCATGGGCAAGCGTGTTCGGCAGCTGTGCGAACGGCGCCGAGGCGCGGATGACGACGGTCGTCTCGTCGACCACGTCGGCGCCGGAGATCGGGTTCCAGAGCGGCCGATTGGTGGTGTTGATCTCCTTGTTCATCATCCGCTCGATGTTGAACTTGATCGCGGCCGCGTCGCACGGCGTTCCGTCATGGAATGTGACGCCCGCGCGCAGTTTCAGCTCGCAGGATTGGAGGTCGTCGCTCATCGTGAACGCTTCGGCGAGCTGCGGCACGATCTTCATGTCGGCGTCGAAGTCGAGGAGGCGATCGAACAGCAACAGCGCCGCCTCGTAGCCGCCCGGATAGCCGGTAAAGGCGCCATGCGCCGGATCGAGCGTCAGCACGGCCGTGCTCTGGCCGAAGGTGATGACACCGGACGCGCTCTGCGCGAAGGCGCGGATCGAGCCGACCGGCAGCGTCGAAAGGAGGGCGGCGCCAGCCGCGCCCGTTAGGAAATGCCTGCGTTTCATGTCGTTTCTCCCATTTTCTTGTGTCGACTACTCTCAGGCGCGGCAAATGCTCCGCCGCGTCAGACCCAAAGCTCGTTCCATGTGAAGATTGCCGGCGTTCCTCCGGTGTGCACGAAGACCACCACGTCTTCGGGCTTGAAGCGGCCTTCGCGGATATGCGCGATCATTCCCGCGGCCGCCTTGCCCGTGTAGATCGGATCCAGAATGATGCCTTCCGTGCGCGCGAAGAGCCGCACCGCCTCGTCGCCGGCATCGCTCGGAATCCCGTAGCCCTTGCCCACGAAGGCATCGGTGTTCATCACTTCGTCCTCGGTGATTTCGATGTCGAGCCCGAGAGCCGCGATCGTCTCCTTGGCGATCCTGGCGGTGCGGGACGGCAGGTCGAACTCCGCCGTGGCGCAGATGGCCTGCATGGTGAAATCGGCGCCGAGCAGCTTCTTCGCCAGCATGATGCCGGCCGAGCCCTTCCCGCTGGACGACATGTAGAAGTAGTCGGGCTTGAGTTCGCGGGCGGCGAGCTGTTCGATCACCTCCAGCGTCACCTCCAGGTAGGCGACAGCCGAGGCGACGTCGAACATCGGGTTGTCGTTGAGAATGTGCGGACGCCCGCCATTCGCGCGCACCTCCTCGGCCAGGCTGTCGAGCATCGCGCGCTGTTCCCGCTGGTCGACGGCGAAATGGACCTCCGCTCCAAGCAGATAGTCGACGAGCAGATTGCCCTGGACGTTGTTGGGTCGCTTTCCTTCCAGGACGAGGATCGTCTTCAAGCCGAGCTTGTTGCAGGCGCCGACGGTCTGGCGAGCGGAATTGGACTGCAGGTCGAGCCCGACGATGACGGTGTCCGGGTCGTCCTTCATGGCATGGGCGAGACGGAATTCGAGATTGCGCAGCTTGTTGCCGCCGAGAGCCACCCCGGTCAGGTCGTCGCGCTTGACGAAGATGCGCGGCCCGCCAAGCGTCCGCGAGAGATTGCGCGCCTCCTCCAGAGGCGTGTTCTTCAGGGCAATGTCGAGCCGCGGCAGGGTCGCGATGCGTTCGCGGACCTGTTGGTGGCTCATGATTGCCGCTTCACTCATGGCAACGACCTTCCTGTCTTCCGAAGACATGCTCCGAAAGCGCCGACGCCATCAATCGAGGCGCCGTCCTGACCTGCTTGGCTCAAAAATGTCCAGTATACAGGACATATGTCTTGTGCTAGAGACAGAATATCAGCCTCTCCAGAATGCGCAAGAGACAGCTACCCATGAACGCACTTTCGTCGGCCACGACGGACATGACCCAGCGCCGCGAGCGCAGCGTCGATCGGATCCTCCAGATCCTCGAGTTCCTTCATGGGCACGGCGAGGGCATCCGCATCGGCGCGCTCGCTAAGGCGCTGAACGCGCCGCGCTCGTCGACCTATACCCTGGTCAACGACCTCACCGAAGCCGGCCTCCTCGAGAACTCGCCGGATGACGGCCGGATCTTCTTCGGCAAGCGGATGTATCTCTACGGCCTGAACTACATTCGCGAGAACTCGCTGGCCAAGCGCGCGCGCATGGAGGTCGATCGCCTTGCCAAGGAGACCGGCGAGACCAGCGAGTTCTGCATGCTGCAGAATGGTCGTTACACGATCATGCACATGCGGCCCGGCAACAGGCCGTTCCGGATCAGTTCGGCGGTGGGTCTCCAGATCCCGATTCCCTGGACCGCGTCGGGCCGGCTGCTGCTGGCCGGAAGCACTCGAGCCGAGATCCAGGAACTGATTGCCGACGAGGACCTGACGCTGCCCGATGGGCGACGCATCGACATCGATGAGTTCATCGACGCGATCGACGAGGCCCGGCGCGACGGCTTCTGCCTGACGAAAGGCCTGGTCGACGCGGTGACGCAGTGCCTCGCGGCCCCGATCTACGGTGCCGACGGAAAGGTCGAGGCCACGATCTGCCTCGTGCTGCCGGTCGATCTCTCGGAAGACCAGACGTCGGATCTTCGGGAGCGGCTATTGGAGAGTGGACGGAGGCTGTCCTCTAGATAGTCAGCGGTATTTCGCGGCAATAACCTTCAGACCTTTCCCCTTGGACATCGTTTGGCGCATGATGTGTCCACGGTGGGGAAAACTTGTGTAAAGTCAGGTCCGTTCCCCGAGCATCCCAACATCGGGGCGTGCGACCATGCATGAAGCATTCTGGGCAAAGACGTCTCACACGGGGGCAGATTGGCCATATAAACCGGTCGCCCATCACCTTCTCGATGTGGCAGCCTGCGCCTTGCGTTTCCTCGAGTCCAACCCTGCCCGTCTTGCACGAGAGGCGCAACTCTCGGGCTTCGCGCCGAACAAACATGCACGGTTCTGCGCGCTAGCCGCCGCCTTGCACGATCTCGGCAAGATTTCGAAGAGCTTCCAGTTTGGCCGTCCTGAACTGTGGCCGCGCGAAGCGCTGGATCCCTGCCCGGCCTCGATGGCCGGCTCGGTTCGTCACTGGGAGGCGACCGCCCTGCTGCTCAATGCCCATGATGTGAAGGCCGCCCTCGGGCCCATCTTCGGCGCAGAGGGCATTCCGACCATGCTTGTTTCTGCGATCGCGGGGCATCATGGTGTCGCTCCATGCGACCGACACGTGAATGCCCAAGGCGATGCGGCGGCGCGGCATGCCGAGATCGGTCCCAAATGCGTTGCTGTCGCGGCTGCGCTTACAACGGAACTGGCCTCGCTGTTCGTCGACCTTCGCGACCTGGACGAAACGGTCGATCCCAAAGGCTTGTCCTTCGCCCTGAATGGCCTGATCACGCTTGCGGACTGGGTCGGCTCGGACGAAATCTTCTTCGAATTCCTGGATCCGGCAATCCCGCTCGTCGATTACTGGGCACTCGCGCTTCAGCGCGCCGATTCCGCGCTGGCGAGCAAAGGCCTGCTGCCCGCGAGACCGGTCGGCTCGCCGTCGCTGCGGCGGCTGTCCGGGCATGTGGGCGACCCGCGCCCGATGCAGACGCTGGCCGAGACGATCCCTGTCCTCAACGAGCCGCAGATTATCGTGATCGAGGACGGCACGGGATCGGGGAAGACGGAAGCCGCTCTGTTGCTCGCGAACCGCATGATGGCGGCCGGGCTTGGCGAAGGCCTGTTTGTCGCTCTGCCGACCATGGCGACGGCCAACGCCATGCATGGACGGTTGGAGGCGGCTCTTGGCGGGCTGTTCGACGGGAATCCCTCACTGGTGCTGGCCCACAGCAAGGCAGGGATCGCCAGACAGCTGGAGCATCTCGTCGCCGCGGGGAAGGACGACCAGGATCAGGCCGGCGTTCGGTCCTGGTTCAACGCCTGGATCGCGGACAGTCGCAAGTTAGCCTTCTTCGCCTCCGCCGGCGCCGGCACGATCGACCAGGCCTTCCTGTCGATCCTGCCGAAGAAGCACCTGACCATGCGGCAGTATGCACTGGCCGGCCGCATCCTGGTTGTCGACGAGGCCCATGCCTGCGACGCCTATATGGGAGAGGAACTGAAGACGCTGGCGGAGATGCATGCCCGGCTCGGCGGATCGATGATCGTCCTGTCCGCGACCCTGGGACGAAGCGTCCGGTCGGGCCTTATCGAGAGTTTCGCCCTCGGGCGCGGCGTCTCTTCTCGTTCAATGGGTGCGCTTCGCGAGCAGGTTCAATCGCAGGCCTATCCCCTGCTGACCCGCTGGAGCCTTGGCAACGGCGTGGAGGAGGTCAGCGTCGAGAGCGATCCGGCGCTGGCGCGAAGCGTCGACATCGCGCGGGTCGAGACGCGCGCCGACGTGGTCCGCCTCGCGCTCGACGCGGCGGGACGCGGCGCGGCGGTGGCGATCATCTGCAATGCCGTCGATCCGGCGATCGAGACCTTCGAGGCGCTGCTGGCGGCTGGACACGACCCATCCCGCTGCCATCTGTTCCACGCGCGGTTCACCGTCGAGGACAGGCTTGGGATCGAGGAAAAGGTTCAGACATGGTTCGGGCGCGATAGCGACGAGCGGGAGCGTGCTGGCAGGATACTGGTTGCGACGCAGGTGATAGAACAGTCGCTCGATGTCGATTTCGACCTCATCGTTTCTGACCTCGCGCCTGCCGACCTGATCGTGCAGCGCGCCGGCCGGCTTTGGCGGCACCAAAGGTCGAATCGCCCATTGCATCGTCCCGTCCTCCATATGCTGACGCCCGACCCCGGCACGGCGGACAACCCGAAATGGCTCGAGGCGACACTCGGCCCGGCCTCCTTCGTCTACGACATGCCGGGCGTCATGTGGCGAACGGCGCGCGATCTCCTGGCGAAGGGACGGCTCGACACGCCGGGCGATCTGCGGCGGCTGATCGAAACCGCCTACGACGTCCGGGAGGACGACCTCCCGACCGCGCTGCGACCCGGCCACGCCGCCTCGGTCGGAAAGGGCTACGCCCAAAAATCACAGGCCAAGCGCAACGCCATAACGCCGGCCAACGGCTACATCGACCTTACGGCCCCGTCCGCCGACGAGGAGATCGGCACTCGCCTGGGCGAGAAGTCGCTGACGATTAGACTCGGTCGTCGCGATGGAGGCATGCTGGTTCCGTTGTGCCGTCGAGCCGGCGCCGATGATGGCCTGAACTGGGCATTGAGCGAGATCACCGTTCGCGACGACTGGTTCCGTGGCGGCAGGGACGGAATAACTCCGCAGCCAGCGGACGAAACGATCGTCGAGGCGACCCGGTCTCTTTGGCCCGAATGGGAGCGCAAGATATCATTGTATGAAGTCGATGGTTCCGGTCTTGTTTTATCGAAGGCTGGAAGACAGAACTTATACGATCGCGCATCCGGTTTCCGCCGAATGGGACAGTCGGGCGATCATTGAAATAATTGATGATTATGCCCGTTATTGACAGGCCAGCGATGGTTTATCAATTCGTTGCCAAAGAAAAGCTTTCCAAACACGAAGTCTAATGATCCCATCCCGTGTATCGCGCCGTCGATTCGCGGGAGGATTGCGTGGCCGTCCCCAACCTTAACATGCTGACCGACCCGGTCTTTCCGGTGGTCGCGGTATCCGGCGCGCGGCGCTGGTCTACTTTTGTCGAACTCCTCGACGAGGACGGCGACCATCCCGTCGCCTTCGACTGGCCGCGCGGCGACCTGAACGTTGCCAGCGCCGAACTGGCTATCGGCATTCTCACACTCATCCACCGCCCGGCCGATGAGCGCGAATGGCGGGCGATCTGGAACGATCGCGGCGATGCGGACGTCGATGAAGCGATCCGCCGCCTGTCGCCCTTCTTCAGCCTGTTCGGCGACGCGGACGGCAAGGGGCCGCGGTTCTGCCAGGATCTGGAGCCGTTCGCGGGCGAACCGAACGCGATCGAGGCGCTCTTCATCGATACGCCCGGCGTCAACGGCCAGAAGAAGAACGCCGACCTGATGACGCATCGCGACCGCTTCCCCGCCCTCGGGCTTCCGGCGGCGGCGATTGCGCTCTACGCGCTGCAGCAGTTCGCGCCAGAGGGTGGCCTAGGTCTCCGCACTTCGATGCGCGGCGGCGGACCGATGACGACACTGGTGTTCCCAACCAGAGACGGAGCCCCGGCCTCGTTGAAACGGCTGCTCCTCCTCAATCTGGTTCCGCTCTTCGGCGGCAGGGAGGGCTGGCTGGAGGACGAGGAAATCGGTCGGGCCCTGCCCTGGCTGCGGCCGACGATCACCTCCGACGGCAAGCCGCCGCGCGAAATCTCCGAAACCGATCCGGCCGTCCATCCGGCCCAGGCCTTCTTCGGCATGCCGCGCCGCATCTGGCTGGTGGCCGGCGGAGAAGGAATCTGCCCGCTGACCAGCCGACAGGGGCCTCTCGTTACCGGTTTCGTCCAAAAGCCCTGGGGCATGAACTACGCGATCTGGTCCCACCCGCTCACGCCCTATCGGCAAAGCAAGGACGAGACGCGCTATACTGTGAAACCCAAGCCCAACCGTTTCGGCTATCGCGACTGGGTGGCGGTGACGGTCGGGCGCGACGAACGCGCCGACCAGGCCATCCCGGCAGCGGTGGTGAAGAGGCTGCTGCCGCGCGGCGGGGACATCCATCGGCTCCGTCTCGACATTCGCCTGCTCGCGGCCGGCTGGTCCACCAAAACCGCAACAGCCGAACGCTTCTTCGAGGCCGTCCAGCCGCTGCATCTCCCCCCGGTCGGCGACGAAGGCCGGGCGACCGACATCGCCGAGACCGCGCGCAAGTTCGCCGACGGGGCCGAGGCGGCGATGCGCCTGCTCCGCTCCGCCCTGAACGAGGCGCTGTTCGGCGGGCAGGCCAAGTCCACGGATGCCGGCCCCTTCGCGGAGGCGACCGACGCATTCCATGAACGCACCGAACCGGACTTCCACGAGGCGTTGCACGCCGTCGCCGAGAACGGGATTGGATCCGAACAGGCCAACCGGCTCGCGGTCGCATGGCTCCAGACCATTCGTCGCGCGGCCCTCGCCATCTTCGACGAGCATGCGACGAACCTGCTCCCCGGCGCCGACGTCAAGGAAGCCGACCGCATTACCCGCGCCTATGGCCAGCTTTTCGGCGGCCTCTCTAATCGCTCGAAAATCGCGAAGGATCTCGGGATCACGCTACCGCCGCCCGACCGCAAGGCCGGCAACGACGAAGCACAAACGCTGGAAGGAGCCTGAACCATGGCGATGCCCGCTCGCAGGGACGACCAGACACCGTCGACCAGCAGATCCCTCGTCGCCGCGTGGCGTCTGCTCTACCCCGATCCCGAGACGAACCGGCCCGGCGACAGCGGCGCCCGCGCCGCGCTGCGGCGTGCCGGATCGCCGGAGGCCGTGATGCTCGAGCCGGCCTTCCACGCGCTTCTGCTGCGGATGAAGACGGACGGATTTGTTTTCGCCGGATTCGCGGACTCGCGCTATCGTCGCCTTGCTATGATTGCCGGTCTTCTCGCCGAACGCCGGGACGGCAGGTCCGGCCCTCGCCGTTTCATGCAGGAATTGGGCGGGTCGGCGAAGGCGGAGGATCGGGCGCTTTCAACCCTGCGTTTCCAGGCGCTGATGGCGGCGCTGGACCGTGATCTCGACGACCACGCCATGACGGCGCTGCGCCGCGGCATGAAGGTCGCGTCCGACATGGACTTCAACGTCGAGGCATTCGCGGAAGACCTAATGAACTGGGGCGACGCGACGCGGATCAAGTGGACCTTCGACTATTTCGGCCGGCCGCATCTGGCCGCCTCACCCCAACCCGCCGCGACCGAGACCGAGGAGACTTCGCGATGAGCCGCTTCCTGCAACTTCACCTGTTGACCGAGTATCCGATCTCCAACCCCAACCGCGACGATCTCGGTCGTCCGAAGACGGCGCGCATCGGCGGCGAACTGCGCCAGCGCATCTCCAGCCAGGCGCTCAAGCGGGCGATCCGCACGCACGATGCCTTCCGATCCGCGCTCGAAGGCCACACCGGCCAGCGCACCCAGCGCATGGGGGAGCAGATCATCGCGCACCTGACGGCGAAGGGCGTCGAGCCGAACAAGGCGAGCGAGATCGCCAAACAGATCGTTCCCGTCTTCGGCAAGCTCGATGAGAAGAGAAAGCCCGAACTCGCCCGCACCGCGCAGCTTGCTTTCGTCTCGCCCGACGAGCGGGCGGCCGCCTTCGACCTTGCCGAGCGCGTGCTGGCCGGCGAACAACCGCCAAAGGACAAGGAACTGGCCAAGCTGGTGATGCGGTCTGCCGACGGCGCCGTCGACATCGCCATGTTCGGCCGCATGCTGGCCGACAACGCCGATCTGAACCGCGACGCCGCGGTGCAGGTGGCGCATGCCTTCACGGTCAATCGCGTCGTCATCGAAGACGACTTCTACACTGCCGTCGACGACCTCAAGGAGAAGTCCGAGGATGCCGGCGCCGGTTTCGTCGGCGAGGCGGGCTTCGGCGCCGGGCTCTATTATCTCTATGTCTGCGTCAACCGGCCCCTGCTGGTCGAGAACCTGAAGGGCGATCGCCAGCTCGCTGCGCGTGGTCTGGAAGCGCTCGTGCGTGCGGCGTCGATGGCCGTCCCGACGGGCAAGATCAACTCCTTCGCCAATCACGCGCGTGCCAAGTTCATTCTGGCGGAACGGGGCGATGCCCAGCCGGTCAATCTGGCCGGCGCCTTCACCGTTCACGTCAAGGGACCGGACCTTTTGGACGAAGCCGTCCGTCGGCTCGAGAAGGAACGCAAGGGCTTCGCGGACAGCTATGGAATCCAGGCCGATGGCGACATCCGCCTCCATGTCGGCAGCCCGGCGGGGGCTACGATCGACCAGGTGGCATCCTTCGCGGCGGAGGGCCTGTGATGGCGCGGTGGCTCGTCATTGCGCTCCGGGCCCCCTTCGCGAGCTTCGCCGACGCGCCGGGCAACACGACCCGCAAGACCGGCGACATGCCGAGCCGCTCGGCTCTGCTTGGACTGGCCGCAGCCGCGCTCGGCATCCGCCGCGACGACGAGGCCGGCCAGGTGGAACTCTCCAACGCCTTGGTGACGGCATCGGCCCTGATCGCGCCGGGGGCCATCATGACCGACTTCCATACATATGCTTCGCTCCATCAGGCAGCCAAGGGGGCAGCAACGCGGGCGGAGGCGTTGCGGAAGAAAGAGCACGTCGTCACTTCCATCACGCGCCGCGACTACCGCACCGACGCGCTGTGGCAGGGGGCATACCGGCTGAGCGAACGGCTTGGATCGCTGACGTTAGACGGCATCGCCGCGGCGTTCCAGCGACCCGCCTTCTTTCTGTCCATCGGACGGCGAGCATGCGCCCCTTCGCATCCGCTGAATCCATCGATCCTGGATGCCACCGACGTCCGAGATGCATTCGCGGCGCACGCCGCCTCCATGCCGACGCTCGAAGCGCGACCCGCGCTGCTCTACAGCCTCGAGACCCGAGCCGACGTGCCTGGAGCCAACCGCCGGTTTGTGGAGCATCGTCGCCGCGACGATCCGCGCGACCGTTCGATCCGCTGGACCTTCGCCGACCGGCCCGAATGGCGCCTCGCAGCCGAAACGACCGCGGAGGATACCGCGCCATGATCAATCTATGGTTCACACGCGCGACCCTGAAGCGGCAATCGGCGGATGTCGCGCCGCTTCTCGGCACGCTGCTGACGGATGACGATGGCGGACGACAGCTCGACACCACGCACCGGCTGCTCTGGACCCTACTACCCGACGAGTTCCAGCGCGCGGGCAAGCCCGATCGCGACGGCCAGGACAAGGCCGCCTTCCTCTGGCGACGGGCGCCAGACAAGGAGGGCGAGCCGGTCTGGTATGTCCTTGGACCGGAACCTCGCGAGGAATGTGCCTTCTTTCACGTAGAGAGCAAGCCTTGGCAACCCGCCCTCGCGCCGGGCGACCGCCTGTCCTTCGATCTCCTGGTGAACGCGACCGTCGATCGGATGATCGAACCCGGAAAGGGCCGGAACGGTCGCAAGCGTGTCGACGTGGTGATGGATGCCATGGTGGCGCGCGAACGCGGGGGAGTCGCCGACGACCGGGCCGTGCTGCGGCGCGAAGCCGGCGCGGAAGCCATGCGCGGCTGGTGGGAGAAACAGGCTGGCCGCAACGGCTTTCGTGCGCTGGCCACGGAACTGGCCGACTACAGGACCGTGCCGCTGTCCGGCAAGCGGCTCGGCGCGCGGAAGGGACCCCAGCTCGGGATCAGCCGTTTGACCGGCATCGCCGAGGTCTCCGATCCCGCGGCCTTCCTGAACCGGGTCGCCATCGGCTTCGGCCGCGCCAAGGCCTTTGGCTGCGGCCTGATGCTGCTGAAACGGGCAAGCTGAGCCGTGCCGGCGGGCGGGACCGACGGAAGAGGACTTCCCGGCGCCGCGCCGCCGCGTCCGATACCACTGAAGGACCGAGCCTCGATCGTCTTCGTCGAGAAGGGGCAGCTTGATGTCATCGACGGCGCCTTCGTGCTGGTCGATGCGAACGGCGTGCGCACAGTCATTCCGGTCGGCGGCCTGGCGGCGATCATGCTCGAGCCCGGCACCCGCGCCAGCCATTCCGCGGTGGCCTTGGCGGCGCGGGCCGGCACATTGCTGATCTGGGTGGGCGAAGCGGGCGTCCGGCTCTACTCCACCGGCCAGCCGGGCGGAGCGAGGGCGGACAAGCTTCTGTGGCAATGCCGACTGGCGCTCGATCCCGACGCACGCCTGCGGATCGTGCGGCGGATGTTCCAGATCCGCTTCGGCGAGGCCGCGCCCGAACGCCGCTCGGTCGATCAACTGCGGGGGATCGAGGGCGCTCGGGTTCGGACGATCTATCAGGGCCTGGCGCGGCAATTCGGCGTGCAATGGCGGCGCCGGAATTACGATCCCGGCAACTTCGACACCTCCGATGTTCCCAACCGTTGTCTCTCGAGCGCCACGTCCTGCCTCTACGGGATCACGGAAGCGGCGGTGCTGGCCGCCGGATACGCGCCCGCCGTCGGCTTCCTGCACTCGGGAAAACCCTTGTCCTTCGTCTACGACATCGCCGATCTGTTCAAGTTCGAGACGGTCGTGCCCGAGGCTTTTCGCGTGGCCGGACAGCACGCGAAGGGAAAGCTCGACCGGCCGGTCGACATGGCGGTGCGCCATGCCTGCCGCGACGCCTTCCGGAAATCGAGCATCCTTGGCCGACTCATCCCGGCGATCGAGGACGTGCTGATGGCCGGCGGTCTGCCCCGCCCCGAGGCGCCCGACGACGCGGTCAAGCCGGCTTTCGTCGATGCGGCCCCTTCCGGCGATGAGGGCCACCGCGGATGATGGTCGTTGTCACCAACAATGCACCGCCGCGCCTGCGCGGGCGCCTGGCTGTCTGGCTGTTGGAGGTTCGCGCCGGGGTGTATGTTGGCGTCTATTCCGCCCGAACCCGCGAGATGATCCACGGTCAGGTCGCCGACCTGATCGGCGATGGCGACGCCGTCATAGCTTGGGCCGCAGCAACCGACGCCGGCTTCGAATTCGAGACGTTCGGGCAGAACCGCCGCACGCCGGTCGATTTCGACGGTCTCAAGTTGGTGGCCTTTTCGTCCGCCGACTGACGGTCCTCGCGTTCTTCGACATCGTGAAGAAAGATGCCCATTTTCCGGTGGCGATCCGCTGGAAAAAATTCGCCAGCCATGTCAATTGCTTCCAACAAGAGCGTCCCCCGCACACGCGGGGATGATCCGCGCCGATGAACGTCAGGGACGCTATCAGCGCCGCGTCCCCCGCACACGCGGGGATGATCCGGCGTGGTGACAAACGGCGCGATGGCGGGAAAAGCGTCCCCCGCACACGCGGGGATGATCCGTGAACTATCGCGAGATGGTTCGCGATGCGGAAGCGTCCCCCGCACACGCGGGGATGATCCGGTGGATGTCGTGAAGAATTCACGGATCGACGTGCGTCCCCCGCACACGCGGGGATGATCCGCAGTTCCGCATCACGAACCAGCGCGGCAGGCCGCGTCCCCCGCACACGCGGGGATGATCCGGCCTCGGTCAAGGCGAAGTCGATGCGCACGACGCGTCCCCCGCACACGCGGGGATGATCCGGCCGAGGCAGAGGACGAGGCCGAGAAGGATTCGCGTCCCCCGCACACGCGGGGATGATCCGGTTACCGTGTTCGCGGAAAGCTGAAGAGCGGCGCGTCCCCCGCACACGCGGGGATGATCCGGCGTGGATGGCGCGCGAGGCCGGGGTGGACTGGCGTCCCCCGCACACGCGGGGATGATCCGTTCTCGCGGAGCTTATGTTCCGGGATTTTGTCGCGTCCCCCGCACACGCGGGGATGATCCGTTGCTTGTCGGCGGGGAGTTTCGCCCAACGCGGCGTCCCCCGCACACGCGGGGATGATCCGGCTTCCGTCGCGCCGGCCTGTCTCACCCGAAGGCGTCCCCCGCACACGCGGGAATGATCCGTAGCGCTCGCTGCCGGCGCCCTTCAGCCTGTCGCGTCCCCCGCACACGCGGGGATGATCCGGATTTGCCGCGAGGCCCTATGTCATCGCAGATGCGTCCCCCGCACACGCGGGGATGATCCGGCACCATAACCTGAAGATCGTCATATGTTCGGGCGTCCCCCGCACACGCGGGGATGATCCGTCGTGGGAGGAGCGGCACCAGGGACCGGAGAAGCGTCCCCCGCACACGCGGGGATGATCCGAAATCATGCCGCAGGGGCGCGCCTCGCCACAGGCGTCCCCCGCACACGCGGGGATGATCCGTGGATATCGCTCCTGGTGAAGGCGCTGGGCGTGCGTCCCCCGCACACGCGGGGATGATCCGCGCAACCCGGCCTTCGACGACCCCGACGACGGCGCGTCCCCCGCACACGCGGGGATGATCCGGACGACGACGGCCAGTATTTCCTGGGCAGGAGGCGTCCCCCGCACACGCGGGGATGATCCGCCCCCCGTCCGCGGGAAGGGAGGAGGTTCCCCGCGTCCCCCGCACACGCGGGGATGATCCGGCTATCGCGTCGGCGACATCATCCGGTTTTCGGCGTCCCCCGCACACGCGGGGATGATCCGTCCTGGCCTGGTGCCCGACAAAACCGCTGTTCGCGTCCCCCGCACACGCGGGGATGATCCGGCGCTGACCTGCACCTTCTCGGGCAGTCGCTAGCGTCCCCCGCACACGCGGGGATGATCCGATGACCTTCGATGTCGATCAGATCGGCAACGGGCGTCCCCCGCACACGCGGGGATGATCCGCTGTTGCTTGACACCGGCGGACGCCTGCGGCTGCGTCCCCCGCACACGCGGGGATGATCCGGCACCTCGGCGGCGGGGCAGCCGCAGGCATTCGCGTCCCCCGCACACGCGGGGATGATCCGATCCAGCAGGTGAGCCTCAACATCGCCAATGGGCGTCCCCCGCACACGCGGGGATGATCCGCTCGGCCGGCGCGGCATGGGCGTCGAACTCAACGCGTCCCCCGCACACGCGGGGATGATCCGCCGGACCTGTGCGTGGTGGCGGCGACGGTGGAGCGTCCCCCGCACACGCGGGGATGATCCGGCGCCGAGGACGATGAGCTTCGCCAGCTCCGTGCGTCCCCCGCACACGCGGGGATGATCCGCTCCGAACTCCATTCAGAATTCGCGTATGGCGGCGTCCCCCGCACACGCGGGGATGATCCGGAGATCAGTTGCCCGCCGTCGGTCGCGATCGGGCGTCCCCCGCACACGCGGGGATGATCCGTGCTGGATTGTCGAACGCCACGTTGTAGATCGGCGTCCCCCGCACACGCGGGGATGATCCGCTCGCGGCTTCCTCGGCGCTCGCGCGGTTCGGGCGTCCCCCGCACACGCGGGGATGATCCGCGTCAAGGCCTGCGTCTGGCGCGTGCCCTTCGGCGTCCCCCGCACACGCGGGGATGATCCGCGTCAAGGCCTGCGTCTGGCGCGTGCCCTTCGGCGTCCCCCGCACACGCGGGGATGATCCGACGTCACCAAACTTCGCGCTGTCGGGATCCTTGCGTCCCCCGCACACGCGGGGATGATCCGCCTCTTGGCGATCGCGGCTGCGGTAAGCCCCAGCGTCCCCCGCACACGCGGGGATGATCCGCGGCGGAGGCGGCGGAGTGAGAAGCGTTTCGCGCGTCCCCCGCACACGCGGGGATGATCCGGAAGAGGCGGTGCTGCCTCTGGCTGCAATGGGGCGTCCCCCGCACACGCGGGGATGATCCGCATTAGGGGACGGACAACGACAACCGCATCACGCGTCCCCCGCACACGCGGGGATGATCCGGCATGGCGCCTATGAATCGGATCACGATCCTGGCGTCCCCCGCACACGCGGGGATGATCCGGCGGCGGCGGCATGCTGGGCGGCGGCGGCGTGGCGTCCCCCGCACACGCGGGGATGATCCGCCCGAGTTGCCGGCAGATCGGCTCCCAGACGTGCGTCCCCCGCACACGCGGGGATGATCCGGCGCAGGCCGCCATGCACGAGGATTTCGGTGAGCGTCCCCCGCACACGCGGGGATGATCCGATGTGCGAGACGCCCGCCCGCACCTATCCCTTGCGTCCCCCGCACACGCGGGGATGATCCGCTGCCAGAGGACAAAGGCCGTCAACACAATCAGCGTCCCCCGCACACGCGGGGATGATCCGCAGGAGCAGGCCGGGCCGACGTTGCAGTCCGTGCGTCCCCCGCACACGCGGGGATGATCCGCTGAAAACCACTCATTTCATTTCCTTTCAGGTGCGTCCCCCGCACACGCGGGGATGATCCGGAAGTCTAGTCGTGTGGTTTCTGTGAGAAATCGCGTCCCCCGCACACGCGGGGATGATCCGACACGCCAGCCGGTCAGGACGGTCTGGTTGACGCGTCCCCCGCACACGCGGGGATGATCCGGGCATTCAAGGACCAGACTCCACCCACAGCTGGCGTCCCCCGCACACGCGGGGATGATCCGCAATGTTGAGAGCTGGGACAGGAGTGCTAATTGCGTCCCCCGCACACGCGGGGATGATCCGGATGGTGAGATTAATCCAAATATATCGATTGAGCGTCCCCCGCACACGCGGGGATGATCCGGTATATGGCGCGACGGAACTCACTGGTCGTTCG
>JBKBRJ010000009.1:0-111755 GCA_046292285.1 Mesorhizobium sp. | reverse complement strand
TGCGGGCCACCTGATCGGGCACCGACTGGCGCTTGACGCCTTCCTTGTGGCGCAGCGTGAGCACGATGGCGCCGATCATCGCCACCAGGAGCACCATGCCGGCGATCTGGAAGAAGAAGACGTAGTCGGTATAGAGCACGTCGCCGAGGGCGGCGGTGTTGGAGCGCTCCGCCAGCGGCGGGATCGGGCGGGCGATCTCGCCGGCAAGGTCCGGGGCCAGCGTGTAGCCGCCGACCACGATGATCAACTCGGCGGCGAGGATGAGCCCGACCAGCGCGCCGATCGGGGCGTATTGCAGGGCACCCTGCTTCAGCTCGGCGAAATCGACGTCGAGCATCATGACGACGAACAGGAACAGCACCGCCACCGCGCCGACGTAGACGACGAGCAGGATCATCGCCAGGAACTCGGCGCCGGTGAGCAGGAACAGGCCGGCCGCGTTGAAGAAGGTCAGGATCAGGTACAGCACCGAATGCACGGGGTTGCGCGCGGCAATCACCATGAAGGCGCTCGCCACCGCGATGAAGGCGAACACGTAGAAGAAGATCGCCCCTAGGCCTGTCAGCATGGGTTTCCCCCGGTTTCGACGGCGCAGCCTGCGCTACACCCTTGAGCGGCCCCCGGATCGTGCCGGTCCGGAACCGCGTTGTCCCTTAGACGAGCGAAACCCGCCCGTCCATCATTGGCGGATCACCTGTAGGGTGAATCCAGTGCGATGTTGCGCGCCAGTTCGCGCTCCCAGCGGTCGCCGTTGGCGAGCAGCTTTTCCTTGTCGTAGTAGAGTTCCTCGCGCGTCTCGGTGGAGAACTCGAAGTTCGGGCCTTCCACGATCGCGTCGACCGGGCAGGCTTCCTGGCAGAAGCCGCAATAGATGCACTTCACCATGTCGATGTCGTAGCGCACGGTCCGGCGCGTGCCGTCGTTGCGGCGAGGCCCCGCCTCGATGGTGATGGCCTGCGCCGGGCAGATCGCCTCGCACAGCTTGCAGGCGATGCAGCGCTCCTCGCCGTTGGGATAGCGGCGCAGCGCGTGCTCGCCGCGGAAGCGCGGGCTGAGCGGCCCCTTCTCGTGCGGATAGTTGATCGTGTACTTCGGCGCGAAGAACTGCCGCATCGACAGGAAGAACGCGCCGACGAATTCCTTCAGGAGCAGTGACTTGGCGGCTTGAGCAAGGGCCGACATGGCTATTCTCCGGAAAACAGCGGGGCGACGAAGTAGCCCACGATCGGCAGGAGCGCCAACTGGCTCAGGCCGGTGACGTTGAGGACGCGCTTCGTCTCCGCAAGATCGACGCGCGAGGCGAGCAGCCGCAGCAGCGCGAAATCCGCGATGGCGATGACGAGGCCGACGAGGGCGCCGATGTAGGCCGCGCTCATCACGACAGCCCCGTCAACTTCAGGAAGGCCGCGGTGGCGACGACCATGAACAGCGAGATCGGCAGGAAGACCTTCCAGCCGAGACGCATCAGCTGGTCGTAGCGGTAGCGCGGCACGAAGGCCTTCACCATGGCGAACATGAAGAACACCATGCAGACCTTGAGCACGAACCAGATGACGCCCGGCACCCAGGTGAAGGGCGCGAAGTCGAAGGGCGGCAGCCATCCGCCGAGGAACAGGATGGTGGTCAGCGCGCACATCAGCACGATGGCCACGTACTCGCCGAGGAAGAACAGCAGGAACGGCGTCGAGGAGTATTCCAGCATGTGGCCGGCGACCAGTTCCGATTCGGCCTCGACGAGATCGAAGGGCGGACGGTTCGTCTCGGCCAGCGCCGAGATGAAGAAGATCACGAACATCGGGAACAGCCCGAGCCAGTGCCAGTCGAGGAAGGTGTTGGGCAGGCCGAGCATGGTGCCGAGACCGTCGGACTGGGACAGGACGATGGCCGACAGGTTCAGCGATCCGACGCAGAGCAGCACGGTGACGATGACGAAGCCGATCGAGACTTCGTAGGAAACCATCTGCGCCGCCGAACGCAGCGCGCCGAGGAAGGGGTATTTCGAGTTCGACGCCCAGCCGCCCATGATGACGCCGTAGACCTCGAGCGAGGAGATGGCGAAGACGAAGAGGATGCCGACGTTGATGTCGGCGATCGCCCAGCCCGGCGCGACGGGGATGACCGCCCAGGCGGCGATCGCCAGCACGGCGGAGACGAGCGGCGCGAGAAGGAATACGCCCTTGTTGGCGCCGGACGGGATGACCGGTTCCTTGAAGACGAACTTCAACAGGTCTGCGAAGGCCTGCAGGAGCCCCCACGGACCGACGACGTTGGGTCCACGGCGGCGCTGCACGGCGGCCCAGATCTTGCGGTCGGCATAGAGCAGATACGCCACCAGGATCAGCAGGACGACGATCAGCACGACCGACTTGAGCAGGATGATCAGCGCCGGCAGGACGTAGATGGTGAAGAAGTCTTCCATGGTCCCTGCCCTATTCCGCAGCCTGCCTGAAGCCGTCCCGGGCGAGCGCCGAGCATTCGGCCATCACCGCCGAGGCGCGCGCGATCGGGTTGGTCAGATAGAAATCGCCGATCGACGACGCGAAGGGCGCCTTGCTGAGTTCGCCGCCGATGGCCGCCACTTTCGCGATGTCGCCGGGATCGCCCGCGGCAACGTCGTCGATACCGGCCAGATGCGGGTGTTCCGCGTAGAGCTTCGCGCGAAGCTGCGCCAGCGAATCGAAGGGCAGCTTCCTGCCCAGCACGTCCGACAGCGCGCGCAGGATCGCCCAGTCCTCCCTCGCCTCGCCCGGCGCGAAGCCGGCGCGGGTGGTCATCTGCACGCGGCCCTCGGTGTTGACGAAGGTGCCGGACTTCTCGGTGTAGGTCGCGCCGGGCAGGATGACGTCGGCGCGGTGCGCGCCCGCATCGCCGTGGCTGCCGATGTAGATGGTGAAGGCATCGCCGATGGCGTCGGTCGACAGTTCGTCGGCGCCGAGCAGGAAGAGCACGTCGAGCGCGCCCATCATGCCGGCGACATCCTTGCCGCCCTCGCCCGGCACGAAGCCGATGTCGAGCCCGCCGACGCGCGAGGCCGCCGTGTGCAGCACGCCGAAGCCGTTCCAGCCTTCCGTGACCGCTCCGACATCGGTGGCGATTTTCGCGGCGAGCGACAGGACCGCCGCGCCGTCGGCGCGCGAGAGCGCGCCCTGGCCGACGATGACCATCGGGCGCTCGGCCTTCTTCAGGACATCGAGGAAGGCGAGCTTGCCGGCCGCCATATCCTTCAGCGTCTCGGCGCCGGCGCCCAGCTTCTCGTAGTCGTAGCGCAGATCGCCGACCTCGCCGATGACGCCGACGGGGAAGTTGCCCATGCGCCAGCGCTTGCGGATGCGCGCGTTAAGGACGGACGCCTCGAAGCGCGGATTGGAGCCGACGATGAGGAGCGCGTCGGCGCTCTCGATGCCTTCGATGGTCGGGTTGAAGATGTAGGAGGCGCGGCCGAGCGAGGGATCAAGCGCGGCGCCGTCCTGGCGGCAGTCGATGTTCGACGAGCCGAGCGCGGTCATCAGCGCCTTCAAAGCATACATTTCCTCAACCGAAGCGAGGTCGCCCGCGATGGCGCCGATGCGGTCGGGCTTCGCGGTCGCGACCTTGTCGCGCACGGCGGCGAAGGCCTCGGCCCACGAGGCGGGCGCGAGACGGCCGTTGCGGCGGACATAGGGCCGGTCGAGGCGCTGCGAGCGCAGGCCGTCCCAGACGAAGCGGGTCTTGTCGGAGATCCACTCCTCGTTCACCTGGTCGTTGACGCGCGGCAGGATGCGCATGACCTCGCGGCCGCGCGTATCGACGCGGATCGCCGAGCCGACGGCGTCCATGACGTCGATCGATTCGGTCTTGGTCAGTTCCCAGGGACGGGCCTGGAAGGCATAGGGCTTTGACGTCAGCGCGCCGACCGGGCACAGGTCGATGACGTTGCCCTGCAGTTCCGAGGTCATCGCCTGCTCGAGATAGGTGGTGATCTCGGCGTCCTCGCCACGGCCGATCAGGCCGAGTTCGGAGATTCCAGCCACTTCCGTCGTGAACCTCACGCAACGCGTGCAGTGGATGCAGCGGGTCATGATGGTCTTGACGAGAGGGCCGATGTACTTGTCCTCCACCGCGCGCTTGTTCTCGTGGTAGCGCGAGGCGTCGACGCCGAAGGCCATCGCCTGGTCCTGCAGGTCGCATTCGCCGCCCTGGTCGCAGATCGGGCAGTCGAGCGGGTGGTTGATGAGCAGGAACTCCATCACGCCTTCGCGGGCCTTCTTGACCATCGGCGTGTTGGTGAAGATCTCGGGCGCCTCGCCGTTCGGACCCGGGCGAAGGTCGCGCACACCCATGGCGCAGGAAGCGGCGGGCTTGGGCGGGCCGCCCTTCACCTCGACGAGGCACATGCGGCAATTGCCGGCGATCGACAGACGCTCGTGGAAACAGAAACGGGGAACCTCCGCACCGGCCTCTTCCGCCGCCTGAAGCAGCGTGTAGTGGTCCGGTACCTCGATCTCTTTCCCGTCGACCTTGATCTTAGCCATGCCGTCTTCCGATCTCCGCAACGCCCGATCGGCGCTGCATTCTCGTCTTCATAGTCTTTCGACCAGAGCCTTCAACCAGATATTTTTGCAGCGCAGCGAACGCTCCGCGTCAAACCGTCCGTCGCCCCTCAGGCCTTCGCCGTGACCAGCGCCGTCGCCTGCTTCAACCATTCATCCCGCGCGATGCGGCCCCGGAACCCCAGGTGCTCGTCGAGCCACAGGACCTCGCCCTCGGTCAGGCCCGCGATCTGGGCGTATGTCCAGATCCCGAGGCCGTTGAGGACCTTTTCCAGCTTCGGCCCGATGCCGCCGATCGCCTTCAGGTCGTCCGGCGCCTGCGGCCGCCCGATGGGCTTCGGCGCCGCCGGGATTCCGGCCGTCGCGACCGCCGCGAGCGGTTCGGCCTCGGCGGCCGCGTCGGGCGCCCGAACCTGCGGCGACACATCCGGCGCGGCGGCGCCCGCCGCAAGCGCGGAGAACCGCTGCGCCACCTCAAGCGAACTCGACACCGCGCTCAGCCAGACGCCGAAGGCATGGCCGGCCATTCCCGCGCCAAGCGCGGCCATGGCCGCCGACGTCGCGATGCTGCGCTTCATGGCCTCCGGGTCGCCGCTGAAGGGCGGGAACGCGGCGGCCAGATCGCGGCCGAGGTGCTGGAGCTTCGCATCCATCATCTTCGTCTCGGGCAGGAACTCGGGTGGCACTGAAAAAGTCGACATGGCAACTCTCCTCGTCGCGCTGAACCCTTTCCCCGGTCGTCTCCTTCACGCGGCCGTTCGGCCTGTTCTTCTCACTCCGCCGCGACCAGCACCGGCTCGTGCCGGTGCGCATTGCGGCTGAACTCGTCGATGCGGCGCTCGATCTCGGGCCGGAAGTTGCGGATCAGGCCCTGGATCGGCCAGGCGGCGGCATCGCCCAGCGCGCAGATCGTGTGGCCCTCGACCTGCTTGGTCACGTCGAGCAGCATGTCGATCTCGCGCTTGTGCGCCTCGCCGCGCACCAGCCGCTCCATGACGCGCCACATCCAGCCGGTGCCCTCGCGGCACGGCGTGCACTGGCCGCAGCTCTCGTGCTTGAAGAAGTAGGAAAGCCGGGCGATCGCCTTCACGATGTCGGTCGACTTGTCCATGACGATGACGGCGGCGGTGCCGAAGGACGACTTCTTCTCGCGCAGGCCGTCGAAATCCATCGGGCAGTCGATGATGTCCTCGGCCTTGACGACCGGGCAGGACGCGCCGCCGGGAATGACGGCGAGCAGATTGTCCCAACCGCCGCGAATGCCGCCGCCATGCTTCTCGACCAGGTCGCGGAAGGTGATTCCCATCTCCTCCTCGACCGTGCAGGGCGTGTTGACGTGGCCGACCAGCATGAACAGCTTGGTGCCGACGTTGTTGGGCCGGCCGATCGAGGAGAACCACGCCGCGCCGCGGCGCAGGATGGTTGGCGCGACCGCGATCGATTCGACGTTGTTGACGGTGGTCGGGCAGCCGTAGAGGCCGACATTGGCCGGGAACGGCGGCTTGAGGCGCGGCTGGCCCTTCTTGCCCTCGAGGCTTTCGAGCAGCGCCGTTTCCTCGCCGCAGATGTAGGCGCCCGCGCCGTGGTGGACGTAGATGTCGAAGTCGTAGCCGTTCTTGTTGCCCTTGCCGATCAGCCGGGCGTCATAGGCCTCGTCGATGGCGCGCTGCAGCGCCTCGCGCTCGCGGATGAACTCGCCGCGCACGTAGATGTAGGCGGCGACCGCGCCCATGGCGAAGCCGGCGAGCAGGCAGCCCTCGACCAGCGTGTGCGGGTCGTGGCGCAGGATCTCGCGGTCCTTGCAGGTGCCGGGTTCCGATTCGTCGGCGTTGACGACGAGGTAGGACGGGCGGCCGTCGCTCTGCTTGGGCATGAACGACCACTTGAGACCCGTCGGGAAGCCGGCGCCGCCGCGGCCGCGGAGGCCCGACGCCTTCATCTCGTTGATGATCCAGTCGCGCCCCTTGGCGATGATGCCGGCGGTGTCGTCCCAGTGGCCCCGCGCCTGCGCGCCCTTCAGCGACTTGTCGAACCGCCCGTAGATGTTGGTGAAGATGCGATCCTTGTCAGCGAGCATGGCGGTTCACCGATGAATTCTGGTCTTCGAGGGCGCGGTTGCCCGGCAGCAGCACCTGCAGGCCGACGACGAGCGTCGAGAAGCAGACGAGCACGGCGGCCAGCGTGTACCAGCCGGTTTCGCCCGTGTAGAGCGCCGCGCCGAGGATCACCACGAGGGCGATGGCGGTCTTCAGGATCGTCATGCGGGCGCATTCGGTCAGGCCGAAGCGCCTGTCGCAGGAACCGGTTGAGCAGCTATCCATCAGCGCGGCTCCTTGCCGAAGACGCGGACGTATTCCTCACGGCCGCCTTCGGCGAGCGCCTTGGCCTGGGCGACCCAGTTCTCGCGCTCGATCCGGCCGCGGAAGCGCAGATAGCCGTCGACCCAGGCGCGCTCGTCGGCCGTCCAGGCGGCGATCTGCGCATAGGTGAAGATGCCGATGGAATGGAGCGTGGCCTCGATCTTGGGACCGACGCCGGAGATCATCTGCAGGTCGTCCGGGGCGGCCGGACGCTCGATTCCGGCCGGACGGTTGGCATGGTCCAGCGCGGGCGCTTCGGCGGCGGGAGGGGGCGGCGCCACCGGCGGAACGCTGGCTGCGGCCGTCACCTTCAGGCCCTCGCCCGTCGGAACCTCGGCATCCGACGGGGTGCGGGCGCGGCGCTTCCTGGCGGCGCCCTCGACGCGCGGCTCGGTCTGGTCGGCGGCGGCTGCGTCTTCCTTCGGCGCCGCGACGCTGGCGGCCTTCTCGGCCGCGGGGCTGACCTTGACGTCGGACGGCGACTTGACGGCGGGACTGGTTTCGGGAGCGTCCGTCTTCGGACGCGCCGCGTTCGACGGCGCGGGAGACGCGGCCTCGGCCTTCGGCTCGGGCGGCGCGGAAGGCGCGGCGCGGGTCGCCTTAAGAACGTTCTTCTCGTCCTTCAGCGCGGTGAAGCCCGTCGCGGGGGCGGAGAACCAGCGGTCGGTCTGCGGTCCGGTCTTCACGGCATCGCCGCGGCCGGCCTCGAACTCGTCGATGATCTCGGCCAGGCGCTCGGGCGTCAGATCCTCGTAGGTGTCCTTGAAGATCATCACCATCGGCGCGTTCACGCAGGCGCCGAGGCACTCGACCTCTTCCCAGGACAGCGTGCCGTCGGCATTGGTATGGAACTGCTCGTGGTGAATCTTCGAGCGGCAGACGTCCATCAGCGCCTCGGAGCCGCGCAGCATGCAGGGCGTGGTGCCGCAGACCTGGACGTGGGCGCGCGTGCCGACGGGCTTGAGCTGGAACTGGGTGTAGAAGGTCGCGACCTCGAGCACGCGGATGTAGGGCATGCCGAGCATATCGGCGACGTGCTCGATGGCGGCCTTGGTGACCCAGCCTTCCTGCTCCTGCGCCAGCATCAGGAGGGGGATCACCGCGGACTGTTCGCGGCCCTTGGGGTATTTTGCGATCCAGGTTCCGACCTCAGCCGATTTCGTCTTGTCGAAGGCGAAGGCTGCTGGCTGAACGGCTGGCTCTGCGAGACGGCGGACGGACATGGCGCCCCATGCTTTTGCTGCTTATGTTGCGGCGCGTTCTAACACACGCACCGCAAAAGGCCAGTGCTTCAACGCCGCATATTCAACACGAAAATGCCCGGGGTCGGCTGCCTTTCCGGCGTTCCCGAACGGGAGGGTGAACGATGGCTCCCCATCGTTCACTGGCACAGGCCGGCGAAGAAGCGGTTGGCGAAGATTTCCCCGTGGGGGACGAGCGCTGGAACGCGCAACTGCTCGCCCCGCAAGGCGCCCGCGCGCAACAGGTCGATCAGGGCGGCCGCGTGGGCGGCGCTTCCGACCGCAAGCGCGCCGTGGTCCGCGTCGCTGGCCGGCGGCGACAGGCGCATCGCGAAACGCTCCTCGGCGGGTTGCCCCGCGCGGGTTCCGGTCGCGGTAACCTGGATCAGGACGACGTCGGCGCCGCCGGCCGGCAGGCCGTTGCGCAGAACGGTTCCGAGCAGGTCGCGGCGCGACCGCAGGCCGAGATCGTCGAGAAGGAGTTGCATGTAGTCGAGATGGCCCGGATAGCGGATCGTCCGGAAGACGAGGTTTCGCGCCCCGTGTCCGACCAGGGAGGCCAGCCCCTCGATGCTTCCGGCCGTCAGGAAAGCCTCGTAGGCCTCGCCGTCGAAGGTGAAGTCCTCGCGCCCCGACAGCGCGGGCAGCGCGACGCGCCGGCCGTCGACGACCGCCGTGCAGGGCTGGGTGTATTCGGCCAGCAGCCCGTCGAGGTTCCAGATCAGCCCGTAGCCGAGGCGGTTGGTGCGACTGGCGGGGATCGCCCCGACGCGGACGTCGAGGTCGTAGCCGGCGTCGAGGCGCGCGGCGAGGCCGTAGGCGATCGAATCGACGATGCCCGGCGATATGCCGCAGCCGGGAAGGAAGGCGCAGTCGGGCGCGGCGCGGGCGGCGGCCGCGACGGTCTGCGCCGATGCCTCGCTGAAATCGAGATAGTGAAGGCCGGCGTTCACGGCGGCATCGGCAAGGCGCGGGACGAGACGGTCCGGCACGGCCGCCACCACGACGTCCGTTCCGGCCAGCACCCTGCCGATCTCGTCGCCGCGCGAGACATCGACATGCGCGCTCGCGTGCCCGGCCGCCGAGGCGGCGGAGAGCGCCTCCTCGGTGCAGTCGGCGAGCGTCACGTCGTAGTCGCCGCTGCCGGCCAGGAGATCGGCGAGGCACAGGCCGACCCGGCCCGCGCCGAAGATCGCCGCCTTTCGCACGCGCCCGGCGTCCGTCATCGGTCGATCCTCAATGGTTGAAGCGGGAGACGAAGCTTGCCAGCCGCTCGTTTGTCGGGTTGCGGATCGTCTCGTCGGGTTTTCCCTCGACCACGATCCGCCCCTCGTCGAGGAACAGGATGCGATCGGCGACGTCGGCGGCGAAGGCCATCTCGTGCGTGACGATCGCCATGGTCATGCCGTCGTCGGCCAGCCGTCGGATGACGTTGAGCACCTCGCCGACCAGTTCGGGATCGAGAGCGCTGGTCACCTCGTCGAGCAGCAGCACCTCGGGCCGCATGGCGAGCGCGCGGGCGATGGCGACGCGCTGCTTCTGGCCGCCCGACAGGTGGCTCGGATAGGCGTCGCGTTTCTCGGCGAGGCCCACCTCGGCGAGCAGCGCCATGGCGTGATCCTCGGCCTCGGCCCTCGGCGTCTTGCAGACTACGATCGGTCCCTCGGTCACATTCTGCAACACCGTCTTGTGGGGAAACAGGTTGAAGTGCTGGAACACCATGCCGACATGGCGGCGCAGCGTGCCGATGCCGGTCGTGCCGTCGCGGTCGCGGAAGGTCTTGCCGATCCTGTGGCCGCGGAAGACCACGGTGCCGTCGGTCGGCTTCTCCATCATGTTGAGGCAGCGGATCAGCGTCGACTTGCCCGAGCCGGAGGGCCCTATGAGGCCGACGACCTCGCCGCGTGCGAGCGCCACGTCGACGCCCTTCAGCACCTCGAGCCCGCCGAAGGACTTTCTGATTCCGCGCGCTTCGAGGACTGTCTGTGTCCCGGCGGCGGCGTCTTGCACATTGGTCATCCCGTGCACTCCATTCTTTCTAGTCGCTGACGCGCAGGCGCCGTTCGATCCAGTCCGCGATCTGGGTCAGCGGGAAAAGCACCGCGATGTAGAGCGCGGCCATCACCGTGTAGGATTCGAGCGGCCGGTAGGTCTGGCCGTTCACCACCGCCGCCATGTAGGCGAGGTCTGCGACCGAGATGACGGAGACCAGCGAAGTGTTCTTGAACTGGATCACCGACTGGTTGATGAAGGCCGGCAGCATGCGCTTGAACGCCTGCGGCATGACGATGCGCTTCATCGACTGCCAGGGGCTCATGCCGATCGCCGCGGCCGCCTCGCGCTGCCCCTTGTCGATCGACAGGATGCCGCCCCTGAAGATTTCGGCGTAGAACGCCCCGACATAAAGGGACAGCGTGAGCATCGCCGCGACCCGGTTGTCGATCGTTATCCCGACCAGCAAGGGAAAGGCGTAGTAGAACCAGAGGAGTTGCACCAGGAGCGGCGTGCAGCGGAATATCTCCTGGTAGGTCCGCGCAATCAGCGAAAAGACCATCCACCCGGACAGCCTGGCTGCGCAGACGAGGAGCCCGATCAGCACGCCGAGCACGATCGAGCCGAAGGTGTAGACCACCGTCAGCCACAGCCCGTACATGAACAGGTCCCAGTACTGCCAAAGGACGTTGAAATCCCATCTGTACATCACGTTTCCCCTCGGCCGCGGTCCGACCACCCGGACCGCCTCTTGCAAACGCCTCTCGTTGCCGGCGCCCTCACCCCGCAACGCCCGCGAACTGGCGCGCCGGCGCGGCGCCGGCCGCCCGATAGCGGTGCATGACGTCTTCGAGCCGGCTCAGGTTTGCCGGCTCCATGGGCGTCAGCGGCAGACGAAGATCCGCCCGGGCATGGCCCTCGAGCGCCAGCGCCGCCTTGGCCGGAACCGGATTGGGCTCGACGAAGAGGATTTCCGACAATTCCGCCAGCCGTTCGTGCAGCGCAAGCGCTCCGGCCGCGTCGCCCGCCTGCCAGGCGCGGACCAGCGCGACCATGTCGTCGGGCGCCACGTTGGACACTACGCTGGTCACGCCCACCGCGCCAGCGGCGAGGAAGGCAAGCGTCAGCGCGTCATCGCCGGAATGGATCGGGAAGTCCTTGCCGCATTGGCGGCGAAGGCGCGTCACCCGCTCTACCGAGCCGCCGGCCTCCTTGATGGCGACGACGTTGTCGTGGCGCTCGCGCAGGGCGGCGCAGGTCTCCACCGCGATCTCGACGCCGCAGCGGCCGGGAACGCTGTAGAGCATGATGGGTAGGCCGGTCGCGTCGGCCACGGCGCCGTAGTGTTGCAGCAGCCCGCGTTGCGAGGGCTTGTTATAGTAGGGCGTGACGATCAGGAGACCGTCGGCCCCCGACGCTTCCGCACGGCGGACCTTGTCGAGCGTGGCAAGCGTGTCGTTGGTCCCTGCCCCGGCGATGACCATGGCCCGGCCGCGCGCGATCTTGACGGTGCGCGCGACGAGGTCGTCGATCTCGTCCTGGCGCAGCGTCGCCGCCTCGCCCGTCGTGCCGGCCGTCACCAGACCGGCGACGCCGGCCGCGACCTGACGCTCGACCAGCGCCTCGAAGGCGGCGACGTCCACCTTGCCGTCCCGGAAGGGGGTCACCAGCGCGGTGAACACCCCGTCGAGCCTCTTTGCGTCGAATGTCATCGAAGTCTCCATCTCAGTCGATCACCACGCGCGTTTCCGACATCTCGCGGATCGCGATGCGCACGCCTTCGCGGCCGAGGCCGCTCGACTTGATGCCGCCGAAGGGCACGTGCTCGGCGCGGAAATCGGGTCCCTCGTTGACCATCACGCCGCCGACCAGCAGATCGCGCGAGAACTGCTTCACCAGCGCGTGGTCGTTGGTGAAGACGCCAGCCTGGAGGCCGTAGGCGCCGGCATTGACCTCGGCGATGGCCGCGGCGGCATCCTCGAAGGCGCGGATCGCGATCACCGGGCCGAAGGTCTCGTCGGCGACGACGGGCGCCTGCGAATGGACGCCGGAAAGCACGGTCGGCTCGACCAGGGTTCCCTTGCCGCCGCCGCCCGCCAGCAGCGTCGCGCCACTGGCGATGGTCGCGTCGATCCGATCGCGGACGAGGCTGGCCGCGTCGTCGTCGATCACCGGGCCCATGTCGTTGTCCGGGGAGGACGGATCGCCAGCCCTGACGGCGGCGACCGCCTCGAGCAGGCGCCCGGTGAACGCGGCCTCGATGTCGCGGTGGAGGAAGAGCCGCTTGACGGCGGCGCAGCTCTGGCCGGCGATCTCGAAGCGATGCGCGACGGCCGTCGCCACCGCCCGGTCGAGATCGGCGTCGGGGAACACGAATAGCGGATCGTTGCCGCCGAGTTCCATCAGGCAGCGCACGAGGCCGCTGGCGTTCTTGAGCGCGAGGCCGGCCTTCGGCCCGCCGGTGAAGGACAGGAGATCGATCGGCGCGCGGGCGAGCGCCAGCGCCGCGTCGGCCCCTCCCTGGACGACCTGGAACAGGCCCTTCGGGAAGCCAGCTTCGAGCGCGAGTTCGGTGAGCCGCGCCGCTGCCAGGGGAGCTTTCGGCGAAGGCTTGGCGACCACCGCGTTGCCGGCAGCGATCGCCGGCCCGAGCTTGTGGCAGAGGAGATTGAGCGGATAGTTGAAGGGCGTGATGGCGCCGACCACGCCGGTCGGCTCGTAGGTGATCGTGGCGCGGCGGTCGACCCCGCCCGACACGATGCCGCAATGCAGCACCTCGCCGTCGAGGAAGGTCGCCGCGTCGCCGGAGAGCCGCAGCGTGTTCTGCGCGCGGCGGACCTCGTTGCGCGCTTCGAGGATGGTCTTGCCGACTTCGGCGCAGATGGTTTGCGCCAATTCCTCGGCGTTGGCGGCGATGCGATCGGCCAGCGCGTCGAGCAGGGCGCGGCGCTGGAACGGCGTCGAGCGCCGGAACTCGGCCTGCGCCAGCCGGGCGGCGGCAACGGCGCGGACGATGTCCATCGGCGTGCTGGCCGCGATCTCGGCGACGGGCGTCCCGTCGAAGGGATTGCGCACGAGGATCGCCTGAGGCGCGGCCGGTGCGATTCTGGGAGCGGTCAACGTCATTGGTTTCCTCGTGTTTGGTCTTCGGCGGCAAGCGCGGCGATCGATACCGGGCGGACCGGCCAGCGGTCGCGGCTCAACCGGGCCACGGCCAGCGCCGGATCGTCCGGCCGCGCGGCGGCGATCAGTTGCAGCACGCTGTCGGCGCAGAAGCGGCCCTGGCAGAGGCCCATGCCGAAGCGGCCGTTGAGCTTGATTTCCCGCGGGCTGAGAGCGCCCTCCGCGAGCATGGCGCGCAGGTCGCCGACGGTGCGGCCCTCGCAGCGGCACAGGATGGTTTCGTTGGGCAGCGCGGCCAGCGGTTCGATGTCGTCGATCGGCAGGAACAGGTCGCGCAGGATCGACTGCGCCCGCCGCTGCCGCTTGACGACGTTGTCGGCGGGACTGGCGCTCCGGTGTGACAGGAGGTCCTTCACCCGCCACGCGGCATGTTTGCCATCGGCCGCCGCCGCGCGGATGCCCAGCGCCTCGCGGCAGTCGCCCGCCCGGACCACGAAGGGTTCGCTGGCGGAGGGGTCGGGCAATCCGAAATCGTTCGGCCGGATGCCGTCGTGCAGCGCGACAAGGTCCGCCGCGATGGTTTGCGTCTGGCCCCGGCGGTTTCGCACGGTGGCGACCAGCCTGCCGTCGCGGCGATCGATCGATGTCAGCCGCGCGCCACGCAGCCAGGGCGTACGGGCGGCCAGGACGCGCAGCAGATGGGCGGCCGCCTCCGCCACCAGACCGGGGTGGGCTGCGAGACCAAGCGCGGCGGCGGGACGCATGAACGGATCACCCGCCTCCGCCAGCGCGACCGGCGGGCGGCCGAGGCGAGCCAGATCGGCGGCGAGCGCGATCGTCAGCGGGCCGTTGCCGGCGATTAGAATGTCGCCCGCCGGCACGTCGCCGCCTTCCTTCAGGAGCATCTGCAGGCCGCCGGCCGTCATGACGCCGGGCAATTGCCAACCGGGACGGGGCAGCACGCGCTCGACCGCGCCGACCGCTATCACCAGCGCGCGCGTCCGCACCGCGACGACGAGGCCGGCTGCGCGGTCGTCGAGCATCGCGAGGCCGTCGCCGTCGAGGCCGAGGAAGACGTGGCGCAGGCGCGGCGCGACGCCGGCTCCCGAAAGCGCACCGACGAGCTCCGACCACCGCTTCCGGCCGCGCGCGTGGACCGCCGACCCCTTTCCGCCCGCCGCCGGCTGGCGGTGATAGGCGCCGCCGAGGGCCGCGCGCTGCTCGGCCAGCTCTACCGACAGGCCGGCGCGCGCCAGTTCGGCGGCCGCCGCGACGCCGGCCGCGCCGCCGCCGACCACCAGGACGTCGCAACGCAAGGGCTCAGTCATGGCCGCCTCCCAGCGAGGCGACGTCGAGCCCGTCTCGGGCGGGCGTCAGGCAGGCCTCGACGACCGAGCCGTCGATGGCGACGAGGCAGCTCTGGCAGGCGCCGATGCCGCAGAAATAGCGCAGGCCGCCCCCTTCCCCGCCGACGCCGAGATCGCGCACGCCGGCTTTCGCAAGCGCGATGGCGATGCTTTCGCCTTCGCGAAAGGCGATCGGCTCGCCCCGCCACAGGAAACGACCGTCGCTCATGCAACGAGGCTCCTCTGCGAAAAGCGATCCGGTGCGAAGGGTCGCAAGTCGAGGTCGGTGGGCTCGCCGGCGACGATGCGGCTGACCGCCTGTCCGACGAGAGGGCCAAGGCAGATGCCGTCGCCCTCGAAGCCGGTGGCCACGACGAGGTTGTCGCGGCCCGGCATACGGCCGATGATCGGGAGGCCGTCGCTGGTGGCCGTCCGCACCCCGGCGAAGACGCGGATGACGCGCAGCCGCGCGAGCGCCGGTACGAGACGCACCGCGCTGGCGAGCATGTGGCGGACGGCGGCGAGGTCGTTGCCGGTGTCGGCGGTTTCCTCACGCGTGCCGCCGATCAGGAACTGGCCGGTGCGGAGCGGATCGACGACGAGGCCGAAACGGCGCTCGGTCGCGGCGCCCGCGCCCTTGATGGCGTCCTTGCTGAGGAGATAGCGGCAGGACATCAGGGCGCCCGGCAGCGAGGCATTGAGGGCCTGCGCGCGCTCGGTGACGACGAGCTGGCCCTTGCGCGGGCGCACGATGCCGGGCAGGCCGATCAGATCGGCCGAACCGCCGCCGGCGGCGATCACGAAATGGTCGGCCTCGACCGGGCCGCGCGACGTCGACACGGCGGCGATCGAGCGGCTGGAGGCGCTTTCGACGAGGCCGAGGACCTTCGTGTCGCGCTCGACGGCGGCGCCGCTGGCCGCGATCAGGCGCCGCACGATCTCGTAGCCGATGGCATGGCCTTCGTCGCCGACCTCGATGGCGAGCCGCACGCCGGACGAGACCGCCGGCAGGTAGCCGCGCAGCGCCTCGCCGTCGATGCGGCGCAGCGACATGCCCTCCCCGGCCAGCGCGTCGGCATGGCCGCTCAGGCTTTCGACTTCTCCGTCGTCCTCGGCGACCATGACGGTGGGCCGCTGCTTGAACAGGCCGGCGAACAGGCCCTCCTTGTCGAGCTGGCGATAAAGCGCGATGCCGGCGAGCGCCGTGGTCATCATCGGGCCGGGCCGCTTGCTGGCGACGGATACGGCGCCGTCGGCTGACCCGCTCGCCGCCGCGGCCGGCGCCTGCGCCTCGATCAGCCTGACGCGATAGCCGCGTCGCGACAGGAAATAGGCCGTTGCGGCGCCGACGATGCCGGCTCCCACCACGACCACCGATTTCCCGCCCATGCCATCCATCGACTGCCGCCACCCTTTCGTGTCAAACTCGACGCCGGGGATTTTCAGCGGCGCGCCCCATGCTGTCGATGCAAGAAGGCGGCCTTGGCTGCGCAGCAAATTTGTAGGGTCGGGGATGAGCAAGGCGGGGAAAGGACGGGGCGGCGTCAACCTGACGCTGATCCAGACCTTCTACGAGGTCGGCAGCCACGGGTCCTTCTCGGGGGCGGCGCGCGAACTCAACATCAGCTACCAGTCGGCGGCCAACCACGTGCGCCGGCTGGAGCAAATCCTGAAGGCGAAGCTGATCGAATCCGAGCAGGGCGCGAAACGCATCTCGCTGACGCCGCGCGGCCGGGCGCTTTTCAACCTGCTCCACCCCGAGTTCGACATCATGCTGGCGCGGCTGTCCAAGCTCCTGGAGAACCAGCGCTCGGCGCTCAGGGTCGGCATGCCGCAGGCGATCTTCTTCTATCTCTTCCCGGACGTGCTGAAAACCTTTCGCGAACGGCACCCGGACATGGAGATCGCCGCCGCCGAGCGCGACACGGTGCTGGCCGAGATGGTCAAGAACGGCAGCCTCGACATCTGCCTGTCGGAACGGCATTTCGGCGACCCGGTTGTGCCGCAGAAACTGCTCGGCTCCTACCGGCTCTCCCTCGTCTATCCGAGCGCATGGGGCGCTCCGCCCGCGCCCGAGGACGTGCCCGGCTGGAGCGTCGGGCGGCCCTTCGTCACCTATGAGCCGGGCCAGACGCTGCGAAACCTCGCGCTCGACTTCCTCGGCCGCGACGGCCCGGCGGCGCAGCCGGCGATCTCGACGTCGGGCAGCTCCAGCGTCAAGCGTTGCGTGGAGGCCGGGCTCGGCTTCGCCATCATCCCATCCTGGTGCATCCGCGACGAGGACCAGGGTCTGTCGAGCGTGCGCCTGACGAACCTGCCGGCCGTGGGCGTCTATTTCGGCAATGCGGAGTTCCTGCAGAACCATCCAGCCGTGCGCGAACTGTTCGACATCTGCCGCCAGGAACTGGTCGGCCGGGAACTCGACGAGGCGGGCGCGGACGGCTTCTGATCCGGCCGGAATTGGTCCTCACCTACAAAATTCGAGATAAGTCGCCGCTATTGTCTAGCATTGTCCCCGCCCCACCGGGGGTTACGCTGCGTTCGGATATGCACCAACGGCGATCCACCGCGCGAGCGGGCCGGGGAACAACAAGGGGTTTGTCGAATGAAGATTCTCAAGTCAATCGTAGCAGGCGCGGCGATCGCGCTCGGACTGATGAGCGGCGCGGCGCAGGCGCAGAGCACCGTCGACGAGATCAAGGCACGGGGCGTGCTGCGCGTGCCGGGCATCCTCAACGAGGTGCCCTACTTCTCCAAGGACCCGCGTACGGGCGAGTGGCAGGGCTTTGTCATCGACATGGCCGGCGACATCGCCAAGACGCTCGACGTCAAGCTGGAGATCGTGGAATCGAGCTGGGCCAACGCCATCCTCGACGTGCAGAGCGGCAAGGTCGACATGGCCTTCGCCGTGACGGCGACCCCGACGCGCGCGCTTTCGGTGTGGTTTTCGGAGCCGACCTACTTCAACTCCTTCGTGCTTGTGTCGGCGAAGGGCGAACTGGAAGGCAAGACCTGGGCCGAACTCAACGATCCGAAATACACCTTCGCGGTCGACCTCGGCTCGGCGCAGGACCTGATCGCGACCCAGTACCTGCCCAAGGCCAACATGCTGCGCTTCAAGACGCGCGACGAGGCGATCGTGGCGGTGGCGACCGGCAAGGCCGACGGCCTCGTCAACACCATGCTGAACGGCCTGGTGATGACCAAGAAGACCGCCGACCTCGGCAAGGTCATGGTGCCGACGCCGGTGCTGTCGACGCCGTCGGTGGTTGCGATCAACTATGGCGCGGACGAGGTGTTCAAGAGCTTCGTGTCGGGCTGGGCCGCCTACAACCGCCGCATCGGCAACAACCAGACCTGGATCGTCAAGAGCCTGGAGCCGTTCGGCATCACGCTCGACGACATGCCGGAAGGCTTCGGCTTCGGCGGCTGAACCGCCCCGATCCGACCAACGGATGCAAGGACACCGACGGCCGCCGCGAGGCGGCCGTTCGTCGTCGGACGCGCGGCGAAAATCGTCGAGGACGACCGTTCCCGACCGAATGGGTTGGCCGCGGCTCCCGATCATCTCCGGGCCGCTCGCAAATCACCGCTATTCTGATAATCTGCAGATGTTGAAGCGCCCTTTCGCGGTTCCTGGCCGCAGGCTCGGGGGTCCACGCCGATGCAGACCAAGATGCCGGATGCCGCTCTTCGGATCGACCTCACGATCAGATCCGCGACAACGCGTATCGTGAAGGTGCCCTTGCGCTTTACGTTGGGGACGAGCGCCGACATCGTCCGCGCGGTGCCGATCGTGCTTGTCGACCTCCTGACCGACCAGGGCATCGTGGGGCGCACCTACGCATTCGCCTACACCAATTCCGGCGCGACGGCGATCGCGGCGCTGGTGCGGGAGGCGGCCGAACTCGTCGGCGGACGGCCCGCCGACCCGCTCGAAATCTCCGGTCTGCTGTCGAGACGATACCGCCTCCTGGGAGTCACCGGGGTGGCGCGGATGGCCCTGTCGATGCTCGACCTGGCGCTGTGGGACGCGCAGGCGCGCGCCCGGGGCATGCCGATGTGCGCGTTGCTCGGCGTCGAGCCTCGCGCCATCGCGGCCTACGACAGCCGGGGACTGGGATTGATGCCGCCGGGACCGCTTGCCGACGAGGCGCTGCGGCTGATCGCGGACTCCAAGCTGTCCGCCGTGAAGCTCCGGCTGGGCCACCCGACGCTCGCCGAGGACGTCGCCTCGGTCGAGGCCGTTCTCGGCGTTTTGCCGCAAGGCATCGGGCTGATGGTCGACTACAACCAGGCGCTCCCGTCCGACGAGGCGTTTCGACGCGCCGAGGCGATCGACGGCCACGGGCTTCTCTGGATCGAGGAGCCGACGCGCCATGACGACTATCCGACCCAGGCCCGCCTGGCGGAGCGGCTGCGCACACCTACCCAGATCGGCGAAAACTTCAATGGTCCCGCGGCCATGGAGACGGCGCTCGAAGCCGCGGCCTGCGACTATGCCATGCCCGACGTCGCGCGGATCGGCGGGGCGACGGGCTGGCTGCAGGGCGCAGCGCTCGCGGCGGCGCGAGGGATTCCCCTCTCGTCGCACCTCTACCCCGAGGTCAGCCTACACCTGCTCGGAGCCAGCCCGACCGCGCATTGGCTGGAATATGTGGATTGGGCCGATGCGTTCCTTGCGGAGCCGCTCAGGATCGTCGACGGCAAGGCGATGCCCTCCGCGAAGCCCGGATCCGGCATCGAGTGGGACGAAGACCGCATCGCGCGCCTTCAGTCGATGGGCTGAAGCCGCGGCGAACGCAGCCGCTCACCAGCGGAGGCCAGCGGCCGTCATCGGTCCTGCTTTCCCATTTGGCCAAGGCGCCCTTGAAGCGGGATCAGTCCCGCGATGGTCAGGAGCGCGAACAGGGCGCCGGCCAGAAACGTCCATTGTGCGCCGAAGGCGTCCCACAGGAGCCCGGCGATGACGCTGGCGGCCAGAAGCGCGGCGCCGGTCACGAGGTTGAACATGCCGAAGGCGGTGCCGCGCAACTCGGGGGGCGCGGTGTCGGCCACGAGGGCGGCGAGGATGCCTTGCGTGAATCCCATGTGCAGCCCCCAGAGCACCACGCCCGCCATGATGCCCCACAAGCCCGGCGCCAAAGCCAGCACAAGGTCCGCGGCGACCAGCAAGGCGAGCCCCACGATCAGGATGGCGACGCGGTTCTTGCCGTCGGACACTGCCCCCACCGGATAGGCGGTCAGCGCATAGGCGATGTTCAGCACGACGAGGACCAGCGGGATGAACATCAGCGACAGGCCCATGCCCTCGGCCCGCAGGATCAGGAACGCCTCGCTGAACCGCGCCAATGTGAACACCGCCGCCACCGCGACCACCCACCAGTAGATCGCGCCGAGCCCCGCGAGTTCGCGCCGGGAAAGCGGATTGCGGACCTTGCGCAGCCCCTGCGGTCGCGCCGGCTCGTGGACGAGGAACAGGATCAGCGCCAGCGCCCCGAAGGCCGGGATCACCGCCACCCAAAACACCGAGGCGAAATCGTCGGCGAACAGCCACATCAGTCCGATGGCGAGGAGCGGCCCGACGAAGGCTCCCGCCGTGTCCAGCGACTGCCGCAGCCCGAAGGCGGCGCCGCGCAGTTCGGGCGGGGCGATGTCGGCCACCAGCGCATCGCGCGGCGCACCGCGGATGCCCTTGCCAACCCGGTCGATGAAGCGCGCGGCGACCAGCCAGCCGACCGTGGGCGCCAGCGGAAAGATGGGCTTGGTGACGGCCGCCAGCCCGTAGCCGAGCGCCGCCAGTTCCTTGCGTTTGCCGATCCGGTCGCTGAGCGCGCCGGAAAAGACCTTGGTGATCGCGGCCGTCGCTTCGGCGATGCCCTCGATGATGCCGACCGTCAGCGCTGTCGCCCCGAGGCCGACCACCAGATAGACCGGGAGCAGCGCATGGATCATCTCGGACGAGACGTCCATCAGCAGCGAGACGAAGCCCAGAGCCCAGATGCCCGCGGGCAAACGGCGCCAGGTGGAAAGGCGATCAGGCGTCTGGGAAGACGAGACCATGGGACCCTCACTTGTTCTCGTCATGGGCGTCGAATACGCGACGGGCATAGTCGTCGAGAACCGCCTCGCAGCCCTTCAGGCGGACGCGCGCTTCCTCGGCCTTTTCGCCGCCGTAGAAGTCCAGTTTCTCGATCTTGGCGAGCCATCCCTGAAGCTTCTTCAGGTCGACGTCGTTTTCCTCGAGTTCGGCATAGGTGTAGTGGCTGGCGGCGATTTCCTTGGCGACCTCGCGCTGGAAGTCGTCGCATTTGTCGATGAACTCGACATAGGCCTCGTCGCGATCGGCCTTGAAGCGCGCCAGCACCTTTTCTTCCTGCGCCTGATCAAGCGCGACCGTCTCCAGGAGGACGCTATCGCCGCTCGCCTCGGCGATGTCGTTCTCGAGCATCTTCAATCGGCGCAGGTGCTCGTCGGTGCGCGGCAGAAGACAGACGCCGCTCTGCAGATAGATCGCGCCCATGCCCTTCAGCCGTCGCCAGATGGCGATGCGCCGGGCCGCGGGTTCCGGCGGAACCTTGTAGGTTAAAAGAAGCCAGGATGTTGTCATGGTTAGATCATGATGTTACTGTCGTTACATGTCAATGATCCATCCTGAACGCATTGCTCGCAGCGCTCCGCCAATCCGGACAGAGGCCGGTGGCCGATGACCAATGGAATGTCGGACGCTCTGATCGCCCTTGCGCTCGTCGCCATCGGCGGCGGCCTTGGCGCCATGGCGCGGTTCTGGGTGTCCGGGATGATTGCTCGCCGCTATGGCGAGACATTTCCGTGGGGAACGCTGGCGGTGAACGTGACGGGCGCCGCCATGATAGGCGCGCTGGCCGCGGTGCTGCTCGCGCCCGAGACGCATGCGATCCAGCACAGGAGCATCTGGGCCGGGCTCGTGATCGGGCTGCTGGGCAGCTACACCACGGTCTCGTCCTTCTCGCTGCAGACGCTGGCGCTCGCGCGCAACGGCGAGGCCGGGCGCGCGCTCGCCAACGTCGCGCTCTCGCTCGCGTTTTGCCTCGCGGCGGCGGCGGTCACGTGGTTCGCGACCGCTCAGGCGCTGACCAGATGGGGCGTCCAGTGACGGCGCAGCGACGTCTCTATCTCGCCGTGGGCCTCGGCGGCATGCTCGGCTCGGTCGCCCGCGGTGTCGTGTCGATGGGACTTCTGCACCTGATGGGGCCGGGCTTCGGATGGGGCACGCTGGCGGTCAATGTGCTGGGCTCATTCCTGATCGGACTCTACGCGACCCTGACCGAGCCCGGCGGGCGGATCTTCGCGAACCCCGCCCAGCGGCAATTCGTGCTGGCCGGGTTCTGCGGCGGCTTCACGACATTCTCGATCTTCAGCCTTGAGACCGTGCTCCTCGTGGAGCAAGGCGCCCTGCCGCTCGCGGCGGTCAACCTGTGCGCCTCGGTCCTTCTGTGGCTGCTCGCCGTCTGGATCGGCTACCGGGTCGGCCAGCGCCTCAACCGCCTGAAAGGATGACGCCATGACGCAGACCACCGAAGCGACGCTGCTGCGCCTCTTCATCGGCGAAAGCGACGAACATGCCGGCCGGCCGCTGCACGAGGCCATCGTGCTCAAGGCGCGGGAAACGGGGATCGCCGGCGCGACGGTCTTCCGCGGCGCCCTGGGCTACGGGCGGTCGAGCCGTCTCCATACCTCCAAGATCCTGAGGCTGTCCGAGGATCTTCCCGTCGTGATCGAAATCGTGGACGCCCCCGAGCGCATCGACGGGTTCCTCGCCGAGGCCGAGCCGATGCTGGGCAGCTGTCTCGTCACGCTGGAAACGGTGAGGATCGTCCGCTACGGGCACGACCGCGGGTTGACCTGATCCCGATCCAGAGGTCCGGCACCCCGCGGCAAAGCCCGCGGGGCCGACGCCAGCGGCCATGACCGGACCGAGGCAGGACGGCCGGTCACGCCCTCAGGCGCGGGCGGAACAGCAATCCGCCATACAGCGCGGCAAAGCCCGCGAACGCGAGCACCCAGGCGAGGCCGGACAGGAGGTACAGGGCCGAGGCATGATGCGGCAGCAGGCCCGCGAGCATGCGGGCGAAGACCGCGACGAGCACGGCGCCATAGATCGCCACCGTTCCGCGTCCGGCGGTCAGCGACCGACCGGTATGCCCGAGCGTCGAGCGGGTCATCACTGCAAGCGTCATCAACCCGATCGCGCCCGCCATCCAGGGATGCAGCGCGGCGGTCGCTCCGAATGTGCCGGGCCAGACGATCTCCGCTCCAGCCGTCAGGGCGCCGAGAGGCAGGAACGCATATGCCGCGTGGAGGACGAGAACGAGCGGCTCGCCCGCCGTCCTGTCTCCCGCCCACCGAGCGAGGCGCACGAGGTGCAGGAGCACGGCGAGCAGCAGCGCCAATCCCGACCACCAGTCGTCGGGAAACAGGGTCCAGCAGCCGAGCGCCAGCAGCAGGACGGCGAGTGCCGCCCGGTCGAACCCCTGTTCGGGCGGCGCCGGCAACCGGCCCGGCCCCAACCTCGCCAGCCAGTTGCGGGTGAAGGACGGCACGATCCTCCCGCCGATCACCGCGATCAGCATGAGCGCCGCCGAAAGCCCGACGCGCAGGCCAAGACCTTCGGCGGCGAAGCCACCTTGCGCGGCTTCCCAATGAAACAGCGCGTTTCCGAGGATGAACATGCTCATGATCGCCAGCACCTTGAGATTGCGCCAGTTGCTCCCGGCGACGATCTCGCGCCCCATGGCCGACATGAGCAGTAGCGGAAAGGCAAGATCGGCCGCGGCCGTGCCGACAGGCGGCAGCCATGCCGAACAGGCGACCGCGACACGGCCCGCGCACCAGAGCCCGAACAACCCCGCCAGCGGCCAGCCGACGATCGGCATCCGTCCGGTCCAGTTCGGCACGGCGGTCATGAGGAACCCGGCCGCGACCGCGCCGAGATAGCCGAACAGGAATTCATGGGCGTGCCAGGAGATCGGATCGAACGCCGTCGGCAGGTCAAGCAGGCCCGCCAGCGTGGCGAGCCAAAGCGCCATGGCGATGGCCGCCCAAAGCGCGGCCCCGAGAAAAAACGGCCGAAAGCCGTAACTGAAGAGCGCCGGTCCGTTCCATGCGCGTACCCGGCTCATCGTCGTTTGCGTCGTCACGTCGTCACTCCCGCTCCCGCGCGGCCGGCAAGCGGTCCACAAGCGCCTTTTCCCATTCCTGATCGGTCAGGCCGCTCACCATGGGCCCCGTTCCGATCCGCCGACGCCGGTCCCGTCCACTGTCAGACAACCCGACAATCCCGGAAATGCCCGACCGCTTTCGCGGCGTCGTGCTCGTCGAGCAGGCAAAGCCCGGTCGACAGTGCATCGGCGAGAGCGGCCGTCGGAGCCGTGACCGACACGCTCCGGTCCGAAGCCGGCGCGGGGAGACCGGTTCTCGGATCGAGGATGTGCCCCACCCTCCCCTCCGGATCGAAGGTCGTTCCGAGCGGCGCGGAGGTAGCGAGCGCGCGGTCGCGGAGGCCGACCTTGCCCCCCTGCTCCAGACCCACCGGCCAGTCGCCACCGTCCGGCATCCCCCCAAGGGCGCGAAACTCTCCCGTGTCGATGAGGATGTCGCGAAGGCCCCTCGCCTGGAGAAGGCGCGCAACGCGGTCCGCCACGTAGCCCTGCGCGATGCCGTTCAGCGTCAGCGCCATGCCGTGCCGCGGGAAGCCGATCCGCGAGGCGGAGACGGTGATGCCGGGCCATCCGACGAGACGTTGCGCCGCCGACAGCGCCGCCGCATCGGGACTTGATCCGGCGGCATGGGCTTGCGAGTGGACCGCCCAGAGCGGCTGCACGGTCGGGTCGAAGGCGCCGCCCGTCGCGGCGTGGACCGCTCCGGCGATCCCGAGGCATTCGACGAGTTCGAACGGAGGCGCCTCGAGCGCGCCGTCGCGGTTGAGGCGCGAAAGGGCCGAGCCGGTTCGATAGAGGCTGAAGACGTCTTCCAGGCGGTCGATCTCGGTCCGGACGGCGGCCACGATCGCGGCGGCGTCCGGATGGGTGAGCGTGATCGAGGCGCGCGCGCCAAGCGCGACGCCCGTCCAGCGCCTTGCCGGCTCGGCCAGGGCGGGACCGGCGGCCAGCGCGGCGGCGGCGATGGCGATGAAACGGCGTCGGGTCAAGCTGGACATCGAAGGCCTCCTAGTGGGTCGTCGCGTCTTCGGGCGGGATGAAGTTGCCGTCGGCGTCGAGTTTCAACTCGACGGGCTCAAGCACGGCCTCCTCGGGGATCGACGACAAAGCCAGCATCTCGCCGCCGTTGCGGGCGAGGAAGTCTGCCGCCGCGGCGCGGTCGGCGAAGGGGACCAGTTCGGGCGCGCCCATGCCGCCCGCGATCGTCGCGCCCACCACGAAGACCGCATCGTGGGCGGAGATCCAGTTGTCGGCGCCGGGGTCGTCCCAACTCGGCGCGGCGCCCATATCGCTGACGTAGATCGCCAGGATGGCATGGCTCTGCTCGGGCATCCGCTGATAGGCGATGGCGTCACGAACCTGGCTGAAAAACAGGGGGGCATCGAGTCCGGCGAGATGGACCTGCGCCTTCGGACCGGGGTGTTCCAAAAGGTTCATCTGGCAATAGTGGCCGAGCGCCTCGGCCGTCATCGCCACGGGTGGCGGCCTCACGGCTGCCTCCTCCTTGCAGGCGGACAGCGCGACCACGGCGATCACCGCAAGCAGGAGCCTGTTCATGGAACGACCTTCCGGAACGCGAGAATGGCGAGCGAGAAACCTCCCGCCGCCCAGGCGACGAGCGACGACAATGCCCAGGCCGGCGGAATGGTCTCGGCCGCTCCGGCAACGCCCGCCGCCACACCTGCGGCTTCCGATGCCGCGAGATTGTAGAGACGGAACGCATCGGCCGGGTTGGCGAGCAGCAGCCAGGGGAAGACCCGCGTCGTGAAGGCCCCGCCGCCGTCGGCGACGACCGCCGCGAGAAGCCCGAGATCGTAGAGGACGACGAGGACGAGCCAGAGCCCGATGGCGATCCCGGCGGCCGACCCGGGGCGCCGCGCCAGGGCCGAAACCGCGTAGCCTGCCCCGAGAAAGGCCGCTCCCAGCAGGAGCGACGTGACGCAGAGGCGCGCAAGCGCCGGCAGCCCCTCCGACGCATCCGGATCGAAGGCGTAGGCCGCGACGGCCGCCACGCCGTAGCCCGCCGCGAAGGCGAGGCCCAGCACGGCGAGGTGGGCGAGGAACTTGCCCGCGAGAATTTCGATCCGGCTGACCGGGTAGGTGAGAACGAGCGGTAGCGTGCCGCGCTCGATCTCGCCGGCCACCGCGTCGAACGACATCAGCAGCGCCAGAAGCGGCACGAGGTAGACGGCGAGCGAGGTGAGGCTCGCCACCGTCACCGAGAGCTTGTCGACGCCGATCTGGCCCGTCGGCGCGCTGCCGGCGGCCGACAGCACCAGGGCGAACAGGGCCATCATGACGACGGCGATCGTCACCCAGCGGTTCCTGAGCGCGATGCGCATCTCCGCGCCCGCGCCCGCCATCACGCGCGTCATGGTTCTGCCCTTCGGCTGAAATGGGTGTAGAGGTCCTCGAGGCTCGGCGGGATCACCTCGACATCGTCGATCAGCCCCCCGAGATCGGCGACCTGGCCGAGGCGGGCGAGCTTGTCGGCATGGCCGCAGACGAGATCCACGCGCACGCCGTTCACCCTCGTTCCCGCCAGCCGGTCGGCCACGTCGTCGACCGTGTCCGGCCGGGCTGCGACCTGGATGTGGATCGGCAGTCCCGCCTCGCGGCGCAGCGCCGCCATCGTGTCGTTGGCCACGAGCCGTCCCTTCGACAGGATCGCGATGCGGTCGGTCCGCGCCTCGACCTCGGTGAGCGCGTGCGAGGACAATAGGATCGCCGTCCCGTGACGCGCCAGCTCGTCCAGGATGCCGTAGAAGTCGCGCCGCGACACGGGGTCGAGCCCGCTCGTCGGCTCGTCGAGGACCATCAGGCGCGGTCGTCCGATGAGCGCCTGGGCGAGACCCACGCGCTGGCGCATCCCCTTCGAATAGGTGCCTATCCGGCGGTCGGCGGCATGGTCGAGTCCGACGCGCTCGAGCAGGTCGCCGGCCTTTGCCGCCGGTTGCCCGCGAAGGCGCAGGTAGAGCGCGATCTGCTCGCGCCCCGTCAGCGCTGGATGGAAGGCCGCGTTCTCCGGCAGGTAGGCGGCGGCCTCGCGGGCGGCGCGGCTGCCGGGCGCGGCTCCCGCCAGCCGCACCTCGCCCGAGGTCGCGGGAATCAGGCCCAGAATGATCTTCATCAGGGTCGACTTGCCCGCCCCGTTGTGGCCGAGCAGCGCCACGCGCTCGCCTTCCGCCACCGACAGGCTGACGTCGTCGAGCGCCTGGACGGCGCCGAAGGTCCTAGTGACCCTGGAGCAGGTCAGCATCGCTCATCTCCTGTCTGGTTCTGGCGCGGGCAAGCGCATCCGCCTCCATCGCCGCGATCGCGTCCGGCACCGCGATCTCCGGCGCCGTCATGAGGGGGGCGCTGTCGAGCACGCCGCCCGGCAGCGTCGACGGGAATGCCGCCTGGCTCCAGCGGACGAGCTGGACGGCGGGCGACCCCAGAAGCAGCTTGGCCGCGGGCTGCGACCAGAGAATGTGGTCCATGAGGTCGTTGGGCCGGAACGCGCCATCGGCGATTCCATCGCCGTCGAGATCGAAGGCCGGGTGATCGGACCAGAAATTGCCACGGCCGTCCGCGCTCCACTCGATGTGCCGCGTCCCGACGTACTTGACCTGTGTCCTGTTGCCGATGAAGGCGTTGCCGGTGATCTGGTTCCGTTCGGAGCCCGCCGTGAAATGGATTCCGATATCGCACCCTTCGAAACGGTTGCCTTCGATCCGGTTCTTGTGCGCGTTGTAGATGAAGGTGCATTTCTCGTGGGTGCCGCCCCGCACGAGATTGCCGGTGACCGTGGCGTTGTTGGCGTAGTTCAGCATGACCCCGTGCCTGCGGTCGGCAAGCGAGAGGTTGTCGCGAACCACGACCCGGTTCGAGAACATGATCGCATATCCGAGCGTGTTGCCGACCGAGACATTGCCGGCGATCTGGGAATTGTTCGTGTACATGTAGTGGACGGCGAAGCGCAGATCGCGAAACACGTTGTCACGAAAGACGTTGTCGCGGGAGGCGTTGGCGAAGATGCCGTCGCGGCCCCAGGTCACCGCGTTGGCCTCGGCCAGGGTGCCCGGCGCATTCCAGACGTAGATGCCGTTGCCACGCTCGTTCACGCGCCAGTCGCGACGGCCCTCGATGACGTTGCCGCGGACGATGCTGTCGCGCGCGCCATGCACGGCGATCCCGTGCAGATTGCCCACGAGCCTGTTCGCCTCGATTATCGCGTTCGTGGCCGTGCGGGTCAGCTTGACGCCGGAATCGATGGCGCCCCCGTCATTGCCGGAACCACGGATCTCCAGCCCCCTGACGACCGCGCCGTCGCCGGTCACGGTCACGACGCTGCCGGTGCCGTCGCCTTCGAGCACCGCGCCCGGCCGGCCCTGGAGCGTGAGCGGGATGTCGATCCTGACCGGGCCCTGGTGAAGCCCCGGCATGAGCAGGATAACGTCGCCGGGGCTGGCCCCGGCGACGGTGGAGGCGAGCGCACCCGGTTCCGGGGCGACCGTCCGCGTTTCGGCCGCGGCCTCCACGGCCAGCGCAACCATGGCGGCGGCGATCAGGAACCGGATGCGCTTCATGGTCAGGACGCCCGCGGTTCCACGAACATGCGGCCGCGCATCTCCATGTGGAGCGCATGGCAGAACCACTGGCAGTAGTACCAGTAGACGCCCGGCTGCGCCGCGGTGAAGGTGACCGAGGCCGTCTGCTGCGGTCCGAGCTCCATCGCCACGCCATGGTTGCCCATGGTGAAGCCGTGGGTGAGGTCCTCGATGTCGTCCTGGTTCGTGATGTAGACCGTCACCTCGTCGCCTTCGGTCACGGTGAAGGTTTCGAGGCTGAACTGGGGCGCCACGGAGTGCATGTACACGCGCACCTTGTTGCCGTCGCGGATCGGCTCGTCGTGACCCCATTCGAGGTCCACGCCGTCCGCCTCGGCCTGCTTGCGCGCGTCCTCCCACATCGGATCGTCGCGGTTCCAGGCATGCAGCGGGTTGACCTTCGACCGATGGACGAGGATCGAATCGTGCGGTTCGGCGAAGGTCGGACCGTCATGGACGAGCGTCAGGGTGTCGCCGTCGATCAGGAAGAGCTGCTCGTTCTCCGGCTTGAGCGGACCGACGTTGAGGAACCGGTCCTTGGAGAACTTGTTCATCGAGATGTAGTACTTGTCCGACGCGTCGAGCGTCTCGCCCTCCGCGGTGGAGTTGTGGCCCGGCTGGTAGTGCACGTCGGTCTTCGAAAGGATCGGATCGACGTTTTCGCCCGCGAAGGCCCTGACCGCGCGCTCGATGTTCCACTTCACCACCTGGCTGTCGAGGAAGAGCGTGGTGTAGGCGTTACCCTTGCCGTCGAACGCTGTGTGAAGCGGTCCAAGGCCCAGTTCGGGCTCGGCCACCACGCAGGAACGGGGATCCGCTCCCTCGTAGAACAGCGCGTCGACCTTGCGCACGTCGATGACGCTCACCGTCGGCGACAGCTTGCCCCCGATGCACAGGTGCACCTTGTCCGGGGCCATGTTGCAGCCGTGGGGATTGTTCGGGATCGGGATGTAGCGGACGTAGTACTTTTCCGCGCCTTTCCGCCCGTCGATCACCTTGACGCCGTTGAGTTCCTGGAAGTCGCCCGCCGCGATGCCCTTCTCGATTTCGGCAATGTTGAAGACGACGACATGGTCCCTGTCCGCGGCCGTCATGTCGGCGAGCGTCATGCCCATCTCGGAATTGTAGGAGGTCGAGAAGGCGTACTTGCCGTCATAGTCGCAATCGGTGTTGTCGAGATTGCCCGACACCATCACCTGCCAGGCGATGGTCATGTCGTCGGCGTTGATCGCGGTGTAGAAGTTCACGTACTGCGACGGATCGTCGAGGATCTTGCCGTCGTTGACCATCGGCACCTCGTCCTCCCCATTGGCGAAGACGTAGTTGGTGCGCGGCCACTTTTGCGGGCGCAGTCCATGGATGCCCTTGGCGTTCGGGATCTCGATGATCTTGTCTGGCTTCATCACGTCGCAGCGCACCCGGGCAACGCGCGTGTTCGCCTTGTCGTTCATGAAGAGGAAGCGCCCGTCATACTTGCCCTCGGAGAAGGACATGTGGACGTGATGCAGGTCGCCGTTCCTTGGGAACTCGAGGCCGTTCGCCGCCATATACTTCCTGGTCTTTTCCGTCAGACCCTCGGTCAGGATCTTCTTCGATTCGTTCGTGATGCCCCAGCCGGTTGCCGAGCAGATGTTGAACACCGGCACGCGCATCAGTTCGCGCATCGAGGGGACGCCGATGATGCGCATCTCGCCGGACTGGCCCGACGACCAGAAGCCGTAATATTCATCGAGTTGTCCCGGCTCCACCGTCGCGCCGGCCGCCGCGCGCGCCGCCGAAGCGCCGGTCAGCGCAGCCGCGCCCAAGGCGCCACCCGACAGGACGGCGCGCCCGCCCAGTGTTCCGGCAAGCGCGGCGCTTCCAGCGGTCGCGCCGAGCAATCCGCGCCTCGTTATCCCCGTTCTCAGTCCGTCCGACATGGTCCTGTCCTTTCATTCAGCAGGTTGGGATCTGGGTAGTTTCGGTTGCGCTGCCACGTCACGCGGCGACGCCGTGCCCACGGCTTCGCGGCGCTTCATCTTCTTGATGACGACCGGGCAGATCGTCCTGGATTGGTAGAGAACCTGGCAGTGCAGGCAGTTCACGCATTCGTTCGGGTTGATCTCACCGGTCGGGTGAATCGCCTGAACGGGGCATTGGTGGGCGCAGGTCTGGCAGGGGTTGCCGCATTCGCGGTACCGTTTCAGCCAGTCGAACATCCGGATTCGTGCCGGTATGGCCAGCGCGGCGCCGAGCGGGCAGAGATAGCGGCAGTAGAACCGCTCGACGAAGAGCCCCGCGATCAGGAGCGCGGCCGCATAGGCGACGAAGGGCCAGGCGCGGACGAACTTCAGGATGATCGCCGTCTTGAAGGGCTCCACCTCGGCCAGGTGCTCGGCCTGTTCGATGCTCATCAGCGAGACGCCGAAAAGCCCTAGGAAGATCATGTACTTGATCGGCCAGAGCCGCTCGTGCAGGCCCCAGGACAAGGTCCATTGCGGCACGTGGAGCGCGCGGGCGATGCGGTTGGTGATCTCCTGCAGCGCCCCGAAAGGGCAGAGCCAGCCGCAATAGGCGCCGCGCCCCCAGAAGATCAGCGCGGCGGCGACCGAGAACCACAGGATGAAGGTCAGCGGGTCGAGGAGAAACGCCTCCCACGTGAAGTCCGTGGCGAAGGAATGCGCCAGCGCCATGAGATTCACGACGGACAGCTGCGCGTTGGCATACCATCCCAGGAAGACCAGCGTCAGGGTCAGGAATCCCATCCGGAACCAGAAGACCGTCTTTTCCGAACGGGTCACGAAATTCTGGAAGAAGAACACCCCGGTCAGCGTCCCCAGCATCGCCACGAGCACGCCGATCTCGATCGTCTTCTCGCGCCAGATGCGCTGCCAGAGCGCGGTCTTGGCCGCCGCCTCGTCGGGTGTGGACGCGACGGCGGGCAACGGCGCGGGCGCGATCTCGGCCAAGAAGGACCGCGGCGGCTGCCAGCCCATCTCGAACGTGGTGTAGACGCGCTCGATGGCGCCTACGTCCCGCTGTACCAGCAACTGGAGCCGGAGCGGTTCCGTCGGGTCGAAGCCGACGTCGGCGGGAATGCGGAAGAGATCCATCTCCGCGAAGGACGGCGTGCCGTTCGCCACGATGGCGCCGACCCGGCGATGGTCGTGGTCGCGGAATCGAACCGAGTTGTCGCCCTGGATGAGCTGGATGCGATCGAAGATGCCGCCCCGGACATATCCCGAACCCTTGAAGGAATATTGGCCGCGGCCCGCCACGAGAATCGCGTGCTCGCCCTCGCCCAGCCAGTCGCGCAGGTTGCGCGCCTCGCCGGGATCGAGCATCGCGTCGGCGATGCCGGGGATCGAGACGAGCGTGGCGTAGAGGTCGATGAACGTCGCGTCTTCCGGGCCGGGAATGGGGCGCTGGGCGGCGCGCGGATCCTCCACCTTTTCGAAGGCGCGGTTGACCTGGCCGACGTCGAGCGAGAGGCGCCGGACGGTGCCGTCTCCGACGAGGGTCTGCCAGTCCCCGGCGGCCCGCGCTTCGTCGTCGATCGCGAATTTCGGCCCTGCGGGCGCCGCATTCCCCGCAAGTCCGCCGAGACCGAGGGCGCGCGCCACCCGGATCGAGGAGCGGACGACCGAGTCGTCGATCACCATGATCGTCACGGTCGCGCCCGAAATGATGTTGAGATCGTGCGCCGCGCCTCCGGTCGCGGCCTCGGCGGCGATGTCCAGGCCCGCATAGGATTCGATCAGCGCCCGGACCCGCGCCTCGGGAATGCCGATGAGCACGATCGGCTCGGAGTGCTTCACGAGCTTCACCGACAGGAGCACCGCGTCCGGCCCGATGGCGACCATCACGTGGATGGGCTTCCCGGAATAGCCGGTGGTGCCGACGAAATCCGAGGTCACGAAGGCCCAGCCGACCGTCTCGCCGCCGCTGAGGATGGGCGCGACGGGAAGGTCGCTCCGGATCGGGCCGAAACTGTCCGCTCCCGCCACGAGATCTCCAGCGGAAACGTCGCCGAGAAACTGCCCCAGAACCGGCGTCTGCGCGGCTGCGGGCCCGGCCATGAGCGCAAGCAACAACAAGGCCCGCCAGATGTGGCGAATCAGAAAGGTCATGCGATGTCCTCGGAAGGTGGGCCGCGCGGAGCAGCGCAGCGCCCACGCTCAAACAGAAGGACCGCCGTCGCCGTCGGCCAGGGCATGCCGGCCATTTCCCCGCTGCGTGAAACCACCCCCTGCGCCTCCGGCGACAAGGCCACGCCGGGAGTCGCGCCGCAGAGGCAGGCCTCGGCGCAGACCTCGGCGCCGGACGGGCTCATCGGGTTGCCCTCGGCGTCGAGGATGACCGTCTTGGCCACGCCGTCGGCGCAGATGACGGTCACGACGCCGCCTGCGAATCCGGCCGCCTGGGCACCTGACGGGAAGCCGCCGCTCAGAGCCATCACCATCGCCGCGACGATTGCGAGGACATGCGCCGCAAGAGCGCGCGGCCGCCGGACAGGCGTCCGCGGCCAATGGCGACCGCCTTCGCGCTTTCCGGATCCGGCTTTAAGGGACATTTCATATGATCCTATTCCACGCCCTTTTCGCAGGATGGGACGATGGCTACATTGACCGAGATCAAGACGAGGGGGCGGTCATCGGGGGATATTCGCGACCCGTTCTTCCGCCCCTGGAGCGCCAAGGGCGGCTTTCCGGCGGTCGGCGCTGCTTCTCGCTGCACACAGGAAATCACGGACGATGCGCCTGACGATGTTTACCGACTACGCGCTGCGCACGCTCATCCTGGCGGCGAGCATCCGTGACAGGAACGTCACGATCGAGGAGACGGCGAGTCTCTACGACATCTCCGCGCCACACCTGAAGAAGGTCGTCCGCACGCTGACGCAGGCGGGATTTCTCGAGGCGCATCGCGGCCGGTCAGGCGGCTTCCGGCTCGCCGTACCTGCGGAAACGATCAATGTCGGGCAAGTGGTTCGCGTGACCGAAACGGACTTCGCGCTGTTTGAATGCCTGGGCGATGACAATCGTTGCGTGATCAGCCCGGCGTGCCGTCTGAAGGGGATCGCCCACCAGGCGCGGACGGCCCTGCTGGCCGTGTTCGACCGATACAGCCTCGCGGACCTGGTTCTCGACCAGGCCTTTCTGGCGACGCTTCCCGTCCCGACGGAAACCGCACGGAACCCTCTGCGCAGCGCATGATGCCGGCATGGAGAACCACGGGCGGCGCCGGCGCTCCGAGCATTTGGCTCAGTGGGCCTCGGCCCTGAGCTGGGTTTTCAGCACCTTGCCCTGCGGGCTCGTCGGCAGAACCTCGCGAAACTCGACCGATCGCGGCACCTTGAAGTTGGCGATGCTGGCGCGCGCCCAGGCGATGAGGTCGGCTTCCGTCGCCGACTGTCCGGGCCGGAGCACCACATAAGCCTTGCCGACTTCGCCGAGGCGCTCGTCAGGCACGCCGATGACGGCGATCTGGCCGATGGCCGGGTGAGCGCTCATCAGCCGCTCGATTTCCGCCGGATAGCAGTTGAAGCCGCCGGTGATGTACATGTCCTTCAGGCGATCCTCGATCCGCAGGTCGCCGTTCTCGTCGAAATAGCCGATGTCGCCCGAATGCAGCCAACCGTCCGCGTCGATGGTTTTCGCCGTCGCATCCGGATCGTTGAAATAGCCCTTCATGACGATGTAGCCGCGCAGCACCACCTCGCCTCGCTCGCCGTCAGGCAACAGGCGCCCCTCGTTGTCCATGATCCGCACTTCCGTGCCCGGGAAAGGCTTGCCGGCGGTGTTGGCGATCTGGTCGTCGGTGTCGTCGGCGCTGCACATGGTGCCGTAGCCGCCGCATTCGGTGAGGCCATAGCCGTTGACCACGCCGGCGAAGCCCAGGTCCTCGCGCATCCGGCGGATCAGGGTCGCGGGTACGACGGCGCCGCCGGTGATGCCGAGGCGAAGGCTGGAGCGGTCGAACGCCGCCATCCCCGGATGCTGCAGCATCGAATGGAAGATGGCCGGCGGGCCGGGGATGACGGACACCTTCTCGCGCTCCACCCGCCGCAGGATTTCCTCCGCGTCGAAGGCCTGGTGCGGCAGAAGCACCGCCCCGCGCATCAGCGACACGATGGCGCCGGAACGGTAGCCGAAGGCGTGGAAGAAAGGCGGAATGACCAGCACACGGTCATGGCGCCTGATGCCGACGCGCGTCGCCCATGCGTCGATCGCCATCAGGCACTGGCGGTGCCCGTACATGACACCCTTCGGATACCCCGTGGTCCCGGAGGTGAACAGCATGTCGCAGAGGTCGTCCGGGCCGACGCTCGCCTCTCGCCGCGCGAGTTCGCCATCGCCGACGCACTCCCCGCCCGCGAGAAAATCCTGCCAGGCCGTCTCGGTCGCGCGGGCTCCGTCGAGCACGACGATCGTGTGCAGAAGTCGGCGCGCGTCGGCGCCGAGCTGATCGGGATAGTAGGCGCCGAGGAACTCGCCGCACGAGAACATCATGGTCGCGCCGCTGCGCCGCATGAGTTCCTCGACTTCCGTTCCCTTGAACCGGGTGGAGGTCGGAATCAGCACGCCGCCCACGCTGGTGATGCCCAAGGCGGCAACGAACCACTTCCAGCCGTTCGGAGCCCAGACCATCACCCGGTCGCCCTTCTTCACGCCGGCCGCCATCACCGCCTTGGCGGCCCGCCGCCGCGCGGCGTCGAGTTCGGTGAAACTCATCCGGACCGCGCCGTCCTCGATCGCGACCTCGTCGCGATAGATTTCCGCGGCGCGCTGGGCCAGTGCGGGAATTGTGGTGAACTGCCAGCCGGAATCGAAGATGCTGTCCATGGGAACCTGACGAGCGACGCGCTGCCGCGAAGGATGGGCGAACCGTAGTGCGCCCAGGGGCAAGGGCATCGTCCGAAAGGACGAATGCCGCAGGACGCCGGCGGGCTAGACGGAATGGCGCCCGACGCCGCCCGCCTTTGGCCGAACCTTCTGGCAGGTCGTCCCGCCATGCGTCAAACGGTACGAACAGGACCGGGAGTCCCGGTGTGCATAAGCGGAGGAGCCGATGACAGAAGACGTCCATGTGCCGATCGATCTGTCGATGAAGGGCAAGGTCGCGTTCGTCACCGGTGGCACAAAGGGAATCGGAAAGGCCATCGCCGAGCGCCTGCTCGAGGCCGGCGCCGAGGTGGCGGTCTGCGCGCGGAGCGAACCGGACACGCTTCCGCGCTTCGGCGGGCGAGACGCCCTCTTCCTTGCCGGCGACGTACGCAAGGCCGACCAGTGCAAGGCCATGGTGGAACAGGCGGCGGCGCATTTCGGCCGTCTCGACCTGCTGGTCAACAATGCCGGCGGCTCGCCAACTGCGGACGCCGCGACCGCTTCGCCGCGCTTCTCGGAATCGATCGTCGCGCTGAACCTGCTGGCGCCGATCCACCTGTCGCAGGCGGCGCACGGCGTCATGGCGGGCCAGCCCGGAGGAGGCTCCATCATCAACATCGCCAGCGTCGCTGCCCTGCGCCCGGCACCCGGAACGGCGGTCTACGGCGCAGCCAAGGCCGGGCTGCTGGGACTGACCGTCAGTCTCGCGCAGGAATGGGGACCGCGCGTGCGGGTCAACGCCATCGTCGTCGGCCTCGTCGAAACCGAGAACGCGGAGCAGACCTACGGGTCCGCCGCCGCGCTGCACGAGATCGCGGCGCCGACGCCGATGGGTCGGATGGGACGCGGCGCCGACGTCGCCGATGCCGTCCTCTACCTCGCCAGCCCGTTGGCGCGGTTCGTTACCGGCGCATCACTCGAAGTGCATGGCGGCGGCGAGAAGCCGCATTTCCTCGACATCGTCGCCCGCAATATGCCGAAGCCCCAGGGCGGGTCATGAAGCGGTTCCCGGCGCGAACCCTGGCGACGGGGTTCGCCTATCCCGAAGGCCCGCGCTGGCACGGCGGGACCCTGTGGTTCTCCGATCAGCACGCGGGCATGGTCCACAAGCTGTCGCCCGCTGGCGCGCGGCTGGATAGCTTCGCCGTGGAAGGCGGTCCGTCCGGGCTCGGCTGGATGCCGGACGGAAGCCTGCTGGTGGTGTCCATGGACGGGCGCAAGGTGCTGCGGCGCAGCGGCGGACGGTTCGGTGTCCACGCCGACCTGTCGGCGCACCATCGCGCCCAGAGCAACGACATGATCGTGCTGCCGTCCGGCCGCGCCTATGTCGGCAATATCGGCTTCGACTTCGACCATGGCGAGGCGCCGGCCCCGACGATGCTGCTGCTCGTCGAAGCCGACGGGACTGTGCGAAAGGTCGCCGACGACCTGTCCTGCCCGAACGGGATGGTCGTGACGCCGGACGGAAAGGTCCTGATCGTCGCCGAATCGCTGGCGAGCCGGCTGACGGCGTTCGACATCGCGGCCGACGGAGGGCTCTGCAACCGGCGGGTCTTCGCCGACCTCCCCGGCCATGTGCCGGATGGCATCTGCCTCGACGCGGAGGGGCAGGTCTGGTTCGCGTCGCCCTTCACCCATTCGGCGGCGCGGGTCCGGGAGGGCGGCGACATCACCGCCACGGTCGAGGTCGATGCCGGCGTGTTCGCCTGCATGCTCGGCGGCGCCGACGGGCGGGATCTGTTCCTCTGCTGCGCCTCTAGCCACGCCCGGCACGAGACGGCCCACCTGATGGCGGGCCGGATCGACATCGCGCGCGTCGACGCCGCGCGCGCCGGCTGGCCGTAGTCGCAACGGACGATGCCGCGAGATGGCGCGCGCATAGACTGCGCCTCCGGACTGGAGGACAGCGCGTGAAGATACTCATCGTCGGCGGAACCGGCATGATCGGCGGCCACGCCGCCATGCACCTGCGGTCGCTTGGCCACGACGTGACGCTCGCCGCGCGGAAGGCTGCGCCCGCGGGCACGCCGATGGCGGAAATGCCGACGATCCTCGGCGACTATTCGCAGGGCACCTTCACCGAGAGCGACCTCGAACCCTTCGACGGGATCGTGTTCGCCGCGGGACAGGATATCCGCCACATCCCGAAGGGCACGGACGAAGGCGCGTTCTGGCGCGTCATGCAGATCGAGGGCGTGCCCAACTTCGCCCGACTGGCGAAGAGCGCCGGCGTCGGCCGCTTCGTCCAGCTCGGCAGCTACTACCACCAGGTCATGCCGCACCTGACCGACACGGCTCCCTATGTCCGTGCGCGCGCGCTGGCCGACGAGGGCGCGCGTGCGCTGGCCGATGCGAGCTTCTCGCCGGTGACGCTCAACCCGCCCTCCATCGTCGGCGCGATTCCCGGCATTCCCGCCCGGCGCTACGAGACGCTCGTCGCCTGGGCCAAGGGACTGCGGCCGGACATTCCCGACTACGCGCCGGCCGGCGGCACCAACTACATGTCGGTGCGATCGCTGGCCCAAGCCATCGCCGGCGCGCTGGAGCGCGGCGAAGCCGGCAAGGCCTACCTGATCGGCGATGCGAACCTGTCGTTCCGGGACTTCTTCCAGAAGATCTTCGATGCCGTCGGCTCGCCGCGCAGGCTGGTTGAGCTCGACAAGGAGCACCCCCTCCTGCCGGACGCCTTCATCGTGCCGGGCCGGGGCGTACGGCTGGCCTACGAGCCGGACGCGGCCGAGACGGCGCTGCTCGGCTACCGGCGCGGCGACGTGGACCGGGCGGTGGCGGACGTCATCGCGGCCGTCGGCGGCTGACATGACGCTGGGCGCGGACGACCTCGTCGAGATCCGCCGGACCGCCGATCTCTATGCGGTGGCGGTGGACCGGGGCGACGCGGAGCTGTTCGCCGACCAGTTCACGCCGGACGGGGTGCTGGTGGCCCCGCGCGGCCGCTTCGAGACGCGGGAGGCGCTGGCGAGCGTTCCGCCGATGATGAAGCAACTCTACGAACGCACGTTCCATGCCGTGCTGACCCAAGCCCTCAACGGGGATGGCGACCGGGCGGCGGGCGAGACCTACTGCATTGCGCGGCACTGGTTCACCGACAGGTCCGGCCAGCGAACCTGCTTCGAGATGACGATCCGCTACCAGGATCGCTTCGAACGCCGCGACGGACGCTGGCTGATCGCGAAGCGCGAACTCCTGATCGACGCCACGCAGAGATATCCCGTGGACACGCCGACGACTGCGTGAGGAGGAGCCATGACGGACGAGATTTCGATACTGGGCCTTTCGGGCAAGGTAGCCCTGGTCACCGGTGGCGGCGCGGGCATCGGACGCGCGACGGCCGAACTGTTCCGGACGGCGGGCATGCGCGTCGCGGTGGCCGAGATCGACGCGGCGCGCGCCGAGGACGTGCGCGCCGCACTGGGCGCCGAGCATCTCGTCGTTGAGACGGACGTCCGCAAGGCCGACGACGTCGCGCGCCTGGTGAAGGCCGTGGACGAGCGCTTCGGACGCCTCGACGTGCTGGTCAACAATGTCGGCGACTATCTCGGCTACAAGAAGCCCTTCGAAGAGTCGACCGAGGCGGAGTGGGACGCGCTCTACGCGGTCAATCTGCTCCACATGTTCCACGTCACCAAGGCTGCCGTTCCCCTGATCCGGCGTGGCGGCAAGGGCGGCGCAATCATCAACGTCTCCACCATCGAGGCCTTCCGCGGGATCCCGCACACGGTGGTCTACGCGGCCTTCAAGGCGGCGATCACCGGCTTCACGCAGAGCCTCGCTGTCGAGCTTGGCGCCGACAACATCCGCGTCAATGCGGTGGCACCGGAAACGACCAATACGGCGCAGATCGTCGCCACCCCCCGCGTACCGCCCGAGAACCGCGACTACCTGAAACGCTGGTTCCCGATCGGCCGCTTCGGCGAGGGCGAGGATTCGGCGGGAGCGGCGCTGTTCCTAGCCTCCGAGCGCCTGTCGGGATGGGTGACCGGCTCCACCATCGTCGTCGATGGCGGGGCGCTCGCGGCCGGGGCATGGATGCGCCTGCCGGACGGCCGCAACTTCACGCATCTGCCGATCATCGTCGCCGACGGCTACACGCCGCGGCCCGACGCGAGGAAAGAGGGCGAATGATCGACCTCTACGCCTCGACGACGCCCAACGTGATGAAGGTGACGCTGGCGCTGTGCGAACTGGATATCGAGTTCCGGTTCTTGCCGATCAACGTGTGGAAGGGCGAGCAGTTCGCGGCCGAGTTCGAGGATCTCAATCCCAATGCGAAGGTGCCCGTGCTGGTCGATCACGACGCGGCGGGCGGGCTGGTGACGGTCTTCGAGTCCGTGGCCATCCTGATCTATCTCGCGGAAAAGACCGGCCGGCTCCTGCCGCAAACTGGCAAGGCGCGCTACGAGGCGATCGAGTGGGCGGTCTGGCAGGCGGCCAATCTCGGTCCGGCGAGCGGCCAGCTCAATCATTTCCTGCTCTATGCGCCACAGGGACAGGACTATGCCCTGAGCCGCCATCTGACCGAGTTGCGTCGGTGCTACGGCGTCATGGAGAAGCGGCTCTCGCGGACGCCCTATCTCGGTGGAGACGAGTTCACGATCGCCGACCTTGCCTGCTTCCCGTGGGTCTGGTCGAGCTCGAACCGGCTGCGCGAGCGGTTTGCCTTCCTCGACAAGGATTCACCTGACGCTCCGGGCATCGCCGCCTGGTTCGAGCGCTGCGCCTCGCGTCCCGGCGTCCAGCGCGGCATCGAGCGGCATGCGCAACTGACGCCGCTGCTGGCGACCGCCTCGCCCGACGACCTCGACCGGATCTTCGGCCGCGGGCGATATGCCTACCGGCGATAGGCCCGGTCAGGCCGTGCCGTAGACCTTCTTGGGCGCGGGTCGGTCGGCGAGCAACTCGATGATCTTGTCGCCGATCGCCGCAGCCTCCCAGCGCCGCCCGAGATCGTATTCCGGCCCATCGGTCCAGCCGAGGCAGACGCGGACCAGCCCGCCGATCAATTCGAAGATCTGTCCCGTCACGTCGCGGGAGCGTTCGCTGACGAGCCAGGCCACCAGAGGCGCAGTGTTCTCGGGCGCGAACACGTCCATCTCGCCCGGCTTCGCCTGCATCGCCGCGCCGAACGCCGGCTCAGTCATGCGGGTGCGCGCGTTCGGGGCCAGCCCGTTGACGGAGATGCCGTAGCGCGCGAGTTCGGCCGCCTGCACCAGGGTGAGCGTGGCGATGCCGGCCTTGGCGGCCGAATAGGCGCTCTGGCCGACCGAGCCCTGGAGGCCAGCGCCGGACGAGGTGTTGATGATTCGCGCATCGACGGGACGCCCGGCTTTGGCTTCGGCGCGCCAATGGTCGACGGCATGGCGCGAGACGCAGAAATGGCCGCGCAGGTGGACCCGGATGACCGCGTCCCATTCCTCCGGCGTGCACGAGACGAACATGCGGTCGCGCACGAAGCCGGCATTGTTGACCACCGCGTCGAGCCGTCCGAAGGCGTCGATCGCCGTCCTGACGATGCGTCCGCCGCCGTCCCAGTCGGCGACGTCGTCGAAGCTGGCGACGGCCTCGCCGCCGGCCTTACGGATTTCGGCGACCACTTCGTCGGCGGGGCGCTCCGTCGTCGCGTCGCCATGGGCGCCGACGCCGAGATCGTTGACGACGACCTTGGCACCCTCGGCGGCAAGACCGAGCGCATAGGCCTGCCCGAGCCCCCTGCCCGCCCCGGTGACGATGACGACGCGACCTTCGCAGATACCCATTCGCTAGCTCCTCACGCTCAGCCGCACCGCACGGGCATTTCCCGACACGCGCCCGCGGCCTGGTTCCGGCGCGGTCAGCGGCTCGCATTCCTCGAAATCGGCAAGCGACTGGCGGGCCAGCCGCTGGTATTCGCCATCGCCGTCGTTCTTCCAGATGATCGCCTCAGGCGGAAGCTGGCGCACGATCCTCGCCGGGTTGCCGGCGATCAGGCTGCGCTCCGGCGCGCGCATGTCGGACTTCACGAGCGAGAGGGCGCCGATCAGGCATTCGTCGCCGATGACGGCCTCGTCCAGCACCACCGCGTTCATGCCGACGAGCGCGTTCACGCCGATCCGCGCACCGTGCACGATGGAGCCATGGCCGACCGTCGCGCCGCGGCCGATGATGCAATCGGAGCCCGCCCCCGTGTGCAGCGTGCAATTGTCCTGGATGGAGCTGTCGCCCTCGACGACGATGCGTCCGAAATCGCCCCGAAGCGATGCGCCGGCCCCGATGTAGCAGCCAGGCCCGACCTGCACGTCTCCGATCAGGGACGCGGTCGGATGCAGGAAGCTGGTCGGATGCACGACCGGCCGGATGCCTTCGAATGCATAGCAGGGCATGGGCTAGAGCCTCTCGATGATGGTGACGTTGGCCTGGCCGCCGCCCTCGCACATCGTCTGCAAGCCGTAGCGGCCGCCGCGTCGCTCGAGTTCGTGCAGCAGCGTCGTCATGATACGGGCACCGGTGGCGCCGAGCGGGTGGCCGAGCGCGATGGCGCCGCCGTTGACGTTGACTTTCTCGTGCGGGATGCCGAGTTCCTTCATCCAGGACATGGGAACCGAGGCGAAGGCCTCGTTGCACTCGAAGAGGTCGATGTCGGCGACCTTGAGCCCCGTCCGCTCCAGTGCTTGGCGCGTCGCCGGGATCGGCGCCGTCAGCATCCAGACCGGGTCGTCGGCGCGCACCGTCATGTGGTGGATCCGGGCGCGCGGCCTGAGCCCGTGGTCCTTCACCGCCCTTTCCGAGGCGATCAGAAGCGCGGCGGAGGCGTCGGCGTTCTGGCTCGAGACGCCGGCGGTGACGCGCCCGCCCTCGACCATCGGCTTCAGCGTCGCCATCTTCTCGCGCGACGTGTCCCGACGCGGCGTCTCGTCCCGGGCGAAGTCGCCGACGGGCGCAGTCTCCGCGTCGAACCGGTTGTCGTCGATCGCCGCGATCGCGCGGCGATGCGATTCGAAGGCGAAGGCCTCCATCTCGACGCGGGTGATCCGCCACTTCGCGGCTATCATCTCGGCGGAGCGGAACTGGCCGACCTCCTCGCCGCCATAGCGGGCCTGCCAGCCTGGCGACGTCGAAAAGGGATCGGGAAAGCCGAACTGCTGACCCACGATCATGGCGGCGGAGATCGGCATGGCGTTCATGTTCTGGACGCCGCCGGCCACCACCAGATCCTGGACGCCGCTCATCACGCCCATGGCGGCGAAGTGAACCGCCTGCTGGGAGGAGCCGCACTGGCGGTCGACGGTGACGCCCGGCACGTGCTGCGGCAGGCCGGCGACCAGCCAGGCCGTGCGCGCGATGTCGCCCGCCTGCGAGCCGATCGTGTCGACGCAGCCGAACACGACGTCGTCCACCGCCGCGGGGTCTATCCCCGTCCGTTCGATCAAAGCCTTGATGGAATGACCGCCGAGGTCGGCGGAATGCATCGCGGCGAGCGCACCCTTCTTGCGGCCGACTGGGGTGCGGACGGCGTCGATGATGTAGGCTTCAGTCATGTGCGGCCTCGCTTGCGAGTGTCTGGTCCGCGCCGAGCGGACGATCGAAGACGCGCGCGGCGACCCGCTCGCGGTGGAACCTGGCGTCGCCCCACCAGGATGCGAGCGCCAGCGCGCGCTTCAGGAAAAAATGCACGTCGACTTCCCAGGAATAGCCCATGGCGCCGTGAACCTGCACGGCGGTGCGGCAGGCGAGATCGGCCGCCTCGGCGGCGGCGAGCCTGGCGTGGGAGATGCGAGCCCGGGAGAAGACATCGGCGTTCTCGAGTTGCGCCGCGGCCGCGTAGACGACCGGACGGGCGAACTCGATCCTGACCTGGACCGTCGACAGCAGGTGCTTGACGGCCTGGTAGGACCCGATCGGCTTGCCGAACTGCTGGCGTTCCTTCGCATAGGCGACGGCCAGATCGACGGCCCGCTGTGCGATGCCGAGCAACTGCGCGGCGGAGAAGAGCGCGCCGCGATCGAAGGCGAGGTCGAGGGCGGCGCGGACCTCCGGCGTCATGGCGATTGCCGAGGCGCCGGGCGTGGCGGCAACCGTGAAGAGACGCCGAAATGGATCGACGGATTCCTGGCGGACGAGCGCGACCGCTTTGACCTCGCAGAGGACGACGCCGTCGTCGCGCACCACGAGAAGCGCGCCCGCGGTGTCGGCATCGGCGACGAAAAGGTTTGCCGGATGGGCCGTGGCGACGGTGAGGTCGCCTGCGAGCGCGCGATCGAGGAGCCCCCGGATCCGACCATCGCCAGCCAGCGCGGCCAGCAACGGCAGCGACACGCCGGCATTTTCGACCAGCGGCTCCGGGAGCCCGGCATGGCCGCACGCCTCCGCCACGAGAACGAAATCGATGGCCCTCAGTTCGAGGCCGCCCATGGCCTCCGGCACGAGCGCTCCGGCCAGGCCCATGTCGCTCAGGGCAGCCCAGCGGCGCTCGTCGCGCGCCGCGCCCGCTTGCATCAGCCGTCGCAGGTCGGCCGGCTGGCACAGATCGGCCAGCAGGCCCCGCACGGCCTCGGCGGTCATCGTCTGCTCTTCGGTGAAGCGGAAATCCATGGCGTCGACTGCGATCCCTACCTCGGCAGGCCGAGCATCCGCTCGGCGATGATGTTTTTCTGGATCTCGTTGGACCCTGCGTAGATCGGTCCGGCGAGCGAGAAGAAGTAGCCGTCGAGCCAGCGGCCGACATCACCCGCGGCCGGCGCGCTTCGCATCAGCTCGGCGCGCGCGCCAAGGATGGAAAGCGCCGTGCAGTGGAGCTGGATGTCCATTTCCGACCAGAAGATCTTGTTGACGGAGGCCTCGGCGCCGATGTGGCCGCCCCCGATGAGCCGGGACGCCGTCGCATAGATCGACAGCGCATAGGCCTCGGCGTCCATGACCGATCGGAGGACGGCGGCGCGCGTCTCTGGAGCACAATCCTGCTCGTGGGCGCGGTAGAGATCGACCAGCCGGCTCGCGGCCATCTGGAACCGGGCCGGGCTGCGCAGCATCAGCCCGCGCTCGAAGCCGGCGGTGGCCATGCAGATCGACCAGCCCTGCCCGTCCTCGCCCAGCCGGTTGAAGGCCGGCACGCGGACGTTATCGAGGAAGATTTCCGCGAAGCCTGTCTCGCCGTCGATCTGCGCGATCGGCTGCAGGCGGACGCCCGGTGCGTCGAGCGGAAAGAAGATGAGCGACAGTCCCTTGTGCCGCTCCGAGACGGGATCGGTGCGGAACAGGCCGAAGGCCCAGTCGGCGAAGACTGCGCGCGAGGACCAGATCTTGTGGCCGTGGAGGACGTATTCGTCGCCCTCGCGGCGGCCGGTGGCCCGAACCGCGGCCAGGTCGCTGCCCGCCTGCGGTTCCGACCAGGCCTGCGCCCAGATCTCGTCGCCCGACGCCATGCGGGAGAGGAAGCGCGCCTTCTGCTCCGAGGTGCCGTATTCCATCAGGGTCGGGCCGAGCAGGAAGATGCCGTTCTGGTTGACGCGCAGCGGCGCGCCAGCCCGCCAGTATTCCTCCTCGAAGATCAGCCACTGGATGAGGTTCAGTCCCCGCCCGCCATAGGCCTCGGGCCAGGTCACCATGCCCCAGCGTCCCTCGGCGAGCTTCCGTTCCCAGGCGCGATGCGCCTCGAACCCCTCGCGGGAGGCATCGAAGGACGGCAGCGGCGCGGACGGCACATTGGCCTCCATCCATGCGCGCACCTCCGACCGGAAGGCCTTTTCGGCGTTGCTGTAGGTGAGATCCACGTCCGCTCAGCCCTCGCCAGACTGCTTCTTGTTTGCGGCCACCATGGACTTCGCGTCCTGGCCGCCGAGCGAGTTGCCCTGGGTGAGATCGCTCTGGGCATGGGCGAAATGGTGCATGTGGAAGACGGCGTCCATCGCCGCGCGCTTGCCGCGCAGTTCCTCGACGTGGTTCACCGCCTGCTTGGTCAGCCAGAGTCCGAGCCGCGGCTGCTGGGCGAGTTTCTCGGCCATGGCCTGCACGTCGGACCTCAGCGTGTCGCGCGTCGAAAGCCGGTTCACCATGCCGAAATGATGCGCGCGCTCGGCGCTCATGCGTTCGCCCAGCATCAGGAATTCCTTGGCGACGCGCGGTGGCAGCTCGAACGCGTGGGCGAAGTATTCGACGCCCGGAATGCCCATCCGCACCACCGGGTCCTGGAAGAAAGCGTCGTCGGTCGCCACGATCAAGTCGCACACCCAGGCGAGCATGAGGCCGCCGGCGATGCAGGCGCCCTGCACGGCGGCGATGGTCGGCTTCGGCGCCTCGCGCCAGCGCCGGCACATGCCGAGATAGACCTCCTGCTCGCGCGTGTAGAGCATCTCCGCGCCCGGCTTGTTGACGTGATCCGCCCACAGGAGCCGCCGTTCGAAGCTCTTCGCCACGTCGCGCCCCGGCGTGCCGATGTCGTGGCCGGCGGAAAAATGCTTGCCCTCGCCGGCAAGCACGATGACCTTGACCGCGTCGTCATCGACGGCCCGCCGGAACGCATCGTCCAGCGCGTAGGTCATCTGCGAGTTCTGCGCATTGTTGTATTTCGGACGGTCCATCACGATCCATGCGACCGGCCCCGCCGTTTCGTAGCGGACGGGGTGCTCGGTCTCGTAGGTGATGTCCGCCTGGCGCGGAGGGACGAGATCGTCCATGACGATGGCCTTTCCTGATTGCCTGGGACGCTAGGCTTCCCGTGTTGCAGCGCAATCGTCCATAGGGACTAGCGGCGCCGCTCGCGCAGAGCCTGATGTCGCGCCAACGCGCGCCGTGTCGCTCATGCCGGAGCAGCGACGGATACCGGTTCGGGATCCGCAAGCCTTGCCTCGAGCTCCGACGCGGCGCAGGCGAACTTGACCTTGCCGCGTTCGATGATCATGGCGCGATCCGCGTAGGGCGCCGTGACCTTGAGGTGCTGTTCGACGATGACGACGGCGGTCCCGGTCTCGGCCCATTTGCGCAGGAAGGCGAGGATCTGGGGCAGCAGCGCCTGCGCCAGTCCCATGGACGGCTCGTCGCAGAGCAGCACCCGGGGCTGCGCCACGAAGGCCTGGCCGAGCGCCAGCATCTGCTGCTGGCCTCCCGAAAGATCGCGCGCATATTTGCGGTGTTTCTCCTTCAGGATCGGGAACACCGCGTAGATCTCGTCGACCGCCGCGGCGAAGCCGGCACGATCGCCCTTGCGGGCCGCCGCGCCCATCCTGAGGTTGTCGTAGACGGAAAGCTCGGGGAACACGCGATGGCCGTCGAGCACCAGCCGCAGGCCGGCCTGCGCGATCGCCTCGGGCGCCATGCCATGCATCGGCCTGCCGTTGAGGAGCACCTCCCCGGCGGTGGGCTTGTTGAAACCGGCGATCGCACGCATCAGCGTCGACTTGCCGGCGCCGTTCTCGCCGCCGACCAGCAGAATCTCCCCTAGGTGGGCGGTCAGCGATACGTCCTCGATCACGGGAACGTTGCCGTATCCGGCATGGAGGTTGCTGACTTCAAGCACGGCGGCCTCCAACGAACATGTGCTGCACTGCCGGGTCGTTCGCCATTGCTTCCGGCGAACCGGAGGCGACGACGCGCCCCTGCTCCATGACGGTGATCGTGTCGGCGATGTCCCAGACGAGTTCGAGGTCGTGCTCGACGAGGATGATGGTCTTGCCCATGCGCCTGGCCAGGAACCTGACGAGCCTTGCGAAGTTCGCCCGCTCGCCCTGCGAAAGGCCGGCCGCGGGCTCGTCGAAGAAGATGATGTCCGCCTCCTTCAGCACCGCGCGCATCACCTCCACGAGGCGACGCTGGCCGTGCGACAGGAGTTCCGCGCTGTCTTCCGAAAACTCCGACTCGAGCGCGGCGGCGAGCTTGCCAATGTCGGCGCTACCGTCTCCCACGCGGGCGTCGATGCCGAGCCGGAGATTGTCCCACAGCGAGAACTGCGGAAAGATCCGCGGCGTCTGGAAGGTGCGGCCGATGCCCATGTCGGCGATCCGGTCGGCCGACCTGCGCGTGGCGTCTTCGCCCTTGATGAGGAAGGAACCGGAATTCAGTCGCGACAGGCCCGACAGCACGTTGAGCAGGCTCGTCTTGCCCGAGCCGTTGGCGCCGATCAACCCGTGAATCTCGCCCCGGCGGACCTTGAGGTCGACATTGTCGACGGCCACGACCTCGCCGAACTTCTTGGTGCCGCCGCGCACCTCGACGACGACGTCGTCGCCCGGCCGGGTTTCGCGCCCGCCCTCGAGCGTTTCCAGGAACCGGTCGACCCGGAACGCCTGCTCGCCGCGGCCGCTGACCCCGCGCTTGACGCGCCAGCGCTCGATCGAGCCGACGATGCCATCGGGAAACAGGATGACGGTCAGGAGGGTCAGAAGCCCGTAGATCAGCAGGCGGTATTCGACGAATTGCGCGAGCGCGATGTTGGGCAGGATGAAGACGATCCAGATGCCGATGATGGGGCCGAGCATCTGCCCGCGACCGCCGACGACCACGGCAAAGAAGAAGACGAAGGAGAGTTCGACGTTGAAGCCCTGCGGGCTGACGAAGGAAACCGCCGGCAGGTAGAGGATGCCGCACACGCCGGTCCCGATCGCGGCGATGACGAAGGCGATGAAGCGCATCACGCCGGGCCTGATGCCGAGAGAGCGGGCGGCCTCGGGGCTGAGCGCGGCAACGCGCATGTCGCGGCCGAGTTTGGAGCGGCGGATCGAGAAATGGATGGCGAGCGCGATCATCGGATAGACCGCGATCATCAAGGTCAGCGGCGACAGGCCGAGGAACCATTCGTGGTGCAGGGCGGGCATCGACACGGAGATGCCGTTGATGCCGTTGGTCCACTTGTCCAGCGACATCAGGAGCTGCGGGAACACGATCGCCGCCGACAGCGTCACGAAGCCAAGGTGAAAGTACTGGACGCGCAGCGCGGGGAAGGCGAACAGCAGCCCGCCGGCGGTCGCCGCGCCCAGGCCGACGAGCGCGGCCAGCAGGAACGGCCAGTCGTGGAGCCCGAAGAAGATCGCGGTGACGTAGGCGCCAAGTCCCAGCAGGACGCCCTGGCCGAACGACTTCTGCCCCGCGTCGACGAACAGGAAGTTCTGGAACACCGAAGCGGCGATGTAGATGTTGACCAGCTGGAAGGTGTGCACCCAGTAGGAATTGCCCAGGATAGACGGCACGAAGCCGGTGATCGCGATCAGCACGAAGCCGATCAGCATCTGTGGCAAATCGGACGAGAAGCGCGGCTTGCCCCGCGCGTTCCCTGCCCCGGCGGCCATGGTCTCGCTCACAGCCATGGTCACACCCGCCGCGCCGAGGACCGGCCGAAGAGGCCCTGCGGCCGCAGCATCAGGATCGCCACCAGCAACAGGAGCGAGGCGAGGTCCTGGTAGGCGCCGCCGATCCGGTAGGCCGTCAGCATACCGATGATGCCGACCAGCGGTCCGCCGATGAGCGTGCCGAGATTGGAGCCGATGCCGCCGACGACCGCCGCGACGAAGCCGTTCAGGACGTAGCGGAGGCCAGCGTCGGAGGCGACGGAAATCACCGGCGCGACCAGGAAGCCCGCGGTGCCGATGATCAACCCGCTGATCGCGAAGGCGAGCAACTGGAGCCTGCGGACAGGCAGTCCGGCCGCGCGCGCCGCGTCGAAATCCTGCGAAAGCGCCGAGATCGCGAGCCCCAGGAAGGTGTGGCGCAGGAAGATGCGGAGCGCGAAATACCAGAAGAACATGGCGCCGATGGCCAGCGCATAGGCGCCGGGCGTGCGCACGCCGAGGATGCGGAAGGACGGCACCGGCCCCTGCACCGTATAGGCGAACGGGCCCTGCGTGATCATCAGCAGCGCGGCGATGATGGTCGAGAACGCGACGGTCGATATCAGCCAGCTGTCCTGCTCGACCGAGGAACGCAGCGGCGCCAGCGTGATCCAGCCCTGCACGGTGACGAGCACTGCGACGAGGATGCCGGCGACGGGCAGCATCAGCAGCCACCAGGCGACGCCGGCTTCGTTGGCGAGGAAGAACGCCGCGAAGCCGCCCAGGACGAACATGTTGCCCTGGGCGAAGTTCAAGATCCCCGTCGCGCCGTGCACGATGTTGAAGCTCATCGCGATCAGGGCGAAGATCGAGCCGATCGCACAGCCTCGCACCGTGATGATCAATATCTCCGCAAGCATCAGACACTCCTCCCGGGCGCGCCGAAGCGCCATTCCTCTTCCCTTCGCATAGACCCGGCCGCGGCCCCGCGGGGCATCCTTCGAACGGACTAAACGCACTACCGCATCAACCGCCCCGCCGTCTCGCAGGAGATGCGCGCCGCTTCGGCAAGGGGCATGCGCGCCACCTCCGGCGAAATGATCTCGACGCTGACGGGGGTGCCGAAGCGCTCGGTGGCCTTCAGGAAGCCAGTCAGGTCGAACACTCCCTCGCCGCAGAAAAGCCGGTGGCGCGTATCGTCGGCCAGCGCGCCCCGGACCGCTGCCGGCGCGTCGTTCACCTGGATACAGGAGACACGGTCGGCCGGGATGCGCGCGAGATCCGAGAGCGGCAGGCCGGCGCGGAAGACGTGCCATGCATCGATCACGAGCGCGGCGTTTCGGGGCTCGAGGAAGCGGAGGGCCGTGCCGACGTCGGATACGTCGCTCCAGGCCACGAGTTCCAGCCCGATGCGCAGGCCCCGGTCGGCGGCGCGGCCGCAGAGCGCGCCGAATCGCTCGACCATGTGCTCGAGGGGAAAGCCCCGGCCGGCGAAATCGGCGCCCACGTTGACGCTTTCGGCCCCGATCGCCCTCGCGGCGTCAAAGGATCGCGCCTCGGCGTTGGCCGCCGCGGCATCGCCGTCGACGAACCAGTCCGAGAAGAACTCGACGCCGCGGTGCGGGAGGTCGTGGCGGTCGAACAGGGCGCGAAGCGCGCCGTCCGACATGCCTGCCCCGCGTTGCTCCACATAGTCGCGCCAGTGCAGCCAATAGCCCCGATAGCCGGCGGCCGCGCATGCGGCGAGCCTTTCGGCAAGGCCGTGCCGCGAAGCGACCGGTCCGCCGGGCATGACGCCGCTCGTCGTGTAGGAACTGCACATGAGATCAAGCATGACCGTCTGATTACTATGTGCGAGGCTGAGCGCACCGTCCGGTAAGACTATGCACGGCTTGGCGATCACCCGCCGCCGTAGTCCACACGGACGATGACCGGGCGTCCGGAGTCACATCCATTTCCGCTTGGCTTTCACGGAGGAGAAACGCATGAGCCTTCCACGGAACAACAAATGGGGCATGGTCGCGCGCCATCTCTCGATCGGTCTGGCATCCGCCGCCGCGCTCGCCCTTTCCAGCGGCGCGTCGTTCGCGCAAGAGACATTCAAGCTTGGCGGCATCACGTCGATCACCGGAGGCGGCGCGTCCGTCGGCCGGTCTTCGACCGAGGCCTGGAAGCTCGCGGTCGAGGACATCAACGCCGCCGGGGGGATCCTGGGCAGGAAGGTCGAGCTGATCATGGCCGACACCATGACCGACCCGACCCACGGCGTGAGCGAGGCACGGCGACTGATCGAGAACGAGAAGATCGAAGCCCTGGTCGGTCCCGTCACAAGCCAGGAGACGATCCCGATCGTCGCGGTGACGACCGAGAAGAGGATCGTCCAGGCGACGACGGCCGCTTCGTCGCAGCTGACCCCCGAGGTCGGCCCCTATCACTTCTCGACCTCGGTGACGGCCGCCAACCAGATGATCCCCAACATCGACTTCGCGATCGACAAGCTCGGTTTGACGAAGTTCGCGATCATTTCCGACAATGGCGGCATGTCGAAAGCCGGCGTCAGCGATCTCCTCGTCTACCTGAAGGAGAAGAAAGGGCTCGAGCCGGTCGCGATCCAGGAATTCGCGTTCCGTACCGAGGACATGACGCCGCAGCTGCTGTCGCTCCGCGGCGCGGGCGCCGAGGCGATCCTGTTCATGGCCTCGCTCGGAGACGATGCGCGCAAGCTGCTCGAGAACCGCGAGGATCTGGGTTGGGACGTGCCAGTGCTGGCCAACCAGACGATGACGAACTACGCGGTCGGCAATGCCGCCGTGCTCGGAGAGGAAGCCTTCGAGGGCGTGTACTCGACGCAGTTCGTCGGCATGACCTATTGCGAGGAACCGGTCGGCGAATCGCCGTTCGCGAAGTTCGTGGAACGTGCGAGGGCCGCGGTTCCGGAGGTGGACAAGCTCGGCGGCGCGGCATCGCTCACGCCGTTCTACATCGAGCCGGTGATCCTGGCGGCTGCGATCAACGGCGCCGGAACGGCCGACGGCGAGGCCGTCGCGAAGTGGCTGGAGGCCAACTCCGACAAGGTGGAGCCGATCATCGGCCCGATCTCCGTCTCCAGCACCAATCACTTCATGCCGGCACCGGAAGCCATCAAGGTGGTGATGGCGCCGCATAAGGTACGGGAAGACGGACTGATCAAACGCGCCGACTGCGCGAGCTGATTTCCACACCGAACCGTTGCGCAGTGCAAAAAGCCGGGGCATTCGCTCCGGCTTTTTGGCGTTTCCGATGCTGCAATGCGGAAGGCTAAATGACTGAAATTAATTGATGTTCCACCCCTAACACGCGTGTTCTCCCGTCTATTCGCTGACGCAGCGACAAAAATTCGACGCCGTGTTAAAGTGTTTGACAGTCACGTCGAAATAGTGACATCCTGTCAATATCGAAGCGGGAGGAGCCCTCCTGGAGAATCGCCTCGGCGGCTTTCGCCAGCGGGTCCGCATCGAAGAATCAAAAGCCTTCCGGGGAGGACCTTGGCATGACGTTCCAGTCTCGTTCCGTCGTCGAGTTCGGCTTGCTGTTCTCACGGATCTCCGAGAGCCTCATCGGCGGAGGACCGCTACATCAGCCGCTGGATCTCGTGCGCAGCCATCTCGGCGCGACGGCGGTGGCTCTCAAGATCGAGGACCGGACGGGCGGCAACAGCGCTGCCTTCGTGTCCGAGAACGACTGCGACGCGGATGAGGAGCCCTCATTGGCGCTTGCGCGTCTCGGCCTGCTTCTCGACCGCCATCGTTGCGTCCAGGCGAGCGCGGTCGACGAGACCGAAAGCCATCGGCTCACGCTCTTCGTTTTCCGGGCGACCGGTACACAGACCGGCGATTCCGACGAGACGTCGCTGTGCGAGATCCTGGCCAGCCAGTTTCTGCGCGGGCTTCAAATCGCTCGCCGCATCGGGGCAAGCGAGGTCGAGCGGAGCCTCTATTCGACCGTAATGGAGCGGCTTTCGGTCGGCATCCTGATCCTCGACATGCAAGGGCGGATCGTCAAATGCTCCTCCCGCGCCGAGGAGGCGCTTTCGGCGCGCGACGGCATCCAGATGCAGGGGGGACGGTTTCGCGCCGCCTGCGCGAAGGAAGATCGCGAATTGCAGGCGGCGATCAAGGCGGCCATGCAACGCGCCCAGTCCGGCGAGGGCCGCGAGGCGCGCGGACTGGCGCTGACCAGACCGTCCGGCAGCCGCAGCCTCGGCATCATCGTGCAGCCGGTGCCGGCCGTGCGCAGCGGCGGCGTTTCGACCGAACCGACCGTCGCGATCTACCTGCGCGATCCGGAGGCCAATGCCGACGTCGGCAACGACCTCGTACGCCAGCTCTTCGACCTGACCCCGGCCGAAGCCGCCGTCGCCCGACGCCTGACCGCCGGGCTTTCGCTCGAAGACGTCGCAACCGCGCTCGACATCTCGCGCAACACGGCGCGCGCGCACCTGCGCTCGATCTTTTCCAAGAGCGGCATCACCCGGCAGACCGAACTCGTGCGGTTGATGCTCAACAGCGCCGCCGTGCTCGGTGGCCCGCAGAACCAAGCGGCCTGAGCTCTTCGTTCGCACCTCCCGGCGAACACATGCGGCCCGTACGACGATCGTGCGGGCCGCTTTTTTTAGGCGCGACCTGCGCAACCATGCAGGAGACGTCTGCTGCTGCGAGCGGATCAGGATGCGGAGGATTGGCGGGCCTTCAAATTCCCGCGCGACTTTTCAGTCGAGACGATCCAGCAAATCCCTGGAATAGGGACGGCAGTCGCGGATCCGGCCCTCGCCGACCTTGCGCGCCCATTCGGGGTCTGCGAGCAGCGCCCGGCCGACCGCGAGGATGTCGAACTCGCCGCGCCGCAGGGGCTTTTCCAGCACGTCGAGCGAGGCAACCTGCGTGACCACGTCAATGCCGGCGCGATCGAGCCCTGCCCCGCCGACCATGATGACGGGGAGCCCGGTCAGCTTCTTCGTCCAGCCCGCGAGCGTCAGGTCGCTCTCGTCGGGAAAGCCGGGGCTCCAGAAGCGCCGCGTCGAGGTGTGCAGGATGGAAGCGCCCGCGTCGACCAGCGGCTCGAGGATCTCGGCCAATTGCGCCGGCGTATCGGCGAGCGTCGCGCGGTAGTCCTGCTGTTTCCACAGCGACCAGCGGAGCGACACCGGGAAATCCGGGCCGACGCGTCTGCGGATCGCCTTCAGGATCTCCACGGCGAAGCGCGTGCGATCGCGCCTGTCCCCGCCCCATCGGTCGGTCCGGCGATTGGTCCGGCCCCAGAGGAACTCATCGATCAGATATCCGTGCGCGGCGTGCAGTTCCAAGCCGTCGAAGGCAAGCGCCTGCGCGTCGGCTGCGGCCTGCGCGTAGGCTTCGATCACCTCCTCGACGTCCCGCTCGGTCATCGCGCGAGTCGGTTCGGGATGGTTGGTAAAGGCGTTGAGGTTTTCGGACGGGCCGAACCCCGGCACGCCCTTCACCGGCCCCATCCAGGATTGGCGAAACGAACCCGTGTGCCAGAGCTGCGGGAAGATGCGGCCGCCAGCCTCGTGCACCGTCTGCCGGACCCGAGCCCAGCCCGCCAGCGCCTCGCCATGGAAATGCGGGACGCCGGCGTAGCTCGCCGCACTCGGATGGCCGATATAGGTGCCCTCGGTGATGATGAGGCCGACATCTGCCTCGGCGCGGCGGCGGTAGTAGTCGACGACGCCCTGGTGTGGAACGTCGTCCGGGCAGAGATAGCGCGACATCGGCGCCATCGCGATGCGGTTCTTCAACGCCAGCGAGCCCAGCCGCACCGGTTGGAACAGGCCGGCGATGATCGTCTCCTCAGCGGACGCGGTTTGCATGGACCTCGTTTCCGCGCCGCATGGCCTCGATGAACCCGTCGAGCGGCGCCGGTTCGGCGATCGGCGTATCGGAGGCTCCCTGTCGTGCCCAGAACTCCTTCCAGGACGGGAACAGCGCGTGAAAGGCGCCTTCATAGGGCTCGCGGCCGGGCCAGCGCATCTTGCGGCTGCCGACGGGCGGCTTGTTGAGGTCGGTCGCGTACCAGTAGAGCGGCTGGCGGCGACGGAAACACCAACGGCCGCCCGCGCGGGCATAGGTGTCGTAGTACATCATCTGCATGATGACCCACTCGGCGCCCGTCTCGTGTTCGTTCTTCGAGTAGATGATCCCCACGGCATTGTCGGGATCGACGAACTCGATGATCGTCGTGCCGACATGGTGCGACGTTCCGTCGAACTGCTTGCGCATCGTGTCGTCGAGCCAGTCGCGTAGCGCCTGCCGGCCGGTCCTGCCCTGCCCGACCTTGACGTCCGGCACGAACAGGTTCGCCATCGCGTCCATGTCGCGCATGTCGAGCGCGAGGGCGTATTTCGAGACAAGCTGGCGGATTTCCTCCAGCGATTCCAACCGCTGGAGACGCTCGATCATGTCCGCGTGTTCGTTCGCCATGGCATGCCTCAGAAGGAATAGCGGCCGATGATGTCGGCCACGCAGGCGGGTTTCTGGCCGCCTTCGATCTCGATCGAGACGCGGACGGTCGTCTGGACGGCGTCGTCGCCGATCGGCTCAGCCTTGACGAGTTCGCCGACGGCGCGGACGCGGCTGCCCACCTTCACCGGGGCCGGGAAACGCAATTTCTCGGCGCCGTAGTTCACGCCCATCTTCATGCCCCGCGCCTCGAACAGCTGCGGAAGGAACATGTTGATAAGCGAGAACGTCAGGTAGCCGTGTGCGATGGTCGTGCCGAACGGACCGTGCCTTGCCAGCTCCGGGTCGACATGGATCCATTGGTGGTCGCCGGTTGCATCCGCGAACAGGTCGACGCGCTGCTGATCGACCAACAGCCAGTCGCTCGGCCCGAGCCTGGCGCCGACGCCCGCGACCGCTTCGGCGGGCGAGTTGAAGACGAACGGCGGCGTCATGCGCGCTGGCTCGAAACCGAAACGACCTCGCCGACCATGTAGCCGGCATAGTCCGACGCGAGGAACATCATCACGTTGGCGACCTCCCAGACCTCGGCCGCGCGGCCGAAGGCCTCGACCTTCGAAAGCTGGGCAAGCTCTTCCTCCGACGACGCCTTCTTGAGGAAATCGTGCATGGCGATCGACGGCGACACGGCGTTGATGCGGATGCCGTGTTCGGCGGCTTCCAGCGCCGAGCAGCGCGTGAAGGCCATGACGCCGGCCTTGGCCGCCGCGTAGTGGGATTGCCCTTTCTGAGCGCGCCATCCGAGCACCGAGGCATTGTTGACGATGGCGCCGGCCTTGCGGGGGATCATTGCCCTCAGCACGGCGCGCGTCATGCGCATCGTGCCGGTCAGGGTGATGTCGAGGACGCGCGACCATTCCTCGTCGGTCATGTCGACGACGGTCTTCAGTCCGCCCAGGCCGGCATTGTTGATCAGCACGTCGATGCCGCCGAGCCGTTCCTCAGCGGCCGCGACCAGGGTCTGCACCTGCGACTCGTCGGTGACGTTGCACAGTTGGTGAAAGACCGGCGTGGATGGCGAAAGCGCCTTGAGCTTTTCCGCCGCCTCGCCAAGCCGGCGCTCGTGAATGTCGGAGATGAGGATCGCGCGGCAGCCTTCCTCGACCGCCTTCCTGGCTGCGGCAAATCCAATGCCCACACCGGCGGCGGCGGTAATGAGTACGCTTCGGCCCTTGAGCAGACCATGGCCTTCGACATAGGGCGGCACAGCTACGGCCATTCTGGGGTCCTCACTTCTTGTCGGCGAAACTGGCGTCGCGCTTCTGGACGAAGGCGTCGCGCGCCTCCTGGCTTTCCTTCGTCAGGTAGGCCTGGGCGGTAAAGCCCTGCTCCCAGCGGTAGTGGCGCTCGAGATCGCCGTCCTCGACGCCATTCAAAGCCTCCTTGGCGAGGCGGATCATGGTCGGGCTCTTGGCGGCGATCTTCCCGGCCAGTTCGAAGGCGGCGGCGCGAAGTTCTTCCCTCGGCACGATCCGCTCGATGGCGCCAAGCCGGTAGGCCTCCTGCGCATCGATCATCTCGCCGGTGAAGTACATCTGCCGCACCTTCTGCAGCGGAAACATGCGCTGGAGGTGCGCGCCCGCGCCCAGCGCGCCGCGATCCACCTCCGGCACGCCGAACCGCGCGTCGGGCGAGCACAGGATGATGTCGACCGACCCGCAGATGCCGATGCCGCCGCCGAGCACATAGCCGTGCGCGGCCGCGATGGCGGGTTTCAAGCCGCGATGCAGCGCACGGAAGGTCTCGTAGTTGCCGGCGTTCACCTCGACGATCCGGTCGGGATGCGCCTGCAACTCCTTGATGTCGACGCCGCCGCAAAAGCCCCGACCCTCGGCGCGCACGATGATCACGCGAACCGCTTCGTCGGCGTTGAGCCGGTCGATCTCCTGCGACAGTCCGCGCCAGCCCTTAGAGTCGAGCGCGTTGACCGGCGGATTCTCGATGACGAGTTCGGCGATCCCGTCCTCGACCCTGCTCCAGAACTGGCGGCTCATGTGGGGCTCCCTTGCTTCGCGTTATCGGCGGTCAACCGCGCCAGCGCCGTCAGTCTCTCGCCCGCCTCGCGTGTGATGCGCTCGATCAGGTCCTCGCAGCTCTCCAGCCTGTCGATGACGGCGGCCACCTGTCCGGACGGCAGCAGACCGTTGACCGGGTCGCCGGCGACCACGCCCCGCTGCACCAGCGTCGGCAGGTTGGCGGCCATCACCGTCGTGCGGAAGCCGCCTTCGTCGCCGGCCATGAGTTTCAGCCCGAGCCTCGCCATGCCGAGCGGGCCAAGGCCTGCCTCCCTGCCCCAATGGCGGGCATACTTCGCGGACATCGCCAGTCGCGCCGGCAGGCTCATCTCTTCCAGCCGCCTGAGCTCCTCGTTCTCGATGAAGCGCTGCGGCAGGCCGTCGACCGCCGTCGAGACCTTGATCAGCGTCGGGTCCTTCGTTTCGAGGTAGCGCTTCAGCGACGCCATCGGTACGGGCGAATCGGTCGTCAGCAGGAAGCGCGTGCCCATGGCGATGCCGGCCGCGCCCCAGGAGAGCGCCGCGACGAGGCCGCGTCCGTCCGAGAAGCCTCCGGCGGCCACCACCGGCACCTTGACCGCGTCCAGCACCTGCGGCAGCAGGATGGTGGTCGGAACCGCGCCGGTGTGCCCGCCGCCCTCGCCGCCCTGCACCGTGACGATGTCCGCGCCGAGCTCCACGGCCTTGACCGCGTGCTTCAGCGCGCCGACCGTCGGCATGCAGACCACGCCGGCGTTCTTCAGGCGCCTGATGGTCGCGGCATCCGGACCGCGACCGTAGGACACCGCCCTCACGCCGTGCCGGATCACAGCTTCCAGCACTTCCTCCGCATTCGGCTGGAACATATGGAAATTCATGCCGAAAGGCCGATCGGTACGCGCCTTTACATCGAGGATGGCCGCGTCCACCTTGCCCGGCTCGATGGTCGCGCCGGCGAGAAAGCCGAAGCCTCCGGCATTGCATGTCGCAGCCGTCAGCCTGGCGTCGGCGACCCACCCCATCGCTGTCTGCACGATGGGATAGGTGCAACCCAGTCTGTCCGTCAGCGCGGTTCGAAGCGTCGTGGCCATCTCATGTTCCTACCATGGACCCTGCATGCTGCGCTGCACGCGGCGCGGCATCGTCCGAACGCACTAGCTCAGTAGAACACCCGGCCTCCGTTCACCATCAGCGTCTGGCCGGTGATGAAACGCGACTTGCCGGACGACAGGAAGATCACCGCGTTGGCGATGTCCTCGGGCTCGCAGAGTTCGCCGAGAGGGATCATGTTCCTGGCGCGTTCGTAGGCGTCCTTCGGGATGCGCTGCATGGCTCGGGTGTTGGTCGGCCCGGGGCAGACCGCGTTCACGTTCACCTTGAACGGCCCGAGTTCGCGAGCCAGCGCCCGCGTGAAGCCGAGAACGCCCGACTTGGCGGCCGCATAGTCGACGGTGCCGACGTCGCCGTTCATCGCCGAATCCGAGGAGATCGAGACGATCTTGCCGAATTTCCGCTCGCGCATGTCGTTCACGACCTGACGGGAGCACATGAGGGTCGTCATCAGCGACACGCCGACCACGAACTCCAGCGTTTCCGGCCTCGCCAGGTAGAACTCCGAATAGTTCTCCCGCGCCGTCTGTCCGATGTTGTTGGTCAGCATGTCGACGGGACCGAGATCGGACCTCACCTTCGCGAAATTGTCGGCCACCACGGCCTTGTCGGTCATGTCGCCGGCGAGCGGCAGAACCTTGACCCCGAGCCGGCGCGCCTCCTCGGCGGTTTCGCCCAGCGGCCCCTCCTCGCGATCCATGATGGCGACATTGGCGCCCTCGGCGGCGAAGGCGAGCGAGATGGCGCGTCCGATGCCGTTCGCGCCCCCCGTGACGACCGCGACGCGGCCAGCAAAATCCGTCGACATGAACTCCTCCCGAATTGTCAGATCTCTGGCGTGTCCGCGCGTCCGAACAAGGTCAGGCGACGGTAGGAAAGGTCGCCCGCGCCCGCGACGCCGTGGGGGCTCGCCGTTGCGAACCCGTCATAGGCTCCGCGATCGACCGGACGCCTGTCGGCCCAGTCGAGCGTCACGCAGCGGCCGAGGAAGCGCCACTCGCCGGATCGGCGGGCGAAGCGGTCGAGGCTGCGGCTGCCGGTGACGATCTCCTCGGTCCCGCAGAGCGTGCGATGGTGGTTGACCTTGTATGTCTCGCCCTCGGCATAGTCGCCGTCGATCTCGAAGAGCGCGTTGGCGACGTAGTGCGCGGTGGACTGCCAGTTGGCCAGCGCCTTCTCGACCCAGGCGACGTAGTCGTCCGGCGATCCGGTGAACATGTCGCCATGCTCCTCCAGCGCGTCGTCGTGGTAGAGCGAGCGCAGCAGGACGAAGTCGCGCCGGTCGCAGGCGCGCGAATAGGCATTGACCAGCCGCCACAGGCAGTCCCTCGCCGCGAGTTCCGTCCCGTGGGGCTCGCGAAATCCCATCAGGCGACCTTTCCCGACGGACCGCGCGGCTCCCTGGGCATTCCCAGGCCGCGCTCGGCGATGATGTTGAGCTGGATTTCGTTGGTGCCCCCGTAGACGGTGTCGGCGCGGGTGAAGAAGAAGAGCTGGCGCAGCTTCTCGACGCGCGGGTCGGCGCTGGCCGCCGCGCCGGAAAAGCCGAGCACGTCCATGCCCAGCCGCCCGAGATCGCGATGCCAGTTCGACCACTGGTATTTGTAGCCGAGGCTTTCGAGCTGCACCTGCGGCTCGGGATCGTCGGCGAGCATGCGCATCGCCATGTAGCGCATCGCCCGCAATCCGGCCCAGGCCCGCGCGATGCGGGCGCGGATCGCCGGGCGCGCCGCCGCGCCATTCTCCCTGGCGATCTCGACGATCAGGTCGAGTTCGCGGGCAAAGCCCATCTGCTGGCCGAGCGTGGACAGGCCCCGCTCGAAGCCGAGCAGCGCCATCGCGATCCGCCAGCCGTCGCCGGGAGCGCCGACCACGTCCCGCGCCTTCACGCGCGCGTCGTCGAAGAAGGTTGCGTTGAACTCGCTGCCGCCGCCGATCTGCCGGATCGGCCTGATCTCCACGCCGGGCTGGTCGAGCCGCATCAGGAGGAAGATCAGCCCCTTCGGGCCGATGGAGCCCTCCTCGCCGCGGGCGAGCACGAAGATCCAGTCCGACAGGTGGGCGAGCGAGGTCCAGACCTTCTGGCCGGTCACCAGCCAGTCGCCGCTCTCCGGATCGCGGCGGGCCCGGGTGCGGATGTTGGCGAGATCGGAACCGGCGTCGGGCTCGGAATACCCCTGCGCCCAGAACTCCCGGCCTTCGCGGATGGCGGGCAGGAAGCGCCGCTTCTGGTCTTCGCCGCCGAACGCGATCAGTGTCGGGCCGAGCAGGCCTTCGCCGATGTGTCCGAGACGCCCCGGCCCGCCGGCGCGCGCATACTCCTCCTGGAAGACGACCTGCTCGGCAACCGACAGGCCGCGACCGCCGTGCTCGCGAGGCCAGCCGATGCAGGTCCAGCCGCCTTCGGCGAGCTTTCGCTCCCATTCCTTGCGCAGATCGGGAAGCGCGTCGCCGTCGCCGGCATGGCCACGATCCCGGAGCGGCGCGAACCGACCGGAGAGGTTGGCCGCCATCCAGGCCGCGACCTCGGCGCGGAAAGCCTCGATGCTCATGCCGCGTCTCCCAGAAGCGCGCCAGCGATGGTGTCAAGCCTCTCGTCGGTCGAGCCGAAGACGGCGGCCGTCGCCTGCGCGCGGCGGAGATAGAGATGCGGATCGTACTCCCAGGTGTTGCCCACGCCGCCATGAAGCTGGATCGCCTCCTCGGCCGCTCGGAACAGCGCCTGCGTGGCGAGGATGCCGGCCGCGGCGATCTCCAGCGGGTCGAGACTTTGCGCCGCGCCGTAGACGAGGGAACGCGCTTCCGAGATTTCCACCAGCAAGGCCGCACAGCGATGCTTCACCGCCTGGAAGGAGGCGATCGTCCGGCCGAACTGCACGCGCTCGGCGACATAGGCGAGCGCCACGTCGAGCGCTCCCTGCGCGGCGCCGACCTGCTCTGCGGCCAGCGCAAGGCGCGCCGTCATCAACGCGTCGTCGAAATCCCCCGCGCTGATACCGCCGTCGTCGAGGCGGGAGGCCGGAGCGCCGTCGAGAACCAGCCGCGCCGCCGGTCGCACCAGGTCGATGCCCTCCAGGGGTTCGACGCCCGCGGCTGGACGTTCCACGGCGAAAAAGCCCAATCCGCCGTCCGCCGACGCGGGGACGACGATGAACGCCGCCGAACCGGCGTCGAGCACAGCGTCGATGGTTGCGGAAATCGTCCAGCCCCCGCCCGCGCGGCGCGCGACGGGGAGCGCGCCGGAGAGAGCGTTGGCGCCGCCGATGCCAGGCCATCCGCAGGCTGCGGCTTCGCCGGCCGCTATCCTGGCAAGCAGGGAAGCGCCCGCCTCTCCCGCGCCCAGCGCGGCGACCAGCGGCGCGGCGAGACAGGCAGTCGACCAGAAGGGCGCCGGCGCGAGCCGCCTCCCGCATTCCTCGGCCAGCAGCGCGAGTTCGGGCGCCCCGAGGCCGAGACCTCCGGCCTCCTCCGGAATCGCGACGGCGCACCATCCGAGTTCGGCGCCGATCGTCGACCATAGCGCGGCGTCGAAGCCGCCGGCTCCGATGGCGCGTCGCAGCTGTTCGCTGCCGGCGCGCTCCGCGAGCAGGCGCTGCGCCTCGTCGCGCATGAAGATCTGGTCGGGTGAGAGCTTGAGGTCCATGGGGTCCGTGCGTGATCGACACATCTATCGAAGCCTGGCGCCCCGACAACATCGTCCGAACGAATGATGTCTGGAGGACTGTGCGGCTGGCAACCTGCGATCACCAAAGGAGATGCCATGACCGGCCGATTCGACGACAAGGTAGCCCTCGTGACCGGCGCCGCAAGCGGCATCGGTCTCGCCACCGCCCTTCGTCTCCGGAGCGAAGGGGCGCGCGTCATCGCCGCCGACCGCGACGAGGCGGGCCTGAAGGCGCTGGCCGACGGGGCCGCAGACCTGCGCACCCTCATTTATGACGCGGCGGATGGCGACGCTTCCGCCGCGATGGCAGTAAGCGCCACGGAGATGTTCGGCAGGCTGGACTGCGTCGTCTGTAACGCCGGGATCTACCGCAGGGCGCACTTCAGGGACATTTCGGCGGAGGACTGGGCGACCATGTTCTCGGTCAACCTGACCAGCGTTTTCCGCATCGTGCAGGCGCTGGTGCCGGCACTGCGCGACAGCCGGGGCAGCGTGGTCACGCTGGCGTCCACGGCGGCTGTCCAGGGCATCGCCTATGCCGCGCATTATGCAGCCGCGAAGGCGGCGGTCGTCGCGCTGACGAAGTCGCTGGCGATCGAATACGCGTCCGCCGGCATCCGCTTCAACGCGGTCGCGCCTGGGCGGGTCAGGACATCGATCGGCGCGGGACTACCGCCGCTGGCCGATCAGGACGACCGCCTGCTGACGCGTCCCGTCAAGCTCGACGGGCGGCTGGAAGGTGGCGAACCGGCGGAGATCGCAGGCGTCATCGCTTTTCTCCTGTCGGCGGACGCCAGCTTCGTGACCGGCAGCCTGGTCGTGGCCGACGGCGCGCAGAACCTCGGATGAGCATGGCGACGATCGAGAACCTGGAACGCCGCATCGCCGCGCTGGAAAACCGCCTGGCGATCCTGCAACTCGTCGCCTCGTATGGTCCGGCCGTGGACAGCCTGGATCGGGAGGGGGTCGGAGCGCTCTGGGCTGAGGACGGGCGCTACGACTTCGGCGGCGACCCGCTGCAAGGACGCGACGCGGTCGCTTCGCTGATCGACCTGGAGACCCACCGGAAATACGTCGGCCAGGGTTCGTCGCACATCTTGTCATTGCCGCGCATTTCCATCGACGGTGACCGGGCCGTGGTGGTGAATTATTCGCAGGTCTTCATCCAGGATCCCGCCGCGCCCGGCGCCGGCTGGCGTGCCGACCGCAGCAGCGCCAATCGCTGGGAGTTGGTGCGGACGGCGGAGGGCTGGCAGGTGACCGCGCGCATGAATCGGCTTCTCGACGGTTCGCAACCGGCGCGCGACCTGCTTCGACGCGAATAGGTTGCCATCGTCCGAACGGGGTATGAAGCGCGTGCCCCGATGTCGCAATGTCCCGTGCCATGAAGCGAATTCTCGAAGGCAAGTCCGTCGTCATCACAGGGGCCGGTGCGGGGCTGGGCGCCGCTTATGCGCGGCACGCGGCGCGGCTCGGGGCGCGCGTCGTCGTCAACGACGTCCAGGCGGAGGCGGCGGAATCGACGGCCGAAGCCATCCGCGGCGCGGGCGGCGAAGCGGTGGCGTCGGCCGGCAGCGTTGCATCATGGGACTATTGCGGCGCTCTCATGGAGGCCTGCCTGACGCGCTTCGGGCGGATCGACGGACTGGTCTCGAATGCCGGCATTCTCAGGCACGGGCGACTGGAGGAATTGCGGGAAAGCGACCTTCGGGCCATGCTCGAGGTCAACACGCTGGGCACGGCGGCCTGCGCCAGCCATGCGGTGAAGGCGATGCTGAGGCAGGACGGGCCGGCGGCCATCGTCAACGTTGCCTCCGGCTCTCAGGCCGGCGACATCGCGATCGGCGGCTATGGCGCAAGCAAGGCGGCCGTCGCCTCGCTCACCTTCACCTGGGCGATGGAGTTGCGCGACACCAACGTGCGGGTCAACGCCGTATCGCCGCTGGCGCATACCGCCATGGCGGAGACGAACATGACGTTCCTCGCCCAGCAGTCGGCAAGCCGGGAGGTCGTCTACACGACGTTGCCGCAGGCCGACGTCAATGCACCCGTGATCGCCTTCCTGCTTTCGGATGCCTCGGTCGGGATCAATGGCCAGATCGTCCGAATCGCCGGCGAGGAACTCTCCTACGTCACGCATCCGATGATCGCCGAGCCCGTGCTGAAGGGCCGTTGGGACGACGACAGCGTCGCCGCGGCCTTCCGCGATACCTTGCTGGCGCGGCAGCACCGACTGGGACTGGCCTATGCGCGCTGAACCCGCTTCGGAATCATGGTTCCCAGGGACTGCGAGTCGCGGCCATGGCTTGAAAGCCGCGCGTGGCGCGGGGTATTGCGGATGGGCACCCCTACGGCAGGCGAGAGGCTGACATGGCGCTGCGCAAGGTCGACACCACTGATGCAACGGCGCGCAGGACCAACGGCCGGACCGCGCCGGAGGACGAGCAACCGCGTCCGCTGACCAATCCGCGAAAGGAACTGGTACGCGACCAGTTGCTCGACATCGCCGCGAAGATCTTCGACGAGAAGGGCTATTCGCAGACGGGGATGGGCGACATCGCCCAGGCGCTGGGGCTCGGCCGCTCCGCCGTCTACCACTATTTCCGCAACAAGGAGGAGATCCTCGCCGCGCTGGTGGAGGCGGAGGCGTTGACGCCGTCGCACATGCTCGACGCGTTGAGCCAGAATCGCAGCCTGAGCGCGAGCGAGCGGCTTCGCACGGCGGTGACCGACGGCATCGTGCGGCGGCTGTCGTCGGGGTCGCGGTTTCTGTTCTTCACCCGGCTCGAAGCCCAGATTCCGCCTCACATGAGCGCCCTCTACAACCAGAGCCGGCGCCACATCTACGACTTCTACGTCAATTGCATCCGCGACGGCATCGCCGCGGGCGAGTTCCGGGACGTGGACCCGAAGATCGCGGCCTTCGCCGTGATCGGCGCCGCCAACTGGACCTCGCGCTGGTATTCGCCGAATGGCCCGAAATCGCCGGGCGAGATCGCCGAGGTGATCGCCGACTTCGCCATGCAGGGCTTGCGCAGGATGGACGCTGCCGGCGCGTCCGATCTTGCCGCGGTGCGCTCGACGATCGCGTCGCTGCGCGACAAGATCGATTCCCTGGAACAGTTGCTGCCCTGAGGACGGCGTCCACTTTCAGTCGAAGGTGACGCCGCGGTCGGCCAGGAACGCTGCGTAGGTCTCGTAGCGGATCACCGGATCGCCTCCCCGCCATTGCGAGGTCAGCGCCCTGATCGCCTCGCGCGAGCGACGCCATTTCGGCGGCACGAGTTCCAGCATCGGACCGTAGAGCGACGGCGAGTCGTAGTAGACGATCGGCAGGTCCTGCCCCTGCACCCTGATCTCGTAGACCGGCTGGTAGCCCGCCGCCTCGACCACGCGCGTCGCCTCGGCATGGTCGTGGACCCAGAAGCCGAGATGCTGCAATCCCTCCCGCCCGGCGGCCAGGAACTCCGAGTAGGGCGACGGCGCCTCGTTGCGCTGCTCGATCAGTTCGACCTGCACGTCGCCCATGAAGCCGAAGGCGAGCTTGAGTTCGACCGAAACGGCCTCGCCTCGCATCCAGGTGACCGGCGGCGGCTTTGACGTCCCATGCTCCATGCAGACGAACGGGCCGACGCCGAACACGTCGATCCAGTGGCGCATCGCCGCCTCGACGTCACGGACGACGAAGCCGATCTGCGTGGCCGGACCGAGCAGCGGCGACCGCATCATCAGGCGAAGATCTCGAACAGGCCGGCGGCGCCCATCCCGCCGCCGACGCACATCGTCACCACGCCGTATTTTGCCCCGCGACGGCGGCCCTCGATCAGGATGTGTCCCGTGGTGCGCGCACCGGTCATGCCGAACGGGTGCCCCACCGCGATGGCGCCGCCGTCGACGTTCAGCTTCTCGGGATCGATGCCGAGGGCGTCGCGGCAGTAGAGCGCCTGGCTGGCGAAGGCTTCGTTGAGTTCCCAAAGGTCGATGTCGTCGACCGTCAGCCCGGCCTGCTTCAGGAGCTTCGGGACGGCGAGCACGGGACCGATGCCCATCTCCTCGGGCGCCACGCCCGCAACCGCCATGCCGCGATAGGCGCCGAGCGGCCTCAGGCCGCGGCGGGCGGCCTGCCTCGCCTCCATCAGCACGAGGGCGGCCGCGCCGTCGGACAGTTGCGAGGCGTTGCCCGCCGTAACGTGTTCGCCGGTCTTGACCACTTCGCCATCCGCGAACACGGGCGCCAACCGGGCGAGACCTTCGAGCGTGGTGTCGCCGCGGATGCCCTCGTCGGACGCCAGCGTGACCTCCTCCGGCCTCTGCTCCTTCGTCTCCCGGTCGGTCACGAGCTTGACCGTCCTCAGGGGCACGACCTCGTCGTCGAAGCGGCCGGCCTCGAGCGCGCGTGCGGCGCGCTGCTGACTGACCAGCGAGAACTCGTCCTGCCTCTCGCGCGTCACGCCGTACCTGCGCGCGACGATCTCGGCGGTCTCGATCATGGTCATGTACTCGTGCGGCCAGTGCGCCAGGACGGCCTGCGAGCGGCTGCGATAGCTGTTCTTGTGCTTGTTCTGGGTGAGGCTGATCGATTCCACGCCACCCGCGACGGCGATTTCCATTCCGTCGAGGATGATCTGCTTGGCGACCGTCGCTATGGCCATAAGGCCGGACGAGCACATCCGGTCGATCGTCATGCCGGCCACGCTGGTCGGTAAGCCGGCGGCGGCGGCGGTGAGACGGCCGATGTTGTAGCCCTGCGTGCCCTGCTGCGCCGAGCAGCCGAGGACGATGTCCTCCACTTCGGCGGGGTCGACCCCGGCGCGCTCGATCGCGTGGCGGGCGACATGGCCGGACAGGACCGGCGCCTCGGTGTCGTTGAAGGCGCCGCGAAACGCCTTCGCGACGGGGGTCCGGGCCACGGAAACGATGACGGCTTCGCGCAAGGGGAAGGCTCCTGCAAGACTTGAAGCCCGGAGGTTAGGGACGCGCTCCCGACGCAACATCGTCCGGGCGGACTACGATCCGGGTCAGATCGCGTAGCCTCCGTCGACGCAGATTACCTGTCCCGAAACGAAGCCGGCGCGCGACGACGCCAGGAAGGTCACCGCCTCCGCCACGTCGGTCGGCTTGCCGTTGCGGCGCAGGGGCGTGTTGCGGGCCGCCGCCTGCATGTACGCCTCGTCGATGTAGCCGAGACGGGTCAGTTCGGGATGCTGTCCCGCCTCGATGATGCCCAGCGCGACGCCGTTGGCCCGGATGCCGTAGCGGCCTTCCTCTTTCGCCAGTCCCTTCATCAGCGCGTTGACCCCAGCTTTCGGCACGACGGAGAGGCCATCGGCCGCGGCGTAACGGTAGTGCGCCGCGGTCTGGATCGCGACGATCGAGCCGCGCGTGGCGCGAAGCGCCGGAAGGCAGGCCTGCGCGACGTTGAAGAACCCGAACGTGTCCTGCAGCAGGTGCTTCCTCATCCGTTCGGGTTCGACCTTCGACAGGTGGATGAGCGGAACCAGCGGGCCAGCGGCATAGACCAGCGTGTGGATGCCGCCGTGCTCCGCGATCACCATTGCGACGAAGGCGCGCACCGCGTCGGTCTGTTCGATATCGAGCCGGTGCACGCTTGCCGCGCGCCCTTCGTCCCTTACCATCATGGCGGCGAGCTTCGCCCGTTCTTCGTTGCCGAAATAGGTCAGCGCCACGTCGCAGCCGTCTCGCGCCAGGACACGGCAGATCTCGGCGCCGACGCCGCCGGAACCACCGATGACGACGGCCGCGCCGCCACGGGGGAATAGGGTGGGAGAAGGTTCGGTCATCGGTCGCTCCGTTCTGCTCGTTGCGCGAAACCCAGCGCCAGTTCGGCGACGGGCGCCGCCAGCGCTCCGGCGGCGCGGGCATGCGGGCTGGAAGCGGTGCCGTCGACGACGCGCTTCATGATGCTCTGCCTGATGGCTGCGACGCGAAACAGGCTGTAGGCGAGATAAGTGTTCCACTCGCGCCCGGTCGGCTCGGCCAGGCCCGTCGCCGCGAAGTAGGCGGCCCGGTAATGGGGCTCCTCGGGTATCCCCAGCATCGCAAGATCGCGGCTGGCGAGACCGCGGAACGGGTCAGGCGGCAAATGCCAGGTCAAGGTATGATAGGCGAAGTCGGCGACCGGGTCGCCGAGCGTCGAGAGCTCCCAGTCGAGGACGGCCAGGATGCGCGGCTCGGTCGGATGGAAGATCACGTTGTCGAGCCGGTAGTCGCCATGCAGCAACGCCGGCGCGCGCTCGGCCGGCAGGTTTTCCGGCAACCACTCGATCAGACGGTCCATCGCCGGGATCGGCTGCGTCTCCGAGGCGCGATACTGCCTCGACCATCGCGCGACCTGCCGGGCGATGTAGTTGCCGGGCCTGCCGAAATCGCGAAGTCCCAGCGCCCCGTGGTCGAGTGCGTGAAGCGCCGCGATGACGCGGCGCAGCTCCGCGTAGATCGGCCCGCGATCCGCCGCTGCGACGTCGGGCAGCGAAGGATCCCAGAAGCTGCGGCCCGCGACATGGTCCATGACGTAGAACATGGCGCCGGTCAGGCTCTCGTCGCCGCAGAGCAGGTGCGCCGCCGGCACCGGAACGTCGCTGCCGCGCAGCGCCGAGATGACCCGGAACTCCCGATCGACCGCATGGGCCGACGGCAGCAGCACGCCGTCGGGCTTCTTGCGCAGCACCACCCGGCGGCCGTTGGCGAAGCTGACGAGCAGGGTGGGGTTCGACTGGCCGCCGCGGAAACGGGCGAGGCTCATTTCGCCCGCGCAGCCCGGGACCCCATCGCGCAGGAAAGCCGCCAGCCGGCGGAGGTCAATCCGCCCGACATCGGAAAGCGGTTCGGTTCCGGCCAGGCTCCCGGCGTCCATCACGCGGGCTCAGCCATCGTAACGGGCCAGTTCGAGCCGGCCGATCTGGTTGCGGTGCACTTCATCGGGCCCGTCCGCGAACCGCAGCTTGCGGGCGTGGGCATAGTAGTTGGCGAGCACGAAGTCGTCGGACAGGCCGGCCGCGCCATGCGCCTGGATCGCCCAATCGATGACCCGGCAGGCCATGTTGGGCGCGGCGACCTTGATCATGGCGATTTCGGCCTTCGCCGCCTTGTTGCCGACCGTGTCCATCATCCAGGCGGCCTTGAGGGTAAGGAGCCGGGCCTGGTCGATCAGGATGCGCGACTCGGCGATGCGCTCGAGCGTCACGGATTGCTCGGCGATGGCGCGCCCGAAGGCGACGCGTTTCTTGACGCGCCGGCACATCAGTTCGAGACAGCGCTCGGCCAGTCCGATCAGCCGCATGCAATGATGGATGCGGCCGGGACCGAGCCGACCCTGCGCGATCTCGAATCCCCTTCCCTCGCCCAGCAGCATGTGGTCCGCCGGCACCCGCACGTTCTCAAACAGGATTTCCATATGGCCATGCGGGGCGTCATCATAGCCGAACACGGTCAGCGGCCGCAGCACGGTGATTCCGGGCGTGTCGCGCGGGACGAGGATCATCGAATGGCGCCGGTGCTTCGGCACGTCGTCGCCGCCGGAGCGACCGAGAAAGATCATCACCTTGCAGTTCGTGTCGCCGACGCCTGAGATCCACCATTTTCGGCCGTCGAGGACGTAGTGGTCGCCATCGCGGCGGATGGTGGCGGCGATGTTGGTTGCGTCCGACGACGCGACGTCCGGTTCGGTCATCGCGAAGGCGGACCGGATCGATCCGTCGAGCAGGCCGGGCAGCCAGCGCGCCTTCTGAGCCTCCGTCCCGTAGCGGATCAGCGTCTCCATGTTGCCCGTGTCCGGCGCCGAGCAGTTGAAGACCTGGGAAGAGAAGTGAACGCGCCCCATCACTTCGCAAAGCGGCGCGTACTCGACGTTGCTCAGCCCGGCGCCGTGCTCCGATTCCGGCAGGAACAGGTTCCACAGGCCCTCCGCCCTCGCCCTCGCCTTGAGCTCCTCCAGGATCGGCGGATGACCCCACCGGTCGGCGGCGACCTGCTCGTGATAGAGGCGCTCATTGGGATAGACGTGCTCGTCCATGAACGCCTGCAGGCATCCGACCAGTTCGCGCGTGCGTTCGCCGTGACCGAAGTCCATCTCAGGCCGCCCGCAAGCCGGGCGGGTTGCCCTTGATGACCGAGGCGCGGATCCCGGTCGGATCGAGCGTGCGGATGATCGCCAGTTGTTCCTCGGTGGGCGTCGGGCTGGTCCTGAAATCCTCTGCGCGGATCAGCGGGAAGCCGGTCTCGGCCTGCACCTCCTCGAAGGTGACGCCCGGATGCAGCGCGATGACCCGCGCGGCATGGTCGGGACCGTTGAAGTCCATGACGCACAGGTTGGTCACCACGATGCCGATGTCGACGGGCAGCTTTCTCACGCCCGCTGGCCAGCGCTTGTCCGAGAATCCGACCGAGGCCACCACGTCGACCTCGCCCTCGATGAAGGTGCGCCTTGTGTGCGAGGGCAGGAACATCGAATTCTTGTGGCAGATGGAATTGCCCGGAAACCCGCGCACGCCCAGCAGTTGCACCTTCGGCTTGCGCAGATCGCCGAGCGCGGCGATGTTTCCCTGGGCCCAGCGGTCGACCTGCACCGGGGTGACCATGGCGTGGCGGCGGCCGGACCAGACGGAATCGAACACGCGTCCATAGGGCATCCAGCCCGAATGCCTGGGCTGGTAGCCGTTGCGCGGCCCGAGCGGAACCGGCTCCTCGACCAGATAGGCCTCCCCGTCGGTCATGAGAAGCTCGGGAGCGAAGGTGAGCTTCGCCAGGCCGACCGCGATGCGCGGCAGCGGACCGATGCCGGTTGCCAGCACTTCGCCCCCGCCGCGGAATGCTTCCGCCGCAGCCACGATGACGAGTTCGGCGAGCGAGAATTCGGATGTCATGGTTCGCTCCCGGTCAGAAGGTAGGGATGGGAAGGCCGCGGATGCGGTCGGCGCCGCCGGCGCGGTCGGCATAGGTGCTCTCGTCGCCCGCGACATACTTTTCGAAATAGGAGTTCCAGCCGCCTTCCGCGGCCGCGAACGTTGCGTACTCCTTGAAGTGATCGACGTCCCAGCCGTAGAGGTCGTGCGCCGTCGTCGGGTGCGCGCCGAGCGGGGCCTCGACGACGCCGGTCACGCAGTAGCGCGGGAACAGGTTCGATTTCGCCGCTTCGGGATGCGTGTGGTCGAGGCGATCGACCAGCTCTTCGGTCGTGACGTAGCAACGTTCGGCGGCGCCGGCGAAGAGCGCGTCGAAGAACGGATCCGGGCCATCGGTCTGGGTGTTGCCGAGGCGATCGGCGCGGGTGACGTGGATCAGCGCCACGTCGAGCTTGATGGCCGGCATGGCGAGCAGCGTCTCGCCGTCCTCGTAGGGCGACCGGACCATCCGGAACTCGGGATTGATCGTGGTCACGTCCGAGCCGAGACCGACCCGGGTCGGCAGGAAAGGCAGCCGATGGCCTGCCGCCTGAAGCCCGAGCAGGAGCAGGCCCTCGTCCAGTTCACTCGCCTGGACGCCGCCGGTCTCGCGGGTCTTGCGGAAGAAGGGCTCGATCGGGATGAAGTCGAGCGACACGAAGCCATAGATGACTCGCCTGACCTTGCCGGCCGCGCACAGCATGCCGACTTCCGGCCCGCCAAAGGCGACGATGGTCAGGTCCTTGAGATCAGACCGCAGGATCTCGCGCACCAGGGCCATCGGCTTGCGCCGCGGCCCCCAGCCGCCAAATCCGATCGTCATTCCGTCGCGCAGCGACGCGACGACCTCGTGGAGTTGCATCTGCTTGTTCATGTTCTCGGGTCCGTCCGCATTTCACTCAAATCTTCCATCGATCGCCGCGAGTTTCCGCACCCGGTCCGCGGGCGCGAAGAACGTCTCGCCGACCAGCCGCGCATAGTGCTCCAGCCGTTCCAGCACCATCGGGAGGCCCGTCTCCGACGCCCAGAACATCGGCCCGCCGAGATGCGCGGGAAATCCGAGGCCGGTCGTCCAGATCACGTCGATGTCGGAAGCCCTCTCCACGACCCCCTCGTCCAATAGCTTCGCGCCTTCGTTGACGAGCGCGAGCAGGCAGCGCTCGAGAACCTCCTCGTCGGCGATGGAACGCGTGGCGATGTCGCGGCTGGCGCGGTGGGCGGCAAGCAGGTCGGCGACGGCCGGGTCGTCCATCGGCCGGCCATCTTCGCCATAGGCATAGTAGCCGCGGGCGTTCTTGCGTCCGAGCCGGCCGGCCGCGACCAGGGTCTCGGCGATGTCGGCGCCGCGCTCGCGCTCGCTCATCCCGGCGGCGCGGGCGGCGCGCGTCGCGGCCATCAGGTCGAGCCCCGCCATGTCCGCCAGCGTGAACGGTCCGACCGGGAAGCCGAAGCCTGACAGGACGCGGTCGACCTGCGCGGGACTAGCGCCCTCCTGGAGCAGGAAAAGGGCCTCCCGGGTACGCTTCGACAGCATCCGGTTGGCGACGAAGCCTTCGGAGGGACCGACGAGGACCGCCGTCTTGCCGAGACGCTTTGCGAGCGCCATCAAAGTGGCCAGGACGTCGGGTGCGGCGTTCTTCGTGCGCACGATCTCGACGAGCTTCATGACGTTGGCCGGGTTGAAGAAGTGCATGCCGGCGAAGTTCGCTGGACGGGACGTGGCGCTCGCGAGCTCCGCGACGTCGAGATAGGACGTGTTGGTGACGAGGATGGCGGGGTCGCCGATCACCTCGTCGATCGCGGCGATGGCGTCCCGCTTGGCGGCAAGGGCTTCCGAGATGGTTTCGACGACGAGGTCGCAGCCGGAGAGCGCGGACATCGACGTCGTCGCCGCCAGCCGCGACAGCCGTTCCGCCCTGGCCTCCTCCGTCAGGGTTCCGCGCCGGACGAGCCCGTCATAGTGCTTGCCGATAAGCCCGACCGCCGAATCGAGCGATGGCTGGGCGCGGCCGACGAGGATCACCGGCAGCCCCGCATCGAGCATCGCGATGGCGATGCCACGACCCATGATGCCGGGGCCCACGACGCCGACCTTTTCGACCGGTCGAGGCGCGGCGCCGGCCGGAATCGCGGCCGGTCGCGACACCGCCCGCTCGGCGGCGAAGACATGGCGCAACGCACGCGATTGCGGCGAAGCGACAAGAGCGCGGCAGGCCTCGTGCTCCAGCGGAACGGCGTCCGCGAAGGGGGTGACGGCCGCCATCGCGAAGAGGTCGACCGCGCGCTGGGGCGCCTCGCGCCCGCGGAACTTCCTCCCCAGAGCCTTCCTGGCTTCGGCTTGCGCGACCTCGTCGAACGGGGGGAAGGGCTTGCTGCTTGCCCTTGGAAGGGCATTGCCGACTGCGAGCGTCGTGACGATCGCGCAGGCGGCATCGATCGGATCGCCGGCCGCGATCTCGTCCAGAAGCCCCAGCTCCAAGGCCTTTTCCGCCGAAAGCTCCTTGCCTTCCGCTATGACCTGCAGCGCGGATTCCACGCCCGCCAGCCGCGGCAGACGCAGGATGCCGCCCGAACCCGGAAGAAGGCCGAGCTTCACTTCCGGCAATCCGAGCTTCGCGCCCGGCGACGCGACCCGCGCATGGGAGGCCAGCGCGAGTTCCAGTCCTCCGCCGAGCGCAGAGCCATGAATGGCGGCGACGACCGGTTTCGGAAAGGCGTCGAGCCGCGCGACGATTCCGCCGAGCCGCGGCTCGCGCAGCGGCCGTCCGAATTCCGTGACGTCCGCGCCGGCGCTGAACATGCGCCCCTGCCCCGCAATGACGAGTCCCGCGATCGATGGATCACGCTCGGCTTCGTCCAGCGCCTCGCTGAGGCCCGTGCGCACGGCGTGCGAAAGCGCGTTCACCGGAGGATTGGCGAGTTGCGCGACAAGGATGGAGCCGCGTCGGGAGATGGCCACCGCTGGCGTCGAAGACGTCATTGCGCGGTCTCCCCTTCCGAGGCGGCCGCCGCCACGGCCGGCATCCGGATCACGACCTTGCCCGTCGCGCGCCGGTTCATCACGCTGTCCAGCGCCCGGTCGAAGTGCTCGAGCGGATGGCTCTCCGAGACGTGCGAACGCAACCGTCCCGCGGCATGCCATTCGAGCAGTTCCGCGACATTGGTGGCCGCGCGTTGCGGATCGTTGCGGGCGAAGGCGCCCCACAGCACGCCGGTGACCGAGACCTGCCTCAGCAGCAACTGGTTGAACGCGACGCTGGGGATGTCGCCGCTGGCGAAGCCGATCACCAGATGGCGCCCGTTGACGGCCAGCGACTTGAAGGCGGCCTCGGCCTGCCGGCCGCCGACCGGATCATAGACGACGTCGACGCCGCGCCCGCCCGTCAGCGTCTTCACCCGCTCGCGCAGGTCTTCCTTGGAATAGTCGATGCCCGATTCGGCGCCGAAGGCGCGGGCCAGCTCGAGTTTTTCGCGGCTCGACGCGGCGGCGATGACCCGCGCCCCCATCTCGCGGCCGATCTCGACAGCGGTCAGCCCAACCCCGCCCGCGGCCCCGAGCACCAGCAGCGTTTCGCCGGCGCGGAGCCCCGCACGGTCCTTCAGGGCGTGGTGCGAGGTGGCGCTGGCGATCAGGAATGACGCCGCGTCGTCGAAGGACATGCCGTCCGGCATGGGAAACACCCGCGATTCGTGAACCGCGACCATTTCCGCGTAGCCGCCGAATCCCGTGAAGGCGATGACCTTCTGCCCCGGCCGGAAGCGGGTCACGGCAGCGCCGACGCCGGCGACCGTGCCCGCCACTTCGCCGCCCGGCGCGAAGGGAAAGGGAGGCTTCGTCTGGTACCGGCCCTCGGCCGCGAGGCCGTCATAGTAGTTCACGCCGCACGCCGCGATGCGGATCACGACCTCGTCCTCGACCGCGACGGGCGCGGGGACATCCTCGATCCGGAGGTCCGACCAGGGACCGAATGCGTGACACAGAACCGCTTTCATCTCGACCTTCAGCGCCGTGAGGGCGCCCGTCCTGCTGATGCGGCAGAAGGGTCGGGAGGGGCATCGTCTGATTTGACTATTGGAGGCGATCCGTCCGACCCGGCGCCATAGTCTGTTAGGACGATGACTGGAGGGTCTTGTCCGGCGAACGTCCGTCAGGCTGCGGCGAGAGCACCATCCCGACCGGGAGACGGCGCGGTTCTGGCCGGATGCCGGACAACCCGGGAGGAAAACAATGAAGAAGCTGCTGCTGGCGACCACCATTCTGGCCACCGCAACGTTCGCCGCGAACGCACAGGACAACAAAGTCAAGATCGGCGTGCTCAACGACCAGAGCAGCTCGTTCTCCGCCATCGGCGGCATCGAGACCGTCAGGGCCGTCGAACTCGCGATCAAGGACTTTGGCGGGCAGGTGCTGGGCAACCCGATCGAACTCGTGTCGGCCGACCACCAGAACAAGCCCGACGTCGGCCTCGCCATCGCCCGAGAATGGTTCGAGCAGGATAATGTCGACGTGATCGCCGACATGGCGAACTCGGCCATCTCGCTCGGCGTCAACACGCTGATCGGTGAGAAGAAGAAGGTCGGCCTGTTTGTCTCGCCGCTGACCGACCGCCCGACCGAGGCCGACTGCAACGGCCACGTCGTGGCCTGGGCGTACGACGCCTATTCGACCGTCGGCACCACGGTGCAGGCGTTGCTCGACGAAGGCCGCAAGAGCTTCTTCGTCCTGTCGCCGGACTACGAGGCCGGCAAGGTGCAGGAGTCCTGGGTCGAGGCCGCGGTGACCGAGGGCGGCGGCGAGATCAAGGGCAAGATCCGCGCCCCGCTCGGCACGACGGATTTCTCCTCGTTCCTGCTGCAGGCTCAGTCCTCCGGCGCCGAGGCGATCATCATGAATCTGAACGGTCCCGAACTCATCAACGCGATGAAGCAGGTCCAGGAGTTCGGCATCATCGAGGCCGGGCAGAAGATCGCGGTGACCTTCCTGCACCAGGCCGACGCACGGTCGATCGGCGTTGAGGCCCTGAAGGGCGTGCGCGCCTCGACCCCGTGGTTCTGGAAAAAGGACGCGGAATCGGAGGCCTTCGGCCGCCGCATGATGGAGATCACCGGCAATGCGCCGGGCTGGATCGCCGCCGGCACCTACTCGGCCGTGACCAACTACCTGAAGGCGGTGGAGAAGGCCGGCACCGACGAGTCCGAGGCGGTGCTCAAGGCGTTGCGCGAGATCGAGATCAAGGACTTCTTCGTGCAGAACGGAACGCTCTACCCGAATGGCCGCCTCGTCCACGACATGTACCTGCTCGAGGTCAACGCGCCCGAGGACGTCAAGGAGAAGGACGACCTGTTCAAGCTGGTCGCCACTGTTCCGGCGGACAAGGCGTTCAAGCCCTACTCCGCGAGCGCCTGCAAGCTCTAGCGGCGTCCTTCGATCCTCCGCCGAGCGGTCGCCGCCAGCGTGGCGACCGCTCGTGCATTCCCACATCGCACGGAGGAACGTCCGTCTTGCGTGGCTACATGATATTCGAACTCGAGATCACCGACCCCGAGGCATGGGCCGAGTACCGGCGGGTCGCCGGCCCGCTGATGGATGCGGCCGGGGCAAGGCTCGTGGTGCGCAGCGACCGGATCGAGCCGCTGGAGGGCGGCTGGAACCCCGTCAGCCTCTCGGTCGTCGAGTTCCCAAGCTTCCAGGCCGCCCACGACTACTATCACTCCGAGGCCTACCAGGCGACGGTGCCGTTGCGGGAGAAGGCGTCGCGCGGGCGCGGCATTCTGGTGGGCAGCGACACATGAACACGCCGGCGGCCGACAACATCATCGAGGCGCGCGGCCTCACCAAGCGCTTTCACGGCTTCTCGGCGGTATCCGGCGTCGACCTCGACGTGCGCCGGCATTCGATCCATGCGCTGATCGGCCCGAACGGCGCCGGCAAGACCACCTTTTTCAACCTCATCACCAAGGTGCACCAGCCCAGCGAGGGCACGATCCGGTTCAATGGCGAGGACATCACCGCCGAGAGCCCTGCCCGCGTGGCGCGGCGCGGCATCGTGCGTTCTTTCCAGATATCGGCGATCTTTCCACGCATGACGGTCGCGGAGAACGTGCGCATCGCGTTGCAGCGGCCGACCGGCGTCTCGTTCCGCTTCTGGCAGAGCGAGCGGACGCTGTCCGTGCTCGAATCGCGGGTGGACGAGTTGCTCGATGCGGTGGGGCTGCTGCCGCTGCGCGACAGGACGGCGGCCGGCCTGCCCTACGGACGCAAGCGCGCCCTGGAACTGGCCACGACGCTCGCCCTGGAGCCGGAGCTTCTGTTGCTCGACGAACCGACCTCCGGCCTGGGCGGCGAGGATGTCGAACGGATTTCCGGACTCATCCGCCAGGTCGCCGCCAACCGCACGATCCTCATGGTGGAGCACAATCTGTCCGTGGTCGCGCGGCTCGCCGACAAGATCACGGTGCTGGCGCGCGGCAAGGTGCTGGCCGAGGGTCCCTATTCGGACGTGTCGACCGACCCTCGCGTCATCGAAGCCTACATCGGAGGCGACGCATGAACGGCCTCAGCGTACGAGACCTGCAGGGCTGGTACGGCGAGAGCCAGGCGTTGCACGGCATGAACTTCGATGTCGCGCGCGGCGAGGTGGTGACGCTCCTCGGCCGCAACGGAGCGGGAAAGACGACGACGCTGCGCGCGATCATGGGCCTGCTGCGGAAGCGCTCCGGGGAAGTCCGCTTCGGCGGCGAGAACCTGATCGGGCGGATGCCGGAGTACATCGCCCGCCGGGGTATCGCCTATTGCCCCGAGGAACGCGGCATCTTCGCCAGCCTGACGGTCGAGGAAAACCTCTTCCTGCCGCCGGTCGTGGCGGAAGGCGGCATGGCGCTGGACGACATCTACACGCTTTTTCCCAACATCGCCGAGCGACGCAACAGCCAGGGAACCAAGCTTTCCGGCGGCGAGCAGCAGATGCTCGCGATCGCGCGCATCCTGCGGACCGGTGCGACGCTGCTGCTGCTCGACGAGCCGACGGAGGGTCTCGCCCCCGTCATCGTGCAGCAGATCGGCGCGGTGATCCGCAGGCTCAAGGAGCGCGGCTTCACCGTGCTGCTCGTCGAGCAGAACGTGCGCTTCGCCTCCAGGCTCGCCGACCGCCACTACGTGGTCGAGCATGGCGCCGTGATCGACACGCTGACGGCGGCCGACGTCGCCGGCGACTTCGAGCGCATCCAGAACTACCTGAAGGTGTGAGCCGGCCATGATGACGCTCTTCGGCATTTCCCCGCAGCTGCTGTTCGGACAGGTCCTGATCGGCCTCATCAACGGCGTGTTCTACGCCATGATGAGCCTCGGCGTGGCGATCATCTTCGGCATGCTGCGCATCGGCAATTTCGTGCACGGCGCGCAGTACATGCTCGGCGCATTCGGCGCCTGGTACCTGATGCACCTGCCCGACCTCTTTCCCGGCCTCGGCCTGCCCTCGCTCGGCTACTGGTGGGCGCTGATCCTGGTGCCGCTCGCCGTCGGCCTGATCGGCGCGCTCATGGAGCGCCTGTTCATCCGCCGTGTCTACGATCTCGAGCACGCCTACGGCCTCCTGCTCACCGTCGGCCTGGCGATGGTCATCGAGGGGCTGTTCAACGTGGGCTACGGCGCCGCTGGCCAGCAATACGCCATCCCCGATTCGCTCCGGGGCGGCGTCAATCTCGGCTTCATGTTCCTGCCCTACTACCGGCTCTGGGTGATCGTGGCCGGCATCGCGGTCTGCATCGTGACCTGGTACACGATCGAGCGCACCAAGCTCGGCGCCTACCTGCGCGCCGCGACCGAGAACCCCGACCTGGTCCGCGCCTTCGGCATCAACGTCCCGCGCATGCTGATGCTGACCTACGCCTTCGGCGTCGGGCTGGCGGGACTGGCCGGAGTCATGGCGGCGCCGATCTACCAGGTCAGCCCGCAGATGGGCCAGTCGATCATCATCACCATCTTCGCCGTCGTGGTCATCGGCGGAATGGGATCGATCTCGGGCGCAATCTTCACCGGGTTGATGCTGGGTATGATCGAAGGGCTGACCAAGGTGTTCTGGCCGCAGGCGTCGACCACGGTCATCTTCGTCATCATGGCGATCGTGCTGGTGTTCCGACCCGCTGGCCTGTTCGGCAAGGAAACGGTCGCGGCCCACGCCGCGGACATGTCGACGGCGCGGCCGGACAGCATCCTGGAAAACGGCCGCCTGTGGCTCGTCATCCTCGGCATCGGCGGCGCGGTCCTGCCGTTCCTGGTCTATCCGGTCTTCGGCATGAAGATCCTGTGCCTTGCCCTCTTCGCCTGCGCCTACAACCTGATCTTCGGTTACGTCGGCCTGCTCGCATTCGGCCACGCCGCGTTCTACGGCTCTTCCGCCTACGTGGCCGCCTATACGGCCGCATCCTGGGGGTTCCCGACCGAGCTCGCGATCCTGTCGGGCGTCGCCATGGCGACGCTGGTCGGGGCGCTGTTCGGCTGGCTGGCGATCCGACGGCAGGGCCTGTACTTCGCGATGATCACGCTGGCGCTCGCCCAACTGGTCTATTTCTACGCGATCCAGGCGCCTTGGACTCATGGCGAGGACGGCATCCAGTCGGTTCCGCGCGGCTACCTGTTCGGCTTCATCGACCTCAGCCAGCCCCTGAACATGTACTATTTCGTGCTCGCCGTGTTCCTGATCGGCTTCGCCGCGATCTACCGGATCGTCCGCTCGCCGTTCGGACAGGTGCTGAAGTCGATCCGCGAGAACGAGCCCCGCGCCGTCTCGCTCGGCTATTCCACCGACCGGTTCAAGCTGATCGCCTTCACGCTGTCGGCGATGCTGGCCGGGCTGGCGGGCGGCACCAAGGCGATCGTCTTCCAGATCGCCTCGCTCGCCGACCTCTACTTCATGACCTCGGCCGATGCGCTGCTGATGACCCTGATCGGCGGTGTCGGCACGTTGCTTGGCCCGGTCGTCGGCGCCATCATCGTGGTGACGATGCAGAAGGAGTTCGCGACCCTCGGATCGTGGGTCATCGTCGTCCAGGGCTCCGCATTCGTGCTGTGCGTGCTCTTCCTGCGCAAAGGCGTGGTCGGCACGCTGGAGGACTGGCTGGCGGCGCGCGCCGAGCGGAAGCGCATGGCCTCCGGCGGCGCTTCCGCCCCCGTCGCGAAGGAGGCGCACTCGTGAGCCGTCCCCTGGCGGTTGTCATCGGCGCGGGACCCGGCCTCGGCATCGCGCTCATAAGGCGTTTCGCCCGGGGTGGCATGACCGTCGGCTTCATGGCGCGGCGTGCCGACGCGGTCGCGGCCTACCAGCGCGGACTGGATGCCGAGGGGCTGGAGACGAGAGGCTTTGTCGCCGATGCCGGCGACCCGGTGGCAGTCTCGGCCGTGCTGGCGGAGTTGCGCGCAACGCATGGCGATCCCGAGGCGCTGATCTACAATGCCGCGATCATCGAGCCGTCGCGCTTCGTCACACGCTCGGGCATATCGGAGGCCCAGTATTCCAGCGCTCCGGGCTGGAAGGCGCGCGGCGAGCCGGTCGACTTCGACTATCTGATGGACAGCTTCCGCACCAACGTGGCGGGCGCGCACCACGCCGCACGAGAGGTCGCGCCGGCGATGATCGCGCGCGGCCGCGGCACCGTCCTGCTCACCGGCGGCGTCCTCGCCTTCGGACCCTGGATCGAATGGGGCGTCACCTCGCTCGGCAAGGCGGCGCTGCGATCGCTCGGGCACTCGCTCTTCAAGGAACTGACGCCGCACGGCGTGCAGGTCGCGACCGTCGCGATCCACGGCACGATGGCCAGGGGCACGCCCTACGATCACGACCGCGTGGCCGACGCCTACTGGCAGGTCCACCTGCGGCCGGCCGCCGAATGGGAACCCGATTTCCACTTCAAGCCGCACCAGGACGACGGCAAGGACCCCGACGCATGACGCCGCCGATCGACTTTTCCGGGCGCAAGGCGCTGATCACCGGCGGCGCCAGCGGCATCGGCGAAGTGACCGCGAAGCTCCTGGTCGAACTGGGCGCGAGCGTCGCGCTCGCCGACATCAATGCCGACGCCATGCCCGCGGCGCGCGAACGCACGGGCGCGCATGCCACGGCCACCGGCGACGTGGCGGTGGAGGCGGATGCCGAGCGCATGGTCGCCGAATCCGCGCACGCGCTCGGCGGTCTCGACCTCGTATTCAACTCGGCCGGCATCGGCGACGATCTGGTGCCGCTCCACGAGCAGTCGACCGAACGCTGGCGGCGCGTCTTCGACGTCAACTTCTGGGGCACGCTGCTGGTCGCGCGCGCAGCTGGCCGCTTGATGGTCGAGCAGCGCCGGGGCGCGATCGTCAACGTTTCCTCGATCGTCGGGCTCGACGCCTTCCCCGGCCGCTCGGCCTACGGCGTCGCCAAGGCCGGAATCGGCCACCTGACCAAGACGCTCGCTTGCGAGTGGGGCCAGCACGGCGTCCGCGTCAACGCCATCGCGCCGGCCTACACCCGCACGCCGATGGTCCGGGACCTGCTCGAGCGAAGGATCTTCGATCCCGGCCAGATCGAGCGCCGCACGCCCCTCGGCCGCATGGCCGAGACCGAGGAAATGGCGAAGGCCGCGGCCTTCCTGCTGTCGGACTGGGCGAGCTACATCACCGGGGTCGTGCTGCCGGTGGACGGCGGATGGAGCGCCTACGGGGCGGCCGGCGACGTTGTGAAGATCAGGCACGGCGACGGCTGACGTCACCCCCGCCGGTATTTATCCAGCCCGCCGCCCTTCAGCGCCTCGACAAGGTCGCGTTTCCTGATCTTGGCGGCCTCGACGGGCATGTCGTCGCTGATCTCGACCCGTCGCGGCGCCTTGTAGGCGGCGAGCTCCGAGCGGCACCACGCGCGCAGATCCTCGGCGTTCGCCGTTGCATTGGGATTCAGGACGACGACGGCGACCGGGATTTCCCCCTTCTCCGCGTCCGGCGCGCCGACCACCGCGCACATTCCGACCGCCGGGTGGCGGTAGAGGACGCTCTCGACCTCCAGCGGATAGATGTTGTGGCCGCCCGCGATGATCACGTCCTTCTTGCGGTCGACGATGAACAGGAACCCGTCCTCGTCCAGGAAGCCGAGATCGCCCGACCTCCAGCCGAGCGGGCCGAAGGCGGCGGCCGTGGCCTCCTCATCGCCCCAGTAGCCCTTGGCCACGCAGTCGCCGCCGATGATCACCTCGCCGACCTCGCCGCGCGGCAGTTCGGCGCCGTCGTCGTCGACGATCGCGATGCGCGACGAGCCGACCGGAAGGCCGGCCGAACCCGCCTTGCGGATGCCGGCCGTCGGCTCCATAACGTTCTGGCCGCAGGTCTCGGTCGCGCCGTAGACCTGCGTGACCTTGACGCCCGACAATTCCTCGAACCGCCTGATCACCGGCTGCGGCACCGGCGAGCCGCCGGTCGTGCAGAGCCTCAGCGACGACAGGTCGTGTCGTTCGGGATCGTGGTCGTTGACCATGTAGACGTACATGGTCGGGGTGCCGCCGAAATAGGTCGCCCTGTAGCGCTTGATGTCGGCCATCACCCGCTCGGTGTCCCAGCGCTCGTGCAGCACGATGGTGCCGCCGGTGTAGAGACAGAGGTTGAGCGTCACCGTCAGCCCGAAATTGGTGAACAGCGGTACGGCGCAGAGATAGACCTCCTGCCCGAAGCGGGCGCGATGCGAGACCATCATGTCGCGCAGCGTGGAGGCCACGCTGAAGTGGGTTTGCGCCGTGCCCTTCGGCGTGCCGGTGGTGCCGGACGTGAAGAACAGCGAGGCCACGTCGTCGAAGTCGCAGGCCGCGTCGGCGAAGTCGGCCGACGCATCCGCCATCGCGTCCTCCAGCGATTCGCCCGGTCCTGCCCCGCCGGCAACGAGACAGGTTTCAAGGGCGGGGAACTCGGTCCTGATCTCCGAGAAATAGGTCCAGGTCGCGGCATCGGCGATCATCGCCTTCAATTGGGTCCGCTCGGCGATCTTGCGCAGTTCCGCATGACGGAACATGGCCGAGAGCGGCGCGGGGATCGCACCCAGCCGCTGGCAGGCCCAGAAGGCAATTGCCATGAGCGGCGTCGAAGGCAGGTAGAGCCCGACGCGGTCGCCCTTCGCCACGCCCCGCGCGGCGAGCGCGTTCGCCAGCCTCGCCGTGCGCGCGGCGAATTCGCGGTAGGTGAGGGATTCCGCTTCCGTGACGATGAAGGCGCGATCGGGCACCAGCCGGACGTTGCGCGCGAGGATCTGGCTGAGAATTTCCATCTGGCGCTCAGGAAATGAGGATGCCGCTGTCGACCGGCAGCTTTTGCCCGGTCGTCCGCTTCGATTCGTCCGAGGCGAGGAACAGCACGGCATTGGCCACGTCGATCGGCTCGGCCATGCCGAGCAGATAGGCGTCGAACTGCTTCTTCAGGTGCGGCTCGCGTCGGAAAAACTCGAGGACGCGTTCGGTGGAGACGGCCCCGGGGATGACGACGTTCACGCGGATGTTGTCCCTGGCGAACTCGACCGCCATCGAGCGAGTCAGCGCGATGACGCCGCCCTTGGCGGCGGTGTAGGCGTCGCGGTTGGGTACGCCCATCTCGCCCATGATCGAGGCGATGTTGACGATCGAGCCGCCGCCTGCCTGCTGCATCAGCGGGATCGCGGCGCGGCTGCAGAGCCACGTGCCGTAGAGGTCGAGCTTGATGGTGCGCCAGAACTCCTCGAGCGGCGCGACCGTCAGCGGTCCGTCGCGCGGGCTCGATCCGCCGGCATTGTTGAACAGGATGTCGAGCTTCCCGTAGCGCGCAACGGCTTCCGCAAAGGCGCGCTCGACGCTGTCCGGCTCCGTGACATCGCATTCTGCGAACATCGCGGAGCCTCCCGCTGCCTCAATGTCGGCGGCGATGGCTTCGCTTTCGGCGCGACGACGCGCCGCCAGCACGACCCTTGCCCCCTCCCCGGCCAACCGCCGCGCCGCGGCCTCGCCGATGCCCTGGCTCGCTCCGGTGACGAACGCGACCTTGCCGTCCAGGCGTCCCATGCACGTCCTCCCGCCGCCTCAACGCCGCAGCGTATTTCAACTCGATCAATCGGCCCAGACAGATGCAGCCGGAAATCCGCGCCGTGCGTCGTCCGGATGGATTAGGCGATCGCGGCGCGGCCGCGTTGCGCCGCGGGGCACGGTCGTCGCCAGACCCTAAGCGGCTCCGCCGGACGCTATCCGGCCGGCTGCGCGAATGGCTGGAACATCCTTCGGTACTCGCCGGGTGCGATGCCCGTGCCTCGCTTGAAAAGCCGCCTGAAGAAGGCGGTGTTGTCATAACCAACATCCACCGCAATCTCTTCGACAGCCAGAGTCCCGCTTTCGAGCTGGCGCTTGGCAGCCTCGATGCGCAGGTTCTGTGTGTAGGTGATGATTGGGACGCCCGTCGCCTCGCGGAACCGCCGCTTGAGCGAGCGCTCGGGAATTCCGCAGACGGAAACGACGCTGGCGGCGGGATCGGGCGCGCGAAAGTTCTGGGCAAGCCACTCCTCGGCTCTCCGGACGACGCTGTCGGCATGCGGCAGCCGGCGTACCAGCGACGCGTAGGGCAGTTGGCCCTCCGAGTGCCATTTCATGAGATAGACCTGCGCGATCCGGAGGGCCTCGCCGGGGCTGACGTGCCGCGAAATGATGTGGATCGCGAGATCATGCCACGACGACGTCCCGCCCGCGGTGACGATGCGTCCGGCCGGATCGGCGATGCATAGGTTCGGCGCCGGCGAGAAGCGCACGGCGGGAAAAGACCGGCGGAAGAGTGCTTCATAGCCCCAGTGCGACGTCGCATTCAGCCCGTCCAGCAAGCCGGCCGCCGCCAGCAGCACCGACCCCGAACAAGCCGAATAGATGATCGCGCCCCCCTCATTGCAGCCGCGCAGCCAGGATTTCACGTCGTCATACCGGTCGGTGAGCGCGTCGTCGGGCGCCAACCACAGTTCCGGCACGATGACGATGGCGGGGCTCGGAACCTCGTCCAGCGAACGGCTAGGCGCGACCGGAATCCCGTTGCCGCAGGCGAATGGCTCGCGCGATCGCGAAACGAGCATCGGTGCGATCATCGCCGGAACCGGCTCGTTCCCCGTCAACTCGCGCCAAAGCGTTCCCGTGGCCGCCAGAACGTCGACCATCCCGTAGAGCGCCGAGCCGGCGGTTTCGGGAAGACAGAGGATGTGGATGTCGACCGTCGCCATGCACACCACGCATTGTGGCACAAATGGACCTCTTCCAACATTTCTCGATCTGAAGCCCGCGTTCGTCAACCCCTATACCCGTTGTCATTGCCGCGGATGACCGCGGCGACAACCAACCGAAAGGAGACGAACCATGCATGCCCAGATGACCGCGCAAGTCGCGCCGAAGCTCGTCAACGGTCTCGACGTCGATGCCGCGATGGCCACCATCCAGGCCATCCGGAAGGACCCCGAGATCGCCCAGTTCAAGTTCCGCGCAAGGAACCGGTGGATCGGCGGCGGCGAGAACCGCTCCACGATCAAGGATTTCTACGGTGCGAAGGCGGAGGACACCTCGCGGACGACGGCGTGGGAATTCACCAATGGCGAGCCGCCGGTGCTACTCGGCGCCAACGAAGGCGCCAACCCGGTGGAATTCCTGCTGCACGCCCTCGCCGGCTGCGTGACGACCACCTTCGTGCTGCATGCGATGGCGCGCGGCATCACGATCCGGTCCATGTCGACCGAAATGGAAGGCGATATCGACCTGCAGGGCCTGCTTGGCCTGGATGACGACGTCCCGGCCGGTTACCGCGAGATCCGCATCAAGATGCACGTGGATGCCGATTGCAGCGAAAAGGAACTCGAAGACCTGATGAGCTTCGCCCAGGCGCACTCGCCGGTGTGCAACACGGTCTGCCGCCCCGTTCCGGTCAAGATCGAGCGGATGGCCTGATTGCGCTCTGACCAGAAGAACCCGCCGCGCCCGATCGTTCACCCGGCGCGGCGGTGTCCCAAGCCGAGAAATCCGGTCGCTGGCGAACGACCGGAAACAGCGGCGCGCTTTACGCTGCGTTTGCAAACCGATAAAATGCAAGCCTGTCGGGAAGCGCTGTGATGGCCCGTGCGGGATTGGCCAGGGAAAGTATCTTGCGCCTGTGTGTGGGGGCGTTGGGTTGCCTTGCTTCGGTCTCCGCTTCAAAGGCCCAGCAAATTCCACCGCATCTGGCGTCGTTCGCCTCGGGATTGCTAAGGGCGTCGATCGAGGAACTCGGCGGTCGCAGCGGCGAGGAAGGTCGGGACTGGGCCGTCAGGCGCGCGCTTCGCGCCATCGACGAGGCGGGCATCCAGCGATGGTCCGCCCGCGGCGTCCGGCTCGACGGACTGGCCGGGATCGCCCAGGCGGTGGGCCTCGACGCTGGCGAGGCGGAGCATCGGAAACTGCTGGGCCGGCTCCTTTCCGCCGCGACGCCCGAACAGGAGGACGCTCTCCTGAACGAGATTCTGCTGACCCGCGGCGAGACGGCATCGGAGACCGCGACCGACGAAATCCGCCAGTCTTTCCGCGCGGCGCTCGGCACGACGCTCGACGATCTGGAAACCCGCTTCGTCCTCGCGAGGCCGGAGACGCGTGACCGCCTCACCCTGGAATGGCATCCGTCACGCAAGGAATTCCAGCTCCGCCACGAAGACCCCGGCGACGACTGGAACGATCCCGTGATGACGCTCCTGCGCGGGCAGGTCGTGGCGCAACCGCAAGAGAGCGGCGACGGCCTTTCGCTCGCGGTGAGGCCGGTCGAGAACCCGGTGACGGCCTATTCGCCGGCCGACCTGCGGCACCTGAGCACTGCACTGTTCGGCAGGTGGAGGGAAGCCGACGGCAGCGTGTGGTCCGTCAGGACCCTTGAGGACGAACGGCCGGATGACGCAGCGACCACCGATCCGACAGGTCCCTCGCCAGCGGATCGGATCAAGGACAAGCAGCGACAGATCGATGCGATCCTGGCGTCGAAGGCCTATGTCTGGCGCAATCCCGAAACGAACGAGGAAACCCGGCAGGAGCGTTTCCGCCGGCTCAAGGAGCCCTGGATCTACCTTGGCGAACAATACGGGGTCGCAGAGGCGGAGCAGCAGATCGCGCAGTTGGAAGCCGACATCCGCAAGCTGGAGGAACAGGCCGTCCCTCTCGTCGAGCAGCACGATCCGATTGGCTTCACCCAGGCGCCGGCGCAGCCGGTGACAGTGACGGTCGAGCAGGCCGATGGCTACAGCTACAGCTACGACGAGGCCCGCTACGACGGCAGGCGGGTGCTGGCCAGACGGACCCTGCGCGACAGGCGCGACATCACGAACCTGCCCGGCTCGGTTGTTTCGCAACTCATCGCGAGCTGGTCGCCGCCGGAATGGATCGAACTGGAAGCCTCCATCGATCCGGCGAGCGGCGCGACGTCCGTGCAGGGGCAGCGCTGGCGCATGCACGTCACCTACTCCAGCTTCTTCGGCGAGGCGGGCGACGTCGAGCGGGTCCACACGCCGTGGAACTCGGCCGTCGTCCTGTCGCAGGACGACCGGCGTGCGCCGTGAGCGCCGCTAGTCGGCGCGCGGCTCGAGATCGATGACGAATTCGAGTGTGGGCCGTCTCTCGCCAAGCTGCGCCCACTCGCCGGCGTCGATGCGGCAGGCATTGGCCGAAATCCGGCGGCAGGCGACGCCGCCGATCCTCGTCCGCGACCCAAGGCCGAAGTCGCCGCTTCGCGTCGAGACATAGACGAGCAGGGACTGGTCGTCGGTGAAGGTCCGATCGGTCAGGACCTTCAAGTCCTTGTTCTGGTCATAGGCGAAGAACAGCGGCGCATAGAAGCGCTGCAGCCAGGCGATCTGGTCGAGCCGCGCCCAATAGAGGCAACTCGCCCTCTGATAGGCCTTGAAATGGAAGGAAGCCTCGATCTGCTTGGCAAAGACCCGCGCCCAATGATCGCGCTCATCCTCCTTGAACGTCGATTGGAGGGCGCTCTTGGTCAATCCGATCGCGACGCCCGCGACGACATTGAGCCCCGCGAGCGCGATTTTCGTCCGGAGCGCTCCGGACACCTTGGCGAGCTTGCCCTCGAGCCTGGCGAGTTCGTCCGTCTGGGACCTGATTGCCGAGTCGAGCGCTTCGAAGCGTTCAAAGCCCTTCCTGACATCGATCCGTCCGAGCAGTTCCGCATCGCGAACCATCGGCCAGTATTGCTGCAGGATTTGCTGGGCGTTGGCGGCGGCGGCGGCGCTCGCATTGGGGTCGGCCAGCACGCGGCGCGCGGCGTCCACCATCGCGGATCGCGCGGTGTGCGAGACTTCGGCCCAGAAAACCTCCTCGCTCGTGCGGACCAGCGATGCGCGGATGGAGCGCATCTGGGCCTCGCGCAGGAGAACATTCGCATGTTTCTGGACGAGCATGTCGCGGATGCGTCCCTCGAACCAGACGCGGAACTGCTCTTCGCCGGCCACCAGCGCCCCCTCGCGGACGCTCATGGCGAATGCTCCCATCGTGGTCATCACGCCGTTGCTGATGTCGACGCGCTGCGCGCTGCCCGACACCTCCACGGCGCGCAGGACCGGCTCGTCGGACCTGTCGGCCTTCGGCGCGCGCACCCACTCGGACAACCGGTTCCCGGCATCGTCGACCGGTTCGAGCCCAGGCAGGAATGAGCAGGATGCGTTCTCGTCGATCGAGTCCCTGGCCAGCAGTTCCGCGCGCCGCTCCTCGAACACCTGCTCCATCCGGGTCTCGTCGTAGTTCGTGAAAGCGACGCAGTCCTCGTTCCATGCGCAGGTCCACGCGACGGTGAAAACCGCATCGGCAACGGCCCCGGCCAGTCCTCCAGTCGCGCCGGAAACAGCCGCCGACGCCAGATTCCCGACCAGTTCGACGGCGGCCTGCTTGTAGGCGCTGTTCATGATCTTGACGACCAGAGTCTCGCGCAGGTCGGAAATCTCCGCCGAAATGGCGTTGAAGCGGGCGAAATTGTCGGCGCGGATGCGCTCGATCTCGTGGAACTCGTCACGCCTCGTCTCATATTCCTTGCGGATTTCGGCCAGGTCCAGATCGGCGTCCGAAGGGATCACCTCCAGCACGACCGGGCCGGGAACTGCGCGCCCGGCCTGGGCGCCCTCCTCCACCGCGACGATGACGCCGGCGATCTGGCGGCCGTTCTCATAGCCCTTCATGCGCGCGCCCTTTTCGGCGATCGCCTCGCGCAAACCGGCCGCCTCCCCGCGCAGCCGGTCCAGGTCAGCGCCGATCTCGGCGATCCGCCGGGGTCGATCGCTGTTGCGACCGGCCTGCTCGTACCATTGCCGGAAGGCGTGTTCGTAGGCGCGCTCAGCCTCGGCGATCCGTTCGGGCGACGGTGCGCGCGGGGCGGAGGCGCGGGGAAGCTCGATCCCCTCCTCGCGGGCGATCCGTCGAATGGCGGCCCGCGCATCCGCGATCTGCCGGTCGATCGAGGCAAGGCGGGCAAGCAACCGGTCGCGTTCCCGCGCCTGGCCGCCGTCCAGCGCGACGATCCGGTCCTCGACGCCTGCCTTCTCGGACCGGAGGTAGCGCAGATGGTCGTTCATCGGGCGAAGACGCTCGTGCACCGGGGGCGGATCGGGCGGCTTGCTTTTCCGCACGTCCATGAAGCGTTCGAGCGCGGCATTCTTGGCTTTCAAGAGCTTGGCCGCCTCTGCGCCCGCGCGGTCATCCGCGATGACCCCGGCGAGTTCGGCCTCGCGCGCCGCAATGCGCTCATCCAGATCGTGCAACTGGCGCTGCTCTCGGTCGATTTCGGCGCGCAACTCGTTCGCGCGGGCGTGGAACGTGAAATCGCGAACCTCCGGCGCCTGGATCCGGAACGAGTGCAGATCCCACTTCCGGTAGGTCCAGCGATCGGATCCGAGGCTCTCGTTGCCCCTCGCGTCCACGCTGTCGAGGATCACGCTGGACACCTCGGTCGAGAGTTCGACGCTGCCCGGCGCGATCTCGAAGATGTGTTCCTCCATCCGCGGGCTGACAAAACCGGGAAACGCCACCTGGACCTCGGCGAACAGCAGATGCCTGACGCTGCCCCTGACGCGGAGCGTGTCGACATAGCCGCGGAAGTGCAGCTCGCGCGCGGGCACGTTGCGCGTGTCGGTCCGCTTGACGGCCTCCCAGCCGCTTCGACCACTGGAAAAGCGCATGGGGCGGATATCGACGAAAAACCGGAAGTGGCCGTAGAGCCGCGTATCGCCGACGACTTCCCAGATTCCGGTCAGGTCGGGGCCGTCATTCGCCAGCACGCGTTGGGGCGTGGCGAGAGCCAACAGCATCACCGCCAGGACGGCGGAAGCTCCGCGGAGCCACTTCACTTCGTGATCTCCCTGCTGGCGCTTTGAAAAAAGCATTGGCGAGGTGTCGCGAAAGGAGTCTTGATGTCGCAATATAGATCGGAATACCAAGAGCAATCAAACGTTCTCGATGCCTCCGGGTTGCCGGGAGCCATTTTCAGAAGCAAGTTGGGCACGCCTCGTCCACCTATTCGATTTGCGACAGGATCATTGTCGTAATTCTGGGTTGTTGAAATATTCGCCGAAACATTCGCAATGATTGCATTGTAGCCTAATCAGCGATCGCTTTTCGAAGCAAATTGAGACATGATCTTAGCAATCCTCGTGCTTTGCATGAGGCCATATTGACGCTATACTGAACATGCAGTGCTGGTAGAATTGTCATGGGAGGGCAGGCTCATGTTCTCGACAAGATTGTTCGCGGCTGGGCTTGCCCTCGCGTTCGCCGCATCGCCCGCGCAGGCAAAGAGCAGGTTGCTGTTCGTCCTCGATTCATCCAACTCGATGTGGGGCCAGGTCGACGGCACGCCGAAGATGGATACGGCCAAGACGGTGCTGGGCGCCCTGCTATCCGACCTGCCGGCCGGTACGGATGTCGGTCTCATGGTCTACGGCCATCGCGACAGGGCTTCCTGCGAGGACGTCGAACTCGTTCTTCCGCTGGGCTCGGCCGATGCGACGGCGCTGGCCGCCTTGCTTGATCCGCTGCGGCCGACGGGCAAGACACCGATCGCCTATGCGCTCGCGCAGGTGCCGTCCGCCTTCGGAGATGTCGAAGACGGCGTTGCCAACAGCGTCGTGCTGATTTCCGACGGGGTGGAGACCTGCGACGGCGATCCATGCGCGGCCGCCGCCAGGCTCGCGGCAAGCAATGTCGAGGTGCGGGTGCACGTGGTAGGCTTCGACATATCCGACCGGGACCGCGCGGCGCTAGAATGCATCGCCGAGAACGGGAAGGGCCGATACTTCGCCGCCAGTTCGACGCAGGGCTTCGCCGACGCCGTCGCGGCGGCTACGCAGGTGGCGCAGAACGAAGCTGCCCCGGCGCCAGAGCCTGCCCCAGAGCCGGCGCCTGCGCCGGAACCGGCTCGCACGCTCTATTTCGAGGACGATTTCGAAGGCGAGGACGTCGGCGCCGACTGGTCGGTGATCAACCCCAACCCGGACAACTACATCGTCGAGGACGGCGAACTTCTGCTGGTCAACGCGGGCGTACAGGGGTTCGCCAAGGCCGATACGCCAAACATCATCGTCCTCGAGAAGGACATGCCCAAGGGCGACTGGGATCTCACGGCCGACGTCAAGCTGGACATGCAGACCGGCCGCGACAGTCTCTGGTTCGGCCTCTACAAGGACGAGAAGAACTACATGGCCCTGCAGTTCTTCGCGAGCATCGGATATTGCAGCGAGATCGCGCTGCGACTGCAGAAAATGGCCAATGGCGAGATGACCCAGTTCAACGTGCGCGCGTCCGGCTCCACGACCTGCGGGCTCGGCCTAGGCGACGAACAACAGGTCCTGGCGTCGCTGGCGAAGGACGGCGCGCTGTTGACCTTGTCGAAGCGCGGTCGGGAATACACAGGATCGGTGACGCTCAAGGGGGTCCTGGACGACGGAAAGCCGCGCACGGTGACGACCGAAGCCCTGACCTCGCTGCGCCTACCCGGACAGCCCGCGCTCGCGGTCGGCCTCTGGGAGAACACGGACGGAGAGACGGTTGGCTATGTCGACCGGGTCGAGATCACCAGCGTCGGAGACTGAGGCGGCCGCATCGTCCCGCGTCGGACGCCAGGGGCAGAATTCAGGAGTTCAAGCCCCTCCCTCCCCGGCATGGTCAGTCATGCGGAGCAAGCCGGCTATTCCGCGACCACCCGGTTCGTCAGCGTGCCGATGCCTTCGATCCAGATATCCACGCTGTCGCCGGGCTGCACCGGTCCGACGCCGGAGGGCGTTCCCGTGATGATGATGTCGCCGGGCTGCAGGGTGATCGCCGAACTGAGATAGGAGACGAGTTCGACGACGCCGAACAGGAGATCGGCGGTGGAGCTGGACTGGCGCTCGACGCCGTTGACGCGTGCGCCGAGCCTGAGGCCGGTCGGGTCGAGCCCGGTCGCGATGACCGGGCCGAGCGGACAGAAGCTGTCGAAGCCCTTGCCGACCAGCAATGCGCCCTGGTCCATCTCCTCCTTCTGGATCACCCGCTCGGAGACATCGTTGGCGCATGTATAGCCGAGGATGTGGTCGAGCGCGGCTTCCGGCGCGATGCGCCGGCCAGCGCGGCCGATGACCACGGCAAGTTCCGCCTCGAAATGCACGTTCCGGCCCTCGCGGGGATAGACGATCGGCGCTCCCGGTCCGACCACGGTGGTCGAGGGTTTCATGAAGAACAACGGCCGCTCCGGCGTCCTTGCTCCCGATTCCTCGATGTGAGCGACATAGTTGAGCCCGACGCCGAAGATGCGCGGCGCCTCGACCGGCGCGAGCAACGTCGCCTCCGCGACGGGGTCGGTCACCCCGGCCTGCGTCAGCGACGCGAAGGGCGACCCGGCGAGCCGGTGCAGCCGGTCGTCCTCCAGCACTCCATGATGGACGTCGCCACCGATCCGGTATCGCGCGATATGCAAGTCGTTCCTCCCGTGGCGCGCCTCAGGACGCGGCGATTCGTTCGTTCTCTTCGTGGTCGGCGGGACCGTCGTGCAGCAGCACCGTGTAGCGGCTCTCGAAAACCGCCCCCCGATCGAGGACGAGTGCCTGCTCGCGGAACGGCCCGATGGTGACGACGCCCCAGTCGGCGACGAACCAGAACGGCTCCCGTCCCGCAACCCGGTGAGGAATGACGCTGACCCCGGCGACGGCGCCGCCGCCGACTGGGCCGGTGAAGTCGATCCAGCGCGCGCCCTCCCCGCTGACCGCGGCGCCGCCATTGCGGCCCCGGTCGTCGGATAGCGCGCCGCCATTGGCGACGATCATCGAGTCGGCGACACGCAGGTTGAACCAAGCGTGGCGGGTGGGACCGAGCGTCAGGGCGAAATCGCCGCATTCGAACCTGGAGGCCACATCGACGCGGTGCCGACGCGAACCGGGTTCGACGATGGTCGTGCGCGTCTCGACGGCGACGAGCCTGCCGTCCGGCGCGCCCCATTCGCCGGGACCGCGCCACCCGAGCCGCTGAACGATGCGGAAGCGGCCGTCGTCGAGGACGCCGCCGGTTCGCTCGGTCTCCATGATGCGACCCGGCGCGCGACCCTGGAAGATCTCGTTGACGTAGAAATTGTAGGTGTACTCCTCGACCATGCCCAGGGCGGACGGTACGTGCACGTGGACGTGGTCCGCGCCGATCCAGAGTCCGCAATGGTGTGGGTGGTCGGCGGGGCTCTCGGCCGTGACGCAATAGCCCGACGGCGTCGACAAGGGGTGAAGATAAGGCCTGAATCGGCCTTGCGTCAGCGCCAGGATGCTGGCGCCGCCATGGCGCAGGCGCGTTCGATGGGTCTTTGCCCAGGCCCCCGCCGGCAGCGAAATCGCATCGGATTCGAACGTGAACTCCGCCATGGCTCAGACGATCGGGGCGAGCCCGGCGGTATGCGCCGGCAGTTCGGTGTCGGCAAACAGGTCCGGATGCGCGGCCGCGATCTGGGGCAGCGCCACCAGGATTTCGCGCAGGTGCCTGCGCATGGCCGCCTCGGTTCCGTCCGGATCGTTGGCGGCCAGGCGCTCGACGATCGTCTCGTGCTGACGGATGAGCAGCGGCATCGGCGAGGCGTGCGGCAGGCTGAGGAAGCGAACACGGTCGGTCTGAACCCTGGCGCTCTCGACGATACGCCAGGCGTAGTCGCAGTCGACGATGTCGGCGATGGCGCGGTGGAAGGCTTCGTCCAGTTCGTTGAAGCGACGATAGTCGTTCTGCGCCGCCGCCGCGCGCTGGAGTTCGAGGTGGCGGCGCAGCTCCGCGATGTGCTCTGGTCTGGCCAGTCGGCCTGCATTGCGAGCAATGTCGCACTCGATCGCCTCGCGGACGAAGCGGGCATTGGCGAGCGCGCGGACCGATATCTTCAGGACGTACGTGCCCCGACTCGGCCTGATCTCCACCAGCCCCGCCTCGGAGAGTTTGATGAAGGCCTCGCGCACTGGCTGCCGGCTGACACCGAAGCGAGCGGCAATGTCGCTTTCCGACAGGGCTTCCCCGGGGCGCAGGCGCAATTCGACGATGCCCTGGCGCAGGGCCGCGACGAGTTGGGGCACGATCGGTTCCTTGACGCGCAGCGCGATGTCCATCCGTCACGACCCTCCGAGACGCGCATCCTTCGCGCGAGCACGACGATCTTCCGCAACTGGTCCGACCACGCTTGCGCTCGCCGCGAGACGATGTATCATACCTGTATGGTGCCATACCGCAAGAATGCGGTTGCGACATCGCCAGAAAACCAAGGGAGGAAAGCATGACAGCCAAGAACATCACGATTTCACGGCGCGGCTTCATCGCCGCCGGCACCGCCGCCCTTGCGGCGCCGGTGCTCATCCGGAACGCGCGCGCGCAGGAAAAATTCGTCTGCAAGATCGCGCATACCGAAGGCATCGGCACTCCGATCACCAATGCCTTCGACGCCTGGGCCAAGGTGCTCAACGAGAAGAGCGGCGGCCGCATCGATGCGCAGCACTTTCCGGCAGCCCAGCTGGGCGGTCTCGCCGAGGCGCTAGAAGGAAGCCGCATCGGCACCATCCAGGTGACCACGGCGGGTCCGGACTCGGAAGAGGCCATCGCGCCCGAAATCGCGGCCTTCGGCGGCGCACCCGGCTTCATCTACAAGAACGAGGCCCATGTCGACGCCGTCCTGCAGGGAGAGCTCGGCCAGAAATGCTCCGACATCGCGCGCGCCAAGACCGGCGTCGAGTTCGTCGCCTATGGCGAGACCGGCTTCCGCCACATCCTCGCCAAGCGCCCGGTGGGCAACCTGGCCGACCTTGCCGGCCTCAAGATCCGCGTACCGCAGCTTCGTATCTGGGTGGATTTCTGGACCCTGCTGGGCGCGGCGCCGACTCCCCTTCCCTACTCGGAACAGTATTCGGCGCTGTCGACCGGCATCATCGACGCCATCGATTCGGACGTCTTCTCGATCGTCGGCTTCAAGTTCCACGAGCAGGCGAAGAACCTCACCCTGACCGGCCACTGGTTCCTGCCAAAGGCGGTGCGCGTCAACGCGGCCTGGCTCGACAGCCTGCCCCAGGACCTGCAGGATCTCGTCCGCAGTTCCGCCAAGGAAGCCTTCGCCGAACAGCGCAAGGTGAACCGCGCCAATGCCGAAAAGACGCTGGAGGACCTGAAGGGTCTCGGCGTCGCGGTCCAGCAGCTGCCGGCCGACGAACTTGCCAAGATGGAGGCGCAGACCGCCAAGCTGTTCGACGAGTTCGGATCCAAGAGCCCCGAAACCGCCGAGATGATCAAGGCCATCCGGGCGCTGGGGTGAGACTGGACTGATGGCAATGCCTGCCGAAGCCGACGCCGCGCCGGAAGGTGCGGCGACCGACACGTCACTGGGCGGCTTCGCGCGGATCGTCGATCGCGGGCTAGAGGCGGTCTGCATCGGACTGATGCTGGCGGCGGTCGCCGTCGCATGCCTCCAGGTGGTGCTGCGCTACGGCTTCAACTCCGGCCTGCCCTGGCCGGAGGAGTTCGCGACCTGGGTCTTCGCCTGGGCGGTGTTCCTCGGCATGGCGGTGGCCACCGGCCGCGACGCCCATATCTCCATCGACGTGGTTACTCGGGCCTTGCCCGAACGACCGCGCGAGATGCTGCTGGTCTTCAACCGCGCCGTCATGGCTGCGGCCAGCATCATGCTGGTGATGCACGGCTGGGACTATGTCAGCCGCGCAATCGCGGCGTCGCCGGCGCTGCAATGGCCGATGAAATACTTTTTCCTCGCCGTGCCGGTCGGCGGAGCGCTGAACCTCTTCTTCCTCTTCTGGCCGAGGCCCGGCCGCGGCATTCTTCATGGCCTGGCCGTTCTCGGCGGCGGTCTCGCGCTCTATCTCGCCATCCGCTTCGGGGCGTCCAGCGTCTATGGCGAGGGGGGAAGCGCGATCGTGCTCGTGCTGGTCGGCATCGTTTCCATCATCATCGGCGTGCCGGTGGCCTTCGCGCTGGCGTTCGGAGCGTTCGCGGCGTTCGCGGCCTTCAACCCGATCCTGCTGGTCACCATCTCGCAGAACATGGGCGCGGCGCTCAACTCCTTCACGCTGCTCGCCATTCCCTTCTTCATCCTCGCGGCGGCGGTGATGAATGCGGGCGGCATCACGCCACGGCTGGTCGATCTCGCGATGCAACTCGTCGGGCACCTTCGCGGCGGGCTCGGCCAGGCCAACGTCATCACCAACACCATGCTGGCCGGCGTATCCGGCTCGTCGACGGCGGATGCCTCCACGATCGCCAAGCTGCTGGTGCCCGAGATGGCGAAGCGGGGCTACGGCCGGCCGTTCAGCGCAGCGCTGACGGCGGCCTGCGCGACGCTGGCGAACCTGATACCGCCGAGCCTCGGCCTGATCATCTATGCCGCGCTCGCCTCCGTCTCGGTGGGGGCGCTGTTCATCGCCACGATCGTGCCCGGATTGATGGTGGCCGGGTCCCTGATGCTGGCCGTCTACGTACTTTCGCGGCTGCGCGGCTATGGCGGCGACATGCCCAAGGCCTCGCTGCGCCAGCGCATGGGCTCGCTCGGCCTCGCGATCCCGGCCCTCATCCTTCCCGTGATCATCGTCGGCGGCGTGCGCTTCGGCATGTTCACGGCCACCGAGGCCGGCGCCATCGCCTTCCTCTATGCGTTGTTGTGCGGGGCGCTGCTTTATCGAAAGCTGACGCCGTCGAACCTGCTGGCGGCAATTCGCGAGTCCGTGTTTGACACCGTCGTCATCGTCGTCATCATCGCCGCCGCCGCGCCCTTCGCCTGGGTGCTTGCCTTCGAGCAGGTGCCGCAGAAGATCGCGCAGGAGCTGTCCGGCCTGGTTTCCACGCCTGTGCTGCTGATGCTGGCGATCAACGTCTTCCTGCTGGTCGTCGGCCTGTTCATGGAGATGATCGCCTCCCTCGTGATCCTGGTGCCGATCCTCGTGCCGCTGGTGATCGCGGCCGGCATGGATCCCATCCATTTCGGCATCGTCATCGTCATGAACCTGGTGATCGGCGCGCTCACTCCGCCGCTCGGGGTGCTGGTCTTCACCACCGCGCGGGTCGGCGGCGCCAACCAGACGGCGACGTTCAAGGCGATCACACCGCTGATCCTGACCCTGGTAGGCGTTCTCCTGCTGGTCACGTATGTACCCGGTTTCACGCTGCTGCCGGTGAAATGGCTCGGCCCCTGACGGTTCCGCATTCCAGAGGTTGATCACTTGAAGAAGACACGTATCGCGATCGTCGGTCTCGGCATGGCCGTGACGCCCCACGCCAAAGGCATGGTCGACCTCGCCGACGAGCTGGAGGTGGTCCACGCCTTCAGCCCGAGCGAGGCACGCCGCAAGGCCTTCGCGGAAAGGTTCCCCTTCCCGACCTGCGACAGCCTCGACACGATTCTGGCCGATCGCAGCGTCGACGCGGTCGCCGTGTTCACGCCCGCCAACACCCATCGCGACATCGGCCTGGCCTGCGCCGCCGCCGGCAAGCACGTGCTGATGGAGAAGCCGCTCGACATCACCACGGCGCGCGCCGTCGAGCTGGTGGACGGATGCCGCAAGGCGGGCGTCACCATGAGCGTCGTTCTCCAGCACCGCTTCCGGCCGGCCGGCGTGAAGCTCGCGGGAATGCTCGCCGCCGGCGAGCTCGGCCGCATCGTCGGCTGTTCCACGGCGATCCGCCTGTGGCGCCCGCAAAGCTACTACGACGAGCCCGGCCGCGGTTCCTTCGCGCGCGACGGCGGTGGCGTGCTGATCTCGCAGGGCATCCACACGCTCGACCTGATGCTGTCGCTCGCTGGCCCCGTCGATACCGTCACCGGCTTCGCCACGACGACGCCGGTGCACCGCATGGAAACCGAGGACATGGTCTGCGCGGCGATGCGCTTCGACGGCGGCGCCCTCGGCACCGTAGACGCGACCACCGCCGCCTATCCCGGCTTTCTCGAGGAGATCGTCATTTCGGGCGAAAAGGGCACGGCGAAGCTCGCCGGCACCGAACTGCTGGTCCAGCTGCAGGACGGGCGCAAGGTGGCGATCGAAGCCGACCGGAGCGCGGGCGGCACCGGCGCCGACCCGATGGCCTTTCCGCACGACTATCACCGCGCCGTCATGGCGGATTTCGTCGCGGCGATCTGCGAAGGGCGCGCGCCGAAGGTCACCGGCGACGAAGCGCTGAAAGTGCACCGCCTGATCGACGCGCTGATCGAAACGGGACGCACCGGCTCGCCGGTGAAGGTCGCGCGATGAGCCGGAAGCTGCGCTTCGCCGCGATCGGCCTCGACCACCGTCACATCTACCATCTCGTCGCCGAGAACGTCGCGGCCGGCGCGGAATGCGTCGGCTACTGCCCCCGGACGAGTGATCCGAACGTCCTCGAAGGCTTTCGCGCGCGCTTTCCCCGACTGAACCCGGTCGAGCGCGAGCGTCTGCTGGACGATCCGTCGATCGAGTTCGTGGTCTGCGCGGCGATCCCGGTCGACCGTCCGGCCATCGCCTTGGCGGCGATGCGCGCCGGCAAGGACGTGATGGTCGACAAACCCGGCGCGGTGACCGTGGCGCAGGTCGCCGATCTGGAGCGCGTCGCACGCGAGACGGGCCGCATCTTCTCCATCTGCTTTTCCGAGCGCTTCGTCGTCCGCGCCTGCGAGGCGGCGACACGGTTCGTCGCCGAGGGCGCCATCGGCCGCGTGGTGCATACCACGGGGCTGGGGCCGCACCGGCTCAACCGTTCGATCCGCCCGGAGTGGTTCTTCCGGCCGGAAGCCTTCGGCGGCATCCTCACCGACATCGCCTCGCACCAGATCGACCAGTTCCTGCATTTCACCGGGAACGCGACCGCCGAGATCGTCGCGAGCTCGGTTGCCAATCACGCGCTGCCCGACGTGCCGGCCTTCGAGGATTTCGGCGATATCATGCTTCGCGCGGCCGATGCCTCGGGCTACATCCGTGTCGACTGGTACACACCGGACGGGCTGCCGACCTGGGGCGACGGGCGCTTGTTCCTTTTGGGGACCGAGGGAACGATCGAGCTCAGAAAATACGTCGATATCGACGGCCGTCCCGGCGCCGACCACCTTTTCCTGGTCGACCGCGCCGGCACCAGGCATGTCGACTGCACGGCCGAGCCGCTGACCTACTTCGCGCGGTTCCAGGACGATGTCCGCGGGCGCACGGCCAGCGCCATGCCGAAAGGCCATTCGCTTACCGTCACCCGGCTGGCCATCGCGGCGCAGTCGTCGGCCCGCCGTCTGGGAAGCAAGGCATGAGGCATGCGTGCGCCGGCGGGTTCCGGCGGCGATTGTTCAGGAATGGCGGTCACCCCGAGTGCCTGGCGCGATGGCGATGTCCAGACGCGACCCCAATTGCGACGAGCATCATCGTCCCGGCCAGCAGGAAAGTGAGCCGCATTCCCGCCGCGATCGCGGAATCCGTCGCCCTGGTGAATTCGTCGGTCCCGGCACCAAAGGCGAAGACGGCGCCCATGAGCGATGCACCCGAGATCAGGCCGATGTTGCGCGAAAGGTTGAGCGCCCCTGAAACCGTGCCGCGCCGGTCCTTGGGCACATCCGTCAGCGCGGCCGTATTGTTGGCGGCCTGAAAGAGCTGATAGCCCGGCGTCAGGACAAGAATGGACAGCATATATCCAACGACGCCCATCCAGTTTGGCATAAACGCCAGAAGGAATGCGCCGGCCGCCAGTAGCACGAGCCCGATGGTGAGCACGCGGCTGCTTCCCCAGGCATCGACGAGGCGGCCCGACGGAACCCCGCTGACGATGGAGATCGCCGGGCCGACCGCCATGACGAACCCGACATGCGTCGCCTCCAGCTCGAGACCGAGGCTGAGGAAGAAGGGACCGACCACCAATGTCGTCATCATCGTGGCGGCGACCAGTATGTTGACGAGGATGTAAGGCACGAGGCGACGGTCCACCGCTGACCACGGGCCTTCGGAGCGCGCCTTTTTCTGTCCTGGCTCGCCGGGCACCATCGTGACGGCGAAGGTCAAGGCAAGAACCGCCAGCGGGATCTGTATCCAGAAGATGCCGCGCCATCCAGTGACCGGGATCAGCAGGCCGCCGAGCGAGGGGCCGAGCGCCGTCCCCAGCGCCGATACCGTGCCGAGCAACCCCATGGCACGCCCGATGCGCGCCTCCCCCGCCGTCTGGCGCATGAGCGCCATGGCGAGCGTCATGAGGAACGCGGCGCCGATTCCCTGGAGCATCCGGGCGCCGATCAACAGCCCCAGGGCCGGAGCAACGGCGCACAGCAGCGACGCAACGGCAAAGACGGCCAAGCCGAAAACCAGCATTGGTTTCAGTCCATACCTGTCGCCGAGCCGGCCGGCGATGACGACCGAGACCGTCAGGGCAGCGAGATAGGCGACGACGACGGACCGCACCTCGCCGAACGGCGCGGAAAACGCCTCGGCCAGCGTCGGTAGCGCGATATTGGCGATGCTGGTGCCAAGAGAGGCCAGCAGCATCGCCAAGGCCGATGTCATCATGATTGCCGTTTGCGCTTTCGTCGAAGCATCCGATTCCGCCTGCTTATTCATCTTTTCCCTCTTGCCCAATTTTCGGTTCGAGAGCAGGTTGCCACTTCAAGTCGACTTGAGGTCAAGCATGAAATTTCTGGATATTGGCGAGGTCGCGGCTGAAAGCGGAATCAAGCCCTCGGCGCTGCGCTACTATGAGGAAGCCGGGCTGATTTCCTCGGTTTCGCGGCACGGTCTCCGTCGCCAGTTCCCGCCCGAGGTGCTGCTGCAGCTCAAGCTGATCGCGATGGGAAAGGTCGCGGGCTTCTCGCTCGACGAGATTGCCGGCATGTTCGGCCGGAACGGAATGCCGAACCTTCCGCGCGACGTGCTTCGCGCGAAGGCCGATGCGATCGAAGGCCAAATCCACGAACTGACCGCATTGCGCGACACGCTCCGCCATGTCGCCGATTGCCCCGCGCCCTCCCACATGGAGTGCCCGACCTTCCGGCGGCTTGTCGACATGGCGGGCAAGAGAGGCGGGAAGCGCAAGAATGCGACAAGGCTGAGATAAGGGCTGGCGTCGATCACTGGCGCGGTCGCAAGGAGGTGGTCGATGCCATTCGGCTTTTGAGCTCCATGCACGTTGGTCCGGGATACTTCGATCTGGAGCAGAGGACCCTGCAGACCATCGGCAACCCGTTCGGCACGAGGTAGCCACCCCTTTCCTACAGAATGCTGCCCGTGTCTCCGGGTCATACAGAGGGCGCGTGGCGGGCGGTCGGCCCAAGAAGCTATCGGCTTCCGCGATCACCTGGCTGGGCGCAACTCATCGGCGAGGGCCCATTTGAGCAAGTACGCACGGCTCTCCAGAAACCGCTCGGCAAACTGCAATGTAGAGGTGATGGCCCGCGGGCGTAGCGGGCAACCTTGCACCCGCCGGTCGAATGGCCGATGTGGATGGCCTTCTTCAGGTCCAGTACGCGGGCCAGTTCAATGACTTCCCGACGCGAATCCCGAACATTCACCTTGCACCCTATGCGCCTTCGCGCTTCCATTGGAGCAGGCACAGACGACCAAAGGGAATTTCATCCAGCAACCAGAACAACGGGAGACAAGACCATGATGAAGAGCTGCAAGACACTGCTCGCCGCCACCGCCCTTGCCGGCATGGCCGCGAATGCCGCCACGGCGGAGACCTGGGACATGCCGATGGCGTACCCGGCCACCAATTTCCACTCCGAGAACGCGGCCGAATTCGCCGCCTGCGTCAAGGATGCCACCGGCGGAGCGCTCGACATCGTCACCCATCCGGGTGGCTCGCTGTTCTCCGGCGCCGACATCAAGCGCGCGGTGCAGACCGGCCAGGCGCCGATCGGCGAGCGCCTGCTTTCGGCGCACGCCAACGAGAACCCGCTGTTCGGCGTGGATTCGATCCCCTTCCTCGCCACCTCCTTCGCCGATTCCAGGAAGCTCTGGGAGGCGGCGCTGCCGCGACTCGAGAAGGTGCTGGCCGACCAGAACCTGGTCTACGTCTATTCGGTGCCGTGGCCGCCGCAGGGCATCTACGCCAAGAAGGACCTGAACTCGGTCGCCGACATGTCCGGCATCAAGTTCCGCGCCTACAACGCCGCGACCGCCCGTATCGCGGAACTTGCCGGCATGGCGCCGGTGCAGATCGAGGCGGCCGAGCTCAGCCAGGCGCTGGCGACGGGCGTCGCCGAGGCGTTCATCTCTTCGGGCTCCACCGGCGTCGATTCCAAGGTCTGGGAAAGCCTGACGCATTTCTACGACGTCCAGGCATGGCTGCCGCGCAATGTGATCGTCGCCAACAAGGATGCCTTCGACGCGCTCGACGAGTCGGTTCGACAGGCCGTCATGGACTGCGGCGCCGCCGCCGCGGAGCGCGGCGCGACGAAGTCGGAAGAGCTGACCGCCGGCTACCTGAAGACGCTCGCCGACAACGGCATGAAGGTCAGCGGCCCGAGCGACCAACTCAGGGCCGACCTTGCCGCCTTCGGCGCCACCATGTCGGATGAATGGGTGAAGGCCGCCGGCGACGACGGCAAGGCCATCATCGACGCCTACAAGGCGAAGTAGGCGCCCGCGGGTTCCCATGACGCGATCCGGCCCGGCCTCGCGGCGGCGAGCCGGATCGCCCATTCCAACCGGGGGGTCGACATGGCTTTCGCAATCCGCCGCGCGCTCGATGCGGTCTACGATCTGGCCGCCATGCTCGCGGCGCTCTGCCTCCTGCTCATCCTGGCGGTGGTCGTTCTCCAGATGGCCTCGCGGTGGACCGGCATTCCCTTCCACGGATCCTCCGAATATGCCGGCTACCTGATGGCGGCGGCGTCCTTCCTCGCTTTCGCGCATGCGCTGAACCGCGGCGCGCACATCCGCGTGAGCCTGTTTTTGACCGCGCTCGGCCGATACCGCTACTGGGGCGAGGCCTGGGGGCTCGCCATCGGTACGGCCGCCAGCGGCTACCTCGCCTGGTACGCCGTACGCACGGTCCATCTTTCGATCCGGTTCAACGACATCAGCCAGGGACAGGACGCGACGCCGATCTGGATCCCGCAACTGCCGATGGCGGCCGGCGCGGTGCTGCTGGCAGTCTGCTTTGCCGACAACCTGATCACGCTGATCGCGACGCGCCGGGACAATATCCGCGCCTCGGCGATCGAAGACGCGGCGGAGTAGGTCCGTTGGAACAGCTTCTCCCGATCGTCATCTTCCTCTTCGTCCTGCTTCTTCTGTTGGGGACCGGCGTCTGGGTGGGGCTCGCGCTGCTCGGCGTCGCCTTCGTCGGCATGGAACTCTTCACGACGCGGCCGGCGGGCGACGCGATGATGACCGTCATCTGGCGCTCGGCCTCGTCCTGGACGCTGACGGCGCTGCCGCTGTTCATCTGGATGGGCGAGATTCTGTTCCGCACGCGGCTGTCGGAGGACATGTTCAAGGGGCTGTCGCCCTGGATGGCGAAGCTGCCGGGCGGCCTTCTGCACACGAACATTGTCGGCTGCACCGTCTTCGCAGCCGTTTCCGGCTCGTCGGCGGCGACGCTGACCACCGTCGGCAAGATGTCGATCCCGGAGCTGCGCAAGCGCAATTATCCCGAAAGGCACATCATCGGCACTCTTGCCGGTGCAGCCACGCTCGGCCTGATGATTCCGCCCTCGCTAACGCTCATCGTCTATGGCGTGACGATCAACGAATCCATTACCAAGCTCTTCATCGCAGGCATCGTGCCGGGCCTCGTACTGGCGGCGATGTTCATGCTCTATGTCGCTGCGATATCGCGCTTTTCGCCCGACTACCGGCCGGATCCCGAGCCGCCGATGAGCTTTTCGCAGCGGGTGGCGAATTCGCGCTTCCTCATCCCCGTGCTGCTTTTGATCATGGGCGTCATCGGCTCGATGTACCTCGGCTTCGCCACCGCCACGGAGGCCGCCGCGATCGGCGTGGTCGGGGCGCTGGCGCTGGCCGCCGCGCAGCGCTCGCTGACCTGGGCGACGTTCAGGGAAAGCCTGCTCGGCGCAACTCGCACGTCGGCAATGATCGCGCTCATCCTGGCCGGCGCGGCCTTCCTGTCGCTGTCGATGGGTTTCACCGGCCTGCCCCGGCATCTCGCCGAATGGATCGCGGCCATGCAGCTGTCGCGGTTCGAACTGCTGATGGTGCTGCTGGTCTTCTACATCGTCATCGGGTGCTTCCTCGACGGCATCTCCTCGGTCGTGCTGACCATCGCAGTGGTCGAGCCGATGGTGCGGGCGGCGGGCATCGACATCATCTGGTTCGGCATCTTCATCGTCGTCGTCGTGGAGATGGCCCAGATCACGCCGCCGATCGGCTTCAACCTGTTCGTGCTGCAGGGCATGACCCGGCACGAGATGAACACCATCGCGAAGGCCGCTTTCCCGATGTTCCTGATCATGGTGGTCATGGTGTTCGTGCTGATCGCCTTCCCGCAGCTCGCGACCTGGCTGCCCGACAACATGCGCCCCATCGCGGCCCGCTGACGGACGCGCGGAGAATGGACCTCGTCGCCTACCCCGCTCTCGTCGCGCCATGGATCGTCGTCATTGGCCTGATCATCGTCACCGCCGCGATCGTTCAGCTGGGACCCGGCATGGGGCTCGGTCCCACGGCGGCGCCGCTGCTGGCGTTGATCGACGAGGACCGGCCCGTCGCGGAAGCGCGGTCGACGCTCGCCGCCTTCTTCGCGCTCCGCTTCCTGGTTGTGCTCGCCGGCGTGGCGGCGGCGGTGCTCGTCCCGCGGGGCATCGCGTGAGGTCGCTTCTCACGCCGCTGGCGCTGCCAGCCCGGCACGGCCGCGCTGTGCTGGTGGCAGGTCTCGTCGCCGGCATCGCCCTGCCCGACCTTGCATCGACCATGAAGCCCTGGATCGGGGAATTGGTCGCCGGCCTCCTGTTCATCGCCGCGCTGCGGGTCGGCCCACGCCAGGCCTTCGGCGCGCTCTCCGACATCCGGGCATCGCTCGGCGTCGCGCTGGCCTACCAGGTGGGACTGCCGGTGGCCATCATCCTCGCTTTCGGCGTCATCGGCTGGAACGGGGCGCTGGCGACCGGACTGGTGCTGATGGCGGCGGCCGCGCCGATCTCGGGCAGCCCCAACCTGACTGTGCTGACGGGCAACGATCCGGCGCCCGCACTGCGGCTGATGGTGCTGGGCACCGCCATCCTGCCGCTCACGGTCGTCCCGGTGTTCTGGTTGGCGCCCATGCTCGGCGATGCCGGAGCGGTGGTCGACTCCGCGGGACGACTGCTCTTCATCATCGGCGGCGCGGCGGGCGCCGCCTTCCTGATCCGCGGCTTCCTCGTCAGGAATCCGTCGCCCGCCGGCGTCGCGGCCCTCGACGGAGTGTCGGCGATCGCCATGGCGATCGTGGTGGTTGGGCTGATGTCGGCGGTCGGTCCGGCCATCCGCGAAAGACCGGCCGACCTGGCACTGGCGCTGGGGGCCGCCTTCGCGGGCAATTTCGGCCTGCAGATCGCCGCTGCGTCGATCCTCAGGCGGACGGCGCCGGAGCGGTTGGTCGCCCCGCTCGGCATCATCGCCGGCAACCGCAACATCGCGCTCTTCCTGACCGCGCTGCCGGCCGCCGTGACCGATCCGCTGCTGCTGTTCATCGGCTGCTACCAGGTGCCGATGTACCTGACGCCGATCCTGCTTCGCCGGCTCTACCCGCCGCCGGCCCCTGCGTGACATGGCGAAACCAGAATGTCCGACATGAACACAATGAGGATCATGTCCGAGCTCGAAGGACGTATATTTACGCTATTGAACGCGTCGCCGAGGCGGTTACACTCTGGTCGCCAGTCAATGGCCAATGGCAAAAAGCCGCCGGAGGAGACACATGGGAATTTTGGGAGAGCGGCCTTCGGGCCGTGATGCGGAGCGCGCCGCCACGGCAGGCTCCTTGTATTCATGAGCGAGGACATCATCCTCCAGGCCTCGGGGCTGACCAAGGAATTCAAGGGTTTCGTCGCTGTTTCCAATGTCGACCTCGCGGTACGACGCGGTACGATCCATGCGCTGATCGGTCCCAACGGCGCCGGCAAGACGACCTGCTTCAACCTCCTGACCAAGTTCCTTCAGCCGACCAGCGGCGCCATCCGCTACAACGGCCAGGACATCACCGCCATGCAGCCGGCCGACATCGCCCGGCTCGGGCTGGTGCGCTCGTTCCAGATATCAGCCGTGTTCCCGAAGATGTCGGCGCTCGAAAACGTCCGCATCGCCCTGCAGCGTCGGCGAGGCGACAGCTTCGATTTCTGGCGGTCGGAAAAGGTGCTGGCTGGATTGAACGAGGAGGCGGCCACGCTTCTGGACGATGTCGGTCTGACCGATTTCTACGCCACGCTCGCGGGCGAATTGCCCTATGGCCGCAAGCGAGCGCTGGAAATCGCGACGACGCTCGCGCTGGATCCGGAAATGCTGTTGCTCGACGAACCGATGGCGGGCATGACGCAGGAAGACATCGACCGGATCTCCACGCTCATCCGCCGCATCTCGGCGAACCGCACCATCTTCATGGTCGAGCATAACCTGTCGGTCGTGGCGTCCCTTTCCGACCGCATCACGGTGCTGGCGCGCGGCGAGGTCCTGGCCGAGGGGGACTACGCGACGGTGTCGAAGGATCCCCGCGTCATCGACGCCTATATCGGAGTCGGTCATGGCTGAGGTGGAGCTTGCCGGTCGTCCCGCGCCGGCCGCGTCGGCGGAGCCGCTCCTGAAAGTCGAAGGCCTGGAGGGCTGGTACTCCGAAAGCCACATCCTGCACGGGATCAGCTTCGACGTCCGCGAGGGCGAGGTGGTCACGCTGCTTGGTCGCAATGGCGCCGGCAAGACGACCACGCTCAAGGCGGTGATGGGCATCCTTGCCAAGCGCTCCGGTTCGGTGACGTTCGAGGGCCGCGAGACGATTCGCCTTCCCGCCCGCGCCATCGCCCGCCTCGGCATCGCGCTCTGCCCCGAGGAGCGCGCGATCTTCTCGTCGCTGTCTGTCGAGGAAAACCTCATGCTGCCGCCGCAGGTGCGGCCGGGCGGGCTCACGGTCGAGCAGATCTTCGAGCTGTTTCCCAACATCAAGGAGCGCCTGTCCAGCCAGGGCACCAAGCTCTCCGGCGGCGAACAGCAGATGCTGGCCATCGGTCGCATCCTGAGGACCGGCGCCAAGCTCCTGCTTCTCGACGAACCGACCGAGGGTCTCGCGCCGGTGATCGTCCAGCAGATCGGGCGCACCATCGCCCGTCTCAAGCAGCAGGGCTTCACCATCGTTCTGGTCGAGCAGAACTTCCATTTCGCCGCCGTGGTCGCCGACAGGCACTACGTGGTCGAGCAGGGACGTGTCATCGACACGATCCCCAACGAGGACCTCGCCGCCAATACGGAGAAGCTGCATCGCTATCTTGGCGTCTGAGAACGAGAAATGGCGGCATGACAACATGCCGAAACAGGAGGAGAAGACTATGAGGAAGACAGGATTCATCGTGGCGTCGCTTGCCGGCCTGCTGATGGCGGGAACGGCCTATGCCCAGACCACCATCAAGATCGGCGTGATGAACGATCGTTCGGGCATCTATGCCGACATCACCGGCGAAGGCTCCGCCGTTGCCGCCCAGATGGCCGCTGAGGACTTCGGCACCGACAAGGGCATCACCGTCGAAGTCGTATCGGCCGATCACCAGAACAAGCCGGACGTCGGCTCCAACATCGCCCGGCAATGGTACGATACCGAAAACGTCGACGTGATCGCCGACGTGCCGACCTCGTCGGTGGCGCTGGCCGTCAACGACATCACCCGCGAGAAGAACAAGATCTTCCTGAATTCGGGCGCGGCCACGTCCGACCTGACCGGATCGAAGTGCTCGCCCAACACCGTGCACTGGACCTATGACACCTGGGCGCTCGCCAACGGCACCGGCGGCGCGATGGTGGCGGCCGGCGGCAAGACCTGGTTCTTCGTCACGGCCGACTATGCCTTCGGCCATGCTCTCGAACGCGACACGTCGGCGGTGGTCAAGGCCAATGGCGGCGAGGTGCTCGGCGCGGTCCGCACGCCTTTCCCGGGCACCGACTTCTCGTCCTTCCTGCTCCAGGCGCAGTCGTCGGGCGCGCAGGTCATTGGCCTTGCCAATGCCGGCGGCGACACGATCAACTCGATCAAGCAGGCATCCGAGTTCGGCATCACACAGGGGGGACAAGCCCTGGCCGGCCTGCTGATGTTCGTCAACGACGTGCATGCGCTTGGGCTCGACGTGGCGCAGGGCCTCGTTCTCACCGAGAGCTTCTACTGGGATCTGAACGACCAGACGCGCGAATGGTCGGCCCGGTTCGAGGAGAGGACCGGCAAGAAGCCCTCGATGATCCAGGCCGGCGTCTACGGCGCCGTCACCCACTACCTCAAGGCCGTCGAGGCCGTCGGCTCGAAGGATCCGGAAGCCGTCATGGCCAAGATGAAGGAAATGCCGACCGACGATCCGCTGTTCGGCCAGGGCGTGGTGCGCGCCGATGGCCGCAAGGTCCACGACATGTACCTCTTCCGGGTGAAGAAGCCCGAGGATTCGCAGGGCCCCTGGGATCTCTACGAGACGGTCGCCACCATCCCGGCCGACAAGGCCTTCCGTCCGCTCGCCGACGGCGGCTGCCCCCTCGTGCAGTGATTGCCCACGGGCGGCGCGCCAGGAAACCGGCGCGCCGCTCCCCGCGCAAGACAGGGTCCTGACATGTTCGAACTGCTGGGTATTCCGCCGCAGGCCTTGTTCGGCCAGCTGCTGCTGGGTCTGATCAACGGCTCCTTCTACGCTCTGCTGAGCCTTGGTCTTGCGATCATTTTCGGCCTTCTCAACATCATCAACTTCACCCACGGCGCCCAATACATGATGGGTGCCTTCGTCGCCTGGATGCTCTTGAACTATGCCGGCATCCCCTACTGGGGCGCGCTGTTCCTGGTGCCGGTCATCGTCGGCGCGACGGGGGTCGTGCTGGAGCGGGTCTTCATCTCCCGGCTCTACCACCTCGATCATCTTTACGGGCTTTTGCTCACCTTCGGGCTCGCGCTGATCATCACCGGCATCTTCCGCAACCAATACGGCATCTCGGGCCTGCCCTATGCCATGCCCAAGCAGCTGTCCGGGGGCCAGAACCTCGGCTTCATGTTCCTGCCGAACTATCGCGGCTGGGTCGTCCTCGTCTCGGTGGTCGTGTGTCTCGGCACATGGTTCGTCATCGAGAAGACCCGCCTCGGCGCCTACCTGCGCGCGGCGACCGAGAACCCCACCATGGTGGGCGCTTTCGGCATCAACGTCCCCCGCCTCATCACACTGACCTATGGCTTCGGTGTCGGGCTCGCCGCCTTCGCGGGCGTTCTTGCGGCGCCCATCTATTCGGTCAACCCGAACATGGGCGCCGACGTCATCATCGTCGTGTTCGCGGTCGTGGTCATCGGCGGCATGGGCTCCATCCTCGGCTCCATCCTGACCGGATTCGGACTGGGACTCGTCGAGGGGCTGACGCGCGTCTTCTATCCGGAGGGCTCGGCCGTCGTCATCTTCGTGATCATGGCGATCGTGCTTCTCGTCAAACCGGCCGGCCTCTTCGGAAGGGAAGTCTGATGGCATCGCATGCCCCGACCCACGACACCTCAAGGGCAGCCAGCCCCGGAACCGCCGGCATGCCCGCCCTGCACATGTTCATTTTCGCGGGATTGCTCGTGCTCGGCCTGGTCGCGCCCTACGTCCTCTATCCCGTTTTCGTGATGAAGGTGCTGTGCTTTGCGCTGTTTGCCTGCGCGTTCAACCTGCTCTTGGGCTTCGGAGGACTCCTGTCCTTCGGCCACGCCGCCTATTTCGGCGGCGCGAGCTACGTGTCCGCCCATGCCGCCAAGGTATGGGGGCTCTCGCCCGAACTCGCCATCCTGGCGGGCACTGCGGCGGCGGCTGTTCTCGGCCTGGCGATCGGCTCGCTCGCCATCCGCCGCCAGGGCATCTATTTCGCCATGGTCACTCTGGCCTTTGCCCAGATGGTCTTCTTCTTTTCCGTCCAGGCGCCGTTCACAGGCGGCGAGGACGGCATCCAGTCGGTCCCGCGCGGGCATCTGTTCGGGTTGATCTCGATGGCGCCCGACCGCAACCTCTATTTCTTCGTGCTGGCAGTGGTCTCCATCGGTCTGCTGGTCATCTACCGGATCATCCATTCGCCCTTCGGACAGGTGCTGAAGGGCATCCGGGACAACGAGCCGCGCATGATATCGCTAGGTTACCGGACACGGCGCTACAAGCTCGCCGTGTTCGTACTGTCGGCAGCACTGGCCGGTACGGCCGGCGCCACCAAGGCGATCGTGTTCCAGTTGGCCTCGCTCACCGACGTCTACTGGACCATGTCGGGCGAGGTGGTGCTCATGACACTGCTGGGGGGAATGGGAACGGTCTTCGGCCCGATCCTCGGCGCCGCCGTCATCGTCACCATGCAGAACTATCTGGCGACGTTCGGCGACTGGGTGACGATCGGCCAGGGCATCATCTTCGTGGTCGCCGTGATGTTGTTTCGCGAAGGCATCGTCGGCGTCCTGGCGCGCATCATCAAGCGCCCACTCTAGCGGGCGGCGCATCGCGTCGTCCATTCGCCTCGAAACTGGCTGGCATCCGGGCATCGATGAATCGATTGCGATGCGACGCGGGGATTGCTGCTGATTCACTCTCCACCTGATGGAGCTGTTCGACGACCTGCGCTTCAACTTCGACCCGACGGCCGCGGCGATCGCCTCGCTCGGCATTTTCCTGACCTTCACGGCGATCCTCGTCATCGATCGGACGGTGGGCCTGCGCTCGCCGCGGTTCTGAGCCGGGGAGTGGAGCATGGGGGATCGAGGATCGGTCAGCGCCCGGCCCGCAGCAGAATCAGCGCGTCGACGATCGTCACGCCTCGCCCCTCAGGCAGGATGACCACCGGGTTCAGGTCGACGGCTTCGACGAGGTGGCCATAGCGGACGGCAAAGCGGGCCAGCGCGAGCACCATCTCGACCAGGGCTGCCCGGTCGGCCTTGCCCGCGCCGCGGAATCCATCGAGCATCGTGGAAAGCCGCGTGCGCGAGACCAGCGCCTCGACCGCCGCCTTGTCGAGCGGCAAGAGGTCGTACGCCGCGTCGCGCAAGAGCTCGACCAGCATGCCGCCGGTCCCGACCGCGACGCCGAGTCCGAAGGGCTCATGGCGGACAAGGCCGACCAGCGCCTCGATACCGCCGCCGACCATTTCCTGAACCAGGACGCCGGAGAGTTCAGCGTCGGGATTGTAGGCCGTCGCGCTGGCCATGATCGCCGCGAACGCCAGCCGCGCGCCATCGGCGTCGGCGACGCCGAGCCTGACGCCGCCAGCCTCGGTCTTGTGCGCGATATCAGGCGATTCGATCTTCATGGCGACCGGAAAGCCTATCGCCTCGGCGATCGTCGCCGCCTCGTCCGGGTCGGTCGCCAGCCTTTCGCGGGTGACCGGAAGGCCGAAACGGGCGAGCAACGCCTTCGCCTCGCGCTCGGTCAACCGTGCTCCGCCGGCGAGCCGCCGCGCC